>CAYZGG010000117.1:7478-12759 GCA_964477955.1 uncultured Opitutaceae bacterium
TCCGCATCGGACTCGCGGGCGGCGAGGTTGACGCCGGCGGCGAAGCCGAGATTGCGTCCCGGCAGGACGAGGTGGACGGCGGGAAACCGGGCGCGGATCAGCGCGACGGTGCCGTCGGTCGAAGCGTTGTCGACGACGACGATCTGCTGGGTGATGGCGCGACGCTGGGCGAGCACGCTTTCCAGGCAGGCGGCGATCTGGCGTTCGGAATTGTAGGTGACGATCAGGATCGCTACGTCGGCACGCATGATCGGGTCAGGGTTGGCGGGTTTTCACCACGCGGGCGGGTGCACCCACGGCGATCGAGTTGTCGGGCAGATCCTGCGTGACCACCGAGCCGGCGCCGACGATGCAGCCGTTTCCGATCCGCACGCCGGCGGTCACGACCACGCGCGTGCCCAGCCAGACATCATTGCCGATGACGATGTCCTTTTCGATCTGGGGTTGTTGGCGAAAAGGCGTGCCGGCCTTGAATTGGTAGTCGGAGGTGGTGAGGAAAACCTCCGGGGCGAGGGAGACCAGGTCGCCGATGATGATGCGTCCCGTGCTGGGCCCGGCCCACAGGTAGCTGCGTTCGCCGAGGTGGCAGTCGCGCCCGATGCTGATCAGGTGTCCGCAGCGCAGGGAGACGTTGGGCGCGATCCCCGTGCCGGGGCCGATCTGCATGCGCGCCCGTTGCTGGACGTGGCTGTAACCGTAGAAATGGATCAGCCGGAAAACATGCAGGTAGGAGCGCGGGTCGAGCACCGATCCGACGGCGCGCCAGAGCCTGACCGCGAGGTTGCGGCGATGCTCGGAAGGCACGTAGGAAATTTCGCTCATGGCAAGGGGGCAGATTCGGTTCCGCGGCGATTTAATCAAGAAACTTTGCTGGACCGCCGGGTGGGTGCGAGCGGAGCCGCCGGGGTCAGATGGCGGGGCGTGGGCGGCGCGGGGCGGTCCGGTGCTTCAAGGCCTTGAACCACCACTGCGGCCGGCCCATCCAGTCGTAGGCGCCTTCGAGTTTGGCGGCGAAGAGGGCGTCGTCGTCGCAGTCGTTCGCGGGCAGCCGGCAGAGCTGCAAGGCATCGTCGCCGGGGCCGACCGTGCCGATCCCGGTGGTGACGCAGGTGGCATAGCCGGTCGTGCGCAGGACCTGGCGAAACCCGGCCACGAATGTCCGGTCGGCCTGGGGGAAGGCGAAAGGATAGGCGAAAGCGCGGACCGGTGCGGCCAGCCGGGACTCGAGGGTGGCGCGCGAATTACGCAGTTCGGCCTCGATTTCCGGCCAGTCGAGGCGCACGAGCTCCGGGTGGCTGGCCGTGTGGGAGCCGAATTCGATGCCCGCGCCATGCAACTCCCGCACTTCGGCCCAGGTCAGGCATTCGCGACCTTTGAAGGACCGGCGCTCGTCCCCGATAAAATCGGTCGGCAGATACATCGTTGCGGAAAAACCATGTTGGCGGAGCAGAGGAAACGCCGCGGTGAAAAAATCGCGGAATCCGTCGTCGAAGGTAATGGCGACCCGTTTTTCCGTCCCGCCGGCTTCCGCCCGGTTTGATTCCAACGCGGCGAGGCCGTCCGTCAGCGTCACGCCGCGCCAGCCGTGGTCCGCGAGCCATTGCAGGTGCGCGGCAAAGCGGCGGGGCGAGGTGCAGACCTTGTAGTAGGGGGAGAAGTCCGGCTCCGGATCGTCCGCGATGCCGTGGTACATCAGCACGGGGAGGCGCCGGGCCGGCAAGGGGCCGGCGAGTGCGCGCCGGCAGGGGCGGAACAGGCCCAGGGTGATCAGTCGGTCGGGGCGCACCGGGCGGGGCGGGTTGGTTCAGTCAAGCGGAGGGGGATAGTAGGTCGTGATATTGCCCCACGGGACCAGGGTCACGCTCGAACTCATGCCGTCGACGAGACGCAGGTACTCGTGTTTGTGGGAGGTCCAGCTGTTGGCCGCCGCGTAGGCGAGGGCGTTCTTGATCTGCCGGCGGCGGAGCGGTTCGTTGCGGAGCAGCTCGATCAGGTTGCGGGCGAGGGAATCGATGTTGCCCGACTCGAAGAAGCGCACGACCGACTCGTCGAAATAGTAGCGGTCGATCTTCGTGTTCGAGATGACCACGGCGACGCCGACTGACATGAACTCCATGATCTTGGTGCTGTAGGCTTCGTTGCCAAAGGAGTCGGCCCGTTTGGGCACGACGCCCAGGTCGGCCCGGGCCATGATGGGGACGATCTCGCGGACGGGCAGCGGGGTGAAAAAGCGGACCTTTTCCTGGAGGCCGAGTTCGCCGGTCAGGCGGATCAGCTCGTCCTTGGCGTTGCCGTCGCCGTAGATGTGGAACTCCGCGTTGGGCAGTTCCGCGAGGACCTTGGGGAAGGCCCGGATGGCGATGTCGATGCCCTGGTGGGATTGCAGGCCTCCCGGGAAGAGCACGAGCAGCTTGCCGTCGTTGCGCGGGGTCGGGTCGGGCAGGAACACCTTCGTGTCGACATTGTTGATCATGGCGGTGCACCGGGCGCGCGAGCGGGTGCGCACGGCGTAGGTGTCGAGCCAGAGATGATTGCCCAGGATGATGTGATCCGCCATCGTCGCGGAAAACCGTTCCATCAACTTCAGGCTTTGCCAGAGGAGGCCGGAATGCTTCCCGCCGAACTTGCTGGCAAAAAACTCCGGCACCACGTCGTGGATGTCGAGGATGACCGGGGTTCCCGTCAGCTTGGGATACCAGGCGGCGAAAACCAGGAAGTCCGGGATGTTGTGCACGTGCACGAGATCGTAGCGCCGCCGGGCGTGCTGGCGGGTCAGCCACCAGCAGCAGATCACGAAGAAACGCACCAGCGGCCACAAAAACCCCACCCTGGTCTTCTGGGTCTTGCCAAAACGGTCCTGGAGGCGATGGACCCGGACGCCGCCGACCATGTCCACCCGCACCGAGTCGTGCGACCGGCGGAGGCTGAGGACGTCCACCTCGTCGCCGCGGGCCACGAGCGACTCGGCGTAGCGCATGACCCGGGTGTCGCCCGAATAGACCGAATGCGTGATCATGCAGATGCGTTTGGGGCGCTGAGCCTGGTGCACGGGCTGCAGCGGAGCGCAGAAACGGGCCACCTCGCGGGGGAGGGGTTGCCAGTAGCGGCCGGCATAGTGAGAACGCACCCGTTCGAGCAGCTCCCGGTAGTAGGCGATCGGGAAGGTGTGCGGCTTCGGTTTTTCCCCGTCGAAACACAGATAGTCCGGGTGGACGTTGATCAGTGCCATCCCGTGCTGCTGAACGAGCCAGTCGAGCTTGTTCAGCCAGATTTGCGGCGATTTCTCCTGAAGCAGCAGGAAAAGAGTGGAGTCTTGCGCCAGGGTGTAAGGGAGCTCCACGTAGCCGGATTTTTCCGTCAGGCCCGCGGGTGCGGGCACCCAGAACGGGAAGATGGTGCCGGCGCCGTCGGGCTGCGGTTCAAACGGATCGGTGTCGAAGGTCGAGGCATCGTAGGCGATGTCGAGCTGGTGATACCAGTCCAGGTTGCGCAGCATGAAGCCGGCGCGAAATCCGGAGGCCTTCCATTCGCGGGCGTACTGGTTGATGCGGGCGGCCTTGAGCCGGAAAGCGCCGTGCGATTGGAACAGCTTCCCATCGTGATGCAGATCGTGAATCCCGACCTCGAAACCCTGGGCGCCCAGCCAGGCACGCAATTCGTCCGGGACGGTGTAGCTGCCTTCCGGGATGAAATTAAAGCAGGAGCGAAACCCCATCTCGGTTTCGATCTCCGCCAGTTGCCGGCATTTGGCCAGGCCTTCCGGACCCTCCACATCGTGGGTGATGACAAACGCGAACTCGTGCCCCTCGGGCCACCCTGGCCAACCGGCCGGAGGAGCCGCCGTCCGGGGATCGATCGGCCACACCGCCTTGAAGGTTTCCCGCTTGTGCCGGGTCAGCAGCCGCCGCAGGCCCATCCGCATGCGCCACGGCAGGAGGGGTTTTAAAGCATAGTAGATCTTGCGGTGCATGCGGGGATGAAAGGACATTGCCGGTGTGAAAGGTCAACTCCTGGGCAACGATTTACAGTTATACAGGCCGCAGCAGCAAAGGTGCCCTGCAATGATCGACCCTAGGGTTTGTGCCGACGGGAATAATAGCGTTCCATGATGGGATTAAATCACTACCGATTCAATATCAGTTGGATACAAAAATATATAAAAATCGGTCTGCGGGGCCGATGAATTATGCGATGCGGAAAACTTTATTCGGCCCGGATAAATCCAACCGAGGCCGCCGGGATCAACCTTCACTGTTCACGAACTTGAAAGTAAGTGCCGCAACGAGGCCGCCCA
This sequence comes from uncultured Opitutaceae bacterium, assembly GCA_964477955.1. Taxonomy (GTDB): domain Bacteria; phylum Verrucomicrobiota; class Verrucomicrobiia; order Opitutales; family Opitutaceae; genus Didemnitutus. The sequence continues at coordinate 11,773 of CAYZGG010000117.1, forward strand.
GCAAATCCGCGACAACGTAGATTCCGAGCTGGCTGATTTTTTCCGCGCCCATCACCACGACGCCGAGCCCGACCGCCGGGTTGAAGGCGCCTCCGGAAATGGCGCCGACGGCGACTGCGCCCGTCGTCACGGTGAAACCGATGGCGAGGCCGTAAAACGAGTTGCCGGCGGTGCCCTTGGCGGTGGCCGTGTTGAGCACGACCCAGGCCAGCGCGAAAGTGAAAAGAAACTCCACGATGAAGGAGGCGCCCGCGGGGTGCAGGGCGGGGCCGAGCATCGGTCTGCCCTTGAGGGCGATGGTCAGCAACGCCGCTCCGGTCCCCGCGGCGAGTTGCGCGATCCAGTACGGAACGACGTCCTTCGTCTCGCATTTGCCCCGCAGCCAGACCGCGAGGGTCACCGCCGGATTGAAATGTCCGCCGGAGACGTGCCCACCGGCAAAGATCATCACCATCAGCGTCGCGCCGATGGCCAGCGGAGCCAGGGGACCACTCGCCATGCCGACCACAAAGACGAGGAAGAACGTACCGATGAACTCGACGAGGTATTTTTTCATGGGAGGGAAGTGGAGGGCACAGTCCAAGCCGACGGGAGGGGCCGGTCGAGTCGAAAACCCCGGGCGACGCGCTCCATTGAAGGTGGGATCGGCGTTTTCGGCCAACTCACCCGGCTTACCAACCTGCTCTTCCCTCTGGATTTCCGCGTGACCGGGCTCCGGGGCTATGTTGGCCGGCCGCAGGAAAAAGCAGGATCGGGCCGGGCCGCCGGTGGCCGGCGTCTTGTTTTGACCGGCGGCGGACGCGGATTTCAGCGCCGTCGTGCCCTCCGGGCTTGTCTGTCGCAGGCTGGTCTCGACACACTCCGGTTTACTTTCCGCCTTCCGACTTCCATGGCCCAAAACGACTCAGCTCCCAAGATCATCTTCTCGATGATCGGCGTCTCGAAGAAAATCGAGCGCAAGGAAATCCTCCGCGACATCTCCCTGTC
>CAYZGG010000118.1:0-12406 GCA_964477955.1 uncultured Opitutaceae bacterium
ATCCGCCCGTGCTTCCGCACCGGCGAAATCCTCCGGCTCCGGGCCGACCAGGTGAAACTCGATGCCGGCCTGATCTGCATCGACGCCAAGGTCTCAAAAGTGCGCGAGCCGCGCAATGTCACGATCCAGCCCAATCTCGCCGCTTGGCTGCGTGCTTACCCTCTGGCCCAGTTTCCAATCATTCCGGCAAAGCTCCAATCCCTGCGCGAGAAAGTAGCCCAAAAATTCCCTCTCTCCCACGACGTGATGCGACACACGTTTATTTCGATGTTCGTGGCCAAGTTCCGCTCCATCGGCGAGGCGGCCATCCAGGCGGGCAATTCTGAGAGCATCATCCGTCGTCACTACCTCAATTTGAAGAGCGCGCAGGAAGCCGAGCAATTTTTCGGTATTTTGCCTGGCCATGCCACCATCGCACCGGCCACCGAAAACGACACGGTATCGCCTGCGCCCATTGCGGCCTGAATGCAGCCATCCCCTGTTTGCCCCGGTTGACGGGCAAGCAGTGGTATGGAAACACCCTCAATCCTCACCCCCACCCAAAGCCAGCTCACGGACATAATCGGCCTGCGCCTCAGCGGTATTTTCCCCGCAGGCAAGGAACCGTCGATCAGGACGCTGCGCGATTGGACGAAACTCCGGCGCATTCCGCATCACCGCGTCGGGCATTTCGTCTATTACGACCCGGCCGAAGTCGCCTTTCATATCCGCACCAGGTTGGTGGTGCCGGCTCGCGGGTAAAGGCCGGGCCTCCGGTCAGTTGGCCTGAAGATTGCGCGGCAGTGACGAGCTGCCGAGGGCACGCACGCGGACTGCATCAATAAAATCGGTGAGCGGCTGAATCTCCTCCAAAGCGGATCTAGCGGTGGCCGGAGACCAACTCCGGCCCAGATTGCGGTGCTGGACGACGACGCGACAGACGGCGCGCAGCTCGCGCATCATCTGGAAGGTTTCTGCCGACCGCACTGAACAGGCGACCGCGCCGGTCCGGTGCCTGCTGGCGATGTGCGCCCGGATGCGTTTGCGGAGAGCGGCCGTGGATAGCTTTTCCCCCTCAGCCAGCGTCAGCCACCGTTCGATCTCGCCGGGATCGGAAAAAGCGAGTCCCACCTCGCAGTGATGGGTCCAAGACAAAGCGTCATGGCGACATGAGAGAGGGATGCGGCAGCAGACCATCTTGGCGTTTCGCAACGTGCCCGGTTCCAAGCCGGCGGCCCCGGCGCAGGTGGCGATTCGTCCGCGGTAGTGATTCTCGCCATAGGCCAAAGCATCGCCCAGCCAGGCCGTCAGCGTTTGTCTGGCCCCGGTAGCCGTGCGGGTCAGGCGGGCGAGATGGGCGATCAGCTGGCCCCAAGTTTCTTCGTCAATCTGCGGTGCCAGCGCCAAGCCGAGCCGGCCGGCCTGAGCAACGGCTGTGCCGGGCAGTTCCGCTACGAGCTGCTGCACGTCAGTTCGCATCGCTGTATTGCATAGGCCGGCGCGGCAGATTCAGCCGCCGCTGCATCGCCAGGACGTGCTTCCGGAAACCCTCGTGCGAAAGCCCGTGCTTGCGGGCATAGTCGCGCAGGCTCAGGTGATCGTACTCAGCCACGCCGGTGGCATGAATGAGCACGTCCACCGCGAGATCGCGGTTTTTCGCTCCTGCGAGTTCGTAAACCAGATCCCGGACCACCTGCGCGGTCTCTCGCCGGTCAGTCTGGCCATTGCCTCCAAGCGTCTCGCGCAATTCATCGAGCAGCCCCATCCGGGCGCAATCCCTGAGAAGGTCGGGCACGCTGTCCGTCCCGCAAAAACGCGAGGCCGGCGTCCCAACGCCGGTCCACGGGGATTGTTCGCGTTCGATCAGATTCATTCAGTGAAAAGCGAACCATAGCCGGATTTTCCGGAAAAACCAACCCGTGAGGACCGCGACGCGCCGAGTTTGTCTGACCCGTTGTAGTGGTGGCGGAGTAGTGGTCGAGTGGTGGTGAAGTGGTAGCGTAGTGGCATTCTACTAACGGACGTTAGGGGTGGCGTGTTCACGGATTTATAGGTAGAAGCTCAGCGAGTAGGTGACAGTTCGTCCGTTGATTTGGCTTACGTTGAGCTTGAGGCGGGGGTGATTTGGGCAAGGTCAAGAACTTCATTTTTGTTGGATGAAATGCCTAGGTGAAGGGTAAATACGGTTAATTCCCGCGTGGGGGTATCGGGTTAAATTACGTGCTTTTCCTGGAGTGTAGCCTCCTTCAATCCGGGTGCCGTTGGGAAAAGGTCCTGAGCGGGTAAACTGCTTGAGCAGTTTGCGAGACCGTAGCGCTTGTCTAAACCGACCCAGAGTCGGACAGGAAGGCCGGCTGCGGAGGCCCCCAGAGCCGGAGCAGACCCGGCGTCCCGTCGCCGATCCAAGACCGATATCAGGACGGAAACCTAATCACAAAGTGATGGCTGTCTCGCAGGAAGCGTGATCGGTGCAAGCATCGGATCCAATGGGTGGGCTCGGATCGAGCCAAAGGTCTGTGGGAAGGTGAGGACCCCATTTCGGCAGAGCCGCTCGTCGTGCACAATCGCGTTTAACCATGCACCGTATACGGTCCCAAATTGCGTCAACGCACCAATCCATCGACGTCGAGAGAACTCCTTGAATTTGTCATGGATCCCAAAACCGACAGTCCGTCCACAGGCGAGAAAGCGCCGGTCGGCGCCGTAAAACCGCCAAACGACGCGACCACCCCACCGGTTCCGCCCGCCCAACCAGCTGCATCCAAACAGCCGGACTCGAAAACACCGCCGGCTTGGTCCGGAAAAAAAAAGGCCCTGGTCGCAGGCGGATTGGTTCTGGCAATTTTGGCCGCCATCGCGATCGGATTCGGATTGGGACGCCTGGAGGGAAGCTCAAAAAAAGATCCAAACCGGCTGCTCCTGACCGGAAACGTTGATCTGCGCCAGGTTGAGCTCGCTTTCAACAATAGCGAACGCATCGCCGAAGTACTGGTCCAGGAAGGGGACAAGGTCACGCGCGGGCAGATTCTGGCCCGGCTGGACACAAGCCGGCTCAGGCCGCAGACCGCGGCCGCGCAAGCCGACGTGGAGGGGCTGCAGGCAATGGTGGAAAGGCTGCATCACGGCAGCCGCCCGGAGGAAATCGCGCAGGCCCAGGCCAATGTCGCGTTGGCCAAAGCGGAACAGGTCTATGCCGAGCAACAATGGAGGCGGTTGACTGCGCTGTCAGGACTAACCACCGGCCGGGCGATCAGCCAGCAAGACATCGACAGTGCCAAAGCCGCCTTTGACACAGCGCAGGCACGGCTGGTCGTGGCGGAAAGGGGCTTCGATCTGTCCGCAAGCGGCCCACGGACGGAGGACGTCGCCCAAGGGGAGGCGCAATTGCGCGTGAAACAAGCTCAACTCGAGTTCCTGCAAAAACAACTGGCCGATACTGCACTCTTGTCTCCATGCGATGGCGTGGTGCGCTCCAGGCTCATGGAGTCCGGCGAGATGGCATCCCCGCAACGGCCGGTCTTTGATCTGGCTATCGCCGATCCAAAGTGGATCAGGGCGTATATTTCCGAGCCCGATTTGGGCAGGATTCGAACGGGAATGAAAGCATCGATCAGCGCCGACAGTTTTCCCAGCCGGATGCTTCCCGGCTGGATCGGTTTCATTTCCTCCGTCGCAGAATTCACGCCGAAGGCTGTTCAGACTGAGGAGCTGCGCTCCAGCCTCGTCTATGAGATCCGCGTTTTTGTGCAGGACCCACTGGACGAAATGCGTCTGGGCATGCCGGCGACCGTACACCTCGAGCTAGATCCGGCTGTTCAGAGCAAGCCCTAGAAAAGGTGCCGAGCCAATGTCGTGGACAACAATCCTCAAAGTCATCGCGGCAGCCGGCCTTGTCGGTGCCGGCGGCTGTGCCGTCGGCCCAGACTATCATTCTTCCCCCTCCCCTGCCCCGGCCGGCTGGAGCTCGCCGGTGTCGAACGGGCTGACTGACAGCGCGGCGGCAACTTCGGAATGGTGGACGTCGTTTCACGATCCCGAGCTCGACTCTCTCATCCAACAGGCGGCGCGATCGAATCTGGATTTGCGAGTGGCGGAGGCCCGCCTGCGGCAAGCCCGGGCGGTGCGGGAAATGACCGTCGCCAATCTTTGGCCCACGCTCGATGCCGAAGCTTCCGCCGCCAGGGCAAAACAAAGCCAGAACCAGCCTTTAATTGGTGCGCAGAAGTTGCCGCCAAACTTTCCCTTCGAATACAGCGTTTATAAAGCCGGCTTCGACGCCTCGTGGGAAATCGATCTTTTTGGCGGAAAGCGCCGCGCGCGCGAAGCGGCCACCGCAGAATGGGAGGGAGCGATCGAGGCCCGCAACGGCACGCTGGTCAGTCTGCTGGCCGAGGTGGCGAGGAACTACGTCGAATTGCGGGGCAACCAGCTCCGACTTGAGATCGCGCGGCGAAACCTCAAACTTCAGGAGGAAGCCTTGGAACTCATCCGCGCCCGCTTTCAGAGCGGAGTCGCAAACGAACTCGATGTCACCCGGGCGGCGGCTTTGCTTGCGGGCCTGCAGGCGGCGATTCCGCCGCTCGATACCGCCGTGCGAGCGGCCATGTATGGCCTGGCGGTTCTGCTTGGACGAGAGCCGGGGGAACTGATGGCCGAACTTTCGCGCTCTACGACGGTGCCGCCGGCGCCCCCGGAAGTTCCGATCGGGCTGCCGTCCGATCTTCTTCTCCGCCGGCCGGACGTGCGCCAGGCCGAACGGCAACTGGCGGCCGAAACTGCCCGCATCGGAGTGGCAAAATCAGACTGGTTTCCCAAACTTTCCCTCACCGGGGATGTCGGGCAGGAAAGCGTCAGCACCGGAACCTTTTTCGAACCCGGCAGCCGATTCTGGTCGATCGGTCCTAGCTTGCAATGGCGGGCGCTTGATTTCGGCCGCGTGCGCGCGGAAGTTAAAACTCAAACCGCCGTGCAAGAAGCGGCACTGGCGACGTACAAGAAAACTGTCTTGGTTTCGCTGCAAGAAGCGGAGAACGCACTCGTTGGCTATGCCCAGGAACAAACCCGTCACCGGGCGCTCGCCGGCGAAGTAGTCCAAAACCGCCGTTCGCTCGACATGGCCAACGGTCTGTATGCCGCAGGACGCGTCAATTTTCTCGACGTCCTTGAGGCCCAGCGATCGCTCTATCAATCCGAAGACCAGTTGGCGGTGAGCGATCAGGCGGTTTCGCTGGATCTCATCGCGCTCTACAAAGCGCTCGGCGGAGGGTGGGAAACGCTTACGCGGGAGCCCGCCAAGCAAGTTGCAACCGACTCTTCGCCGTGACGACCGCCCTTTTCGCTCCGGCATTGTGCTTGGACAGCGTCAGCAAGTCCTTTCGCCGCGAGACCGGAGAATCGGTGCTGGCGCTCGACCGCATTTCTTTCTCCATGGGCCAGGGAGAACTCGCCGCGTTGGTGGGACCGGATGGAGCCGGCAAGACCACGCTGCTCCGTCTCCTGGCCGGGCTGATGAAGGCCGATGGCGGCAACGTCGCCGTGCTTGGGATCGACGCCACGAGGGACCCGCAAGCGATCCAGTCGCGGATTTCGTATATGCCGCAGATATTTGGACTGTACGACGACCTGACGGTCCGGGAAAATCTGGATCTCTACGCCGATTTGCATGGGGTCACAGCCGAAGCAAGGCGGACGCAATACACCCGCCTGATGGAGATGACCGGCCTGGATCCATTCCAAAAACGGCTGGCCGGGAAACTTTCCGGAGGGATGAAGCAAAAGCTTGGCCTGGCCTGCACCCTCGTCCGCACCCCCGAATTGCTGCTTTTGGACGAGCCAACCGTCGGGGTCGATCCGCTCTCGCGCCAGGAGCTCTGGGAGATCATCCGCCAGCTGGTCAAAGAGGGTCTGACCGTGTTGCTCAGCAGCAGCTATCTTGACGAAGCGGAAGCGTGCGAACGCGTCCTGGTCCTCAATGAGGGGAAAAAGCTGGCGGAGGGACCGCCGGCGGAAGTCTCCCGCCTGGCGCAGGGCCGGACTTTTCTCGCCCAACCGCCCGACGGAATGAAGCCCCGGGATTTCCAAGCCAGGCTTTTGAATGAGCCCGATATTATCGATGCTGTGCCGGAGGGCGGGCAGGTGCGTCTGGTCTGTCAGGCCGGCTCCGCCGAATCAGCGCCCGGCACGTTCGCCGGCGTTGCCGCTCTCCCGACACCTGCCCGGTTCGAGGATGGATTCATGGTGCTTTTGCACCAGGCGGGACGAGCGAAAGCGAATCCAACCCATGCGGAAGAAAGCCAGCCGGAAAAATCCGGTGCCGACGGCGCCCGGGGCGACATCGTGGTTGAGGTGCGCGATCTCGATCGACGTTTCGGGGAATTTGTTGCCGTCGATCATGTGAGTTTCAGCGTCAAGCGGGGGGAAATTTTCGGCCTGCTCGGACCAAACGGAGCCGGGAAAACGACCACTTTCCGCATGCTCTGCGGGCTTCTGCCCCCCTCCGGGGGCACCTTGACGGTGGCGGGAGTCGACGTGCGCCAGGCCAGCGCCTCGGCCCGGCAGCATCTGGGCTATGTGGCGCAAAAATTCTCGCTCTACGGTCAGCTGACGGTCGGCGAGAACCTGGATTTTTTCGCGCGGGCCTACGGCCTGGGCGGCGAAAAGAAACGCGAGCGCATCGCCTGGGCCGCGGGCCAATTCAAACTCGAACCGTTTGTTCACCTGCCCAGTGCGCAATTGCCGGGAGGGTTCAAACAACGGCTGGCCATGGCCGCCGCCCTCCTGCATCGGCCCGAGATTCTTTTCCTGGACGAGCCGACGAGCGGGGCCGATCCCTTCGCCCGCCGCGAATTTTGGCAGCGGATCACGGCACTGGCCGCCAACAGGGTGACCGTGATCGTGACCACTCATTTTATGGCGGAGGCCGAGTATTGTGATCGGGCCGCGATCCTCGACAACGGCAAGGTGCTGGCGCAGGGCACGCCCGCGGAGCTTCGCGCTCGCGCGCCGGAGAAGGCAGGCCGAACGGCGACGATGGAGGACGCCTTCATCGCCATTGTGCTGGAGGCGCGCGGCCAGCCGGCGGGCAAACCCGGGGAGGGGCTGTCATGAAGAACTGGCTGGCAAAATTGCGGCGAATTCGGGCGCTGACGGTCAAAGAAACGCGGCAGATCCTGCGCGATCCGAGCAGCATCGCCATCGGCGTCGTTTTCCCGCTGATGCTGATTCTGCTCTTCGGGTATGGACTCTCGCTCGATGTCACCCGGGTTTCCGTCGCAGCGGTCGATGAAGACGCTTCCTCGGACAGCGTTGCGCTCATCGGGGCCTTCAAACTGTCGCCTTATTTCGCAGTGACAATGGTTCACTCGATGGCCGAGGCGAAAGCACTAGTGCGGGACCGGAAGGTGGACGGCGCCTTGCTGATTCCCTCCAATTTCACCCGACGCTGGCATCTGGGTGAGGCGGAAGTCCAGATTCTGGTCAACGGCACTGACCCGAATCAGGCGCGCATCATGCAAGCTTACGCCCAGGGACCGGTCGCCCAATGGAGCGCGGCGCAGGCCGGCCCAGGTGCCTCGGTCCCGGTCGGCCAGGTGATCGTGACCAACCGGATGTGGTTCAACGAAGCCAACGACAGCCATTATTTCATCGTTCCAGGCCTGATTGTCTTGGTGATGACGATCATCGGAGCGTTCCTCACGGCCATGGTTGTCGCCCGGGAATGGGAACGGGGAACGCTCGAGGCTCTCTTCGTCACCCCCATGCGGGCGGGCGAGTTTCTCCTCAGCAAACTCATCCCCTATTTCGGATTGGGCCTGATCGGTTTCGGGCTCTGCCTCTTGGCTGGCCAGTTTCTCTTCCACGTGCCACTCCGCGGCTCCTTTCCCCTGCTCGCCCTCGCCTCGGTGACCTACCTGTTGGTTGCCTTGGGCATAGGGCTGTTGGTCTCCACCTTGGTCAAGAGCCAGTTCCTCGCCAGCCAATTGGCCATGCTCCTGACCTACCTGCCGGCGATGATGCTCTCGGGGTTCATCTACGACCTGCGCAGCATGCCGGCCTTCATCCGCGGAATCACTTACGCCCTGCCGGCGAGATATGCGGTGGCGCTCATGCAAACCCTCTATCTCGCAGGCGATGTTGGAAGTGTAGTCTGGCCGAACCTGGGGGTGCTGGCGGCGATGGCCACCGCGTTGTTGATCCTAACCCGGCTGGCCACCCGGAAGCAACTTTCCTGAGCCAATCGTATGCGCTCCTCTCTCCTCCGCATCCTGGCCCTTATCCGGAAGGAATTTCTCGCCGTCCTGAAGGATCCGCGCAGCCGTTTCATCATCTTTCTGCCGCCGATCCTGCAGAGCATGATCTTCGGCTACGCCGCCAGCTTCGATCTCAACTCCGTCCCCTACGCCGTCTACGACCAGGACCATAGCGCCGCCTCGGCTGCCTTTCTCCACCGTCTGGACGGATCCGGCATCTTTCAGCGCCAGGCCGATCTCGGCCGGATCGAGGACGTTTCCACCTGGATCGACAGCAGCCGCGCACTTCTCGTCGTCCGGTTCGACCAGGATTTCGAGCGACACCTGCTCGCCGGCCAAACCGCCCAGCTGCAGGTGATCGGCGACGGTCGCAATTCCAACACCGCCGGCACTGCCATGGGGTATATCGGGAGTGTGGTCGACGATTTCAATGCCAACTGGCGGTCCGACCACGGCCAGCCCGGCCCGCCGCTCCGGATCGTCATGCGCTCATGGTACAATCCCAATCTCGATTCGCGGTGGAGCATGATTCCAAGCCTGATCGGCACGCTGACGATGATGGGCACGTTGATGCTGACGGCCTTGTCCGTCGCCCGCGAGCGCGAGCAAGGCACGTTTGATCAGCTGCTCGTCACCCCTTTTCGCCCGCTTGAAATCATGGTGGGAAAGGCCACTCCCAACATGGTCATCGGTTTGACTCAATCGACCACGATTTTGCTGATCGCGCAGTTTTGGTTTCACATTCCCTTCGTCGGATCCTTTGTCATTCTCTATGCTGGGCTCGGGTTGTTTCTGATGGCTGCGGTCGGCCTTGGCCTTTTTGTCTCCTCCATCGCCAAGACCATGCAGCAGGCGATGCTCTACGCCTTCCTCCTGGTGATGCCGTTTGCCCTCCTCTCCGGCCTGACCACCCCGGTCACCAGCATGCCGGACTTCCTCCAAAGCGTCATGGTCATCAATCCCCTGCGCTATGCCCTCGACCTCACCAAACGGGTTTACCTGGAGGACGCCGGTTTCGCCCAGCTCCTGCCTGACTTTCTGCCGCTCACCGTCATCGGCCTCGTAACCCTTTCCGGCGCCGCCTGGCTCTTCAGGCGACGGCTGACCTAAAGATGTTCTGCCCATGAGCCCTCGCCAAATCTTTTTTGTCATTCTCGCAGTCCTCATCGTTGGCGTCGCCGGCATCTACGTTACCTTTGTGCATGACCTGAAAGCCGCCCGCGCCCGCCTCGTCGGCCGCAGCAAGACGATGGAGACATCCTTCGGCACGTTGGAATATGCTGCGATGGGCGAAGGGCCGCCGGTCCTGGTCGTTCACGGCGCCGAAGGCGGCTTTGATCAGGGCGTCGACATGACCGGCGCGCTGGCCGGGCGCGGATATCAGCTCATCGTTCCGTCTCGGTTTGGCTATCTTCGTTCGACCCTGCCCGGCGACCTCACGACGGCGATACAGGCTGATGCCGATGTCCAACTTCTGGACCGTCTTGGCCTCGACAAGGTGGTGGTAGTTGGCATCTCGGCCGGCGCGTGGTCGTCCCTGCAGTTCGCCATCCGTCATCCGGAACGCTGCCGGGCACTGGTGCTCCTCTGCCCCGCCGATTTCCTGCCGGCAGGGACGGCCATTCACGGCGGCGCCATCGCCAAAGCGATTTTCAATTCCGATTTCGTCGCCTGGGCAGCGTTGAAACTAATGCCGATCATGCCCGGTGGAATGACCCGGATGATGCTCGGCACAGACGCCGCTGTTTTGCGCACCGCCGAGCCCAGCGAGCAGATGCGAGTGCAGCAGGTGCTAGAACACCTGCTGCCGGTGCGCCCGCGCTCCGGAGGGATGCAGTTCGACATCAAGACTGCTGCCACGCACGAGCCCTATCCGGTCGAGAAGATCTCCTGCCCGGTCCTGACGATCAGTGCCGAGGACGACAGGTTCGGCACGGCCAGTCGGGCGAAGTATCTTGCCGCCGGCGTGCCCGCCGGCAGGGCCATCATCTTCCCAACCGGCGGTCATGCCTTGGTCGGCCACTATGCCGACGCCCTGCGCGAGATCACATCGTTCCTCCAGGCCGTGCAAGAGCGGCGCCCGCCAACGAAGTAGCGAATACCTGGTTATGCAACTGCCACAATCTCCCCGATTGGTTGATGAGGATTTGTTGAATACCAACGCGACGCGGAGCAGGTCGCCGCTGCAGTTCTTTTTGTTGGTATTCGCTCTATCCATTCCATTCCTGGTGATTGGCGGGGTGACCGGACTGCAGCTGTTGCCCGGTGTTCCCATTGCCGCGCTCGCGATTGTTTGTCCGGTAACAGCGGCGATCATTCTTGTTTACCGGGAAAACAAGATCGCGGGCGTGACCGCGCTGCTGAGGCGAGCCTTCGACTACAAGCGAATCAGAGCAAAAATCTGGTATGCGCCCATCCTGCTTCTGATGCCCGGCGTGTCGGTGTTGTCGTATGGCGTGCTGCGCTTGATGGGGGTGCCGCTTCCGGCTCCGCAGTTTGCGATTCTGGAGACGCTGGGCCTGCTGGCTGGGTTCTTCGCGGGTGCCTTGGCAGAGGAATTGGGTTGGTCAGGATACGCCATCGACCCGCTGCAAGACCGGTGGGGGGCGCTTCAGGCCAGCGTGTTATTGGGGGTGGTTTGGGCCGCCTGGCATATCTTGCCGCTGGTGCAGGCCCACCGACCGCTGGCATGGATCGGCTGGTGGTGTCTCGGCACAATAGCAATGCGGGTCCTCATGGTTTGGCTCTACAACAACACCGGCAAAAGTGTCTTTGCGGTGGCCCTCTTCCACGCCGTGAGCAACCTCGCCTGGCAATCGTTTCCGATCCATGGTTCGCACTGGGATCCGCGTGTCCACGGCGTGATCATGGCACTCGCGGCAGTAGTCGTCATCGTCGTATGGGGGCCGCGAACACTAGCTCGATACCGAAAAGTCACCGTCCTCAAGGCCGGTTGATGCGGTCGACAATCTTGCAAGAATCGATCACCAACGAGATTCTAGATCGGTGCTAACTGAAACGATCGCAGCAATTCGGCAAACTGGGTGAAATACTCCTCCAGGTTCATCGGCTTATTTCCGGTGAGACGGAAAACGGCATCGCTGGTGTGTTCCAACTCTCCGTTCGCAATCGCCTCAAACCATCCGATGGCTAGATCAGCGCGCCAAGAGGCGGTTTCCGGTTTGCGTAGTCGGTCGCATGCGGATCTTGCGGACACCGGTTGATAAACAAGCGACCGGCCAGTGAGCGACGCGAAGCGACTGGCCACCTCGTCGAGATTTAGCGCCTCAGGTCCAGTTACGTCGTAGGTGCCGCCGGGCGGATTCGCCAGCACGGCGGCTGCGGTCCGGGCGGCGTCCTCGCGGGAAACGAAAGCTCCCCGCCCGTGGTTTGCCGGACCGCGCATCACTCCGTCGGGATCGAATCGTTCCAGAAACATATCCAAATAGAACGCGTTTCGAAGCACGGTGTAGGGAAGACCGGTCGCGGCCAGATACTGTTCGCTCAAAAAGTGGTCGCGGGAAAATGGATATTTTGAACTCGGAGAGGCGCCCTGCAGCGATAAATAGACGACGTGTCCTACCGTCGCCCGCGCGGCGGCTTCAAATGCATTCCGATGCAGTCGCGCCCGTTCCCCTGGTTCGCCCGACCCTGAGACCACCAGGGCGGTTGACACGCCCGCGAAGGCATCATCCAACGATCCCGGTTCTGCGAAATCGCCACGAACCACCTCCGTTCCATCCACTCTGGGCATTTGTCCCGGGTGCCGCGTCATCAAGCGCAGACCACAGCCTGTTTGCGTCAGCAATGCCGCCACACGTCTGGCAATGCGTCCCGAAGCACCTGTGATCAAAAACATAGAATGTGTAACCAATTTAGATTCAATCACCGATCGCAAAGCCAGGCTTAGCGCCAGTAGGCTCGGTGGTAACTTTGCCGGGCGGCCAATCTGTTCACGGCACGAGTACAGCCGCACCTTCAAAGCGGCCGGCGCGGAGATCGGCGAGAGCTTGGTTTGCCTGGTTGAGTGGATAGCTCGTGGTCTGGGTGACGATGCCCATCTTCGGGACCATGCCTAAGAAATCCAAACCGTCTTTTCGAGTGAGATTGGCCACCGAAACGAGCTGGCGCTCCTCCCACAGCAGCTGATAGGGGAAGCCCGGAAGGTCGCTCATGTG
>CAYZGG010000119.1:0-12152 GCA_964477955.1 uncultured Opitutaceae bacterium
ATGAAAAGGAATTGATCGAGCGCTTCCTCCCGCTGGTCCGCAATGTCGTGGACCGCATCAAGCTGACCCTGCCCGCGCACATCGAGGCCGACGACCTTTACAGCGTCGGCGTCACCGGCCTCATCGCCGCGGTGCGCAAATACGACCCGGTCCAGGGCAACACTTTCGCCAGCTACGCCGCCATGCGCATCCGCGGCGCCGTGCTCGACGAGCTGCGCCGCATGGACTGGTGCCCCCGCCGCACCCGCGCCCGCGCCCGCAAGCTCAAGGAAGCCATCAACGAACTCGAGCAGAAGATCGGGGGCACCGCCTCCGAGGACGAGATCTGCGAAGCGCTCGGGCTTTCCCACAAGGAGTATGCCAAGTGGCTCGAGGAGATCCGCCCGGTGACCTTTATCGCTCTCGACCAGCATGCCGACGGCGAAGAGTCCGAAGGAGCTTCCCTCCATGAACTTCTGGCCGACGACACCGACAAGACCGGTCGCGACAACATGGAAAAGCAGGAGCTTTTACAACTTCTCACTCAACGGATGACGGATCTGCCCGATATACCACGGAAGATACTCGCCATGTATTACTTTGAAAACATGCGTCTCGCCGAAATCGCGGCCGTGTTCGGTCTGACCGAATCACGCATTTGCCAAATCCACTCACAGACCATCATCGGCCTGAGAGCCTTCCTCGGCCGGGCCCGCAACCGCTGAGGACATTGCGCCGCGACCACGCATGCTTGTCATCATCGGAGCCGTCGTCGTCATGGCGTCCACCCTCGGCGGCTTTATGCTGGCGGGTGGCAAGCCGCTTGTCCTGCTGCATGTTTCCGAATTTGTGGTCATCCTCGGTGTGGCGACCGGGGTGCTCATCATCGCCAGCCCGGGACACGTGCTCAAGGAGATCGTCCACAAGCTCAAGCTCACCGTCAGCGGCAAGGTGACCAGCAAGGCGGAATTTTTCGACCTGCTGAAGCTGCTCTACGAACTCTTCATGACCGGCCGCCGCAACGGCCTGATCGCCCTCGAGGAGCATGTGACGGATCCGCAGAAAAGCTCCATTTTTCTCAAATACCCCTCGCTGCTCTCGCATCATGAGCGGCTGCAGTTTTTGTGCAACGGCCTCAAGCCGGTCATCGACGGCAAGATCAAGCCCGACCAGCTCGAGGATCTGATGTCGGCGGAGCTGCACGCCAAGATGAAAGAGGCCGAACACCCCGTCCACATCCTCCAGCTGGTGGGTGACTCGCTCCCGGGCATCGGCATCGTGGCCGCCGTGCTGGGCATCATCAACACCATGGCCGGCATCGCCGACGGTCCCGAGGTCGTGGGCGAACGCGTCGCCGCCGCCCTGACCGGCACCCTCCTGGGAATTTTCGTCGCCTACGGGTTCGTCAACCCCCTGGCGAATCGCGTCAAATTCAACGACGACGCCGACCACCTCTGCCTCAAATGCATCATGCAGGCCGTCGCCGGCTTCGCCAAGGGCCTCGCCCCGCTCACCGCGGTCGAGATTGCCCGCCGTTCCCTCGACAGCTCCGTCCAGCCCGGGGCCGAGGAACTGGAGGCCGCGGTCAAGGGCCTCGGCAAATAACGGAGACCACGCACCATGGCCGGCGGAGGAGGAGGAGCCTGGAAAGTAGCTTACGCGGACTTTGTCACCGCGATGATGGCCTTGTTCATGGTCCTCTGGATTTCCGCCCAGGACAAAAAAATCCTCATCGCCACCTCCCGCTATTTTCAAAGCCCGTTCACGTCCCCCATGACCGACCATTCCGGCATCATGCCTTTCAACAAGGAAAGCAACGACAGCTCCGCGCCGAAGGGCGAGGAGTCCGCCGGCAAGGAAAAGTCCGAGGACAAGGCCAAGCAGATCCAGCTCCAGTTTCTCAATTCCGTGGCCGCCGATTTCTACCGTCTCCTGCACCTCGATGAGAATCTCGAGCAAAAGCCGATCGACGTGCAGGTCACCTCCGACGGGCTGCGTATCACCCTTTTCGACCGCACGAAGCGGCCGCTGTTCGTCGGCGACACGGCGGATTTCACGGACTCCGGCCTGCATCTCATCCAGAACCTCGCCTGGCTGATCGACCGCAATCATTTCCGCGTGACCCTGGACGGCCACACCAAGGCCAATCTCGACTTGAAACGGGCCGACTACTCCGCGTGGGAGCTCTCCTCCGATCGCGCCAACGCGGCCCGGCGCGAGCTGGTCCATTACGCGGTCGACCCGGCACAGATCGAGCGCGTCACCGGCTACGCGGACACGCGTCCGATCACCGGGGAAAAGCCCGACTCCGAGTCCAACCAGCGCATCACCATCAGCCTGACCCTGAGTTCAAAGAGACGCGAGGCCGAGCGGACCGCCGCGGCCGCCCAGACTCCTGATCCTCCACCTCGAACGCCGCCGAAATCTTCCTCGCCATGAAACCCTTTCTGTTTGGAAAAAAGGCCGCTGAAGCCGAACCGTTGCGCGCCTTGCACGGCCATCGTCCGGGGGCGCCGACACCGGGCATCGTCCGTCCCGCTCCAACCGGAGCGACGGTCGAATGCGTCAAGCAGGGCGACAAGGTCACCCGGTTGGTTGTCACCTGTGCCTGCGGCGAGCGGATCGAAATCGACTGTCTTTATCCCGCCGGGAGCTGAAAGTCTGGTCGCCGCGAAACCGGATCCGGTGCGCGGGACCGGCATTAGCCTTGATCAGGCGGGGCGAGTTGAGCCAAAATCCTCACGATGAAAAACGCCGCGCGTCTTTTTCTGGCCCTGCTCGGAATGTTGGTCGGTGCGGTGTTCGCCCTGGCCGCCGATGGCCTGGTCATCCACCTCAAAGTGGATGCAAAAGGAGCCGTGACCGTGGAGGGCGCGCCAACCCCACTGGCTCAGCTGACCCCGGCGATCGCCAGGTTGGTCAAAGACAAGAACCACACTGCGATCGAGATTGTCACCCCGGAAAGCATCGACCGGCAGTTCCTCGAACAGATCATGGATGCCTGCCGGCGCAGCGGCGTGTCGCGCTTTGCCATCAACAGCCGGCCTCCGGTTCCGGCCGGGAAATAGGGTGGGGCCGGCGGTCCAAGCCAGCTGTTCTTTTGTAAAAACCCCCTCGTCGGACCGGCCCGGCGCGCAGGTGACTTGCCCTCGGGCGCCCGCCGGCCCGGCAAGAATTGCCTCGCGGGGGGCGAGGCCGATCCATTGGGGCATTTCGAGGAGGTTAATTACTTTTTAATCGTTTATAGATTAACGACTAAAGATAGTTGAAGCTCTGTTGGCACCAGCGTTGCTCTGGGTTGGGTACTATGAATATCGGGCTCTACCAAAGCGCAGCGACGCTTTCAGCCCTTGAGCGCTGGCAGGACGCCGTCGCGCAGAACATCACGTCTGCGCAGACCACCGGCTACCGCAAGCGGACGGTGCAATTCTCGACTGAGGCTGCCGGCCAGTGGAACCTCGACCCGACGGGCAAGAGCAACAGCTCGGGCACCGATGTCCCCGCCGTCTTCACCCGCACGACCAGCGGCATCAATTACACCAGCGGTGAAACCGAACCGACCAACCGGGACCTGGATGTGGCGATTCAGGGTGATGGATTTTTCGAATTAAAGCAGCCCGACGGCAGCCTCGCCTACACCCGGAGCGGCGAGTTCCAGGTCACCGCCGACCGCACGCTGGTGACCGCGGGCAACTGCCAGGTGCTTTCGGACAGCGGATCGCCGATCGTCCTGCAGCCGGGCGGCGGCAACATCACGATCAATCACGACGGTTCCATCGTCCAAGGCACGACGACGCTGGGCAAGCTGGCCATCCGTACATTTTCCAATCCGGCGGCCCTGACGCCCGCCGCGGGCGGATTGTTTTCGGCCGGCGCCGGCGCCGGCATGAGCACGGTCGCGAAACCCGAGCTGATGCAGGGCTACCTCGAACAGAGCAACGTCCAGCCGCTGCGGGAGATGGTCGACCTGGTCCTGATTTCCCGCGCGTACGAGGCCAACCAGAAGAGCATCACCTCGACCGACGAGCAGATGCAAAAAACCTTCGATGCCCTCGGCTGAGCCGCCGCCAATGAATTCCCCATATAGACAACCGCAATCACGACTGCATGGCCGAGCCCGGTATGGGGCCGGGCCGGCCCCAGTCGTGGTGCGGATGCCTTTCCCCCCGCACAGCGTGCCAACTCCGCCCCCCGTCCTATGAACCTCTCGCTCTATTCAGCCGCCACCGGCATGGACGCCCAGCAGATCAACCTCAACACGATCGCCAACAATCTGGCGAACGTGAACACGCCGGGCTTCAAGCGCAGCAAGATCCAGTTCCAGGACCTTCTCTACCAGAGACCGCGTGCCGCCGGCACCGATTCCGGCGGCGGCAACCTCGTCCCCACCGGCGTCGAGGTCGGCAACGGCTCCCGCATCGCGTCCACCTCGAAAATCTTCACGCAGGGCCAGCTCACCAACACCGGCGGCCAGTTCGATGTCGCCGTCCAGGGCGACGGCTTCTTCGAGGTGCAGCGCCCCGACGGCACCATCGGCTACACCCGCGACGGCTCCTTTCAGCTCAATGCCCAGGGTCAGGTCGTCACGACCGACGGCATGCCCGTGCTGAGCGGTTTTCAAAACGTGCCGGCCGGCTCCACCGTCACCATCGCCCAGAACGGCCAGGTGACCGTGCAGTCCGCCAGCGGCTCCACCAGCTACCGGCTCACCCTGGCGCGGTTCGCCAATCCCTCGGGCCTGCAGAGCATGGGCGGCAATCTTTATTCGGAAACCACCGCGAGCGGCGCCCCCGAAACCGGCAACCCCGGCGAACAGGGCTTCGGCAGCACGATGCAGGGCTACACCGAGAATTCCAACGTCAACATCGTCGAGGAAATGGTGAACCTCATCGTCGCCCAGCGCGCGTACGAAATCAATTCGAAGTCGGTCCAGACCTCCGACGAGATGCTGCAGAACATCGCCCAGATGAAACGCTGACGCCATGCGCTCCCTTTCCGCCATTTCCTTTGTCGCCTTCGCCGGTCTTCTGGCGTGGGCGGTCCCCGCGCCGGCGACCGAGCCGGAGCACGCGCCCTCGGCCACCCCCGCGCCCTTCGCCCAGGAGGATCTGGTCGCGGCGCTGGCCCGCGATCTCACGGCGCATTATAATCTGGAGGGCGACCTCCAGCTGGAATTGCTCCGGACCTGGAACCCGCCCGACCGCGTCGCTCTTAATTGGCAGGTGCAGGTGCTGGAATATCCGACCCTGCCGTCCGGCTCGCTGCTTCTCCACTGCCATGTGCTGGCCGACGGTGTTTCCACCGGCGAAACCACCTTCGTGCTCCGCGCCTGCCTGTGGCGGGACGTCTGGGCCGCCCGCCAGCCGCTCACCAACGGCGAGCCGTTTGATCCTTCGATGCTCGACACGCGTCGCATCGACCTCCTCCGCGAACGCGACGTGGTGCCCGCCTCCGTCGGCGACCGCACCTTCATCTTCACCCGCTCGGTCCAGGCCGGCCGCCTGCTCACCTGGCGCGACATCGGCCGCCGCCCGCTCGTGCGCAAGGGCGACGTCGTGGATGTCTCCGCCTCCGAAGGCATGCTCAGCATCACCATGAAGGCGCTCGCCATGCAAAATGGTTCGCAGGGCGAGGCCGTCACCGTCCGCAATCTCGAATCCCGCAAAGATTTTACCGCATTTGTCGTCGATGAAAACCGTGTCCAAATCCGCTTCTAACCTGCCGCGCGCGCTGCTCACGTCGCTCACGCTCGCCCTGGCGCCCGCCGCGGCCTGGGCCGGCTCCATCTGGCCCGTGAACGGCGCGGAGCACAGCCTCTACGCCGATCGCAAGGCCTCCCGCGCCGGCGACATCCTCACGATCGTCGTCAACGAATCGGTTGCCGCGCAGAATTCGCAGAGCACCAAGACGGCCCGCGATTCCTCCATCAACGACGCCGTCACGAGTTTCCTTTATCCGACGACCGGCCTGCACAAGGGCGCGCTGCCCAGCATCCAGATCGGCGGCAAGGCCGCCTACGACGGCTCCGGCGACATCAGCAACAACCAGAGCCTGAACAGCCGCGCCGCCGTGCTCGTCACCGACACCCTGCCCAACGGCAACCTCGTGATCGAAGGCGTGCGCGTCGTGACCTTCTCCGGCGAGACCCAGTATGTCATTCTTCACGGGTTGGTGCGCTCCGACGACATCGGCAGCGACAACACCGTCCAGTCCAGCAACATTGCCGACGCTCACGTCGAATTCGTGGCGGAAGGCAACCTGACCGACTCCCAGAAGCGCGGCTGGCTGGCCAAGCTCTACGAGAAACTGCGGCCGTTCTGAGAAACTGAGACATGAGACACTTTGCACGGATGCTTTTTTCTTTGTGCCCGACGCCGCGGCGGGCGGCCGGCTTGGCCGTCCTTTTCAGCTTTTCCGTCCTTCCGTCGTTCAGCCCTTTCGTCAGCGCCGCCCGCCTGAAGGATCTCACGCTGGTCGAAGGCGGACGCGACAACCAGCTCGTCGGCTACGGCATCGTGGTTGGTCTGGCCGGGGAAGGGGATAGCAACGCCACCTCGACCCTCCACACCATCGCCAACATTCTCCAACGCTACGGCATCACCGTCGCCCCGCAGGACATCAAGGCCAAGAACGTCGCCGCGGTCATGCTCACCGCCGACATCGCGGCGTTCCTCAAACCGGGCGCCCGCATCGATGTGACCGTCTCTTCCATGGGTGACGCCAAGACGCTGCAGGGTGGGGTGCTGCTCCAGACGCCGCTCCTCGGCGGCGACGGCCGCACCTATGCCGTGGCCCAGGGCCCCATCGCCATCGGCGGGTTCCTCGGAGGCTCCGGCGGGGCCGGCGGCGCAACCGTCCAGAAAAATCATCCGACCGTCGGCACCATCAGCAACGGGGCCATCGTCGAACGGGAAATTCCCGCGCAGTTCGTGCACGACGACGTCCTCCGCCTGCTGATGTACAACCCCGATTTCACCACGGCGGCCCGGCTGGCCGACGCCATCAACACCCGCTGGCCCGCCCTCGCCGAGGCCACCGACGCCGCCACGATCAGGGTGCATGTGCCGCCGGCCTATCACGGCCGCGACGTCTCCTTCCTCGCCGATCTGGGCACTGTCGAATGCGAACCCGATACGCTGGCCCGCATCGTCATCAACGAACGCACCGGCACCATCGTCGCCACCTCCACCGTCCGCATCTCCCACGTGGCCATCGCCCACGGCGCCCTCACGATCACGGTGACCTCCAATCTCAGCGTCAGCCAGCCCAACGCGTTCAACAACTCCGGCCAGACGACCACCGTCCCGAGCACCCAGACCAGCGTCAACGAGGTCAAGGGTGGCTTCACCGTCCTGAACGAGCCGCCGACGATCGAACGCCTCGCCGCGGCCTTGAACGCCCTGGGCGTGTCGTCCCGCGACATGATGGCCATTTTCCAGTCCCTCAAACGCTCCGGCGCCCTCCAGGCCGAGCTCATTATCAACTGACCATGTCCGTGGCCCCCCTCCTTTCCGCGGGAACCTCGCCGCTCGGAACCGATCCGACCGGCAAGCACTCGCGCGCCGCCGCGGCCCTGGCCTTGGGCGGCAACAAGAAGGCCCTCGCCGCCCTCCCGCAGGACCAGCAGGTCAAGGCGGTCGCCGGTCAGTTCGAGGCGATCCTGCTGCGCCAGTTCCTGCAGGACAGCGTGGGCAAGATCATGGGCGGCGAGTCCGGCGGTACGGGCGGCAGCGTCTACGGTTACCTGCTCACCGATGTGCTCGCCGGCAAGCTCAGCGAAGGCGGCGGCTTCGGCCTGTCCAAGACTTTCCAACAACAACTTTCCCCCCACGGCCACAGCGCCCCCACGCCGGCCACACCCAAGGGTACCACATGAACGAAGCCTGGAACAACATCGCCGAAGCCCTGCGCACCGAACTCGCCGAGTACGGCGTGCTGGCCGGCCTCTTCGAAGAGCAGCAAAAGCGGCTCTTCGCCCGCGACGCCGACGGCGTGCTCCGCGTGAGCGGAATGATCGAGGAACAGGTGCGCGTGATCAACGAAAGCCGCGTGCGCCGCGAAAACCTCGTGAAGACCTTTGCCGGGCGCCATGGGCAGCCGCCCACGGTCACGCTCCGCTCCCTCCTGCCGTTCTTCTCGGTCGAAGTCCGGCCGCTCATCTCCGCCCTCATCGGCGAGGTCAACGTCATCCTCCACCGGGTGCGCCGGATGTCCCGCCAGAATCACACGCTGCTGGCCCGTACGGTCGAGACCCATCAGCTGCTCCTCCGCCAGCTCCGCCCCGAGTCCTTCATTCAGACCTACGCCCCCGACGGCCGCGTCGCCACCTCCCATCCCGCGGCCGCCCTCCAGGCTGCGGGCTGACCCATCCCCCGCCATGTCCGGTCTTTTCAGTACTCTCGATGCCAGCGTCCAGGCGCTCAACGCGCAAAGCTACGCCGTGCAGATCACCGGCAAGAACCTCGCGAACGTCAACAACCCGGGCTATTCGCGCGAGAGCGTGATCTTCGGCGACCTCGGCACGATCGTCACCCCGCAGGGCGCGCAAAGCCTCGGGCTCCAGGCCCTCGGCGTGTCCCAAAGCCGCGATGCCCTCCTCGACCAGGAGGTTTCGCGCGAAATCTCGCTCAGCAACTCCTACCAGACCCAGCAGCAGTTTCTCCAGACCGCCCAGGCGGGCCTGGGCCAGAATATTTCCAACACCAGCGGCGCCAGCAGCACCACCTCCAACGCGGGCACCGGCGGCTTGAGCGCCGCCCTCGACGATTTTTTCAACGCCTTCCAGAGTTTCGCCGCGCAACCGACCGACGCCGGCGAACGCCAGACGCTCCTCCAGGAGGCCCAGATCCTCACGACCACCTTCCAGGCGACCGACGCCAACCTCGCCCAGACGCAGAGCGACGCCACCGCCCAGGCCCAGAGCTCCGTCGCCGATGCGAACCAGCAACTCCTGACCATCGCCAACCTGAACAAACAGATCGCCAGCGTCGAAGTCGGCCACCCGGGCTCCGCCGTCGACCTGCGCGACCAGCGCGAGACGGCCATCGAAAAACTGGCGGCTGATGTGCCGATCCAGACCGTGACCAACGCCAACGGAACGATCCAGGTCGCCATGAAGGACGCCAGCAACAACCCGGTCGTGCTCGTCAACGGCACGTCGGTGACCGGCCCGCTGACCCTCACCGGCTCCGTGCTCACGGGCGGGGCGGCGGCGACTCCCTTGAATTTTTCCTCCGGCTCGGTTTACGGCGCCATCACAGCCAGCACCGGCCCGATCCAGGACCTGCGCAACAGCCTCGATGCGCTGGCCTCGCAGATTGTGACCTCGGTCAATGCCGCGTACAATCCGTCCGCCACGGCCGGCGGCGACTTTTTCAACGCCGCGGGCACGACCGCCGCCACGATTGCCGTTTCCAACGGCGTGACGGCCACCAATCTGGTCGCGGGCACCGGCGCAGCGGGCGACAATTCCATCGCCCTCGCGGTCGCCGCCCTCGCGAACCACAGCTTTTCGACCGCGGGTGGCGACGCCATCAACGGCACCATGGACCAGTATTTCAGCGGCGCGGTCAGCAGCCTGGGCCAGTCGCTCTCCAGCATGAACTCCCTCGTGACCAACCAGACGTCGGTCCAGAATCTCGTCACAAGCCAGCGCGACAACATCAGCGGCGTTTCCATGGACGAGGAGGTGGGCAATCTCATGAAATACCAGAGTGCCTACCAGGCCTCCGCCCGCGTCTTTTCCACCGTCAGCTCCCTGTTGAACACTCTCGTCACCAACCTCGGCAACTAGGCCTGACCATTCTTCCCCATGCGTGTCGTCACCAACAGCACTTCCACCAATATCATCGCCCAGATTCAGGCGCTCAACCTCCAGCAGACGCAGCTGCAGAGCGAGGTGTCCAGCGGCCTGCGCATCACGCAGCCGTCGGACGATCCCGCCGCCTTCGGGCGCGTGATGATCGACGACAGCCAGAGCCGGGCGCTCAGCCAGTACGGCTCGAATGCCAACACCGCCCTGCAGGTCAGCCAGGCCACCAGCAGCAATCTTCAGCAGATCAATTCCATTTCGGATCGCATCGGCCAGCTGGCCACCCTGGGCACCGGCACCGCGGGCGCCAGCGCGATGAGCGCCTACGCGGCCGAGGTCGACCAGCTGATCCAGCAGACGGTCCAGCTCGGCAACAGCCAGCTGAACAACAATTATCTTTTCGCCGGCACCGCGGTAAACACTCCGCCCTATACGACGACCACCAACGCCCAGGGGCAGATCACCGCCGTCGCCTACAACGGCAACACCGCCCAGAACAGCATTCCGCTGTCCTCCACGGCCAGTATTGCCTCCGGCTCCGATGGCGCCACGAACCAGGGGCTCTCGTCGTTCATGAACAACCTGATCACGTTGCGCAATGCCCTCAGCTCCGGCAACAGCGCTGCGGTCAGCGCGGTGCAGACGAACCTCTCCACCGACGAGGACACCATCACGAACGCGATGGCCGCCCAAGGCGCCGTGCAGATGCGCATCCAGGTGACGCAGGCCCAGCAGACCAGCCTTTCGCAAAGCCTCACCCAGCTCGTCTCCGGCGAGACCGGCGCCGATCTGCCCTCCACTGTCGTGAAACTTACCCAGGCGCAGAACGCCTACCAGGCCGCCATCCAGTCGGCCGCCAGCATCATGCAGCACTCGCTGCTCACCTACCTCCCTGTCCAATAGCCATGAAAATCCTCCCCGATATCAATCCTGCCGACGTCGAGCCCCCGACCGCCGCCCACACCTTCACCCTGCCGCAAGGCCTGATCGGATTCCGCGACTACACGCGCGCCGAGCTGCTTTACGTGCAGGACCACCTGCCCTTCCTCTGGCTCAAACTGCACAGCGCGACCGACACCGTCCATTTCATCGTCATCGAGCCGGCCGGCGCCGTGCCGGGCTATGAACCGGAACTGTTTGACGAGGACGCCGCCGGGCTGGAGCTGACCGATCCCGCCGAGATCATGATCCTCAACATCGTCTCCCTGCAAAATCAGCAGCCGATCGAGGCCAAGGTCAACCTGGTCGGCCCGATCATCATCAACCGGCGCACCCGCATCGGCCGCCAGCTGGTCATTTCCAACTACTCGCGCTACAGCACCCAGCACCCGCTGGTGGAGACTCGCGCCGCCGCCCAAGCCACCGCCTGAACCCTTTCCCGCCATGTTAGTCCTCTCCCGCAAAGTCAACGAAGCGATCATCATCGGCGACGGCATCGAGATCCGGATCAACCGCATCGAGGGCGATGTGGTCAAGATCGGCATCGTCGCGCCGCGCGAGGTGCCCATCTTCCGCAAGGAGGTGCACGCCGCCATCGCCGCCACCAACCAGGCCTCCGCCTTCAAGCCCGTTTCCGGCCAGACCATCCCCGGCCTCTCGCAGCTGCCGCGGATCGCCCAGCTGAAAAGCCCCGGCACCCGCCCGCCGCTCCCCGCCGCCCCGACCCCCGCCACTCCTCCCAGCAAACCCGCCAGCAAGGCCAACGCGGCCTGACCGCCATCTCCAACCCGTTTTCCCCCATGAGTACCATCACCGCCGCCACCAGTGGCATCAACCTCGCCGCCAGCCTCGACCAGATGCAGGAGCTCATGGACCGGTCCCTCACCCGGCTGTCCTCCGGCACCAGCGCCACCAGCCCCGCCGACAATCCCGTCGGCCTGGCCCAATCCAGCACCTTCACCGGTCAGAACGGCCGCCTTCAGGCCGCCTCCACCAACATCCAGAACGCCCTGTCCTACGTGCAAACCTCCGACGGTTTCATGAGCGGGATGTCCACCGTGCTTTCGCGGCTCAGCCAGCTGGCCACGCTCGCGCAGGACCCGACCAAGAGCGCGTCCGACATTTCGCTCTACCAGCAGGAGTTCACCGCGCTGCAGGAGCAGATGCGCGCCACGATCGGCGGCACCACCGCCGAGATCGGCGGCACCACGGGCGTCGCCAGCCCCCTCGGCACCTTCAACGGCGTCGCGCTGTTCGGCAGCGGCGGAGCCGGCATGACCATCGACACCGGCGATACCACCGGCGACGTGGCCACGATCCAACAGGCCAATTTGAAATCCGGCGCCATGCTGAACGTCATCACCGAGGACAACACCGGCGCTTACACGCTCAATCTCACGACGCCGAATGCGGTCGCCACCCT
>CAYZGG010000120.1:0-12065 GCA_964477955.1 uncultured Opitutaceae bacterium
GCGTCTGGAGGAACCAGGTGCCACCGCCACCATTGAAAAAGGCAACCGTGGTTTCGGCGATCCGATCCGTGCCGTTGGTATCGATAGCACCATTGTTATTCACATCGAGGCAGGTCTGAAAGAGATTACCCAGGGTGTCGTACGTGTAAAGGATCGCCGATTGGCCCGGCTGGGTGAATTTGTAGACCTGTCCGTTGGAATTGTAGTACCACTGCTTGGCGTAGTAGTTGCCGTCCCACTCCGGGTGCCATACCTGCACCTTGCGCCCGAGCCAGTCAAAGTAGGTATTGGTGATGTCGGTCGCAGAACCACTCCCTAGTACCACTTGCACCCCTTTGTTGTCATTGCCGTCGATTAAATAATTGTGCTGCTCCGTGATAACGCCTGAGCCGGTGATCGAGGCCACCGATCCATCGAGATTGAGCGTCGTGATCTTGGTAGAGGTATTGGGCAGCGTAGCGGTGGTACCAGGCCGTTTGAGGTATAGGCGTAACTGGTGGTGAAATTGGCCGGACCCGACCCGGAAACTGTTGTGCCGGGCGCCACTTCGGTTTTGACGCGGCCGGCGAGATCATAGGTCGCCGAACTTGTGAGCGAAATTGAGACCGAACTGGCAACCTGCTGAGTGACATGGTTAGCCCCATCGTAGGTGTTAGTGGTTGTGATATCTTGCTGAACCAGGTAGTTGTAGCCCGACGTAAGAACGGCCGCTATGCTTGCCGCACCCTTCTTGACACTTGTTCGTTGGCGCCAGAGTTGATCGTACGTGTAGTCGGTTTCGGTGCCGGTTGTGTCGACCGTGGCCATCACCAGCCCATTAGTAATCGTGCTGGTGACCGTTGTGTTGTTGCTGGCCGCTTGCTGGGTTAGCCTACCTGCAAAGTCGTAAGTAAAATTAGCCCACGACAGCAGAGTGAAGCTTTGACTGCCAATATAGACCCATTTCTCAGTGCGCAAAACCAAACCCGACGGGCTTTGGATGCTCACATCCATAGTGGATTTATTTGGTACCAAATAAACTGTCGAGACTGTCTGACTCGCGTAGCTCGTGAAGGAGTCGGCTCCGCTCGAATTGGTCGTGCCATGGAATACGTTGCTCCGTAAATAGGTGCCGGAACTTGAAGCCGTGAAGGTCGTGCCACTGTAGGTACCAAGATAATAGGCATAGGCATCCTCCGTCTGGTCGGGCCGTTTGACGCAAAGAGGCAAGCCGAAATAATCGGCATTGAGCCCTGTCGGATCGATCGTTTCCGAATAGGTCTGCTGGCTGAGTGGGCTGCTGCCGAAAGGGTTGCTGGCCCAATCTGTCGTTGTGAATGTCGAGTAGTTCTGACTGTAGCGGGAATTGTTAAGCGTAAGCACGCTGCTCTGCTGGCCGGTTTTGAGATTGCTCGGTGTATTTACCCAATCCGTTCTGGTCGAGGGGACTCGATAGCGTCCGCTGAAATCCGCAGAATAATCCAGGCCGGATGAATTGCCAATCGCCAAGCTCGCCGTGCTCCATGTCCCTGGTGTATTGACGTACGGCTGCGAGATCGTTTGCAGCTGTCCACGCCGATTCCAGTCGTCGTAGTAAGCGTAACTCGTCCAATGCCCGGTTGGATCGGTAACGGACTGTAGTTTGTCGTAATTGCCGGCCCCAACTCCGCCCGAAAAATACGTATAGGTAGTGAGGAGGTTCGAGGTGTCTGGATCGGCAGAAATTTGTGTGACCTCCTCGCCCCAGGGATAGACCACATAGTGATACCTTGTCTTGGCCACGATAGTGCCTCCGACGTCACCGGTGCGCACCACCACGGTGTCCTCGCGATAGGCTGTCGGGCTCGCGGTGTAGACAAAATTGTGGGTCGTTGTGCGCAGCCAGGTGGTAGGAGTGGGCTGGCCGCCGCCCTCCTGCAGAGTCCACTGGTAGTTGGTCGTAGTAGACACTGTACCGCTCGCGAGGGTCAGCAATGAAACTCGATTGTAGCTGCCTTCAGTTTCCGTAATCTGCAGCGTGGTCGAACTCGGCGCCTGCACATGGATGTTTTTCCAAGGGTTGATGCCGCTTATCGTATAGCTACTGCCGTTCCAGGTGATGTGACTAGGATCGTTGACATAGAAATTGGCGTTGTAGCCTCCGCTCCCGTCATCAACCAGATTAACAAACGCCTGCGGCGCAGAAATCTGATACAGCCGAGTAGTTGAGGGATCATAAACCGCAGTGATCTGGCTATTGTTCGGCTGAGCGGCATAAAACAGACGGTCTCGGGTCGAGGGACCGTTGGTCAGGTCTTGCTGGCTGAAATAAATGCGCCCTGCGCTGGACCCGTTTTTTAGTCCGCCCAGAGCTATGTTCCAATCGATCGCCTTGCCGACGCTGATGCCACTGAAAGTTCCCGCCGTGGTCGGAGTAAAATCGATCTTCGGCACGAGTTTAATCGTATAGCTGTCACTGATTGGCATCGACATGCTTCCCGACGTTGCGGAAATCGTCTTCACATACGATTCAGTCGGGACGTTGTTGATGTAGAATGTATAGCCTGCCGGACTAGTAAAACTCGTGGTGTAGCTGCCGTTGAAGGTGTAGTTAGTCCCGTTCCATACCCCGATCAGAGTGCCCGAAACCGTAGCTTTGTACTCCTTGCCGGGGAGCAGAACAGCTATGGCAATGATACTCTCCCCGGAATTGACTCCAGTATTTGGTGACGGAGGCGAACTGCTTTCATCATAAACGGTCATGGCGAGGCCACCCCCTCCGCCGGGGAGGGAGATGGTGATGGAACACTCTTCGGCCTGAGTGTACGGCGACGGGACCACGGCCAAACTGCGCGTAGTCGCCAAGGCGAAAATCAGGGGGAGCAGGAACTTCTTCATGAGAGGGAAAAGTTAGTTTTTGCTCTGGATAATGCGACGAATCGTATCGGCCCGCCCATACCGGACCGAAGGTGGTGTGAAGAGCTCCACGGTGAGGACAGGGGCTTTAGCCGCCGTACTAGCACCGGCGTTTGCCTGTCCGCCGTTTGGGTCAGCTGAGGGTTGCGCACCAGTGTCAGTGAGCGAACTCGAAGCTCCGCTCGATTGAGTGGACAAACCGCTTCCCGAGGACTTTGTTGTCGACGAAGTGTTACCGACGGGGGGAGCAACGGGGTCCGGCGTCGTGACAGTCACATCCAGCCGGCCAATACTCCACGGCTGAGCGGCACCGGCCGAAGCTACGACGTCGAGCGGACCTTTGGTAAGAGCATCCGCCGCGAACTGCCAGGTCTGGCCGGAAAATGTCACGGCAACATTGGCGCCTTGCAGGGTCAAAGAGACCGTCAGGGGTTCGGAACTGCGACCCTCTGCGTCGAGAGCGAAAGACTGCGGTAATTCGACCGGGGCGTTTGTTCCCACCGAGAGCAATAATTTGCCGGTATTTCCGCTCCGCCCGAAAACCAAAGCTGCTGAACCAATTTCAAGAACTGGCCAGTCTGCAGTGTTTTCGCTGATCGTCGGACTGGTCGTGAGCTGCACGCTCAGGGCGGTGGCGTTGAAAGAGCGGTCAAGCTGTGCGCCGGCCGGAAGACTGAGCTGGGGTTGCGTCGCTAAGGAAGCGATATCCGCTCCCACGACAGACCATCCGGCCAGGCTCGACGGTGTGGCAGAGACTGTTTGCTGCGAGGCAGGCAAGCTCCGCACCAGGACAAGCAAGCCGAAGAGGGGAAAGAGTGTGCGCATGGTGAAATTCTCCTTAACCTTGGGGTTGCTGTTGAAAGAATGCCGCTTTGTCACTTAGCAGGTTGGAACGCGTTGCCAGCAAGTACGGGTCGTTTGGTAGCAAGGCGAGGGCTTGATTGAGATCCACCAGCGCCTGGGTTGGGTTGTTTAGGTAGGTCCCGTGGATCAGGGCCAAATTTTGCAGGTAACCCGCCTTCACCATGGCCTCGGCATCCGGAGTTTTTTTCAGGACGGTCAACAACGAAGTCTCAGCAACTTTGAAGAACAGCGCCGCTTCGGCAGGTTTACCCACCGCGATCAGACGGCTTCCGAGATCGATCGCCGCGTAACCGTAGTCGCCATCTGGATCGCCCTTGGCCCAGGAGGGACGGGCAATTGTCTTGAGGCGAAGGACAGCCGCACTGGCTTGTTCCTTGCCGCCGAGGATGCCGCTGACCATGTCCGCGTGAGCCTGAGCTTCGACGAGAAGATCATTCCAATTCGCGGTTGCTGCGGCGGCCGCTGCCGACGGCGCGGCGGCGGTTTGCGCCCGAACCGCGCCAATAAGGCCAGACAAAACAATCAAGACCCATGCACGGGTGATTATTTTTCATGGAGGAGAATTTTTTCAGGGTTGATGGTGCGAAAGACGAACGCCCCATCGGGAATCGTTGGCAAAAGAGCCAACGAAATAGAAGCGATGAGATGCGAAATGTCTCATATGTACCGATCGGCTATGCTCGATTTTCTTGGGAGACAGGTGCGCAGGGAACGGCGGGACCACACACATATTTTGCAATTTTCCGCACATATATGTGGTAATTTGCGCGCACATAACGTGAGACATCCCAAATAGATTTTCTCGGCAATACAAAAATTCTGAGGTTGTTGCCCGATCCGAAAAGAAAAGCCCCCATGCATCGGTTGTCTTCTTATTCTGTTCGCCGAATCATGCCGCTACCAAATTAATCGCGTTTGTAACAATGAGGTGACGGTGTCCAGAATTTCCGCGGATGTTCCTAGAATCGCAACCAAGCGACGTCACAAGAGTCAGGACGAACAGGGCTAGGAGCGGAGCGATCAGGCGGTGGAGCGAGGAGCGAGGTGAGTTCATGGGGGAAAAAGGAAAGACGTCCGGAGCCGGGACAAAAGAAGGGTGGTAAACAGAGGGGAAATCGGGGTTAACCGCTAATGTTCGCATAAAGTCTGCACTATAAAATAAGCTCGTTGCCTACGTTTTAATGCATAACAAACCCACCCATAGATGAGGTTTGAACCTCGCTGTGCGGGAAACAAATCCTGTTTTCTCTCGGGAAATGATTCCCGGGCGGCCGCCTCTTTCGTGGCACGCCGAGCCTGACCGGGCGCACACCGGAGCGCGGGCCATCGGCCGGGCATCCGTTGCACCATGGCGGGTGAACTGTATGCAATTTTTTGGGGGAAAGAAAGCAGTGCGACTAAAAATCCTATCCGGCCAGCGAACGCTTGAGCAAACAAGCAAAGACGAAGACGAAGCAAGTCTAACAGTATGCTGTGACAGGATTGGCACGCACCGCGCCAACCAACGCGGAATTCCATCCAGAATCCGGTTGGGGAGAATCCTTCATGGCCGGGCCAACTCAGATCACGCGAGCGATCGGCGGTGAAGGAACCGGGCGGACGCGTCAGGGAAAATTTTCCACGATCGCCCCGCGATCCATCGGGGGACGAACCCTCCCGTTGGCCAACCGGTCAGCCGAATCTGCGAGCCTGAGTCGACTGAACTATCCTTGAAAATGCGTTGAAACGCGGAGGACGCGGAGAACGCAGAGTGAAAACCTTGGATTTCTGCTGCCCGCCAGCATTCACCAGCCGATTGAACGCCTTGGCCGGTCTCGTTCGTTTTCTTTCAGCCGTTTTCGAGTTTCTTGTGCTTTTGGTCGTGTATCGGTTTGCCTGAGCTGCCAATCTGGGAGGGGGTTTACCCGCGTCGAGTCGGGGCATAAAGCCCCTCCCACATGCAAACTGATACACCGCCCTCCTGCGGCCATTTAAAAGATCATCAGAGCCCTCAACCGTCGGACACCGAGGGGTGATCATGAGGAGCAGGCCCTCACCTCGACGCCTGCCCCCGCCAGTGCCTCGCGCAGCTTCCGGGCAAAAACCACCGCCCGGGGTCCGTCGCCGTGCAGGCAGACTGTGTCGGCCCTGACGACGACCTCCGTGCCGTCCGTGGCCCGCACCCGACCCGCGCGCACCAGGCGCAACACCTGCGCGCTGGCCGCCGCCTCGTCGGAAATCAGCGCATCGGATTGCGTCCGCGGCGTGAGCGAGCCGTCGGGCTGGTAGGTGCGGTCCGCAAAAACTTCGCTGGCCACCTTCAGTCCCGCGGCCGCGCCGGCCTCGACCAGCGCACTGCCCGCCAGCCCGAAAAACACCAGTTGCGGATCAATCTCCTGAACCGCGCGCGCCGCAGCCGCAGCCAGAGTCTTATCCCGCGCCCCCAGCGTGTAGAGTGCGCCGTGCAGCTTCACATGCGCCAGCGGCACGTGCTGCGCCTGCGCGATTTGCCGCAGCCGCCGGGTCTGCACGAGGACGAGTTGATAAACCTCGCCCGGAGTCACCGGGAGTTCGCGCCGGCCGAAATTCTCCCGGTCGGCCAACCCCGGGTGCGCGCCGACGGCCACGCCGTGCTGCTTCGCCAAACCCACCGTCGCCTGCATCGTTGCCTCGTCGCCCGCGTGGGCCCCGCACGCAATGCTCGCCGAGGTGATGAACGGCATCAGCTCCGCATCGTGGCCGGCCCCTTCCCCGAGGTCGCAGTTCAGGTCGATGCGCGGGCGCGGATTCACGCAAACAAACGTCCGATCCCGTCCTTGACCCGCCCAAAATCATGCTCGCGAGCCACCAACTCGGCGTGCGCCTGCGCGACGCTGACCTCCTCGAACCCGAGCGGGTCGCCGGGTTTCAGCTGCGCAAGCCGGCCCAGATCGACCGTCGCCACCGCCGCGATGCGCGGATAGCCACCCACCGTCTGGCGCCCGACCAGCAGCACGATCGGCTGGCCTGAGGCCGGCACCTGCACGACGCCGACGTTGACGGCCGAGGAGATTTCGTCGCGCGGCTCCGCGAGTTCGAGCGGCAAACCGGCAAGCCGCATGCCCATGCGGTCCACGTCCTTCGTCACCGCATAGGTCTCCCGGAACAGACGTTGCCGCGCTTCCAGGGTGAAGAGTTCCCATTCCGGCCCGGGCACGGCGCGCACGCGGCCGGGCTCCGGTCCCGATCCGAGGGTTTCCGGCCGGACGCTCCAGTGCGGGCTGACTTCGCCGGCCGCCTGCAACGACTGCCGCATCCGCACCGCGCAAGCCGAGGGCGCGCCGACCGGCACCGCGTCGCCGGCGATCAGCGGCCGGCCTTCGATGCCCCCCATCCGCCCGCGCGCATAGGTGCTGCGACTGCCGAGCACGACCGGCACGTCGATGCCGCCGGCCACCGCCAGCCAGGCCCGCGCCCCCTGCCGAACCTGTCCGAAACTCAAAACCTCGCCCGCCTGCACCAGCACCGGACGGTTGCGCTGCGCCGTTTTCCCGCCGACCCGGAAATCGAAGTCCGCGCCGCAGACCGCCACGAGTGCATTGTCCAGCGCCCGCAACTCCGGCCCCACCAGCGCCAGCTCGAGCACCGCGCAGTGCTCGTCGTTGCCCACGATCATGTTGGCGACCCGCGCGGCGAAACCGTCGACGGCGCCGCCCACCACCACTCCGTGGCGCTGGCTGCCCCACCGTCCCTGGTCCTGGACCGTCGTGAGCAACCCCGGCTTGAGCACCTGCAGGCTCATGCGGCCGAAAGCTGCGCGAACTCCTCGCGCGTGATCGGCCGGAACCGCACCCGGTCGCCCGGATGCAAAAAGGCCGGAGGGTCTTCGGCGAGGTTGAACAGCCGCTGGGGCGTGCGCCCGACGAGATTCCATCCGCCGGGCGTCTCCACCGGATAGATGCAGCACAGCGTGCCGATGATCCCGACCGAACCCGCCGGGACGTTCGCGCGCGGGACGGCCCGCCGCGGCAGCGCGAGTTCCGGGGGCGTGCCGCCCATGTAGGGAAACCCCGGCGCAAAGCCGAGCAGATGGACGAGATAGGCCGATTCGTGATGGCGGCGCACCACCTCCTCGGGCGAGAGGCCGGTATGGCGGGCGATTTCGGGGAGATCGGGCGCGAATTCGGGGTCGTAGCAAACCGGAATCTCGACCGCCCGCCCTCGCCGGGCCGGGGGATTGACGGGCAGGCGGGCCAGCCGCTTGCGCACCGCGCCCTCCAGCCAGCCGGGGATGTTTTCGGGCGGCGCGCCCGCCCGGACCGCCCGCAGCGGCTCGTAAAACAGCGTCACCGTCGTGAAGGCCGGCACGAGTTCGACCACCGCCGGGAGCGGCTCCGCCTCGAGCAGATGCAGCGCGGCCTGCACCCTGGCGTGCGTGGCCTCGCCGATCGTTTCACCGATTTCCACGACCAGGGCCGAATCTCCCAGAGAAGCCACGCGCATGGTTGCAGACTGCACGGCTTCACCTTGCGCCGCAGTAAAAATCTGCGCGGCGCACATTTTGCCATTTACTATGCTTATGCTAGACAGCTTCGCGCTTGGAGTTGCGCCAAAACTGTCTACTCTTTCAAGTCACCCCATGACGTCACGCCGTCTTGCCACGCCTGCTCTGCTTGTGTCCCTGCTTCTGGTCGCCGGTTGCCGCGACCGGGAAGTGACCGCCTATCGCGCGCCCAAGGATCCCCCGCCCGTCGCGATGCCGGCCGCCGCGCTCGAGGGCACCAACAACCTGCCCAGCGACCACCCGCCGATCGACGCCGGCGGCGGCGGGCCCGCCGCGCCGGCCCCGGCGATGGCCAACACGCCCGTGCCAACCGCCGGCGGCACCGGCCTCGCCTGGACCGCCCCGGCCGAATGGACCGCCAAAGCTCTCTCCGCGATGCGCAAAGGCAGCTTCAGCGTGAAGGGCGACGGCGGCGAAGCCGATCTTTCCATCACCGCCTTCCCCGGCAACACGGGCGGACTCGAAGCCAATCTCAACCGCTGGCGCGGCCAGGTCGGCCTCCCGGCCCAGTCGCCCGCCGAGGTCACCGCCGCCACCGAAAAAATCGACTCTGGCAACCTCCAGTTCCTCCTCGTCGACTACGGCAACCACGGCAGCCGCCTCGTCGGCGCCATCCTGCCCTACGACGGCAACACCTGGTTTTTCAAGCTGCTCGGGCCCGACGCGCTCGTGGCGCGCACCAAGCCGGCCTTCCTCGATTTTCTCCGCACGGTCAAACCGGCCAAATAAAATGAACGCCGCCCTCCGCCAGTTCCGCAATTTCTTCGTCTCCCTGCAGCTGACCGTCGTCCTGCTGATCATGTCGCTGGTGCTGGTGTTCGTCGCGACCCTGGACCAGGTCAATCTCGGCATCTGGGCCGTGCAGGAGAAATATTTCCGCAGCCTGTTCGTGCTCTGGCCGGTGCCCAACACCAGCTTTGCGATCCCCGTCTTTCCCGGCGGCTATCTCGTGGGCGGTTTTCTGCTCGTCAACCTCATCGCCGCGCACGTCTACCGTTTCCGGCTCAGCTGGAAAAAGACCGGTATTCTGCTGGCCCACACCGGCCTGATCCTGCTCCTCGTGGGCGAACTGCTCTCGGGCCTGATGCAGAAGGACAGCTCCATGCAGCTCCAGGAGGGAGAAACCAAGAAATATTCGGAAAGCTTCCGCGAATACGAACTGGCGGTGCTCGACAAGACCAATGCCGACTACGACGACGTGGTGGCCATTCCCGAGGCGGTCCTTGCCGACAAGGCCGTGGTGCAGCATCCGAAGCTGCCGTTCCAGGTGCGCATCAAGGAATATTTCCCCAATTCCACCGTGCAGATGCGCGACGCCAACTCCCCCTCCACGCCCGGCGTGACGGGCATCGGCGCGCGCGTGGCGCTGATTCCGCTGCCGGTGACGTCCAAGCCCGACGAGACCAACGTGCCCGGCACCTATGTCGAACTCGTGGCACCGGACGGCACTCTCGGCACCTGGCTGGTTTCGCCGGCGCTCGGCATGCCGCAGTCGGTCAACTACCAGGGGCGCGCGTGGGAAATCAGCCTGCGCCTGAAGCGCTACTACCAGCCGTTTTCGCTTTCGCTGCTCAAGGTCACGAACGACGTCTATCCCGGCACGGACATCCCCAAGAATTTCGCCAGCCGCGTGCGCGTGCGGGACGACGCAGGCCACAACGATCGCGAGGTGAATATTTTCATGAACAACCCGCTGCGCTTCGGCGGGATGACGTTCTACCAATACCAGATGAACGCCGCGCAGCACATGAGCGTCTTCGAGGTGGTGCGCAATCCGAGCTGGATCCTTCCGTACATCGCCTGCGGCATGATGGGCGCCGGCCTCCTTTTCCAGTTCGGCCTGAGCCTCGCCGGCTTCATTGGGAAAAGGAGCAAGGCCAAATCCTGATTTAACGCGGAGAACGCAGAGAACGCGAAGTCTTATGGAGACAAAATCAATCAACAGCCTCTCCCATGAATTGATTGGAGCGGCCATTGAGGTGCACCGCGAGCTCGGACCCGGTCTGCTCCTGAATTTCAATGTCATGAAACTCGTCGATGGCGTCGAGCGGGTTTCAAACAACGCTCCCAATCTCTCCGCGCCCTCCGCGTTAAAAAATTCTTCTGTATGAAACGCTATGTCCCCATTTTGATCCTGTTCCTCGGCCTGGCCGCCGTCGGCTCGGCGCTCCGCCCGCCGGCCACGCACAGCGAGTTCGACCTCGCCGGGTTCGGCCGGTTGCCGGTCCTTTCCAACGGCCGCATCAAACCTCTCGATACCGTCGCCCGCACCTCGCTCCTCTCCATCCAGAGCCGCCAGCGGGTCAGCACCCCGGAAAACAGCGAGCCCTTCGTCTACTCGCCCGCCGAATGGCTGGCCGACGTCCTGTTCGCCCCGGCCAAGGCGGACGACTACCCGACGTTTCGCGTTGATTCGCCCGAGGTCCTCGCCCTGCTCGGCCTGACCGAGGCCGACACCAAGATCAA
Organism: uncultured Opitutaceae bacterium; assembly: GCA_964477955.1. Classification (GTDB taxonomy): domain Bacteria; phylum Verrucomicrobiota; class Verrucomicrobiia; order Opitutales; family Opitutaceae; genus Didemnitutus. The sequence goes on from CAYZGG010000120.1 coordinate 10,727, forward strand.
CTACAGCAGCCCCGCCAAACGCGTGATGGCGATCCTCGGTTTTCTGCCGTCGAGCAAGTCGCGGTTTTCCTACAACCAGATGCGGCCGAAGCTCGACGACCTCGACAAGCAGGCCCGCATGGCCGACGGCGTCGAATCCGCCCAGCGCACGCCTTTCCAGCGACAGCTGCTCAACGCCCGCGACCACGTCGTGCTCTATCTCCAGCTGAAGGCCGCCGTGCAGATGCCGGACTCGCCGGACTTCCTCGGGGAACTGCAGCTTTTTGAAAAGGCGCTGCCGACCGGCATCGCCGCGATCCTGGCCAAGCAGAAAAACGAGCCGACGGACGAATCGGCCTTGAAGGCGATGAAGGAAATGGCCGACCGCTTCAGCTACATGGAACAGCTGGGTTATCTCCGCATCATCCCGCCCGCGACGGGCGACACCGACGCATCCCACTGGCGGTCCGCCGGCACCGCGCTGATGGAGGGTTTCGCCAGCGGGAAGGTCGACGGAACTGTGCTCGACTACGCCCGCCTCGGTCACGCCTGGCGCACCGGCGACTCCGCCGAATTCAACCGCCTCGTGCAGGCCATGCTCGAACGCGTCGCTCCGAGTTTCCCCGCGGAAGTGCGAAAGAGCAACGTGGAGCACCGCTTCAACGGCATTGCGCCGTTTGACGTCGCGTTGAACCTCTACGTCGGCGTGTTTTTACTCGCCGTGTTTTCCTGGCTGCTCTGGCCGCAGGAACTCGCTCGCGGCGCCTTTTGGTTGCTCGGGCTCGCGTTTCTCCTGGTCACCGCCGGCATCACCGCGCGCATGTGGATCGAGGGCCGTCCGCCGGTCACCAACCTTTACTCGTCGGCCCTGTTTGTCGGCTGGGGCGCCGTTTCCCTCTGCCTGGTGCTGGAGTGGTTTTATCGCAACGCCGTCGGCAGCGCCGCGGGCGGGGCGGTCGGGTTCGCCACCCTGCTGATCGCGGACCGGCTGTCGCTCGGCGGCGACACGATGGAAATGATGCGCGCAGTGCTCGATTCCAATTTCTGGCTCGCGACCCACGTCGTGGTCGTGACGCTCGGCTACGCTTCGACCTTCCTCGCGGGCTTCCTGGCGCTGATCTATATATTTCGCGGCTTGTTCACCCATTCGCTCGACAAGGCCACCGCCGAGGCGCTCACCCGCATGGTCTACGGCATCGTGTGTTTCGCCACGCTGTTCAGCCTCGTTGGCACGGTGCTGGGCGGCATCTGGGCGGACCAGTCGTGGGGCCGCTTCTGGGGCTGGGACCCGAAGGAAAACGGCGCGCTCATCATCGTGATCTGGAACGCCGTGATCCTGCACGCGCGCTGGGGCGGCATG
>CAYZGG010000121.1:0-11872 GCA_964477955.1 uncultured Opitutaceae bacterium
TCTTCGTCAACGTCGGCATGTGGTTCGAGCGCTTCGTCATCATCGTGACCTCGCTGGCCCGCGACTTCCTGCCGTCGAGCTGGGGCTACTACTCACCCTCCATCGTCGAGATCTTCACCTTTTTCGGCACGTTCGGCGTGTTTTCCACGCTGTTCCTGCTCTTCATCCGCTTCGTCCCCATCATGCCGATGTCCGAAGTGAAGGCCGTCATCCCCGCCGCCGACCCGCACGGGCACGGCGAGGACCATCAACACTAAGGAGGCGCCATGAAACGAACCTACGGAGTCATCGCCGCCTTCGACACCACGCCCGAGCTGTTCCATGCCTGCGAGCAGGTGCGCGACGCGGGTTTCAAGCAATGGGACGCCTTCACGCCGTTTCCGGTGCACGGCCTGGATGCCGCCATGGGCGTCCGCCGCTCAAAGGTGCCGCGCTTTTCCCTGGCCGGCGGCCTCACCGGCTTCACCACGGGCATGCTCCTGATCTGGTGGACCGGCGGCTACGACTACCGGCTGATCGTCGGCGGCAAACCCTTTTTCTCGCCGATGTTCGCCTTCCCGGTCAGCTACGAGCTCACGATTCTTTTCACGGCCTTCGCCACCATCGCGGGCATGTTCATCACGAACGCCCTGCCGATGCACTACCACCCCGTGCAGAAGGCGCCGCAGCTCACGCGGCTCCTCGACGACCGCTTCCACATTGTGATCGAGGCCAACGATCCGAAATTCAACCCCGCCGCCACCCGCGAATTCCTCGCGAAGATCGGTGGCCGGGATATCGCGGAGCTGGAGGAATAAGATGCGTTACGCCTACTACACGCTCGCCTTCCTCTGCCTGCTCACGGTGTCCATTCTGGGCTTCCGCGGAGTGAAAACGCCCGACGCTCCGCTCATCGTGTTTCCCGACATGGATTTTCAGGCGAAATACAAGCCGCAGATGTCGTCGAAGTTCTTTGCCGACGGCCGCGCCGACCGGACCCCGGTTCCCGGCACCGTGCCGCGCGGCCGGACGGTCGACGCCGACCCGGCCTTCCTCCGCGCCGATGATTTCCGCTATGCCGGCAAGGCCGCAGACGGCTCCTTCGCCCGCGGTTTTCCGGTCGAGGTGACCGAAGCGCTGGTCCGCCGCGGCCAGGACCGCTTCCAGATTTATTGCCGCCCCTGCCACGGCGCCCTGGGCGACGGCAACGGCATCACCAAGCAGTACGGAATGGTCGCGACTCCCAGCTACCATGACGACCGCCTCCGCCGGATGGCCGAGGGCGAAATTTTCAACACGATCACGCACGGAAAGAACACGATGATGTCTTATGCCGACAAGCTGACGCCGGACGACCGCTGGGCGGTCATTGCCTACGTCCGGGCTCTCCAGCGCGCCCGCAATGCGAGCATCGATGATGTGCCGCTCGATCACCGGGGGGATTTGAAATGAGCGCATCTGCGGACTCCACCCCGGCTGGAAAATTCCTCGGCGTCGGGCTGGCCGGGCTGGCCCTGACCGCTGTTGGTCTCGCTGTCTCCCCGCCGCAGAATGTCGCGCTGGGCTACCTCGTCGGCGTCGGTTACTGGATCACGGTGGCCATCGGCATGCTGCTGCTGGTGCAGATCCATCATATTTTCGACGCCGGCTGGTCCACTGTTCTCCGGCGTCAGCTGGAGCATTGGCTTTCTTCGTTCAAATGGCTGGCCGTGCTTTTCGTGCCGCTGGTCCTCTCCGCCTGGCTGAAGCCGGGGCTCATCTGGCCGTGGATGGATCTCAATCATGAGATTCACGGAGGGCATACGGTGGGCACCGATGTGCTGTATCTCAAGAAATCAGGCTTTCTGAGCTGGCACATGTTCCTGGGCATGACCGTGGCGTTTTTTGTCATCTGGATGTGGCTCTCGGCGCGGCTTCGTCGGGCCTCGTTTGCGCAGGATGGTGACGGCGATGTCCGCTGGACGTTCATGAACCGCAAGACCGCGGCCTTCGGCATTCCGCTCACCGCGCTGACGCTGACCTTTGCGGCGATCTACTGGATGAAGAGCCTGGAGTATCACTGGTTCTCGACGATGTACGGCGTGTGGTTTTTCGCGAACTGCGTGCGTGCCGCGCTTTCCTGCCTCATTTTCATCATGGTCTGGCTCTCGGCCCGCGGGGATTATCGCGGTGTTCTCAACACCAACCATTGGCATTGCGTGGGCACGCTGGTGCACGCCTTCACCGTCTTCTGGGCCTACGTCACCTTCTCGCAATACTTCCTGATCTGGAACGCCAACGTTCCGGAGGAAACGTTCTGGTACAACATCCGCGAGATCAACAACAGCGACGGCCAGTTCAACCAGTGGGGCTGGGTCGGCATGCTGATCCTATTCGGGCACTTCTTCGTACCCTTCATTTATCTGCTTTTCTACCGGCTCAAGAGCACCGCTTCCGGTCTGCTGCCGATTTGCGTGTGGGTGACCGCGATCATTTTCGTCGACCTCTGCTACAACATCCTGCCCGCCTTGAAGGACGCCAAGGGCGATCCGCAACCGTTCCTCTCGCTTACCCTGTTGTGGGCGGTGACGTCGTTCGTTGGCGCGGGCGGCATCTCGGCCTGGGCCTACTTGCGGAGCTTCCCGTCCGCCAAGCTTATTCCCATCCGGGATCCGCGCATCAAGGAGTCGCTCACTTTCCACGAGGCCACCGCGCCATGAGTCAATCCTCCCAGTCCTACTCTTTCCCGCAGCGCACCCCGGTGTTCACCGCCGTGGTGGTGATCGCCGCCATTCTCTTGTTCGGCTGGTTTGTCCACCGGTACTACCATCCCGCCGCACCGGTCGACCCCCGTGGCAATGTCAATCCGGCCGATTTCGCCGAGGACCAGCGGTGGAAGCTGACCCCGGAAGGGCGGGCCAAGGCGCTCGCTGACCTCCGCTCGCGCGAAAAAGTCGAGGCGAACAGCTACGGCGTCGTCGACGCCAAGGCCGGAATCTACCGTCTCCCGATCGACCGCGCCATCGAACTCACAGTGCGCGACAGCGCCCAGAAGTAACCTTTGCCGATGAATCCTCCCGACGACAACGACCGCGCAGAGCAGCTGGAGATCGATGCCTCCGCCAAGTGGCCCGTGCTGGCCTTCTTCGGTTCGGCGCTGCTGTGGTTGCTCGCCGGCGGCGCCCTCCAGCTCGGCGCATCGATCCAGCTGCACACCCCGTCGTTCCTGGCCGACTGCGAATGGTTCACCCACGGGCGCCTCGCCCCGGCGGCGCAAAATGCGTTCGTCTACGGCTGGGGCCTGAACGCCGGCTTTGCCTTCTCCCTCTGGCTCATGGCCCGGCTTTCGGCGACCGCCCTCCGGTCGGGCGGCTGGCTCCTGGTGGCGGCGGTTTTTTGGAATCTCGGCGTCGCCCTCGGCGTGATTGGCATCATGACCGGCGCCTCCACCTCTTATGAGCTGCTGGAAATGCCGCATTTCGTCTCTCTCTTGCTCCTGGGTTCCTACCTGCTGATCGGCGTCTGGATCGTGACGACTTTCGGCGTGCGCAACACCGAGAATGTCTACGCCTCACAATGGTACATTTTGGGCGCCGCGTTCTGGTTCCCGTGGCTCTATCTCGCCGCCCAGCGAATGCTGATCGAGGTTCCGGTCCGCGGGGTGGTGCAGGCCGTCGCCAACGCCTGGTACGTGAACGGCCTCCTCGGCCTGTGGTTTGTGCCGCTGGCGCTGGCCGCGGCCTATTACTTTCTGCCGAAAATTCTGGGCCGGCCGATCCGCGACTACTACGTCGCCGTGATCGGCTTCTGGTGGCTCGCGGTCTGCGCCGGCCTGGCCGGGGGTTCGCGCCTGATCGGCGGCCCCGTGCCCGCCTGGGTTTCGACCGTCGGCGCTGTGGCCAACTTTCTCGTCGTGGCGGGCGTCGTCATCGTCGGCGTGAATCTGCTGGGCACCCTCGCCGGGCACGTCAGCGCGGCGCAGAAGAGCACCACCCTGCGCTTCATCCTGCTGGGCATCGGGGCGTTTTTCCTGACCGCGGCGCTCAACTTCGCCCTTTCGCTGCGCGGCTTCGCCGAATTCGCCCAGTTCACGCTGATCACCGAGCTGCGCGACTGGCTCGTGCTCTACGCGGTGTTCTCCACTGCGATGTTCGGGGCCGCCTACTTCTTCCTGCCGCGGATCACCGGCAAGGTCTGGCGCGCGCCGGTCCTGATCAAGGCGCACTACGGCGCCGCGGTCCTGGGTATCCTGGCCCTGATCGTCGCCCTCGGGGCCGGCGGCTGGCAGCAGGGCCTGCTGCTCGGCAACGAGCATGTCCAGTTTGCCGACATCACCCGGGCACTCGTGCCCTTTTTGGTCCTCCGCTCCGTCGGACTCATTTTGCTCCTGATCGGCCACGCGGCTTTCCTGATCAATTTTGTCTGGATCGCCTGCCCGGTGAACTTCCGCGGCACCGAGACCGCGGTCTTCCGCCATCCGCCGGCGCTGGAGTTGCACAAGACATGAAAAACGGCCTTCTCATTTTTGCCGGTGCGTTCGCCACGATTGCCCTTTCGTGGACCGGTGTGGTCCTGTCCGCCCACCGGCAGCTCGGCGGTCTGAAGCAGTTCAAGGATCCGATCGAGGAAAGCCTGGCCCCGGTGCCGCTCACGGGCCTCGCCGACCAGGGCCGCGCGGTTTATCAGGATCTCGGCTGTGTCTCCTGCCACACGCAGCAGGTGCGCCGCGAGGGTTTTGGCTCCGACATCGCCCGCCAATGGGGCACGCGCCAGAGCGTCGCTCGCGACTACATCCGCGAAAAAACCGTGCTAATCGGTTCGAGCCGGCTCGGCCCGGACCTCCGCAACGTCGGCGCCCGCGGCTACGCGAATGCCGAATATTTCTACAATCTCCTCTATTCGCCCGAAAGGATCGCCGCCGGCATGCCGGCGTATAAATTCCTGTTCGATGTGCACAAGGCGATACCCGGACAGGTTTCCAACCGGGCGTTGAAGGTCACGTCCGACGGTTACGAGATCGTGCCGACCCGGCGGGCCGAGGCGCTCGTCGCCTATCTGCAGAGCTTGAAGGACACCTACGAATATCCCGAGGCCAAGCCCTTTGTCGAAACGCCGGAGAAGAAGGAGGGCGGCAAGTAACATGAGTTCCGACCAACATCCTTCCCCCCTTGAGCAGAGCGGTGCTTCCGACGACAGCATCCAGCAGGTGCACGATCAGCTTCAGCGGCAAAAGCCCGAGAAGGCGATCGGCTACTCGGCCTTCCCGCTGATCTTGCTCGGCATCATGTGCACGGCGGTTTTTTTCGGAGCCATTTATCTCGCCCATTACTCGGCGCATTTCGATCCGACCGTCTACAACGAACACGAGAAGGCGCGCACCGGAGCAGCCACGGTCGCAGTGATCACGCCGGCCCAGCTCGGCAAACGCGTTTTCAACCGCACCTGCATCACCTGCCACCAGGCCACGGGCCAGGGCGTCCCCGGGGTCTATCCGCCGCTCGCCGGCTCGGAATGGGCGCAGGGACCCGAGGAGCGCGTCATTCACATCGTACTCTACGGCCTCAACGGCAAGATTCACGTCCATGACAAGGATTTTGATAACTCCATGGCCTCGCTCGGCACGGCGCTCAAGGACGACGAGATCGCCAACGCCCTGACTTACGTCCGTTCCGAATGGGGCAACAACGCCCCGCCGGTGAGCGCCGAGGCGGTCGCGAAGGTTCGCGCCGCGGAAGGCGCGCGCACCAAGCCCTGCACCGTCGACGAGCTGATGCAGATGGCGAAGTGAGGGCGCGGCAGTAGGTGGCAGTTTTGGAGCGGCTGTATCGGGGTAGGGACGGACCGCCGGGCCGTCCGTTCTGCTGGCCAGCAGAATCCCTCGGCGCGCCTGGTGGTCGCGCCCTACCCACGGGCAATTTTTGATCAGCAGCGCTCTGCCGGGTCGCCGGGACCGGAGGCCGCGCGCGTCAATAAACCTGCGGAATCAAAATCTCCTCCGGGATGGGTGCGCGGGTATAGTCGGGGTGAAAAACCCGTTTCGGCAGGACGATCGGCTCGTGCGCGACTTCGGTATACTTGATCTGGCTCAGCAGGTGGTGGATGCAGTTCAGACGGGCCTTCTTCTTGTCCACCCCCGGCACGACCCACCAAGGGGCCTCCGGGATGTGCGTGCGTTGGAGCATGACCTCCTTGGCCTTGGTGTAGAGTTCCCAGCGTTTGCGGGATTCGAGGTCCATCGGGCTGAGCTTCCATTGCTTGAATGGATCGTTGATGCGGCAGCGGAACCGGAACTCCTGCTCTTCGTCCGAGATCGAAAACCAATACTTGATCAACTGGATGCCGGAGCGCGCCAGCATCTTCTCAAACTCGGGAGCGGACCGGAAAAATTCCTCATACTGCTCGTCGGTGCAGAAGCCCATCACGCGCTCGACGCCGGCGCGGTTGTACCAGCTGCGGTCGAAGAGCACCATTTCGCCGGCGGCGGGCAGGTGCGCGATGAACCGCTGGAAATACCACTGCGTTTTCTCGCGGTCGGTGGGCGCGGGCAGCGCCGCCACCCGGGCCACGCGCGGATTCAGGCGCTGCGTGATGCGCTTGATCACGCCGCCCTTGCCGGCCGCATCCCGGCCCTCGAAGACGATCACGAGACGGTGGCCCGTCTCGACGATCCAGTCGTGCATCTTCACGAGTTCGCCCTGCAGCCGGAAAAGCTCCCGGAAATACAGGTTGCGGCTCGCGCGGTCGGAGTCCGCCTCGACCGGGCGGGAGGGCAGGTTGGGATCGGTTTTTTCCCAGTCCTCGCGCTCCATCTCGAGCTCCTCGTCATAGTCGTCGATCAATTCGCGGTGTACGCGCTTGATGAACTGGTCGTCGCTGGTGAGTGGATCGGTGGGCATGGGAAGCGCCAGAGATCGGCGCCGCGCTTATGCAAGCAAGGCCGCCTTCCCTCGGTCAAGCGGGCCGTGGGCGGCGGGGAGTCCGGTCGGCCGGATTTCACCTAACCGTCACAATCGGCCGCGACCGGAGAGCCTGCCTGTAGGGTTTTGGTTGATCGCGGCCTTCGCGGCGACTCTTTGCGCTCGAGAGCTCGTGCATGCCGGCCCGCCGCGGCTCATTTCTCGGGCGGGGCCGCCGGCGGTTCGTTTCCCTTGGAGTCGGCGCTGCTTGCGGGCGAAGCCTGCGTCGATATGCCTAGCTTGCCGAGGGCCGCTTCGAGGCGTTCGTCCCCGTCCTCATACCCGACGACGCCGGCGGCGATTTTCCCGTCGCGGTCGATCAGGTAGGTGGTGGGAATTCCGGTCACGTTGTAGCTTCCCGAAGCGATGTTCTTGGCCGAATCCTGGCCGGCCGGATCAAACGCGAACTGGCAATGAAAAACGTCCTGCTTGGCCGGCACCCACTTGGCGAAAGCCTCCCGGGTGTCCCAGACGCAGAGGCCCAGCACGATCACGTCTTGCGCTTTCGTCACTTGATAAATCTTTTCGATGTGCGGCATCGAGCGCTGGCACGGTCCGCACCAAGTGGACCAGAAGTCGAGGACCACGACCTTCCCTTTGAAATCTGAAAGGTGCACCGTTCCGCCGCCCCAGGCCTCGGCCAAAAAATCGGGCGCCAGCGTTCCGGCAGGCAGCAAGGGCTTGGGTTGTGCCGCGACCTTGGGCGCGGGCACCTTGCGCGTGGTCTCGGCAACCGTAAACGCCGAGCCGTCGGCGGTGATGTTCGCCACATAGGCCTTGCTTCCCAACAGGAACGGGCTCCGCACATCAATCGGGGCCATCCACTTGCCTTGGTCGCTCTGGTCGAGGAACAGCCAGACGGGCCGCGTGGTTATCCCCGAAACCGGTTTTCCGTCGTCGTCCAGGGGCTTGGCGTAAAGTCCGTCGGCGTCGTTCTCCACCAGAAGTGCGGCGTGTGGCTGCCCGTCAACGATGATGGTTCCGCGCCGCACGGCTTCGCGATAGATGAAGACGACATCGCGATTCACGAACCGGTAAAAAGCCACGCCATAATCGGAGGTGGACGTTTCGACCTCGGACGTGCCGTACGAGGCGCGGACGGTGTAAGCGTTGATTCCATACATCTCGCGACCGGGCGACGGGGACTTATTGGACCACGTGCCGTCGCCCGCGGCAGTCAGGTCGCCGTCGCCTTGAAGATCCACGTAGATCTTCCAAGGGCCGTTCGCGGGCTCGTCGAGCGCGAGGTAGTGCTCCGCGCGGGGCCCGTCTCCGACTTTGAAGACGCCGTACTTGGGTATGCCCGCGTACGTCGGTTCCTTTTTCACGCCGTTTGGCTTTTCGGTCAGGATCTTGATAGGAACCGGAAAATAGCCGACCTTCGTTGCGCTGGCGCCGGTCGGATCCATGGCAAAGCTGCCCGCGGACTGCACGGACGCTCCGAGGTCGGCGCAAAGCGCCAGGAGGAGGCTACAGATCAGCCAGGGCGCCGGCCAAAATGGTCTTGGGAAGGAAAGAGGCTTCATGCGGATTTTTTCGCGCGAGGTTGGAGAATAAAATTCCTGCGAGGCGGGCCAAACAGGCCGGCCGGCCGGCGGCTATGTTGGGTACCGAAGCTTTTGGGCGAGGTCGTGAAGGGTGGCCGCCCGCGGGGGAGCCGGATTCATTTCTGCGGCTTGGTCAGGAGCAGCTGGGCGTTCAGGCCGAAGTGTTTTTCGGAGAATTCGCCGGTTTCGGCGCCCTGGCGGACGAGGCGCTGGACCATGCCCATCTTGGCGTCGAGGTCGTCGACCTTGGCCACGAAAACCGCTTCGGGCGTGGCGGCGATCACGGCCGCACCCCATTCGAGCTCGCCCTGGTGACTGAGGACGATGTGTTCCAGGCGCTCGAGCAGATCGGGATTGAGCTTCGCCTTCAACCCGGCTTTGCGCACGAGCTGGTAGCCGAGCACGACATGGCCCTGGAGAATGCCCTTGCGGCTGCGGGTGGTGGCGAACTCGCCCTCGTACTCGACCACCTTGCCGGTGTCGTGGACGAGAATTCCGGCGAGGGCGAGGTCGGCGTCGACCTCCGGATAAAGCGGCAACAGCGCCCGAGCGGCGCGGGCCATGTGGACGGTGTGCTCGAGCAGTCCGTGCCGGTAGGCGTGGTGCATCGAGACGGCGGCCGGAGCGGTGCGGAAAATCGTGCCGATCTCCTCAAATACCGCCTGCACCGTCGCGCGAAGCTCGGGCTGGGCGATCGCGGCGATATGTTGCTGGAACTCGGTCCAAAGCGCCTCGGCGTCCTCCGGGGCGGTTTCGACCAGGTTGGCCAGCAGCGGTGAACCCGCGAGCTGCTCAGGCGCGATCGACTCGGCGCGGAGCAGGCGCGGCGAGAGCCGGTCCTGGTAGTAGTCAACCTTGGCCTCAAGGCGCACCACGGTGCCTTCGCGCGCGGCGGAAAACAGGGCGAACTGCGGGCTGTCGCTAAAAACGTTGGCGCTGAAACTGCCGGTTTTGTCGCCGAGCTCGACGACGAGGAAGGGATTGCCGTTCTTGGCGGTCTTGCTCGTGACGCGGCGCACGAGCAGCACGCTGGCAAAGGTGTCGCCGCCGTCGCGGTTGAGGTTCTTGATTTCGCGGACGGAGATCGGGGTGGGGTGGTCGGACATGGGGCAAGCGGTGAGCGGTGAGCAGGAGGCAGTGAGCTGGCCGAACGAGCGGTCCGCTGAGTCCGTTGGCCCCGGCCGGAAAAAGCGGTGAGCGCTCAGCCGTATTTTTTGACAAGAGCCGTGAAGGCCCGGAAAAAGGGATGGCGGGCGTCGTTGAGCAGCGCGTAGAAGACGGTCTCGGAGGGCAGAAGGTGGCACCCGGAACGGGCCAGGGAAGCGAGCGCGGCGGTGGCGTCGTCCGCGCGACGCGAGCCGATGGCGTCGGTGAGGATCGTGACCTGGTATTCGCGCTGCAGCGCTGCGAGCGCGGTCTGGTAGACACACACCGTCGTCTCGATGCCGCAGATCAGCAGGTGGTCGGCGCCGATTTCCTGGAGGCGGCGGGTGATCTTGTCGTCGCCGAACGCCGAGAAGGCTTCCTTCCCGTGCGTCTCGGGCTTGGGCACGAGGGCGAGGAGTTCGGCGGCGGTGCGACCGAGTTTGGCGGGCGCCTGCTCAGTGAAAAACACGGGCAGGTTGAGGCCCTGGCAGGACTCGAGGGCAAAGGCGCAGCGGCGCTGCACCCGCCCGCCGTCCGGCAGGGTTGCCACGAGCGTCGGCTGCATGTCGACACACAGCAGCAGCGTGTCGGGAGGAATTGCTTTGCTCATGGCCGGTAGTATTCCTCACGAGCCTTGACCTGCACAACACGTTTTTCAGGCAAAATATAGGCGGTCAGACTGCCCCCCAGGACGCAGGACGTGTCTATTCCCAGGGTCCATTTCGTGCGTTCGACCTCGGTCCGGGGGGTGTGACCGTAGACCACGAAGTTCGGCCCGGTCCAGAGCGTGGACCAGTGCGGGGAGTCGGGCGCCTCGGCGCGCTTGCGGGGCTCGCCGTTCCGGTCCACCACCTGGATGCGCGTCACGATGCGGGCCGGCTGCCGCTGCCAGGGCCGGTCGGGCAAAAAACCGGCATGGACGAACACCACCGACAGCTCGTCGTCGACGTAGGTGAGGGGCATGGATTCGATGTAGTCCCAGCATTTGCCGTTCAGCTGGTCGAGGGTCTCGTAGTCGTATTTCTTGAGATGGCTGGGATCATCGGTCTTGCGGTAGTTGATCAGCCGGAGCTCGTGGTTGCCGAGCAGCGAAACGGTGGCATGTTCGCGGGCCAGCTGGATGACCTTGAAGCTGTCGGGGCCGCGGTTGACGAGGTCGCCGAGGAGGATGAGGCGGTCGTCTTTCTTCAGATCGAGTTTGTCGAGGAGGTCTTCGAATTCCTTGTGGCAACCGTGAATATCGCCGATGGCAATGAGGCGTCCGGGCATGAGATGAGGATTTTGCTAGCTTGCGGCGTGCCGGGGGGTAAACAAGAAAGTGTCATGGAATTGAATCTTCACCCGATTGCCACAAAATGTTTCGTGACCGGGCGCGAGTTCGGCGAGGGCAGCCGCGTGGTCAGCTACCTGGTCCGCGAGGCCGGCGGCGAGGTCGCGCGCCGCGACCTGCTCGAGGGGGAAGACGGGCGTTTCATGCCGCCGGCCTTCATCTACTGCCGCTGGGTGGTGGCGTACAAGCTGCGGCGCGAGGACAACTCGGACCGGGCGTTGAAGCTAACGGCGGAGAATCTCTTCCTCACGCTGGCGGCGCCCGAGGCGGACCCGAGCGCCGTGAACACCCCGTTGCTGCAGTTCCTTGCCCTGATGCTGGAGCGCAAGCGTCTGCTCAAGCTCCGCGGGGTCACCGAGGACGGCCAGCGGAACCGGTACGAGCACATGCCGTCGCACCAGATCTACGAGGTGCCGGTGGGCGACCTGAACGCCGAATTCTTCCAGAAAATCCAGGAACACCTCGGCGTGCTCGTGGGCACGCCCAAGCCGAAGGTGGAGACGGTCGCCGCACCGGTGCCGGCGGTCACGTGACGACTTCGATCTGCTCGGCGGCGTGTTTTTCCGCGGCGGCCATGAAATATTTCTGCGCGGAGAACTCGGCCTCGCCATCCTTGCGGGCCGGCAGGATGTAGCTGCCGTCGGGCTGGAGCTCGCGGGCGTCGGCGTTGTCCTTGAATTCGCTCGGCAGGATGTCGAGCAAGATGCGGTCGCGGAGAGCGGGATCGCGGATGGGGAAGAGCGCCTCGACGCGGCGGAAGAAATTGCGGGTCATCCAGTCGGAGCTGCCGCAATACAGGAGCGGGGCGCCGCCGTTTTCGAAATAGAAGATGCGCGCGTGCTCGAGGAACCGGCCGACGATCTTGCGGACGCGGAAGTTATCACTCAGGCAATAGACGCCCGGCACGAGCCAGCAGGTTGCGCGGACGACCAGGT
>CAYZGG010000122.1:0-11839 GCA_964477955.1 uncultured Opitutaceae bacterium
ACTATGGCACAAACTGTAAACGAATTATGGCACACCGCCAGGGCACCCCGCCCACAAGCGAAAAGACTCAAACCGAATCGCAGTTGGTTGACTCCTCTTGTCTGTTCTCAGCGGCGCGGTATATCACCGCGTCGACTGGTAGGCCCCGGGGATCAGCGCGGTGGTTTGCGACCAGTTGAGCAGCGCGCGGACGTCGGCGGGAAGGTTGTCCCCCGAAACCGTGGAAAGGGAGTTCGGCAGCGGCTCGTAACGCTGGAGTTCGACGCTTTCGAGGATAGCGGACGCCGGGAGAGTCAGCGCCACGCTGTGCGCCTCGAACTCCGGATGCAGTTTCTCCAGCTCGGCGGGCGACTTGAGTTCGACCATGCAATTCGCGCCGTCGGCGGGACTCCACACGATCAGCGTCTGATTCGTCGCAGCGCCGCTCCGGACGTAGACGTTGCCGTCCAGCTCCGTCACCATCGGCCGGGTGAGCTTGCCACAGAGCACCTTGGCCTGCTCGCAACGCAACAGCGCCTTCCCGAAATCTTCCTCGGCGACGACGAGATTGCCCACGAAGCGGTGGCCCTCGCGTTTGTCGACGTCGGGACCGGCGGCCGGATGCCAGCCGAAGTGGTCGCCGACGGCACTGCGCTCGGTGCGCTCGAAGGAGGCCACCGTGTTGACCAGGGTGTTGTGATAGATGCGAACGTTCGAGCTGTTGAGGACGCGAACGCCCTTGTCGCAGTTCACGAAGACGTTGCCGACAACGGTTGCGCCCTTCGAGATTTCGAAGAAGAAGCCGTCGACGCAGCCCTGGATCCAGTTGTCAACGAACACGCCATCGACGTTGCCCACATCGTACCAGATGCCGTTCGAGTGCGGCTGGTCGATCACGAGGTTGTCGCGGCAGGTCACGCGGTGCGTCTGGTTGAAGATTTTCACCGCCGAGGGGTAATAGCCGGTGATTTCGTCGATGTTGTTGCGCCGAAAAATGTTTTTCTCGAGCAGGCAGTCCGAGGAGGCGATGAGATAGACGCCCTCCGTCCGGGTGTCGCTGACGAGGCAGCGGCGCATCGTGAAATGGTCGCCCCGGAAATAGCCGGCCACGCGTGAGCAGAAGCTGATGGTGACGTCCTCGAAGGTGGAGCCGACGACGTCCTTGCCGAAAGTCGCCGGGTCGGCCGGGGCGTCCGGCTCGCGGCCCTCGATCTCGAGGGCGCGGTAGGCATACTGGGTGAAGGTGAGGCCGCGCAGCGTGTAGCCCACGCCGTCGGACTTTTTGCCGTGAACCTCCGCGGTGGTGCGCACGAGGGCGCTGTCGTGGGCGGTGATTTCCACCACGTGGGTCGCGGGATCGACGCCGAGGTAGACCTGGCCCGCTTCGTAATCGATGTAGTAGGTGTCGGCCTTGACCGCGCCCTCCCAATCGACGGCCTTCAGCAGTTTTCCGTCGGCGAAGACCATGTCGTTGTTGAACAGCCAGCGCGGGGTCTTGCGGCCTTCGCGTTCGCGGCGCCACCAGTCGGCCGGTTTGGCCGGAAAGAGATGCGACCAGGCGACGCGCCACAGGCCGTTGCCCTGGGTCGTGGCCTGGGTGACGACTTCGGTGCCCTTGAGGACGGGATGTTCGCCGGCGTATGGTTGGAGAGTGACGCCCTGATTGAGCCGGAGCCCGCCGGTGCGGTAGGTACCGCCGCGGAAAATGATGGCGTCGCCAGTGACGACCCGGTCGAGCGCAGACTCGATCGTGGTGGGTTGTTTGAGGTCGGTGCCCGGGGCGTCGGCGGCGGCGTCGGGCGCCACGAAATAGATATGCGCGGCCTGGGCAGGAATCTCGTAGACCCGCGGTTGTGGGCCGTAGGGACCGCCGGACGGCTGGGCCAGGGCGGCGAGAGGCCCGAAAAGCAGGGCTGCCAGGGACCGGAGGACGACGGGAAGCTCGAGGGAGGAAGGAGGGAATTTCATGGCGAAAGGGTTGGTTCGGGGTGACATTGAGAATCCAAGGCGCCCACGCGGGCCACAAGCCAGTTCTGTGTTGGTCGCAAAATAGACTGGCCCAAACGCGAGCGAAACGGGTACAGCCCGAAGACGACGTCGGTCGGATAACCCCGGCGGAGATCGGCCGAGCCGCCGGCGGGGAGACCGCGCTTCCCCAAAATACGGCACTTGGAAAATCCGCGCCGAAACCCTGCAGCGGCTTCGCTGGTTGGTTTTGGATTTCGGAGAAAACGCGGGGCATTTCGTCCTGCATGGGCGACCGCGTAGCGCTCCGGACAGTCACGATGAACCGGACGAAGATAGGAGCGACGTCTCTCGATCCGCGTCAGTGCAGGTTTTTTTCTGCAAAACCTTGGCCCCGCCCTGCGCTCTTCGAGTTCTCCGTTGACTCGCCGGGAGGGAGAACGCACTGCTAAAAAAGCACGGGAAGGCCGGCCTCGCGGCAAGGACTCGAGATCCCCCACCCTGTCGTCGGATCGAAAATAAAACCCGCGAATCTGAAGCCAAAACCCGGAGCAGAGAAACGTTTTATGGCCAAATCAAACATCAATTCCTGGTACGGCTGGGTGCCGGACCGGCCCGATCAACGCGATAGATTATACGCCGCCATTGCCGCGCCGCCCAAACGCCTGCCGGCCAAGGTCGACCTGCGGGCCGGCTGCTCCCCGGTGGAAAACCAGGGACAGCTCGGCAGCTGCACCGCCAACGCCCTCGTCGGCAACCTCGAGTTTCTGGAAAAAAAGTCCGGACGAACCGTCACCGACCTCAGCCGGCTGTTCATCTACTACAACGAACGCGCCATGGAAGGCACCATCAATGATGACGCCGGCGCAGCCATCCGCGACGGTGTCAAATCCCTCGCGAAACTGGGCGTTTGCGAGGAAAGCGACTGGCCGTACAAAATCAGCTGCTTCAAACAGAAGCCCCCCGCGGCCTGCTATCGGAGCGCCGCCGACCATCAGGTGACTTCGTATCACCGCGTCATCGGCCTGAAACAGATGCGGCAGTGTCTCGCCGAGGGTTATCCGTTTGTGTTCGGCTTCACGGTTTACGCGGCCTTCGAATCCGCGGCTGTCGCCAAAAGCGGCCAGCTGGATCTCCCGAAAAAAGGCGAAAAGAACATGGGCGGCCATGCGGTCTGCGCCGTCGGCTACGACGACCAGGCCGGACGGATTCTCGTCCGCAACTCCTGGGGCCCCGACTGGGGCCTCGCCGGCTATTTCACGATGCCCTACGACTACGCGGACAACTCCAATCTCGCCGACGATTTTTGGACGCTCCGCGCCTTCGGCACCGAGTAGCGGTCCGGCCGGCACATTCTTCGAATCGGCGGCCCGACCCAAAACGGGCCGGGGTTACAAGACATTTCCCTTGATTTCCCGGGAATTGGGCCGACGAATGGGCCTTTCGCTTTACGATGGACGGCCCGCTCTTCGAACAATCCAGTCCCGGATCGACCCGCTGCATTCTGATCGGCGATCCGGCTTCGGCCGGACACAGCTTCGAGCGTTTTGACGCATTGCTGTGGATTGTCGATGCCGCGAGCCTCACGCAGAAACCGGCGGGCATCACGGAAGCGGCGGTAGAGAAAGTTGATCTCGACGCCCGGCCGTTAGAGGAGGTTTTCGCCGCGATCGACCGTTTCGTGCTCCGCGATCCCCGGCGCCTCCCCTGGATTTGCGTCGGTCGCAACGTGCTCAGGCACCGCCCCGCGGCCTACCAAAGCGTGCTCGCCGAACTCCACGCGCAATTGACAGATCAGGAGCAGGCGCGCGCGACCCGGCAGGAGGTCGGTTTCTTCTGGCAAAAGCACGTCTTCGCCAACGTCGCCGCCTACGGCCGGCGGCGCGTGCCCACCTCGTGGGCGGGCGCCCTCCGCGGACTGCCGGCATTTGTCTGCGGCGCCGGTTCCTCGCTCGATGTCTCGCTGCCCCGGCTGGCGGCCGCAGCCGGCACGGGAATCGTCGTCGCTGCCGATTCCTCGCTCCGCGCCCTGGCCCGGGCCGGCGTGCAGGCGGATTTTGCGGTTTCCGTCGACTGGGCGAAAACGCCGGAAAAGTGCCTGGGCCCCGATCTGCCGCCAACGCGGATGATCCTCTCGCCGCTGAGCCCGCCGGCTTGGAATCAGGCGCTGCGGTCGGAACAGATTTTCTATCTCGCCAACAATCATCTCACCATCGACTGGCTGGCCGAGCAGGGTGTCGCTCGCACGGAGATTGGGGTGACCGAAAATTGCGGCAGCACGGGCCTCGGCCTGGCGCGCTACCTCGGTTGCAGCCCGCTCTATTTGTTCGGAATCGACCTGGCGCCCGACCCGCGGGATCCGCAGCGTCACCGCCACGCAGGCGTGGAGGCTTCGCTCTACCCGGATGCAGTTGCGTCCGCGCCGCCGAACGGCCCGCAGATTCCCGGCAACTACGCCGCCACGGTGGCGACGCATTTGTTCGGCGACTGGCGGACGCTCGACCGGCGACTGGCTGCGTGGCCCGCGGGTCTGGTGGTTAATGTGAACGACCGCGGCGCGCGCCTGCGCAACACGCAGCTCGTCTCCCCCGGGCAATTCCAGCCCGATTCCGTCTCCGTGGAAAAAGCCCCCCTCCTCGCGCGGCTTGGTCCGCCGGGACAGGAGGACCGGCCGGCGGTGGACGCCGCGCTGCGGCACATCGCCGCCACGGGTGCCCGTACCGCGGCGGCGGTCGAGGCCTTGCGCGACAGTCTGCAAACCGAGGGGCCGGACGCCCTCGTAACCGGGATGCGCGTTCTTTTTCATGACCCGACTTTTGGCCGGATCTTCGGGGCGTTTTCCCTGAAAGTCCTGCCACATCTGGTCCCGCCCCGGGAAAAGGACGCGGCCTTTTGGAGTCGAATCCTCGACGAGCTGGCGGAGCTTTCCCGCCTCGCCAGT
The DNA here is from genome assembly GCA_964477955.1 of uncultured Opitutaceae bacterium. Lineage (GTDB taxonomy): Bacteria > Verrucomicrobiota > Verrucomicrobiia > Opitutales > Opitutaceae > Didemnitutus. The sequence continues at coordinate 4,886 of CAYZGG010000122.1, forward strand.
GTCGCGGCGCCGCCTTCCCCGGACGACGCCGACCCGACGCCGGGTGGAACTTTGGCCCGGTGAGTCGCCGGCGGCACGGGAATTGCAGTTTCCAAGCCGCGCAAAAACCCCAGTATCGGTGCATGCCAATCCGTGAATCTCGTCCAATCTCCACCCGTCCCCTGACTCTCGCCGACTATGAGACGGTGCTCAGCCTGTGGCAGGCGGCGGAGGGTGTCGAAGTGGCGGAGGGCGACGGTCGCGACGAGATCGCGCGCTACCTCGAGCGCAATCCGGGACTCAGCCGGGTCGCCGAGATCGAGGGAGAGATCGTGGGTGCGGTGCTTTGCGGTCACGACGGACGGCGGGGCCACATTTATCATCTGGCGGTCGCGACCGGGCACCGCGGTCACGGACTCGGCCGGCGCCTCGTGCTGGAGTGCGTCGACGGCCTGCGGCGCTGCGGCATCAAACGCGCCCTGCTGCTGGTCGCCGGGGACAACGCCGCCGGCCGCTCGTTCTGGATCTCCCAGGGATTTGCCCCGATTGCGGAGGCCCTGCCCATGGGGCTCGATCTGCCGTAGTCGAGGAGCGGCGGCTCCGATCGGCGCCGCCCGCTCCTGATCATTTATTGCTACCTTGGTATTTCGGGTTCTACTATCAGGGCCCCTGCGAGAGCAAGATATGCGCAGCCATTGGAAACGTACGGGGAGAGGAAAAAGGGGAATCGCCGTACTATCCATTTATGAACTCCACGCATCGCCCGCCCGACGGGCGCGCATTTCTCCGCCCAAATCCCCTGTCGGAGCGGCCTGACCGCAGCGTCCGCTTCCTGTCCGCCGCGCTTTTGGCGGCGGCGGTCCTGTCTTTTCCGACCCTCAGCTGCGCCCTGCCGAGTTTTGCCCGGCAGATGAATCTCCCGTGCATCGCCTGCCACACCGAGTATCCCATTCTCAACAATTTCGGCCGGCAGTTCAAACTCACGGGCTACACGCTGTCCACGTCGCAATCCGAAATGCCGCCGCTGGCGTTCATGGTCCAGCCGTCCTTCACCCACACGCAAAAAAGCCAGGACGGCGGCGCGGCCCCGGGCTACAGCGCAAACAACAACTTCGCCTTCACCCAGGTGAGCCTTTTCTACGCCGGCCGTCTCTTCGGCCCCTACGCCAGCAATCTCTTCGGCGCCGACGTGGCCAAATTCGTCAACAAGTTCGGCATCTTCCTCCAGACTACCTACGACGGCGTTGGCAAGGCCTGGTCGTGGGACAACACCGAGGTGCGCTATGCGGACCGCGGCACACTGGGTGGCAAGACCGTGGCGTATGGGATTTATTCGAACAACAATCCCACCTTGCAGGATCCCTGGAACAGCACGCCCGCCTGGGGCTATCCGTTCACCGGTTCGGGTCTCGCTCCGGGACCGGCCGCCGCCACGTTCATCGACGGCAGCACCGCCGGGCAGGTCGGTGGCGTGGGCGCCTACGCCCTGTATGACGGTTCGTTCTACGTCGATGTGGCCGGCTACCGTACTCTCGGTACCAACATCCAGAAATCGTTCGGTGTCGATCCGTCCGGCGAAACCCAGATCAACGGCGTGGCTCCCTACTGGCGCCTCGCCTACACGAAACCGGTCGGCAACGGCAGCTGGGAGGTCGGCTCGTTCGGGATCGCCGCTCACACCTACCCCGGGCGCGACCAGAGCTCCGGCGCGGACCGCATCGTCGACCTGGGGCTGGATTCGCAATACCAGACCTCGTTCGGCCACAACGACGTCACCGCCATGCTGCAGTACATCCATGAGGATCAATCCTGGAGCGCAAGCCAGGCCCTCGGGCTCAGCACCAATGCCAAGGACTCGCTCTGGAACGTGAAAGCCACCGTCGAGTATCTCTACGACAAGACCTACGGCCTGACGGTGCAATATTTCGATATCGCGGGCGGCTCCGACGCCGCCCTCTATGGCGGCAGCGCGACCGGCTCGCCCAACAGCGACGGCTTCATTTTGCAGGCCAACTACCTGCCCTTCAACAAGGGCGGTGGCCCGTCCTTCTGGCCGCGGAGCAACGTGAAGTTCACCGCGCAATACACGATCTACAACCGCTTCAACGGCGCCTCTTCCAACTACGACGGCAACGGCGCAAACGCCCGGGACAACAACACCCTCTATCTCGAAGCCTGGATCGTTTTTTGATCCGACGCGCCGCCTTTTCTCCACGTAACCTAAAAACAACATCTCCATGAACCCACGCCAAAGCCTCTCCTTCGCCCTGCTCGCGCTCGCCCTCGTGGCCGGCATCCAGGCCCAGCAGGTCTCAAATTCCACCGTCGAGGTGGTCATCGCCGCCAGCGATTCGATGCAATTCACGGTCACCCACTTCGAAGCGCACCCCGGCCAGCCAGTCCATGTGGTCTTCAAAAACCAAGGCACGGTCCCGAAGGAGGCCATGGGCCACAACTGGATCCTCCTGAAGGGCGGCGTCGACGTCGACGCGTATGCCATGGACGCAATTGCCGCCATCAAGGAAAACTTCGAACCGAAATCCCGCGCCGCCGACGTCCTGGTGTGCACGCCCCTCCTCGGGCCGAAGGAGACCAGCGAACTCACCTTCAACGCACCCGCGGCCCCCGGCAAATACGTCTATCTCTGCTCGTTCCCCGGCCACTGCATGGCGGGCATGAGAGGCGAACTGATCGTGAAATAGGAGCGGGCGACGCTTTCAGGCCAAAACCACGCAGAGGCTCGTTGCAGGCCGGGGTCGATGACCCCGCCTTTTTTGGTGCAAGCGCACCCCCGAGGGCAGTGCCGGAGCAATTGTAGGGGCGCAGTCTTGCCGCGCCCAAGAACCCGCGCCGACAAAAGGCGCAGCAAGACTGCCCCCTACGCGGCTTGGACTGAAAATGTGGGAGCGAGCTTGCTCGCGACATCGAACCAGTCGCGAGCAAGCTCGCTCCCACAAGGTAAATCCTCTTTGCCGAATGCCCCGAAGCTTGCTCCGGGGATTTTTGCTTTGTCCCACGAGTTCCCGCATACCGGCCGGCCGCTCCCGCCTAAAAATCCACGCCCAGAACCAGACCCGTGAAATTCGGCCCCGCCGCCGGCGCCAGACTCACATTGCTGCGTTGCAACTGATCGCGATGAGGCACCACCAGGCGGCCGACCGTGTTGCCGATGAGGGCGCCGGCCAGCACGTCCGAGGCGAAATGCGCCGGGTGATAAATCCGCGCCGTTCCGACGAGCGCCGCCGTGCGGTAAGCCAGCGCTTTCCCTCAGCCCTGCCGTCCGAAGCGCTTCGCCAGCTCGCCGCGGTTCAGCTCGAAATGCGTCGGACGCCCCGCGGGACTCGTGTGCGGCTGCGTGCAGGCGAAAAGCTGAGCGACCAGCGCGAGGGCCTCGGCTTCGTTGACGCTCCCGGGCAGGCGCACGGCTTTCTGCGCGGCGAGCCGCGCCAGCTCCTCGTCCGCCAGCCGGGTGTTTTTTTCGTCGAGCCGTCCCTCGCGGACCAGTGCGAGCACATCGCGCAAGAACGCCTCCGCCGCCTCCGGATCCAGCCACACCGGCACCGCCTCGATGCGGAAGAAATTCCGGCCGAACTCCCCCACTTCCAGTCCATGATGGGCAAGCCATTTCAGCCGGTCGGTCAGCAGCGCGCTGGCGATGGCGTCGAACTCCACCGGCACGGCAAACAGCAGGCGCTGGCTCGCCACCCCGCCCCGCGCAAATTCCGCCTGCAACCGCTCGAACCACACCCGCTCCTGGGCTGCGCGCCGGTCCAGCACGACCACCCCCGCCGGCGATTCGAAAAGCGCGTAGTCGCCGTGCGCCGTGCCGAGAAACCGCCAGCCAAAGAGGGAACCGGGACGACCATTGGTTATTGATGATTGGCTATTGGTTATTGGCGAAGCGGACGGTGATCCGGGCGGCGGGGCGCTGATCGCCGGACGGGAGACCGCGGATTGCGGAGCGCGGAATGCCGATGGCGGAATGGCGGCGACAGACGGGCGCGACGATTGATCGGGTGCGACAACGGTGCCCGGGGCGACCAGGCCGGAAACTCCGGGAGTCGGGCCCGCAAATGAAACCGGCCGTTGCCACGGAGCGAAAGTCAGCCGGTTTTCCACCGGCGCCGTGGCCGGCGCCGGAGCCCCGGTTTCGCGGAGTTTCTGCAAGACGGCGCGGATCACGAAGCCCCGCACCTGTCCCTCGCTGCGAAAACGGACTTCGCGTTTCGCGGGGTGCACGTTCACGTCGACGGCTGCGGGATCGAGTTCGAGAAAAAGCACCGCCACCGGGTACCGGCCCTTCGGCAAGGTCGTGGCATAGGACTCGATCAGCGCATAATTGAGCGTGCGGCTGTCGACCGGCCGGCGGTTGACAAAGGCGATCATCTCGTGCCGCGAAGCGCGGGAAACACCCGGCCCGCCGATCAATCCGCTGAGCCGGAGCCCCTCCTCGTCGGTCGCAACGGCCAGCAGGTCGGCGGCGAGCTGGCGGCCAAAGATCTCGGCCACGCGCTCCTGGAGCGTCGTGCACACCGGCGACTGGAAAAGCACGCGGCCGTCCTCGACCAGCGTGAACGCCGTCTGCGGGCAGGCCAGGGCGTAGAGGCGCACGGTCTGGATGATGTGGGCCGACTCGGTGGCGTCGCTCTTGAGAAATTTGCGCCGGGCCGGCACGGAGTTGAACAGATGCGTGACCGTGATGCGCGTGCCAGGGGCGAGGCCGCACTCGCGCACGTGCACAAGCTTGCCGCCGTTGACCACCACCTCGGTGCCCGCGGTCGCCTCCGCCGGACGCGTCTGCAACTCGAAGCGGGCCACGCTGGCGATGGAGGGCAGCGCCTCGCCGCGGAAACCGAAGGAATTGAGCCGGTCGAGATCGGCCGTCTCGACGATCTTGCTCGTCGCGTGGCGTTCCAGCGCGAGCAGGGCGTCGTCGCGGCCCATGCCGCCCCCGTTGTCCTCAACGCGCATGTAGCTGCGGCCGCCGTGCCGGAACTCGACCTCGATGCGCGTGGCGCCGGCGTCGAGGGAATTCTCGACCAGCTCCTTGATGACCGCCGCCGGCCTCTCGATGACCTCGCCCGCCGCGATCTGGTTGGCGACCCGGTCGGAAAGAATGCGGATGGGCGGCATGGTCATTGACAGAAAATCGCGAAAACGCGGAAGGGCGGAAGCACGGAATTATTGAGTGAGAACAACCCGTTTTATGTCGAGTACCGGCTTGGAAAAATTGATCACCAAACCCAATTGAAGCGAAGTCGCTTTGAGGTAGGACCGCGTCGTCGCCAGATGGGCGTCATCGATCGCCCGGCAGGCTTTCAACTCTAGCACCACGGTGTCTTCGACCAACAGGTCCAAGCGGTGCTCGCCGATCGGCTGTTCATCGTAGGCAACGACAACAATTTTTTGCCGCTCAAACCGGAGGCCCGCCTTGGTCAATTCGAGGCACAGAGCTTCCTCATAGATTTTCTCTAGAAAGCCGGGGCCAAGCGCCTTGTGAACCTGGATGCCGCAACCCAATATCCTCTCCGAAAGTTCGGCGTGAATTAATTCCATTTTTTTCGTGTCTCCGCCCTTCCGCGCTTTCGCGATCGGCCTGGCCTTAGCCGAGCAGTTTCTTCCAGCGGGCGAACTGGCGTTTGAGCTGCGCGGGGCTGGGCATGCCGGTGCCCGCGCGGCGGCTCATGGCCTGGCCCAGATGAAAAACCTTCACCCAGCCACCCTCGAAGGCCGGGTGGATCTGCCGCACCGCCTCCAGCGGCAGCTGGTCGATGCGCACGGAGTCGTGCGCGGAGAGTTTGACGACTGCGCCGACGGCGTGGTGCGCCTCGCGGAACGGCACGCCGCGTTGCACGAGATAGTCGGCCAGGTCTGTCGCGAGCAGCGCGGGGTCGGCGACGGCGGCGGCGCAACGGGTCCGGTGCACGGTCAGGCCCGCTAGGGTGCCGGCGAGCACGTCGAGGCAGATTTTGGTCTGATCGTGGCTGTCAAACACCGGCGGCTTATCCTCCTGCAGGTCGCGATTGTAGGTGAGCGGCAGGCCCTTGGCCAGGGTCAGCAGCGTGTGCAGGTTGCCTTGCAGCCGGGCGGATTTGCCGCGGATGAGCTCCAGCGAATCCGGGTTCTTCTTCTGCGGCATCAGGCTCGACCCGGTGCAGAAGGCATCGGGCAGCTCGACAAAATTGAATTCCTGGCTCGCCCACAAGATCACGTCCTCCGCGATGCGCGAGGGGTGCACGCCGGTCAGCGCACAGGCCGTGGCAAACTCGATGAAGAGGTCGCGGTCGCCGACCGCATCCATGCTGTTCTGCGTGACGCGCGGCCGGCCCTTCGCGTCGACGAAGCCCAGCACCCCGGCCGTGAATTCGCGGTCGATCGGCAGCGTCGTGCCGGCGATGGCGCCCGATCCGAGCGGACACCAGTTGGCGTGGTCCGCCACGACGGTGAACCGCTCCGCGTCGCGCTGCAGCATCTCGAGGTAGGCGAAAAGGTGATGAGCCAGAAACACCGGCTGGGCGCGCTGCAGGTGCGTGTAGCCCGGGATGAGCACGTCGCGGTGCGCCCCCGCCACGGCGAGGATGGCGCGCTGGGCGGACAGGATTTTTCCTCCGAGATCGGCGCAGGCCGCCTTGAAATAGAGCCGCATGTCGGTGGCGACCTGGTCGTTCCGGCTGCGGGCCGTATGCAGGCGCGCCGCGGCGGGCACACGCCGGGTGAGCGCCTGCTCGATGTTCATGTGCACGTCTTCCAGCTGCGGATTCCACTTGAATTTGCCCGCATGGATCTCCACGGCGAGGGCATCAAGCCCCGCATGGATGGCGTCGCGGTCCTGCGGCGAGATCAGCTTGACGTGGGCCAGCATGGCCGCGTGCGCCTTGCTGCCCAGAATGTCGAACGACGCCAGGCGCGCGTCGATCGAAACCGACTCGCTGAACCGCAGCATCAGGTCGGCGGGTTTTTGCGAGAAACGTCCGC
>CAYZGG010000123.1:0-11240 GCA_964477955.1 uncultured Opitutaceae bacterium
TGTCGCCGTACTCGATCCCGTTGTGGACCATCTTCACGTAATGGCCGGCGCCGTTTTCACCGATGTACGTGGTGCAAGGCACGCCGCCCTTGACGGGCTGGCCGGGCTTGGCACCGGGAATCGGCTTGCCGGTTTTGGCATCGACCTTCGCGGCCACGGCTTCCCAGATCGGCTGCAGTTCCTTCCACGCGGCCAGCTCTCCGCCCGGCATAAGGGACGGGCCGAAACGCGCCCCTTCCTCGCCCCCGGAGACACCGGAACCGATGAAACGCAGACCTTTTTCGCGCAGGGCCTTTTCCCGGCGGATGGTGTCCGTCCAGAGGGCATTGCCCCCGTCGACGATGATGTCTCCCGTTTCGAGCAAGGGCACGAGTCCGTCGATGACGGCGTCGGTGGCCTTGCCGGCCTGGACAAGAATCACCATTTTGCGCGGCTTGGCCAGCGACTGGACAAATTCCTGCAGGGTTTTGGTTCCGACGACCCCGCCGGGCGTGGCGGGGTTCTGCGCGACGAACTTGTCGGTCTTTTCCGTCGTCCGGTTGAAGACCGAAATCTGGAACCCGTGGTCGGCGATATTGAGCGCGAGATTCTGGCCCATGACCGCCAGCCCGATGAGCCCGATGTCTGAATGCGTTTTAGCCATAGAAGTGGCCAAGCTATGCCCCGGCCGCGGAAACACCAACCCGTTTTTTCACCGGCCCCGCGTAATATGGAACTGCCGGCAATCCGCTCAGTGCTTGGGCGGGCTTTGTTGTTTTGACTGGTATGACCCCGCGCTGGGGAAGAACGGGGCGATGCGTTCGATGATCGGCGTCATAAACCTGGGTTCGTTGCGATTGTAGACCCAGGAAAAGAAGACGATGCTGCAAACCACGAAACCGATCACGCCCATGATCATCTTGTTCATGCCAAATAATTTCCGCAGCACGAAGACCCCCACGATCACGACGACCACCGCCATGGCGATCTTGAACCAGGTCGCAGGAGAAACCTGCTTCATGGCGTCCATGGCTGATGTCGCGAGCAATTGCATGGGGGACAGGGTGGCGTTTTTCCAGTGCGAGACGAGCCGATTTTGGCCCGGTTCCCTGATTCACCATTCGTTGGCAAGCCGCCGCGCCGGGCTAGAGCGTGTTAAATGGAACTGTAGCCGGGGTCGTTGACCCCGGTGCCTGTGTGGATGTCTCCCGGACCGGGGTCAGCGATCCCGGCTAGAACAGGCAGAAGCGGCCACAGGACTATTTATTCTGCTCTAGTACCGGGTGGCGATTCCGAAGTAGTCCAGCAGCCAGGCTTCCTTCCAGATGCGAAACCGGCCTTCCGGAGTGATCTTGCCGTGCTCCTCGCGTTCGGCGTGGGGCAAAAGGAATCCCAGCTGAGTGTTCAGTTGTTCCATCTGCTGCTGCTGGCGGTTGAGATCGTTCAATGGCTCGATTTCCCAGGCCACGGGAACTTCGCCGGCCCGGTTGAGCCGCCGCAGGTGATAAGCCAGAATACGGGGGAGGGCCCGCCGCCAGGGCGTGCGTTCAACGACCCAGCTTTCCGGATAGAATCCGCCGAAGGGAAGGAAGAAATTGTCCGTCACATAACGCCGGCCGCCTTCTGTTTCGGTGGAAAGACTGTAGCAGGCGGTGATCGCGCCGTTTTCCTGCGGCAGGAACGCCACCTGGAGCCGCACGGTCCGTTCCTGGTTTTGATAGACCGAAACGCGGAGCCAGATCCCGCCGCCGACCTCGGCCTTCAGCGCCTGCACCGAAGTGTACCGGTGCTCGCGCAGCCAATCCCGCACCTTGAGGAGGCGCCGGCTGGTCGGCCATTCGTCGCCGCTGGTGTTGCCGACAAATTTCGGAAACAGCGGCAGCGGGCTCAGGCTGATCGCGGAAACCTTCAGCCAGTTCATCGCGGACTCGAGCAGAAACCAGAGCAGAAAGGCGGCGGTGGCGACGACCCAGACCGGTCGGTCGACCAAACCGAAGTGCTCATTGGTCTCGGCGAGGAAGAGCGCGGCGAGAATCCAACGCAGCCACCGGATCGGGATGGCCAGCAGCGGCGAGGCAATCCGCAAGTTGATATAAAACAGGCACAGCAGCACGGCGGCGGCGGGCGCGAGCAGCAACGTGAGGGTTTCTGGCATGGCGGGAATGCTTGGGGCCCGATCCGGCATGACCGCTCGACCCGATCAGGTCAGGCGGACCGGCATGATGACACAGACGAAGCTCTCCAGCGTTTTGAACACCCCGGGGCTGACCTCGTCCTTGAGTTCAAAAAACACCTCGTCCTTGGTCAAGGCACGCAGCGGGTCCATGATGAACTGCGGATTGAAGGCCACCTGGAGTTCCGGGCCGCTGTACGAAATGGCCATCGATTCATGTGCTTCGCCGAAGTCCGGCGACGATGCGGTGATTTCCAGCAGGTTGGTGCCGACCTTGACCTTGACCGAGTTGGATTTTTCGGAGGTCACGAGCGCGGCCCGGTGCACACACTGGAGAAAAAGCTCCCGTTCCAGCTTGATGCGCTGGTGCGTTTCCTTGGGGATGACCTGCTGGTAGTTCGGATAGTTGCCTTCGACCACCTTGGAGAAAAGATAGATGCTGTCGCTCAATCCGCTCGCGTCCTTGCCGGTTTCGATCTGAAACGCCGCACGCCGCTCGTTGAACGAGATCTTGAGTTTCTCCCCTTTGCCCAACAACCGCAGCAGCTCGGCCACGGTTTTGGCGGGGATGATGATCGCACCGCCGCCCCCGTTCGGCACCGCCAGTTCCTTGCTGACCAAGGCGAGACGGCGGCCGTCGGTGGCAACCAGCGAAAGCTTGGCGTCCTTGAAACTGAAATAAACGCCGTTCAGAATGTAACGTGTTTCATCCGTGGATTGCGCGTACGCGACATTTCCCAGCATCGTAGCGAGTTCCGCCTGTTCGAGGGTGAAGGTCTTGTCGTCGCCCGTGTCCGGCAGTTTCGGAAACTCCTCCGCGCCGATGCCCATGATCTTGAAATGCGATCCGCCGGAGGTCAGCTTGACCTGATGATTGGCGCCGGCATCGAAGGCCACGTCGACGTTGGGCAGTTCGCGAATGATGCTGGCCAGGCGCTTGACCGGCAGGGTGACGCTGCCGGGATCCTTGATGTCGGCCTTGATTTTGCAACGGATGCCCAAATCGAGATTGGTGGTCGAAAGCGAAATCTGGTCCTTTTCTGCTTCGATGAGCACATTGCTCAGGATCGGCATCGCGGCCTTCGAACCAACCACGTTGAGGACTTGGGCAAGTCCGTTGCTGAAGTGGTCTCGGTTGATCTTGAATTTCATCGGGCGGAAGGAAGCGTTCGGGGTTTTTCCCAGACAATGGATGAATAGTTAGTATTCAATAAGGAAGTATCCGTATTATTATGCACGGCGAATATCACAGTAAGTCGCCTTTTTCGGAGCCAAAGTAGCCCGGTTGCGCCCTGCGAGCAACCTTGGAATAACCGCGAATAAGCCGGGGGTTGTTCACAACGGAAAGTTATTCAGGATCATTCTCGCGTCTCTTCACAATTTTCCGCCGGAGCGCCCGCATCTGGGCGTGCCGCACCCCGCGCCGGTAATGGCTGAACAATCCGTACGAAATATAGCCGAGGAAAACGACGAATGCCGCCACCTCGTGGAGCTTCACGCCGATGACCACGAGGATGAAAACCACCACGAAGGTCCGAAACCGGGTCTTGGTCTCCCAGTTGACCTGCTTGAAACTGGGATAGCGGACCGTGCTGACCATCAGAAAGGACACCAAAATCAACAGCAAAGGCAGACAGAGCGACCAGTAGCGCAGGGATTTGGCATTTTCGGACAGGTTGAGCAACAACAGGACCAGCGAAGCGACCGTGCCGGCGGCCGCGGGAATGGGCAGGCCGATGAAGTCCTTGTTGGAGTCGGCGGAGCCGCTGTGAAGGAGTGGATTGGTGATGACGTTGAAGCGCGCCAGCCGCACCGCGCCACAAAGGAGATAGATGAAGGCAATGAACCAGCCCAGCTCGCGAAACCACTGGTACTCCTCCCGGGGTGCGAGAATGAGAAAAAACACCATCAACGCTGGCGCCATGCCGAAGGAAACCACATCCGCCAGCGAGTCGAACTCCGCGCCAAAGAGCGATGTCCGCCCCCCCAACCGCGCCAACCGGCCGTCGAGCGAATCGAAGACCACGGCCGCCAGAATCAGCCAGACCGCCTGGCTGTAGAGCGCCGACCAGGAAAGGTTGGCATGCAGAATCGAGTATTCGCCCCCCACATCGGTCATCAGCCGGGCCTGGATGCACTTGATGATGGCGCCGAACCCGCAGAACAGGTTGCCGGCCGTCATGAGATTCGGCAGAAAGTAAATCCGGCTCGCCTGGGTGACGTTGTAGGGATTGTCGCGCTGCTCGAGATCGGACATGATGGTCGGCGAAGGGGGAGCGGCTTACTTGCCGAGGCTTTCGAGGTACTTCCAGAACTTGTTGTGCTGTTCGAAAAGCTGCTGTTCGGAAACGGGCAGTTTCAACCGGAAAAGGGCGTCTTCCAGCGAGTCCTTGTGCAAAATATAGTGGGTGTGGATTTTGTCGCCCTTCGCCTCGAAATAAAACCGGAATGCGCCCGCGCGCAGACGGAAGAAATCCTTCCCACCGCGGTGGAATTTGCCCAGTGGCTCGCGCGGATTCGCCAGGTCCGACGGCTTCACCCGGCTGATCGGCTCCAACGCCTCCATCTGGGCGATTTTGTCGAGCCGGTTGAGCTCGCGCATGCTTTGATCGGAGAAGGTGACTTGGTACATGGCAAGGGGCAGAGGCCCGCGGAAACACCTCTAGCCGTCCGTCCACCGTCAGCAACTTTAATCACTGCGTTTTGCCCCGCCTCATCCTTGTTGCGCTAACCCGGAAGAGCGGTAAACCGGCGGGGTGGGCACGCCTGTCACCCTTGCCGCCATCCGGGCCGCTCGCCGCCGCATCGCCGGCGGAGTGATCGTCACGCCTTGCCCGGCCTCGATCCCGTTGTCCGAGATCACGGGGGCGCAAATCTTCTGCAAACTCGACAACTTCCAGCGCACCGGTTCGTTCAAGGAACGCGGCGCCCGCAACGCCTTGTTGCGCCTGCCGGACTCCCAGAAAAAGAACGGCGTGATCGCCGCCTCGGCGGGCAATCATGCCCTCGGCCTCGCCTATCACGGCCGCCTGCTGCACATTCCCGTCACGGTGGTGATGCCGGACTACGCGCCGCTGATCAAAATCAGCACGTGCCGGAGGCTCGGGGCGCGCGTGCTGGTGCACGGCCGAGATTTTGCCGAAGCCCGCGCGCAGGCCGATGTCCTGGCCGGCACCGAGGGCCTCGCCTACATCCATGGTTTCGATCACCCCGACATCATCGCCGGCCAGGGGACCATGGGTTTGGAAATCCTCGACCAGGTGAAGGATGCCGACGCCATCGTCTGCCCGGTCGGCGGGGCCGGGTTGATCGCGGGAATCGCGGTGGCGGTGAAGGCGCTGCGGCCGCGCGTGAAAATCATCGGGGTCGAATCCGTGGCGACGGCCAGCTTCACCGCGGCGCTGAAGGCCGGTCGCCCGGTCGCCATTCCGCGCCGCGCCACCTTGGCCGACGGTCTGGCGGTGCTGAAAGTGGGCGAAACCGCCTTTGCCCTGGCGCGCAATCGCGTGGACCAGGTGGTGCGCGTCTCGGAGGACTGGATTGCGCTCGCGATCCTGCGGATGGTGGAACTGGAGAAAACAGTCGTTGAAGGCGCGGCGGCGGCGCCGCTGGCGGCCTTGATGGCCGGCTTGCTCCCCGGTCTTCGCGGCCGGAAGGTCGTGCTCGTGGTGTGCGGAGGCAACATCGACCCAGCGATCCTCAGTCGCGTCATCGAAAAGGGACTCGTGCACGACGGCCGGCTCACGCGCTTCACGGTGGTGATCAGCGACCGTCCAGGCGGCCTGGCAGAACTCACCCGCGTGATCGCAGCGAGCGGCGCGAGCATCAAGGACATCGAACACGACCGCGCCTTCAGCGGACCGGACGTGTCGGCCGTCAACGCCGTTTGCACGGTGGAAACCCGCGACCGGGCGCATATCCGCGAACTGCACCGCGCCTTGCGCCGCAGCGGATTTCCGATCCAGATCGCGAAGTGACTCAGCGGGATTCAGGCAGGTGCCGGCAGGTAAACCCGGTAGGTGGCGAGCTGATCCCGCCACTTTTGTTGCGCGGCCAGCGCCCAACCTACGTCGGATTGTTCTCATACCAACCACGATTCGGTTTGAGCCTTTTCCTTTGTGGGCGGGGTGCCCTCACCCCGCAGTGGAGCCTCGCGGGGTGAGGGCACCCCGCCCACAGTCCAATAATCCGAACCCAAACAGTAACTGGTATCACGCAAGAAAAACCGGCCACAGAGGTCCGGTTCCACCTCATTTCAACTGCGTGAGTCCGGCTCAGGCCTTCCGGCCATACGCCGGATCGATCTTGAGCAGAGCCGCGGCGGCAAAGGACGGCAGGGTTGCCACGCAAACCCAGAGAAAAAAGTCCGCGTAACCCAGCCGTTCCTGCAACCATCCGGCCTTCAATCCGGGCAACATCAAGCCCAGCGCCATGAAACCAGTGCAGATCGCATAATGCGCGGTACGGTGCGCGCCCTCCGCCACCTTCATCATCCAGACCATGTAGGCGGTGAAGCCAAAGCCGTAACCGAACTGTTCCAACGCGAGGGCCCCGCCGACAAGCGCCAGGTTTTCCGGTTGCGTCCGGGCCAGCAGCACGAACACCCCGATCGGCACGTGCATCGCAAGAATCATCGGCCAGAGCATCCGCCGGAGCCCGTGACGGGAAATCAAAAGGCCCCCGAGCAATCCGCCCAGCAAGAGCGACACCACGCCGAAGAAGCCGTACGACAGACCGAGCTGCTCGTTGGTCAGGCCCAGCCCGCCCGCGCTGCGCGGATCGAGCAGAAAAGGCTCCACCATCTTCAACGCGAGGGCCTCGGCCAGACGGTACACGAGCAGGAAAAAAAGGGTGAGGCCGATCCCCGGCTTGGCGAAAAAGGAGCGAAACGCCTCCACGAAATCCTTCAGCACGGACCGGCCATCGCGGCGCTCGCGGCTTCCTTCGGCGGGCACCGGCAAGGCCCGCTGATGATGGACCCCCGACAGTCCGAAGAAAACGGCGAGAAGCACAAAAACCAGGCTCCAGCCCCGGGCGACCCCCCCGGTCAAACCGATCAGCGCGCCCGCGAGCGCGACGAGTCCGCCTTTGCCCGCCATCGTGGCCAGGCGGAAGCAGGTGTTGCGGACGCCAACGAACGCCGCCTGCTCGTGCGCGGGCAGGGCATCAAGGTAAAGGCCGTCGGCGGCAATGTCATGGGTGGCCGAGCAAAAAGCCATGAGCCACAAAAGCGCCAGCACCGGACCGACAAATCCCGGAAACGGAAGGGCCAGCGCAATGGCCCCGAACGCCAGGCCCATCGCGAACTGCAGGGTGACGATCCACCGGCGCTTGTGTCCGAACAATTCCACGACGGGAGACCACAGCGGTTTCACCACCCAGGGCAGGTACAGCCAGCTCGTGTAGTAGGCGAGGGCGGCGTTCGACAGGCCCAGATTCTTGAACATGACCACCGAGAGCGTCACGACCACGGCGTTGGGCACGCCCTCGCAGAAATAGAGCGTTGGAATCCAGCGCCAGGCCCGCGGTGTTTGAGGTTTCGTGATTTCCATCGAAGGACGGCGCCCGGGAACGTGGGCGTTTGCCGGAGACAGCGCAATCGCGGAGAACGTCGCCGGCGGCCCGCCGCGGCGCGAGGAAGCGCGTCCCGATCAGGCGGGAGAAATCCACCGCGCGGACCGGCTTCCGCTCCTCAAATCCAGTCCGGTTGCGCTACGGTGCGGGCGCCGCCGGCATCACCGGTGTTGACCGTCGCCGCGGGCTCGAACAGCAGCACCGACACCTCCTCCTCCGCCACCGGCCGGTGTTCCGTCCCGCGCGGCACCACGAGCATTTCGCCGGCCGTCAACGGAACCATCCGGTCGCGAAACTCCATGCGAAATCCGCCCTGCACGACAAGAAACAGTTCGTCCTCATTTTCGTGCTGGTGCCAGACGAATTCGCCGCGGAACTTCACCAGCTTGACGTGCTGGCCGTTGAGGGCCGCGATGATTTTGGGACTCCAATGTTCCGAAAACAGGCCCAATTTTTCCGCCAGGTTGATCTTTTGCATGCGCGGAACAGCGAAACCGGAAGCAGGACCGGCGCAAGCGCTGCCGGGCGTGGCCCCGCCCGCCAGGGTTCCGTGCACTGACCCCGGAATGACACCCACGGTTCGAGATCCTGAGCCGGATTTCCCAGTTCTCCGGAAGGGTGGAGCCCGACCTCCGGGCGGGCTGATGCAGTCGCGCAAGGCAGACCGGTCACGGAGGCCCGGTCCACCTCATCTCAACTGCACAACCTGGCCTGGGCCGTTCTACACCGGAGCCAGAGCTTCGTGCACCAACGCTGCGATCGCCGGCGGCAACGAGAGGTCCCGCGCGAGTTCCTGGCCGCGCGGGCTCATCTTCCGCCAGGTCTTGCGGATGATATCCACAAACTTTTCGCGGGGGTAATCGGCGTGCTGCGCGGCGAAGGCCGCAATCTCGTTTTCCAGGAAAACAAGGCAGGCGGCATCCTCCAGCGCCTGCGAACCGGGATTCGTCTTCAGCGCGGTTTTGGACACCCAGGTGGCGGCTTCCTCCGCTTCAGTGGGGGTGACGCCCGCTTGCTGCAACAAATCCTTCGCCCGGTCGGCCTGCTTTTTGTAGAGAGATTTGCGCCAGGCCAGGTAGCCGGGCCGGTCCAGCGGGAACGTGTCGCGCGGCACGCTCCAGCGCTCCAGGTGCTGGCAGCGGGCGGCGAGCCGCAGCAGCGGCGTGGGATCGGCCGCGGTCCGCTCGACCCACGTCTCCATCCGCTCGGCATAGACCACTTCAGCCGGCCGCCCGTCGGCGGCGTGCTTGGGGTCGGCGGCGTGGGCGGAATCGATGAGCGCGCGGGCCCGGGCGTAGGCATCCATGGCGCCAGTGTGCAGGCCGGCGGGTGCGGCGCAAGCCGCGGAGTGGCCGGGTGGTGGATCAGTTTGCATGTGGGAGGAGTTTTATGCCCCGACCTGTCGCGGGATAAACCCGCTCCCATCCGGGCCAACAGCGGCCAACTACTGCACTGGCAATGGCATGACCCGAAAAGCGCGCGACCACCCCGGTGCAGGCTTTACGCCCCGACCGCGATGGGTTGTGCTCCGACCCGCAGTCCACCGCTTCCCCATGCCCATCATCTCCCTTTCCCAACTCGTGCCGGTTCTTCAACTTTCCATCGGGCCGGTCATTCTTATTTCCGGCGTGGGCCTGCTGCTGCTGACCCTGACCAACCGGTTCGGCCGGATGGTCGACCGGGCGCGCGCCCTGAACCACGAACACGCGGCCGGTCCGGCGCCAGCCAAAGCGGCTGAACTGCAGACCCAGATCAACATCCTGCTGCGACGGGCCAGCATCCTGCGGCTCGCGATCACACTCGGGACGGTGACGGTGCTCCTCGCCGGCGTGCTCGTGTTGCTTCTGTTTCTGGCGGCCCTCCTGCATCTTGAGCTGGGCCTGCTGATCGTGGCGGTGTTTTGTGGCGCCATGCTGGCGCTGCTCGGCTCGATGCTCGCGTTCATCCGGGACACCAACCTGGCACTCGCCGCCGTCCGCCTGGAAGTGCGGATCTGAATTCGGTGGGCCGGGCGCGACCGCCGGGCGCGCCATCGGTGGGCTGAGCCGGGCGCATGCAAAGGGGACTGGTTTCCCTGCAAGCTTGCTCTCGTGGAAGGTGGAGCCCGACCTCCGGGCGGGCTGATGCGGTCACGCAAGGCAAACCGGCCCGGAGGTCCGGTTCCACCTGATGCAAACAGTATTATAAACTCTTAGTCCCGCAGCGACTGGCCGCGCACGAGCTCCTGGAAAAGTCCGGGCTGCGTCACCAGGTCGCCATAACGGCCATCCTGCGTCACCCGGCCGTCGGCGATCACCAGGATGCGGTCGCAGTTCTTCACCGTCGCCAGCCGATGGGCGATGAAAAGGACGCTGCGGCCACCGAGATTTTTTTCCAAGGCCTCCTGGATGAGCTGCTCGCTGAGGGTGTCGAGCGCACTGGTCGCTTCGTCGAAGATGAAGCACTGCGGATCGCCCAGCAGCGCGCGGGCGATGGCGAGACGCTGGCGCTGCCCGCCCGAGAGCGAGGAGCCGCCCTCGCCGACGCGCGAATCGAGTCCGCCGGGCAGTTTCGCGATGAATTCCCAAGCGTTGGCCTGCTCGCAGGCGTGACGGATCGCGGCGTCGCTGGCGTCGGGTCGCGCCACGCGGACGTTGTCGCGCATCGTCGTGCGGAAAATGAAGGGGTCCTGCGGCACCACGCCGAACTGCTTGCGCAGGTCGGAGGCGGCGAATTTTCGCAGGTCCACCCCGCCCAGCCGCACGGCGCCGTCCTGCGGATCGTAGAGCCGGAGCAGCAGCTGCGCCAGGGTGCTTTTGCCCGCCCCGGAAGGTCCGACGAGCGCGATGCGCTGCCCGCGCGGGATGGTGAGCGAGAGATCGCGCAACACCGGCTGGCCGGGCACATAGGCGAAGGTCACGCGGTCGAAAACAATTTCCGCTCCCGCCGGCACCGGCACGGCGGCGTCGGCCGGGTCGGGCGTGGTACTCGGCGTGTCGAGCACCACGCCGATGCGATCGATCGACGCCTCCGCCCCGCCCCAGAGGCTGAAGGCCTGGAAGACCACCTGGACCGGCCAGTTCAGGCCGATGAACGACGCGAGGCACGCCGCCACGGTGCCGAGGTCGATGTGCCCGCCGAAGTAGCGCCAGGTGCAGGCCGCCATCAGCGCCACGTAGCAAAAATAACCGAAGCTCTCCTGCTTCATGTACTCGATGTGGCTGAGCACATCGCGTTCGTAGGACTTCCGGCCGATGACCAGCGCCTGCTGATCGAAATCCCGTTCCACCTGGGCCTCCATCGCGTAAAGCTTCACGGCCTTGTTGCCGCGCAACAGGTCGGCCACGCGCCCGCTGATGTCGCCTTCGGTCGACTGGAATTCGCGGTTGATCTTCTGCATGCGCTCGCGCGCCCGGATCATCAGCGCCACGCTCGCAAACGAGGTCGTCATGAGCACCGTGGCCACCAACCAGTCCCAGCGCCAGAACATCGCGAGCGTTGTCAGCACCGTGACGATGGCCCCGGGCACGGACAT
>CAYZGG010000124.1:0-11226 GCA_964477955.1 uncultured Opitutaceae bacterium
TGTCACCTATGCGGTGAGCACAAAGTGTTACCTATGCGGTGAGCACGTGCCCCGCCGGGCCCGCCGCGAATGTCGTGGCGGCGCGTCCAGCGGTCGCGCCCTACCCACTGAAAGGAGGAAAATGCATCGGGCGATTGGTATTACTTGTGCGATCGCCGGTTCATTGCGGCCAGGGCGAACCTGGCGGGCCGAAACGCGTGCCGGCGGGGAAATTCAAGCCGAAGTGCGTGGCCATGACTTCCAGCAGCTCGTCGCCTGACGCGAGATTCCGGGTCTCGGCCCGGCCGTCGCGTTCCCGTACGCTGAACTCCCGGTTCAACACGGTGACGCGGCGCCCGTCCGGCATCGCGCGGGCGACGAGCAGGCGGTTTTTGAAATGCGACTGCGGATGGGCGCTCGTGTACCAGTTGGCGAGCTCGCGGTCGACCAGGGGCATTTCCTCGAGGGTGAATTCACAAACGTCGTTCCACTCCGTGCCGAAACGGACCTGGTGAAACAGCCGGCCGCCTTCGCGCACCAGACGGCGGGGTTCGTGCGGCGTCTCCTGCCCGACCTCAGGCGCGAGCCGGATCGCGGAGGTCAACGAGACGCCCCCGATGCCCACGTCGGTGAGCCAGCTTTCCCCATCGAGCTCGACGCGCAGGAACATGTGCGTGCGGGGTGGCGTGAAATCCCGTGGACGGTCCAGACGGACGCGTGCGCTCAACGGCGTGACTTGAAATCCCAGTGCCCCCAGAACATGGAGCAACAGTCCGTTTTGCTCGAAGCAGTAGCCGCCGCGGCGGTCGTGGACGAGCTTCTGAAAAATGGCCTCGGTTTCCAGACTGATGGACCGGCCGAGCAACACATCGAGGTTTTCGAATGGAATCGACCGGGCGTGCGCGGCGGTGAGCGCGTGGAGCACCGGCAGAGTCGGCTCTTGGGGGCCGGGGTAGCCGATGCGGGCAAAGTAGGCGTCGAGATCGGGCACGCGGAACAGCGATGGAAGACGGCCGTCAAACTGGCGGACGACTTTGGCCCCGCCAAGGAAAGAAGCGGGGGCGAACGGTGCAATCGGAAGAAATTCGCCGCACACAGCTGGCGCAAAACGACCGTCGCCCAAAGCAAAACGCGGTTGGTTTGCCCGCGCGGTGAAACTGACGCCGGAACGCAGGGGCGGGCCGGTTGAGTGGAACGGCCGGAGGAGCGCCGGTTTTCAGCCGGCAAGGGCGGGGCGGCCGGCAAGATGCCGGGCTACTCGGACGCGCCGAGCTCTGGCGTCGGGGTCGGAGGCGACCCAGCCGGATCTTCCTTCAACGCAACACCGCTACTTCGGATGCGCCGGGCCGACTCCAGCAGCTGGAACAGTCGTGCCGCGGCGGCTGCGGGCGGCAGGCCACCGGGTCGGATGTTCGAAACGCAGTTGCGGTCGGCGTTCGTGCGGCCCGGCCGGGGCTCGTATTCGAAATAGGCGCCGAGACTGTCGGCGGTGCCGAGTCCCGGTCGCTCGCCGAGCAAAATGGCCGCAAGCTGCGCGCGACACGAGGCGCCGATCTCGTCGAGCAGCGCGACGCGGGCATGGCGCACCACGCAGACCGGCGCGAGTTTCCACCCGGCGGCGTGCAACCGTGGGAGCAAGGCGGCCAGCAGCGGAGGTACCTGCAGCTCCGCTGCCAGCGCGGACAGCCCGTCGGAAATAACGAGAACCAAGTGACAAGGATCACGCGCCAAGCCGGCCAGGCGTTGACGGGAATCGTCGGAAAGCCGGCGTCCGAGGTCGGGGCGGCGGAGAAAGGTCGCGCGATCGGGAACGGCGGTCGTCAGCGCGACCGCCTCGGTGCCCAAAGCCCGGACGGTCGCGGCAAGTTTTTCGGCATCGAACGGGGCGTTTACCGCGTCGCGGGCCCGGGCGTGGTCGTGATTGAACGAAAGCAATTCGCGGGTGGGCAGGCTGCTCCCCGTGCGGCCAAGGGCGATGCGGGCGGGGGTATGACGACGGAGGTGCGCCCAAGGGTCGCGCGGCAGACGACCAACGCTCAACGCCGAGCTTTCAACGTTCAGCGAATCCGAGGCAGAACCTCCGGGAGGTTGAGGGTTGGGCATCGAAGGTTGAAGGTTCATGTTGGAGCGGCGAATCGACCGCCGGACAGCAGAGGATGAGCGGAGGCGACAGGGAGGAGCCGGTTGTCGCGGCCGGTGATCTTCATTTGTTCAAGCCATTGCTCGAATTCGGGTGCGGGGCGCAGACCGAGGAGCTGGCGCAGGTAGTGGGCGTCGTGAAAACTGGTGGACTGGTAACCGAGCATGATGTCGTCCGCGCCGGGGACGCCCATGATGTAGTTCACTCCGGCGGCGCCGAGCAACGTGAGCAGCGTGTCCATGTCGTTCTGGTCGGCCTCGGCGTGGTTGGTGTAGCAGACGTCCACACCCATCGGCAGGCCGAGCAGCTTGCCGCAGAAATGGTCCTCGAGTCCGGCGCGGATGATCTGTTTGCCGTCGTAGAGATATTCGGGGCCGATGAAACCCACGACAGTATTGACGAGCAGCGGTGCGAAGGCCCGGGCTACACCGTAGGCGCGCGCTTCGAGGGTCTGCTGGTCGACGCCGTGGTGCGCGTCGGCGGAGAGGCACGAACCCTGGCCGGTTTCGAAGTACATGACGTTGTCGCCGATGGTCCCGCGTTTCAACGCCAGCGCGGCGGCGCGCGCCTCGCGGAGGAGTGCGAGGTTGACGCCAAAGCTGGTATTGGCCGCCTCCGTGCCGGCCACGCTCTGGAACATGAGGTCCAGCGGCGCGCCGCGTTCCAACGTCCGCAGCTGGGTGGTGACATGCGCGAGCACACAGGATTGCGTGGGAATGCGGTAGGTTTGGATGAGATCGTCGATAAGCCGGAGGAGCGAGTCGACGCGCTCGACCGAGTCGGTGGCGGGATTGATGCCGATGACCGCGTCGCCGCAGCCGTAGAGGAGTCCGTCGAGCGTGGAGGCGGCGATACCGTGGGGGTCGTCGGTCGGGTGGTTCGGCTGGAGTCGAACGGCAAGCCGGCCGGGAAGCCCGAGCGTGTTGCGAAAACGGGTGGTGACCGAGCATCTATGTGCCATCAGCACGAGGTCTTGGTTGCGCAACAATTTGCTGACGGCGGCCGCCATTTCGGGCGTGAGCCCCGGGGCCAGGGCGGTCAGCGCGGCGGTGTCGGTTTCGTAGCGCAACAGCCAGTCGCGGAACTGGCCTACGCTCAGGTCGCGGACCGGGGCGAAGGCGGCGGCCTGATGCGTGTCGAGAATGAGGCGGGTCACCTCGTCGGTTTCGTAGGGCACGAGCGGCTCGGCGAGGAACCGGGCGAGAGGAACGTCCGCCAGGGCATATTGGGCGGCGGCACGTTCAGTGGCATCGCGGGCGGCGAGCCCGGCCAGTTCATCGCCCGCACGCAGCGGCGACGCCTTGGCCATCAGTTCGCGCAGGCCGGCGAATGTGTGGGTGACTCCGCTGAGCGTGACGCGGTGGATGGCCATGAGGACGGTGGTAAGATGAGCAGGAGCCCGGCCAGTGCCGAGCGCGAAGGGGGCCCGCGGCCAAAAGTCACAGATCGGTCCGGGTTTCGCCCCAAGCCACCGTCCGACCGTCGGCTGATGAAGGCTGCAGCGGCTCCCCCGGGCCGTTGCTTCGTGGCTTGCGAATCGGGCGAAGGCCGACAACTTCCCGGCGAAGCGAGACTGCGACCTTGTTCCACCCCCGTTCACTTCTCCTTTTCATTGTCATGGCGTTATCCGCCCAGGCCCAATCTGTCCCCGAAGGGATGCAGATCTTTCTTTTGATCGGCCAGTCCAACATGGCGGGGCGCGGCAAGGTCGAAGCGGAGGACAAGGTGCCGCATCCGCGGGTCTTCATGCTCACCAAGGAACTGACGTGGGTGCCGGCGGTGGACCCGATCCATTTCGACAAGCCGCAACGCATCGGCACGGGCCTCGGCAAAACCTTCGGTGCGGTCATCGCTGACGCCGAACCGTCGGCCGAGATTGGCCTCGTGCCGGCGGCTTTTGGTGGCAGCGCCCTCTCCGAATGGGCACCGGGGCAGCCGCACTACGTCGACGCTGTGGCCCGGGCCCGCGCCGCCTTGCAGCGGGGCCGGCTCGCGGGGATTCTCTGGCATCAGGGCGAGGCCGACAGCAAGCCGGAGCTGGCGGCAACCTACGTGGCCCGCTTCGCCGCCATGATCGCCCGGCTGCGCGCCGACCTCGGAGCACCCGACGTGCCGGTGGTCGTCGGCGAGACCGGACGTTTCCGTCCTGACGGTGCGGCGATCAACGCCGAGCTGGCAAAGTTGCCGGCGGCGGTGCCGCACTGCGCGTTTGTCTCGGCCGAGGGCCTGACGGACCAAGGGGACCGGCTCCATTTTGATTCGGCTTCGTTCCGCGAGCTTGGCCGTCGGTACGCCGCGGCCTGGCAAAAACTCCACGGTCCGCGCTGAACCGGGGCCCATCCATCCTAATTTCATTCATGGAAAAAATCGCCTTTGTCGGAGTCGGTCGCATGGGGGCCAACATGGCCCGCCGGCTCAAGGACTGTGGTTACGCCATCGCCGCGGTTCATGATGTGAATGTCGCGACGGCGGCTGCGCTGGCGCACGAGCTGGGCGCGAAGCACGCGGCGAGGCTCGCCGAGGTCACGGCCGCGGCGGACGTGATTTTCACCGTGGTGAGCGACGATGCCGCGCAGCTCGGCGTGTTTTCCGAGGACGGCGACTCATTGCTGACGGCGTCAGCCGGCAAAATTTTCGTCAACTGCGCGACGCTCACGCCGGCGACGCACGGGGAGGTCGAGCGCCGGGCGTGGGCGGCGGGCGCGGCCGCGATCGAGGCCTGCATGGCGTCGTCAATCCCGCAGGCGCGCAATGGCACGCTTTACCTGATGGTCGGCGGAGACCCGGCGGTCTTTGCCCGGGTGAAACCGGTCCTGGAAAAACTCAGCGGAGCCCTGCGGTACATCGGCGAGGCGGGGCGCGCGGCGCAGGTGAAGGCGCTGGTGAACATGGTCATGAACATCAACACGGCCGGGCTGGCAGAGGGCCTGGGCCTGGGAGCGGCGCTCGGTCTCGACCTCGACGTGTTGCGCGAGGTCTTCGCCCAGACCGGCGCCAATTCGCAGGTGCTCAAGACCGATGGCGAGGACATGCAGCACCGGGCGCACGATTGCTATTTTTCCGGGGCGCACGCGGCGAAGGACTCGGGCATCGCGCTGAAACTCGGCGCGGACGCCGGGTTGCAGCTGCCGCTGGCGGCGGCGACCAAGGCGCAGTACGACCGGATGGTCGCCCTCGGGCTGGGCGGCCTCGACAAAAGCGGCGTGGCCGAGCTGACCTTCAAGGGCCGGCACGGGTGAACCCGGTGGAAACTGTAGGGCGGGGTCGCTGACCCCGCCTGCTGCGCGCACCAGGTAACGTTCGAGGCGGGGACAGCGACCCCGCCCTACAACCAAGCCTGAGGATCTTACGGCAGGAATAGCGTGGTCAGCGCTGGAATGTACGTGATGAGCAGCACCCCGATGATCATCACAACCAGCAGCGGCAGCACGGAGCGCGTGGTCTCGGCCATCGTTTTGTTCAGGCGCGACGAAGCCAACAGCAGGTTCAGGCCGACGGGCGGCATGAGGAAACCCAGCTCCATGTTGGCCAGGAAAATGATGCCGAGGTGCACGGGATGAAGGCCCAGCCGTTCGCCGATGGGCAGCAGCAGCGGCACTACCACCACGATAGCCGCATAGATTTCGATCAGGCCGCCGACGACCAACAACACGAGGTTCATGCCGAGCAGAAAAAGCCACCGGGACTGCACGTGCACCAAGGCCCAGCCGGCCAGCGCGTCGGGCACCTGGGCGTCGATCAGGTAGTTTGTCAGGCCGAGCGCCACTCCGAGGATGAGCAAAATTCCGCCCATCAGAAGGCCGGCCTCGGCCATCACGCGCGGACAGTCGCGCACGAGGTCGAGGTCCCGATGGATGAAGACCTCGACGACGAAGGCGTAGAAAGCCGTCACCGCGGCGGCTTCCACTGGCGTGGCCCAGCCGCCAAAGAGCGACACGAGCGAGACCACCGGCAGAAGCAGTTCCCATTTCGCGGCCCAGATCGCGTGGCGCGCCTCAGCCAGATTGAATTTCGTCCCGTGCGCGACGGATTTTCGTCCGGCCCAGATGCCCCAGGCCGCGGTCATGCCAATCAGCAGAAGCCCCGGTCCGAGGCCGCCGAGAAACATTTCGCGGATGCCGACCTTGGCGATGATGGCGTAAAGGATGACCGGCATGCAGGGCGGGAGCAAAATGCCCAGCGAACCGGCGCCGGTGAGCAGACCCAGCGCGTCGCGGTCGGAAAACCTGGCGGCCAGCAGCACTGGCATCAGCAGACCTGCCAGCGCGAGGATCGTGACGCCCGAGCCGCCGGTCAACGAGGTGAAGAAGGCGCAGAGCAGGGCGGTGGCGATGGCCGGTCCGCCTCGAAACCAGCCGACCAGGCTTTGAAACAAACGGACCAGCCGCCGGGACGCACCGCCTTCGGCCATGAAGTATCCCGCCAGAGTGAACAACGGCAGCGAGGGCAGGGCCGGATTGGTCACCAGCCGGTAATGCTCGACCGCGATGGCGGCGATCGGCTCGTCGTTGCCCCAGAAGAGAATCAGCCCGGCACCGCCCAGCGTGACGAAGACGGGGGCCCCGAGCACGGTGGCCGCGAGCAAGAGCGCAAACGCCGGCCAGACCAGGATCGAGGGTGAAACCGGCGGCCAGACGCCCACCGCCACGACCGCGGCGGCAAACGCAGCAGCCAGTGCCCGCCGGGACCAGCGCTTGGAAGAACGGTGGAGCAAGCGCAGCGTGATGACTCCGAAACCGGCGGGCAGCACGCCCTCGATCAACCACAGGGGCATGCCGCGGAGGAAGGCGCTGCTGGCCTCCTTTTCCGCCAGCATGAACTTCCAGCCGGCCACACAGAGCAAAACCGTGATGGCGGCGGAAAAAGCCTGGCTGAACCAGTGCGTGCGCTTTCTCCACCGCTCGGGCAGGAGAGTGACCGCGGAGGAAAGAGCGAGCAAGCGCCCGTCGCGAGCGGCCAGAGCGCCCCCCAGCATGCTCACGACCAGCGTGAGATGCTGCACGACCATGCCGGAGCCGGTCAGGCCGGTGTGCCAGCCGAGGCGCAAGACGATTTCCGTCAGGGGCAGGGCCACCATGACGGCGAGGACGAGCGTCGTCAGGAGATTCTCAAACCGGTGCCATCCGACGGCCGGCGGGTGATTGAACGGGGCTCCGGTGGCGCGGGCTTCCATGTTCAGTACGCTCAGGGGCGGCCCGCCGCGGTTTGGCGGAACTCGGCCAGCAGGCGCTGCACCTCGTCGAAGATGTCGGCGGGTACCATCGTGCCCCGCACCTTGGGATAGGCGGACTCCGCCAGCGCGTTCCACAGTCCGCTTTCGGCGGCCGTGGGAGTACGAACATGCAAACCCTTTTGCTGCATGACCCGCACGGCTTCGTCGCTCTCCCGGCGGCCCTCGGCGCGCAGCTTGGCACCGGTGACGGCGGCGATTTCGCGCAGCTGGGCCTGCGTGGCGGCTGGCAGGCGCTCCCACAAATCGCGGCGGACCACGGCCGCGCCGACGATCGGGGTCCAGTTGATTTCCAGCATGTACGGGGCGGTCCCGTAGATCTGGCCGGCCAGCGCGACCACGGGCGGCAGCGGCACCACGTTGATCAGGTTGGTGCTCAGTCCGAGGGGAATGTCGCTGGTCTCGAGACCGACGGGGCGGAAACCGGCCGAGTTCATGATCTCCGACTGCTGCGGGTCGCCGGCCCAGACGAATACTTTCATTTTCCGGAAATCATCCGGAGTCGCGCCCGGTTCCTTGGAAAAAAAGCGCACCCAACCCGCGTCCGCCCAGAACAGCACCTCGTAGCCCTTCGCGCGCAGGCGCTCCTCGAGCTTCGGGCGCAATTTTTCCCGCACGTAGTCCACCTCGGCCCACGAGCGGAACATCATCGGCATGAGCATCAGGCCGGTGACACCCGGATCGATGTCCGACAGGCCGACCGCCGTCAGGACGCAGCCGCCGAGCTGTTTGATCCGCATTTTCTTCACCATCTCGCTCTCGCCGCCGAGCCGGCCGTCGGGATAGAGGATCACCTTGGCGGCGCCATCCGAGACTTTGCGCCATTGCTCGACCATGGATTGCAATTCCTGGTGTTGGACCGTACCGCTCGGGAGGAGCGTGCCCAGCCGGATCGTGACGGTGTCGGCGCGCGTGGGAGCGGGGAAAATCAGAAGAGAGGCGGCCAGCAGCAGAAGGACGGCCGGGGTGCGTGGGATGAGTCGGTCGGGCATGGCGGGATCAGGGGCGCGGGTCCTCGGGCAGGAAGAGTTCGTTGAGGCGTCCGAGCAACCAGCGGGCGCGCTGTTGCATCACCAGGTTGACCAACCGCCATTCGGGTCGTGCATTCACATCGATGGCCAGCGCTTCGTTCAGCCGGCTTTGAAATTGCGCGCGGTCCTGCTTTTGAACGCAAACGGATTCGGCATACGCCACGAACGGCGCCGCCTGCCGGCTCTCGCTCAGTTTGACAGCCCGCTCGAAATGCTCCCGGGCCCGGGCGGCGGAATCGCCGGCGCCGTCCGTTCGTCCCATTTCATAGCTGATCAGAAAGGAATGGATCGCGCCATGGTCGTAGCCCTCGTCGAGCGCGAGGGCGCGGTCGATCAGCGCCGACACCTGCGGCAGGTCGGCGATCAGCGTCGGATTGTCCTTGGAAACGACGATGGCGGCCGCCCACGACGCGGCCGTCCAGTAAAGCAGCCGGACATCGGCCGGCGTGCAGGACCGGAGCGCGGCGGCCGGGTTTTGCGTCAGCGCGGCGGTGATTCCGGGATGTGCGACCTCGAGTCCGCGCAGTGCGTAGTCGCGGCCGCGCAGGTAGAGTCCGCGGGCCCGGGCGCGCAACGCGGCAGCGGCGGCCACGTCCTTGTCCTCCATCTGATCGGCCTGTTGTTGCACGAAGGCGTAGCTGTACTGGGTGAAGCCGCTGGCGGCGGCGGCGAGCAGGCCGGCGTGCCGGGGGTTTTCGGCCAGCAGGCTTTCCATCATTTTCAGACTGAAGGGCGCGGCGTCGCGGATCAACTCCGGGTCGCTGTCGCTCGCGAAAACATCGCCGCCCGCGGCGAGGGCGTCGCCGAGTTTGTTGACCGCGACCCGGTTGACCGTCGAGCAGCCGGCGAGTGCGCCAAAGGCCAGCAGCCCGAGTAGCGCTGGCCGCACGGTCCGCGGGTGCCGCCGCTCCGTCGCTGACAAAGGAGCGACAAAAATAGGCTGGGGCAGCGGCATGCGCCGAGGATTGCGGGAAAATTCGCCCCACCGCAAGACGTGGTTGCGTCGAGGGCGGTCCGACCCTGTTAAGAAATGGCAACAGCCGGACCGCGCAGGGCGAGCCAGCCGTAGGCGAGCGCGTAGGCGAGGCATTCGGCGACCAGCAAGGAATAGCCGAACCGAAGACCGGGAGTTGTCAGCGCCGGGCGGACTTTCAGCCACGGCAGCACGACGGCCCGGCCACCCCAGAAGAGCGCAGTGGCACCGCAGATCGCCCGGGCGAGGGGAGTGGCGCCGACGAGTACGGGCGCGAAGCAGAGGGAGAAAAGTCCAAGCACGGCGATCATCGCACCGATAGAAATATTCTGCGCGGTGGCAAAGCGGCGATGGATTGGCGGCAGCGCCGCGAGATTTTTCTCCCAGTCCGGCGGGATCGGCGTGAAGCACGCGAGGGCGAGCGTGACGAAATGAAGCGCCCCGGCGAGCCGGACGCCCAGAATCAACAGCGAATCGGACATGAGAGGAGCATGCAGCCGGAAGAAGAAACTGCGAAGCGCTAAAACGGGTGGTTTTGCTCCTGGCCGCAGGAGTGCAAGACATATGGCCTGTGTGCGGGCCGAACAACCAAGCCGCCCACATTGCCTGAGTTTCAAGCGAAGGTGGATCGGCGGCAAACCAGTTCCGCCCATGACTCACTCCCCTTCCGATCCCTTGGCCGGCCGCATTTTCACCCTCCGCGGCCAGCGGGTGATTCTCGACGCCGATCTTGCGCGACTTTACGGAGTTCCCACCAAGCGATTCAACGAGGCGTTCAAGCGCAATGACACGCGGTTTCCCGCTGACTTTGCCTTCCAACTGACAGCGCGGGAATTTGCCGCGATGAGGTCACAAGCAGTGACCACAGGTGTGGAAGCCCTTGACGCAAAAGCGAATGAAGCGAACTGGTCGCAAATTGCGACCAGTTCGAAAGCCAATCGCCGCGGCGCGACTTATCGCCCTTGGGCCTTCACCGAGCACGGGGCGGTGATGGCGGCGAATGTTCTCCGCAGTCCGAAGGCGGTGGCCATGAGCGTGTATGTCGTCCGGGCGTTTGTGCGGATGCGTGAGGAGCTGATGACCAGTGCGGTGATTTTGCGGCGGCTCGCGGAGGTGGACAAGAAACTGGTCACTCATGACGTGGTGCTGCGCGACATCTATGAAAAGCTGCGACCGCTGCTGCACCCGCCGCCGGAAAAACCGCGGCGCAAGATCGGATTCCACGTGGGCAACCGGTGAGTTCCGGTCCCAAAAAGAGAAGGCCGCGGCATTTGTGCCGCGGCCTGAAGATTGGGCGCAGCGAGTCTGCGCCCCAACCGGACTGATCAATTCTCGGCGGCGTCCTCGGGGATGCGCATGCCGTAGAAGCTGCGGTATACGAACACGAGCGCGATGGCGAAGAACACGGCGCCGATGGCGTGCTTGGCGGTGGTGTTCGTCATGGTCACCGCGATCTCGACCGCCAGCAGGCCGAAGAGCGTGGTGAACTTGATGACAGGGTTCATGGCGACGGAGGAGGTATCCTTGAACGGATCGCCCACGGTGTCGCCGACGACGGTGGCGGCGTGCAGTTCGGTGCCCTTCTGGCGGAGTTCAACCTCGACGATCTTCTTGGCGTTGTCCCAGGCGCCGCCGGCGTTGGCCATGAAGATGGCCTGGAAGAGGCCGAAGAACGCGATGCCGATCAGGTAGCCGATGAAGAAGTAGGCGTTGAAGAACGGCAGCGCGAGGGCGAAGCAGAACACGACGATGAAGATGTTCCACATGCCCTTCTGGGCGTAGACGGTGCAGATGCGCACGACTTCCTTCGAGTCCTTTTCGGAGGCGGTGGTGGCGTCGAGCTTCATGTGCTCCTTGATGTAGACGACCGCGC
>CAYZGG010000125.1:0-11216 GCA_964477955.1 uncultured Opitutaceae bacterium
CGGCCTGTGGGAGCGGGCGTCTTTTTGACAATTCGGTCTGCGCTTTTTTCCGCTGCCAAGATTGGTCCGGATTCGTGCCGCTAAAATGAGGCGCAATACCAATCGCCCTGAGCTATTACGCTACGACAAAGCCGCGAGGGTAGGGCGGCACCGCTGGGCCCGCCGTTCTGCTGGCCGGCAGAATCGTTACGGCGCGCCCAGCGATCGCGCCGTTCCCATTGATAAGAGAAAATGCATAGGGCGATTGGCATAACCAGACCCCCGAGCCGGTTTGCCTTACGCGAATTCCTCAGCCCGCCCGGAGGTTTCGGCGTAGCGCAGGCATCCTTGCCTGCCAGCCCGAGAAGCAGGCTGGAAGCCTGCGCTACGTGGCAGGCCGGGCTCCACTTTCCAAGAGACCAGGTTCGCCGGGGAATCGTTCTCACCCGCAAGGGATGTTCCCTCGAGCCTGTTACGGCGCGCCTATTTCTTTTCCGCGAGGGTGCGCCGGGCTTCGGCGGCCGCGTCATCTTTTAGCCCCAGTTCCAGCGCACGCTGCAGGCTCTGGGCGCCGCCTGCATCTTTCAGGCGATATTGGGCCATTCCGAGATAGAACAGCCGACGGGGGTCCTCCCCGAGGCGGTCGATGCTTTCCTTCAGGAGGCTGGAGGCGCGTCCGAAATCGCCGTTGCGATAGCACAGAATCCCCAGGGCCTGGGCCACCTCCGCGTCCTGGGGGAAAGCATTGCGGGCCTGGTTGGCGAGGTCCAGAGCCTTGGCGTCGCTCGTCGCCGCAGCGGCGGCGAGCAGCGCGAGGCGTTTTTTCGCGGGGCTGAAATTGGGATAGCGCTCCAGCGCTTTTTCATAGGACTGGCGGGCGGCGGGGATCTCTCCGCGTTTTTCGTCGATCAGTCCCTGCGCCATCAGAGCCGGCACATAGTTCGGGTCTGCCTTCAGGATTTGTTCGACCTTGGGGAGGGCGTCGGGATTCGGATTGGCCGCGAGTGCGGCCATGTCGAGAAAGCGCGCGGCCTCCTGGGTTCCGGGGAAAACGAGTCCGGATTGCTGGACCTGGCGCATGGCGTCTTCGGCCTCGGCGCTGCGGCCGACACTGAAGGCCGCTTCGGCAAAATCGAAAAGCAACGCGGGGTCATTGGGTTCGTTGCGCAGCGCTTCCTGGAGCAGACCGGCGGCCCAGACGTAATCCCCGGTTTCAAACGCCAGCCGGCCCAACAGACGGGTGGCCGCGGCATTCCCCGGAGCGTCGTTGTGGACGCTCTTGGCGAGTTCCAGGGCTTGGGCGGTTTCTTTCCGGGCCTGGTAGACCCGGATGAGCGCCAGCGACGCCTCGAGATTGTGCGGGTTCGCCTGCAACACCGTGTTCAGTGCGGTCCGGGCCTTGTCGGAATGGCCTTCGTTGGAATCCAACAAGGCCAGGCGGGTCAGTGCCACCGGATCGTCGGGTTGCCGGGCGATCAGCTTCTCCAAGCCGGCTCTCATCTCCGGACCGGTGGCGGTTGCCGGCTGATTGAGCAGGGCCAGGCGTTGGGTCAGGAGATCCTTTCCGGGAAGATCGTGGCCGATGTCGGCCGCGTGCTGGAGCGCGTTCCGGGCAGCTTCCTGGTCGCCCATCATATACAATGCCATGCCGAGATGGAATTGGGCGTCGGCTTCGTTGGGCAGTTTCGCGGCGCTTTCCTGCAGAAGGGGCACGGCGCGCTGGTACTGGCCCCGTTCATAGAGAATCCAGCCGAGCGTGTCGGCAATGTGGGGCTCGGTCGGAGCCAGCGTCCGGGCGCGTTGGGCGAGATCCTGTGCCTTGTCCAGCTGGTTGAGATATTCGGCGTAAATATACGCGAGATTGTTCAGGGCGTCGCTGAATTTGGGTTCGACGGCGAGGGCTTGTTCGTAGGCGTCGCGGGCCGCGGGGTAGTTTTTCAGGCGCTCCTGGGTCTGGCCGATGCTAAAGAGGATCTGGGGGTTTTTCGGCATGTTCCGCGCCGCTAGCTCCAGGCTGGCCAGCGCCTTCTGGTCCTGATGGGTGGTCGCGTAGACCGAGGCCAGGGCGAGGTCGGCGACGGGGGAGGCGGGCTCCAGTTCAACGGCCTTTTGAAAGGCGGTTTCCGCCTGGGCGCTGTCGTTCTGCGCGACCGCGATCTTGCCCAGCAGGAGATAAGGGATCGGCTGGTCGGGATGCCGGGCCTTGAGGGCTTCCGCCCTTTTGCGCGCCGAGGCGAAGTCCCGGATCGTCAGGTCCATGTCAATCAACTCCTCGCTGGCGGCAACGAGGTCGGGGTTCACCTCGAGGGCGTGTTCAAAAAGTTGCCGGGCTTCATCGGGGTGGCCCAATTGGCGGTCGAGCGCGGCGATCTGCAGAATGTACGGGCTTTGGGGATGTTTCTCCGCCAGCTGACGGTAGAGGGCCATGGCCTCATCGTAGTTCTGCTGACCGACGTAGGCGGCGGCCAGCATCTCCTGGGCTTGCACCAGATCGGGCAGCTTTTCCACGACCGGCTTCATGGCGGTCACGACCGGGGAATAGTCTTTCTTCTTCAGGTTGACCTCGGCCAGAAGCATGATCGGGTCGAGATATTTGGGGGCAAGAATGATGGCTTGGTTCAGGTTGTCCGCCGCCTTGGCGAGGTCGCCGGCGGTGAAATAGGTCAGCCCGTATTGATACTCGAGCTCGGGGGATTTGTTCTGGATTTTTCCGAGACGGTCGAGCTCGGCGAGGGCTTTGTCGGTGTCGCCTTTGGCCAGGAACAGCCGGGCATCCAGCATCAGGGCCTGGAGGCTGTCCGGGTCGCGCCCCAGAATCTTACCCACGAAATCGAGGCCGTCGTCGTATTTTTTTTCCTGATAGGCCATCTCGGCGAGAAGCAACCAGGCGGTGAGCGTGTCGGGCGCCTTCTTGGTGAGGTCGGTCAGCAATTGTCTGGCCTGCTCCGTCTGCCCGTTTTGGATGTCGAAGCGGATCTGTTGAAACCGGGCCGGAGAGCGAAGTGGCGAGAGCTGGGCGGCGGCACCAAAAGCGTCGCCGGCCAGCTTGAGATTCTTTGTGGCCTGATAATAGACCCCGAGGACCGAATAAAGCTGGGCGAACTTGGCATCCGCGGCCTGGGCCTGGTGGAGCAGAGCCTCTGCTTCGGTGAATTTCTGCTGGCGGAGATCGAGCAGCGCCAGCGCAGACAGCACGGGAGCGGTGCGGGCGGTCGGGAGATGCTGCAGCAGGGTCGTGGCTTCCTGGATTTCCTTGGGTTGCGCCGAGGCCTGGGCCAGCACGAGCGGAGCTTCGGGGTTTTCCGGCTGGTGCTGCAGGACATAGGCCACCTCGGTCCGGGCGTCCGCGAACCGTTTCATGGCGAGGTAAAGGACGCTCAATTGCACGCGGACGGGGCAGTCTTCGGGCCGGAGTTCGCGGCCCTTGAGCAGGTAGGCGGGAGCCCGGCTCATCCGGCCTTGCTGGAAATACAGGATGCCCAGCCGGCCGATGGCGTAGCCGTTCGCGGGATCAGCCTTGAGGGCATTGAGGTATTCGACCTCGGCCTTGTCGAAGTCGCCGTCGGCCAGGTACTGATCCGCCTGCTGCAGGCGGCGGGTTTGCTTGGCGGCGGGAGAGCATCCGGTGCCCAGGAGGACCCACGCGGCGGAAACGAGGAGAAGGAGGCGAAGGTGATGGCGCATGTCAGGAAGCCGGGGTGGGGGACGGGAGTCGTCCGGATTGCCGCCGTTCGGAGCGGAGCAACCAGAGCATGAAAGCGAAAAAAGGAATCAGCGACAGGGCGAAAAAGATCGGGCCGCCGTGCCGGTGAATGTAGGAATTGATCATGTCCGGGCTGATATGGACGCACAGCTCGCCGATGACGAAAACCCGGAAGCCATTTCGCAAAAAAGCAATGGGGAGCACCACGAAAGCCAGCACCGCCCGCCGCCAGCGGGTGCGGAGCAACACCTGGCCGGCCACCAGGCTGGTGATGAAAAGCGCGACCGTGGAATGAATGCCGCTGCACTCGGGGGCGACAATGAGCGCGAAACCGGGGAGCTGAAAAAAAGTGCCGTCGCGGAAGACCGGCGTCCGGGCGGTCAAGAACATCACGTACGAG
Source organism: uncultured Opitutaceae bacterium (assembly GCA_964477955.1). Taxonomy (GTDB): domain Bacteria; phylum Verrucomicrobiota; class Verrucomicrobiia; order Opitutales; family Opitutaceae; genus Didemnitutus. Next base: position 4,083 of record CAYZGG010000125.1, read on the forward strand.
ACCAGCGCCGAGCCGTTTTGGAGAAAGGTTTCCAGGGCGTCTTCCGCGCCGCGGGGCAGCGGAGCCAGCGCGAGCAGAAATCCCAGCGGGAAAACCAGCCGGCCCAAAATCCGCCGGTCGAGCGAAAGGCAGCACACGCCCCAGAAAAGCGCGACGAAAGCGTACATCGAGAGCGCGAGCTGATCCTGTTGGTCCGGTTTCGTTGCGGCAAAAACTCCGAGACCGTACCAGAGCAGAAACCCGGATCCGACCGACAGGAACAACACGCTCCAACCGGCGTGCGCCGGTCCTCCGGCCGCCTTCAGTTGGTCGCGCTCCAGCCACGCCAGGTAGCCGCTCACGAACGGCACCAGCAGAATGTACGAATAGAGTTCGCTGTGCAGGGCAAAGCGCACGACCTGGTAAAGCGGCGCGCAAAAGCCGAGCACGAGGACGGCGGTGCCAAGCCAGAATTTTGACGGCAGATCCGGCCGGCCCGGTGCACCGACGCGAGGCTTGGCCGGATTCAACGACGCAGTCGCGGACTCGTGGGAATCGTTCATGAATTGATCGTTAGGTAGTGCCGGCGGCGAGCAGAAGTCGGCAGTCGTGGAGTCGGCCGGCAAAGTTGAGCGGCAATCGGGCCAACGGCCAGAGCAAAGTGACGTCTTTACCGGTTGTGGCGACGAGCTTCGCCCGTGCGGGAACCTCGACCTCGCCAAGGGTAAATCAGCGGCTAAAAAGCGCCCCATCGGGCGGTTCGGTCCCACGCCACTTCGCCGGCCGCGCCAAGGACGGCCGACCGTCCCTCAGTAGCGGCAGTTCAGCTCGAGGCTGTATTGCTTGCTGGCGAAGCCAAAACTCTGGGCGCTGGAGGCATTTTTATTGTCAGTGAAGGCCGCGGCCACCGTCCAGTGATCGAACAGACTGGTCGTCAGACGCAGGTTGTAGGAGTCGTTCTTGTCGACCCGGTCGACCACCAAGGGGCCCGAAGTGACGGTGTAGCTGTTGCGTTGGTGATTGTAACCGGCACTGAGAAAATAACGCAGGAGAAGGCGCTGGCTCAGGTTGACGCCCCAGCGGGTGGCGTCGGTGATCTGGTTGCTCAGGTACGAAACATCGGTCGACCGCGAGGTCGTGAAACTGACCGAGGTGGCCTCAAAGGGTCGATAGTCGAGCGAACCGTCGACATTGGGGTTGCGCAGTGTTTTCCGGACCGTGGAGAGAATCTGGCGGTCTTCCCAGCCGCCTTGCAGGTGCAGCTTGACCTTCTCCGACAGCTGCCAGTCGATCCGCCCGGAGTATCGTTCGTACTGTTGGTTGGGCTGTTGCGAGATGTCTTCGTAACCGTAGCTCGGGCCGATGGCGAGGGAGAGCGCGGAGTCGACGGCTTTGGAGAGCCAGAGCTGTCCGGACCAATTGCGCACATCGGGTGTGTTCGAGCCGTAGCGAGCATCCATTCCGCCGCTGGCTTGGAATTGAAACTGGTCGCCGATGTCATGGGTGGCGCTGACCATGGTGGACCAGTCGCGCAAATCGGTCTGTTGGGCCGTCTCGATCAGCAGTGGTGTGGACTTGGTATAATTTTCCGAAACCTGCACGCCCCAATCCGCGACCTTCTCGGCGCCTTGGGCGGAGACGGACTGGCTGACAGTGTTGCGGAGACCTTGGCTCTGATAGAAAGTCCAGGAGGGATCGTAGGCCAGGCTCCAATGGGTGCCCAGGTCCATGTTGATGCCCGGGGCAATCGTATGACTGGCGGTGTTCACTTGCTGTCCGGACACTCGCAGTCCCTGATCGTACATGTACCGATAGAGGAGATTCGCGTGGACGTTGACCGGGCCGTAGGTGAGCAGGCTGCCGCCGACCGGTCCGATCTGGCTTTGGTCGCTGCCGGGGTTGGCATCGCGCAAAACCTGGGGCACGACCGGTTCTTGAGGGAGCGGGGCGATCGCATCCTGCGCCCTTGCGTCCAAAGCAGCGAGGCACGCGAGCAGGCCCAAGGTGGCAAACTGCGCCCACCGGCCCGGAGCGAGGCTCCGCCGGCCACAGCCGGCCGGCCGGGAAGCGGACGACGATCTGTTCCCGTGAGCGAAAACGGCAGGCGCGGAGTCAGAAGAGGTGTTCATGGACGGTTTTTGGCCAAACCCGTATGCGCGGGGCCGGACCGCGTGTCAACTTTCGGCGGGCGGCGGTGTTTGCATCTCGGTTGGGCGTTTCATGTTTGGGCACGGCAGGCCGATGTCTCATTTTCGACAAGCTCAGGGCCCGGAGGTTCGTCGACGGGCCGCAGCGGCGCGGACGTGGATGAAAAGATGGAGTGGATGTCCGATATGGCTGCGCTTGGCAGACCCTAATCGCCTCAGACCGCGAAGGGATCGGCGCGTTCCAGCGTTTGGGTTGCTGAATTCTCGCCAAGGCAATTAACCACGGATCGCACGGATAGAGCCAAAATCCACAGAGTGTTTAACCACTAATCTTCGCTAATTCACGCTAGTGATAGAGAGGCCGGGCTTGGTTCATCCATTAGTGTAGATTAGTGAAAATTAGTGGTTAACCGTTTGATGTCGTCGGGCCTTTTTCTCCGCGCTCTCCGCGGGCTCCGTGTTTCAACCTGGATTCCGCAGAGCAACAGATCGATTTAGCCACGGATGTCACGGACCTACACGGATACGGAAACCTTCATGAAGAAATTCCGATTCAAATCCATTCACTTGCCAGGTGAACCCTCTCGGATTGTATTCGATTGCTAATCCGTGCGCATCCGTGAAATCCGTGGTTTCAACTGCGTTTTTCAGGTTCAATGGCGGCTCTCCAACGCAGGAGGGCCGTCTCCCGACGGGCCGCGGGCGGTCGGGAGACCGTCCCTCCGCCGTTCTCGGGTTTTCTGCGTTCTCCGCGATTTGCCCGGGGTAGGGCGGGACCGCCGGGCCCGCCGCGAACGGGGAATGGCGGGTGATACCGTTTGGGTTGCGGGATTTCTCGCGAAGGCAATTAACCACGGATCGCACGGATGCCACGGATGGTGCAGAGGCATTGATTTCCGTAGGTGACGGGCTTGCCTCTCGACGGAATGTTGCGCGACGAGCGCGCAAACTACATTTCGCAGGAGGGCCGTCTCCCGACGGGCCGCGGACGGTCGGGAGACCGTCCCTCCGCCGTTCTCGGGTTTTCTGCGTTCTCCGCGATTTGCCCGGGGTAGGGCGGGACCGCCGGGCCCGCCGCGAACGGGAAAAGGCGCGCCTGGCAGTCGCGCCCTACCTGTTCCCTCCCGCGCTCGCGTTCAGAACCGCCCGGAATTGAGCAGAAGTTCAAACGGATAACCGACCGATTCCTTGAGCAGATCCAGGGAGCGTTCGCTGGACTTCCACCACGGTCCCGGCTGATAGACGGTCGGATGCCAGGAGACGGCGCCGACCTGGATCGGGCCGAGGACCTTGGCGAACACCAGGCGGCTCCGTCTGGAATGCACCCCGAGCGTGAAGGTATTGATGCCCGTGGGGACGATGGCCCGGGCCTGCAGCGCGGCGCGGACCGCCACTGCGCATTCATAGGTACGATGGCCTTCCGTTTCCTTTGCCGGCGCGGCTATCACACAGTCCTCGGGCACATGCAGCGCGATCAGGAGCTCGTGCGCTTCCAACGCGTAGTTCCAACGCCGCGGCCCCCAGCGATTGTTGGTCAGGGCCCCGACAGTGACAATGTAACGGTACCCGCCCCGTTCGAATTCGGCCTTGGCGGCGCGCACACCGTCCGCGCCGATCCACCCTTCGACGACCAGAACATCGGCCGGTACGCGCTCGGTCAGGCTCAGCCAGCTTTCACCGAGGAAAAGCCAGGCGAGGCTGGGTGTGCCGAACGTCAGCAGCAGGCAGAGCCAGCCGAACCAGGTCGGGACGAGCAGGGAGCGGCGCTCGAGGAGGCGGGGCATAGGGGGAGGCTAAGGGCGAAGGGGGGAGAGCGAAGGGCTAAGGGTGAAGAGGGCCTTGGAGGAGCTGAAAGAGCGAGGGATGAAGGCGGCTGTGTACGAAGAAGGGATGAGGCAAGAGGGGCTGGCTGGCTATGATTGCGGGCGTTGCGCCCGCAGGCTCTTCGAGAAATTGGTGATTTTTCTGCTCAGCCCGTCGGCCTGGGTGAGAAGCGGACTGGTCTCATCGTCGCGAAGCAAACCCAGGCGCTGAAAGACCAATAGCATCGAGGCGTCTTCGAACAGTGATCGCCGCGCAATGTTGAGAAATTGCAAAAACTCCGGGTTGTGCGGACTGGCACTTCCTTCGGCGATGTTATTTGAAACGGACAATCCGGCCGCCCGGAGCTGTTCAGCGTAACGATAATATTTTCGCTCGTCCAGCCGGGTGGCGAGCCCGTGAAAGCTCACCGCAAGGTCTGCGGCGAGCTGCCAGATTTCAAGATCCTGAAACCGCCAGTGCGGGCCGTTTGCTGAGATTTTACTTGGCTGACTGTTCATCGAAAAGTTTGGACCCTTTTCCTGCCCGCTCCGCTCTTGCCGCTTGGCCCTTTCCACGGGCCCCGCCTGCTCACGCCTTCCAAACCTGGCCGGGAGCCGTCGGGATCACGGCGAGCGCGTTGCGCGAATCGACGATGCACGGCGCCCATTCGGCCAGCTCCCGGTAACTCACCGACGCATGGTTGGTGGCGAGCAGCACGACGTCGAAGGACGAAATCGTCTCGCGGTTCCAGGCGATGGACTTGACCCCGGCCCATTGCGGGTGTTCGCGGGTCAGCTTGATGACCGGCACGTACGGATCGTAGTACGAAACCTCGGCGCCACGGTGTTTCAACATTTCCATCAGCACGTAGCTGGGGGACTCGCGGTCGTCGTCGACGTTCGGTTTGTAGGCGAGACCGAGGACGAGGACTTTGCTGCCGTTGACCGGCTTGCGATGGGAATTGAGGGCTTCGGCCACGCGGTGGACCACGTATTCCGGCATGGCGGTGTTGATTTCGCCGGCGAGTTCGATGAACCGCGTGTGCTGTCCGTATTCGCGCGCCTTCCACGTGAGATAAAACGGATCGATCGGAATGCAGTGTCCGCCCAGGCCCGGGCCGGGATAAAACGCCATGAAGCCGAAGGGCTTGGTTTTGGCGGCGTTGATCACTTCCCACACGTCGATGCCCATCGCCGCATAGACCACCTTGAGTTCGTTCACGAGGGCGATGTTGACGCCGCGGAAGGTGTTTTCGAGCAGCTTGGCCGCCTCGGCCACGCGGCAGGAGGAGACGGGGACGAGGGTCTTGATCGCAATCGAATAGAGCGACACGGCCTTCTGCAGACAGGCGGGGGTGTAGCCGCCGACGATCTTCGGGATCGTCGCCACGACGCTCTGCGGATTGCCCGGGTCCTCGCGCTCCGGCGAGAACGCCAGATGGAAATCCGTGCCCGCCTTCAGGCCCGAACCCTTTTCGATCACCTCGCGCAAATCCTCGTCGGTGGTGCCGGGATAGGTGGTCGATTCGAGCACCACCACGGTGCCCTTTTGCAGATGCGGCGCCAGGGCGCGGCCGGTCTCGGTGATGTAGGAAATGTCCGGTTCGCGGTTCTTGTTCAACGGCGTCGGCACGCAAATGATGACGGCGCCGACCTCCTTGATGCGGGAGAAATCCGCGCTGGCCGAGAAGCGCCCGGCCTGGCGTTCCGCCTGGATCGCCTCGTTGGTGATGTGCTTGATGTAGCTGCGGCCGCTGTTGAGGGCCTCGACCTTGGTCGAGTCGATGTCCAGGCCCAGGACGGAGGCTCCCGAACGGGAGAATTGCAACGAGAGGGGCAGGCCGACGTAGCCCAGTCCGACAATGGCGATTTTCATAAGCAGAGTGTGTCTTTTTTATTCAGTCGGGGTTCCCGGGAGCCTTCAATCCAAATTCCTCGGGCGGGGCATCGCGGGCGGCTGACGCCCCGCAAAAATAGATGAGAATGCTGCAAATCAGCTGGTTGAGCCACAGACGGCCCGGATGAGGCGGGCTGGGGATGGGCCGAAAGGCGAAGGTCGCGCCGGTAGGGTCGAAGTCCGTTTCGTCGTAGGTGGCGGGCTCGTCCCGCCACGGATAGTTGCGCGGCGAGCGCGCAAACTAACTGAGTGGAGCCGAAATCCAGCAGAGTCTTTTAACCACTAATCTTCGCTAATTCACGCTAATGTTGGAGGGCCCGTCTCCCGACGGGCCGCGGACGATCGGGAGATCGTCTCTCCACCGCTCTCGGGTTTTCTGCGTTATCCGCGATTTGACTGAGGTAGGGCGGGACCGCCGGGCCCGCCGCGAACGGGAAATGGCGCGTGATACGTTTGAAGGTAGGTGGCGGGTTCGCCCCGCCATGGATTGTTCCGCGACGAGCGTGCAATCTGACTGAATTGAGCCGAAATCCAGCAGAGTCTTTTAACCACTAATCTTCGCTAATTCACGCTAATGACGGAGGGGCTTTGTGAGGTATTTATTAGTGTCGATTAGTGAAAATTAGTGGTTAACCGCCTGATTTATTTGGAACGACGCGACACTCCCACGATCTTTCACCACGGATTTCGCGGATGACACGGATTGAAGCAAAGCCACGCCGAACGGGAAACACCTCTATTTCCTGTGGTGATCCCATCCGTGCAATCCTAGCAATCCGTGGTCAACGGTCTGATTTTGCAGGACCTTCTCCGCGCCCGTGGTTCCAAAACATTTGACCGCGGACTGGCCGGATGGCACGGGTTGGAGATGTTTCAAGAGAAACTGACCGAGGACATAATTGGGGCGGCCATGACGGTGTTGAATGAGTTGAAGCCCGGTCTCGACGAAAAGCTCTACGAGCGTGCCTTGGCGCTGGAACTCGTGAAGCGCGGCCACAAGGTTGAACAGCAAAGGGCTTTCCCGGTATTTTATGATGGCGTGGAGATCGGCACCATGATCCCCGATCTAATCGTGGACGGCGCCGTCATCGCCGACCCCAAAGTGGCAACGGATCTGAATGACACCCATCTGGCTCAGATGATAGGCTATCTGAACATCACCGGGCTTCAGGTTGCGCTCCTGCTGAATTTCAAACATGTCGATCTGCGCTGGCGACGCGTAGTCCGATAGGTTGGGCTCCATCCGTGTGATCGGTGCAATCCGTGGTTAACTGTCTGGATTTTTCCGAGCCAACCGTGACTCCGAGCA
>CAYZGG010000126.1:0-11062 GCA_964477955.1 uncultured Opitutaceae bacterium
CCACGGAATACACGGAATACACGGAAAGAAAAGCAACGAACCTTCCAGCGATCGCCAGTCGAGTGACTCGGCCGCCTGACGTCGAAGCGGGTTTATCCCGCGAACTGTGGGGGGCGGCCTGGCGATTTCGGCAGGGGCCGTCGCCCGCGACGGCCGTGCCTTGGATCGAATGCGGGAACGACTTCGTCCCGGATGGTTTGCGCATTTGCAGCGGAGGGGCGCCGTCTTGCTGCGCCCGCCCGGCTGCGAAAATCCTTGGGCGCAGCGAGACGGCGCATCCTCCGCGACTCGCGATCAGTGGGGCTATCTGCACGAGGCGATGGAAGTGGACGGGACCAACGCGCTGGAACTGTTGTTTACCCCCTGCAACGATCAGGACGTGCACACGCTGTTCCTGCAGCCGATCAGCCAGACCGATCCGCAGGCCCTGCACGTCATTCTCCAAGAGCAGGCGGGCTTCCACTTGCCCGAAACTGATTCCCGGCTGCCCGCCAACGTGCGGCCGCTGCCGGAGCCCGGCATCCGCGCGGGCTGAGGCGGTCACGCTGGGAAATCCAGCCACGGAGGTCCGGTTCCACCTGATCTCAGCGGCACAAAACGCTCAGGCTTTCGGTGCGGGGGCGAGATGTCCGTCAGCCACGGCGGCGTCGATCATTTTGACGGCGTAGGCCCAGAGCGCTTGCGAGCCCTGGGCGACGTGGGCGTTGCGGGCGAGGACGCGGTCCTGGGTGATGCCGTGTTTCTGCCAGGCATGCCCCTCCGTCAGACAATTGAGCAGCATCGGGTGGAAACGGTCGCAGGCGGTGGCGAATTTCGCCTCGGGGGTGGCGCGCGCCTCGAACTCATCCCACAGCTGGCGGAATTCGGCGGCCTGGTCCGGCGGCAGCAGGCCGAAGATGCGGTCGGCGGCCTTCGCCTCGCGTTCGTGCTGATGCACCATCGCCGGGGTGTCGTAGGCAAACGTATCGCCCGCGTCGATTTCCACGAGGTCGTGGATCAGCACCATCTTCAGGATGCGCAGCACATCGAGATTCGGGTGGTTCGAGTGCTCCGCGAGCACGACGACCATGAGTGCAAAATGCCAGGAATGCTCGGCGCTGTTCTCGGCGCGCCGGCTTTGCGTGACGATGGTCTGGCGGAAGACCTCCTTGAGTTTGTCCACCTCGGTCAGAAAAGCGATCTGCCGGGCAAGCCGCTCGCCGGCGGAGGAGGAAGAATCGGTACTCATGCGCGACGATGAACAAGTTCGCGGGCGGCGAAAAGAACGAAATCCGGGCAGCCCCCGGGAGTTCCCGGGCCCGAGACGGTCCCGGACCAAGGGGGGCAGACGCTAGCCCACCCACGCCCGTGCGTTATAAAACAACTTCATCCATGGCGAGTCCTCGGGCCAGTCGGCGGGGTGCCAGCTCAGGCACGCGGAGCGGAAGACGCGCTCCGGGTGCGGCATCAGGATCGTGACGCGGCCGGTCGTGGTGGTGAGGGCGGTCAGGCCGAGGGGGGAGCCGTTCGGGTTGAGCGGATACTGTTCGGTGAAATTGTGGTGATTGTCCACAAAGCGGCCGGCGACGAGGCCGGAGGTGTGCAGGGCCTGCAACGCGATGGCATCCTTGAATTCGGCGTAGCCTTCGCCGTGCGCGGTGGCGATGGGAATGACCGAGCCTTCCATGCCGGCGAAGAGAAGACTGGGGCTCTTTTCGATTTTCACGGAAACGAGCCGGCCCTCGTAGCGCTCGCTCTGGTTTTGCACAAAACGCGGCCAGAGGTCGGCGCCGGGGATGATCGATTTGAGGTTGCTCATCATCTGGCAGCCGTTGCACACGCCGAGGGCGAAGGCGTCGTCGCGGGCGAAGAACGCCGCGAACTCGGCGCGGGCACGCTCGTTGAACAGAATGCTCTTGGCCCAGCCCTCGCCGGCACCGAGGACATCGCCGTAGCTGAAGCCGCCGCACGCGGCGAGCCCGCGGAAGTCCCGCAACGAGACGCGGCCGCTGAGAATGTCGGTCATGTGCACGTCGACGGCCTTGAACCCGGCGCGGGTGAACGCCGCGGCCATCTCGACCTCGCCGTTGACGCCCTGCTCGCGCAGCACGGCCACCGCGGGCCGGGCCCGCGAAGGGCCAAGGAGGACCGGACTTGGAGAAGTACCAAGTGACAAGGCGGAAGTATCAAATGAAGAGCCTGATTCTTGTGTCTGGGAGCTTGTTGCTTGGTCCTTGTTACTTGTCACTTTGGCGACCTCTGGTTGCCGATAATCGAAGGTGATGAGCGGTGTGATACCGGGATCGCTGCGGTCGAGCTTCAGTTGGTATTCGGATTCGGCGCAGTCGGGATTATCGCGCAAGGACTGGATGCGGCGGGTGACGTCGGACCAGACGGCGCGGAGGGTGGAGAGGTTTTCGTTGAAGAGCTCCCGGCCCGATTGCGTGATGCGGAGGGCGTAGTGCGGATTCAACGTGCCGAGGCGGGAGACGCAGGCCTTCAGCTTGTGCTCGCGCAGGACGAGCCAGACTTCGTCGAAGTCCGCTTCGCGCACCTGGACGACGGCGCCGAGTTCCTCGTTGAACAGGGCGGCAAAGGGATCGTGGAGGTGCGGGATTTCGAGGTCCACGCCGGTGTGGCCGGCGAACGCCATCTCGACCACGGTGGCGAGCAGGCCGCCGTCGGAGCGGTCGTGGTAGGCGAGGATTTTTTTCTCGCGGCCGAGCTGTTGGATGGCGTTCCAGAAGTTCTTCAGGTCGGCGGCGCTGTCGACATCGGGCGGAGCTTCGCCCATCTGCGAGACCACCTGCGCCAGAATGGAGCCGCCCAGCCGGTTCTTGCCGCGGCCCAGATCGATCAGGAGAAGGACGGTTGCGTCGATGGCTGGGGAAGCGGATTCCGGAGTGGTGCCCACGGATTGCACCGAAGACTCGGAAGCCAAACCAGACGGTTGTTTTTCTGTGTGTTCCGCGTGTTCTGTGGGCAAAATCTTGACGCAGCGCAGCTGCGGGGTGAGCGAGAGGCGGATGTCGGAGACGGCGGCGAAGGCGGAGACGATGAGCGAAACGGGGGCGGTGACGCGTTTCTCGGTCTCGCCGTCCTTCCAGACGGTGCTCATGCTCATCGAATCCTTGCCGACGGGAATCGTGATGCCGAGCGCCGGACAGAGTTCCATGCCCACGGCCTGGACGGCGGCGTAGAGATCGGCGCCATCGCCGGCGAGGGCCGGGGCGGCCATCCAGTTGGCAGAGAGGTTGACCTTGCCGAGGTCGCCGATCTGGGCGGCCGCGAGATTGGTCAGCGCTTCGCCGACGGCGAGGCGGGCTGACGCGGCGGCGTCGTTGACGGCCACCGGAGTGCGCTCACCCATCGACATGGCTTCGCCGGTGTAGACGTCGAAGGCGGCGGCGGTGACGGCGCAGTCCGCCACGGGCACCTGCCAGGGGCCGACCATCTGGTCGCGGCAGATGAGTCCCCCGAGCGTGCGATCGCCGATGGAAATCAAGAACGTCTTGTCGGCGACCGCCGGGTGGGCGAGGACGCGGTGCACTGCTTCCTTGAGTGAAAGTGAAAGTGAGAGTGGTTTGAGTGGGCGGGTGAGCGTCGCGTCCTTGCGATGCATGCGTGGGGGCTTGCCGAGGAGGACCTCCAGCGGCAGATTGATCGGCTGGTTGAGAAAATGACTGTCTTCGACGACGAGGCTTTTCTCCTCGGTGGCTTCGCCGACAACGGCGAAGGGCGCGCGTTCCCGGACGCAGAGCTGGCGGAAGGTGTCGAGGCGCTCGACGGGCACGGCGAGGACGTAGCGTTCCTGCGACTCGTTGCACCAGATTTCGAGGGGACTCATGCCCGGCTCGTCGTTGGGCACGCTGCGCAGGCGGAAACGGCCGCCGCGGCCGCCGTCGTTGACGAGTTCCGGCAGAGCGTTGGACAAGCCGCCGGCGCCGACGTCGTGAATGAAGGAGATCGGGTTGTCCGCGCCGAGGGCCCAGCAACGGTCGATGACCTCCTGGCAGCGGCGTTCCATTTCGGCGTTGTCGCGCTGCACGCTGGCAAAATCGAGATCCTCGTCGCCGTGGCCGCTGCCGACGGAGCTGGCCGCGCCGCCGCCGAGACCGATCAGCATGGCCGGCCCGCCGAGTACGACGAGCTTGTCGCCGGGGTTAATCGCCCCCTTCGCGACATGCTCCGCCTTGATGTTGCCCAGGCCGCCCGCGAGCATGATGGGTTTGTGGTAGCCGCGGAGCTCGGTCGCTGGCGCGACCGAGGGCTGAATGCTGAAGGCTGAAGGCTGAGGGCCAGAAACTGCGTTTGCCGGGCTTGGGTTGCTCGTTACTTTCTCCTTGTCACTTGCCACTTGAGCGGAGGGTACCTCGGCCTCGAACGTGCGAAAGTAACCGTTGATGTTTGGGCGGCCGAATTCGTTGTTGAAGGCGGCGCCGCCCAGGGGGCCCTCGATCATGATGTCGAGCGCGGAGACGATGCGACCCGGTTTGCCGTGGTCTTTTTCCCACGGCTGGATCGCGCCGGGAAGCCGCAGGTTGGAAACGGAGAAACCCATCAGCCCGGCCTTAGGCTTGGCGCCGCGTCCGGTCGCTCCCTCGTCGCGGATTTCGCCGCCCGAGCCGGTCGCCGCCCCCGGAAAAGGCGAGATGGCCGTCGGGTGGTTGTGCGTCTCGACTTTGCAGAGCAGGTGGATGTCCTCGTCGTGCGCCGCGTATTCGCCGGTGCGCGGGTCGGCATAAAAACGCCCCCCGCGCGTGCCCGCGAGCACAGCGGCGTTGTCCTTGTAGGCGGAGAGGATGCCGTCGGGGTGCAGCGTGTAGGTGTTCTTGATCATCTGGAACAGCGAACGGTCGCGCGGGGCGCCGTCGATTTCCCAGGTGGCGTTGAAGATCTTGTGCCGGCAGTGCTCGGAATTGGCCTGGGCGAACATCATCAGCTCGATGTCGTTGGGGTCGCGACCGAGCGTGGTGAAAGCCTTGACGAGATAGTCGATTTCGTCGCCGGCGAGGGCCAGTCCCAGTGTGCGGTTTGCCTCGACGAGGGCGGCGCGGCCTTGGGTGAGGAGCGGCACGCTCGCGAGCGGGCGCGGTTTTTCGTGGCGGAAAAGGGCTTCGCAATCGGCGAGGTCGCCAAAAACGGCCTGGGTCATCCGGTCGTGGAGCTTGCCGGCGAGGAGCGGGCGGTGCGCCGGTGAAAGTTCGACCCCGTCCGGCTCGACCGCAAAGCGGACGACGCGCTCGATGCGTTTCACCGCGATGAGGCCGCAGATGTGGGCGATGTCGGTGGCCTTGGAGGACCACGGGGAGATGGTGCCCGGACGCGGCGCGACGACCTGGACGAGTCCCTGGACCGGGGCGGCGGCGCGGCTGGGGCCGTAGGTCAGGAGTTTTTCGAGCACCGCCCTCTGGTCGTCACTCAAATCCCCCGCGAGTTCGGCCACATGGAAAAAATCGGCGCTGAGGGCGCGGATGGGGAGTCCGGCGGACGTCAGCTCCTGAAGGAGTTTGCTGAGACGGAATTCGGAAAGTGCGGGTGAGCCGCGGAGGATCAGCATGGTCGGTGGGCCGGACCCTCGCAAACCCGGCGGGGGCGGTCAAGCGGCGTGAAGCGCTTAAGACGCTGCGGGCGGAGAAAGCCATTGACCATTGCCGGGGGACTCCCCGAAATCAGCGGTTTCCCGCCTGTGAGGATCACCATCAGTCTCCCGCCCATCACCCGCCCGCCCGTGCTTTACCCGCCGGTCCCCTCCGCCCGCCCGGGCTTGTCCGCATGAGCGACAACCTCTCCCACGAATGCGGCGTCGCCTTGGTCCGCCTGAAGCACCCGCTGGCTTACTATCAGGACAAATACGGCACCCCGCTGTGGGGCTTCTACCAGCTGTTTCTGCTGATGGAAAAGCAGCACAACCGCGGCCAGGACGGGGCGGGCGTGGCTTGCGTCAAGTTCGACATGCCCCCCGGCGAGCCCTACATGTTTCGCGAGCGCAACGTCGAGTCGAACCCGCTGGACAAGATTTTCCAGTCGCTCCTCACGCGCTACAACACCCTGGTCGGCGACGGCACGGTGCATCCCGAGTTTCCCGCGATCGCGAAGCGCCATTTCGATTTCTGCGGCGAACTCTACCTCGGCCACCTCCGCTACGGCACCTCCGGCGGCTACAACCTGAGCGCCTGCCACCCCTATTTCCGCCGCAGCTCCTGGCCGACCCGCAACCTCGTGCTCGCGGGGAATTTCAACATGACGAACACGGCGGCGCTCAACGCCAGCCTGACGGACATCGGCCAGCATCCGATCTTCGCCACCGACACCCAGGCGCTGCTGGAGATGATCGGCCACGGGCTCGACGAGCATCACGAGGAGCTCTACCGCACATTGAAGACCAGCGGCCTGACCGGCACGGAAATTTCCCGTCGCATCAGCGAGGACATGGATCCGGCCCGCGTGCTGCGCGAGGTTTCGGCCGAGTGGGACGGCGGGTACACGCTGATCGGCGCGCTCGGCAACGGCGACGCCTTTGTCACGCGCGATCCGTCGGGCATCCGGCCGTGTCACTGGTTTGAGAACGACGAGGTCGTGGCGTTCGCCTCGGAGCGCGCGCCGTTGTGCACGGTTTTCGGCCTCCAGCCGGCCCAGGTGCACGAGGTCGAGCCCGGCACGGCGGTGGTGATGAAAAAGCGCGGCGAGGTGCGCGTTGAGCGCGTGAAGCCCGCCCTGCCGAAGACCCAATGCAGCTTCGAACGCATCTATTTTTCCCGCGGGAATGACGCCGACATCTACCGCGAGCGCAAGGCACTCGGCGCCGGCCTGGCGGACCAGATCCTGACCTCCATCGGCGGCGACCTGGAGAACACGATCCTCAGCTTCATTCCGAACACCTCCGAGGTGGCCTATTTTGGCCTGATGAGCGAGCTGCGGTTCCGCCGCCGGGCGCAGGTCAAGCAGACCCTCCTCGAGGCCTCGAAGGCCGGGCGGCTGGACGAGGCGCTGGTGGACGATCTCATCCTCCGCAACTGGCCGCGCGGCGAAAAGATGATCGCGAAGGACGCGAAGCTCCGGACGTTCATCAGCCAGGAAAAATCCCGCAACAACCTGGCCGCCCATGTCTACGACGTTACCTACGGCGTGGTGCAGCCGAAGGACAGCCTCGTGTGCGTGGACGACTCGATCGTGCGCGGCACGACGTTGCGCCGGTCGATCCTGCGCATCCTGAGCCGGCTGAATCCGAAGAAGATCGTCATTGCCTCCACCGCGCCGCAGATCCGCTACCCGGACTGCTACGGGATCGACATGTCCGAGATCGGCAAGTTCATCGCGTTCGAGGCGGCGGTGGCGCTGCTGAAGGAGCGGGGACAGGCGGCGCTGCTCAACGAGGTTTACCAACTGTGCCGCGACGAGCTCGCGCGCAGCCCCTCCGAACCGGTGAACCACGTGCGCAAGCTCTACGAACCGTTCACGCCCGAGGACATTTCGCGCAAGATCACGGAATTTGTGACCCCCCGGGAAAACGGCTGGACGGGCGAGGTGGAGATCATTTTCCAGTCGATCGAAAATCTGCACCGCGCGCTGCCCAACCACAGCGGCGACTGGTATTTCACCGGCAAATATCCGACGCCGGGCGGCTACCGGGTCGTGAACCAGGCGTACGTGAACTATTTCGAACAAGCCGAGGGCCGATCCTATTGAGAAACCACTAATCCACACTAATGGCTCACTAGTCAGCCGAGGTCCTTCCAATCATTGGTGTTCAATCAGTGTTCATTAGTGGTTAAGAATCCATGTCTCTTTCCTACGAATCCTCCGGGGTGAATTACGAGCAGCTCGATGCGTTCAAGCGCGCCTGTCAGCGCGCGGCCCGCGGGACGGCGGGGTTGCTTGCCAGCCACGGTTACGCCGAGCCGGCCTCCACCCGCGGCGAGAGTGCCTATCTGATGGAAGCGGCGGACCATTTCCTCGCGCATGTGGAGGAGGGTCTTGGCACCAAGAACCTGGTCGCCGACGCCGTCCATGCCGCGACCGGGAAGAATTTCTACCGCGAAATCGCGATCGATACCGTCGCCACCATCGTCAACGACCTCATCACCTGCGGGGCGCGCCCGGTTTCGGTTGCGATGCATGCGGCCGTGGGCGACTCGGCGTGGTTCGCCGATGCTCCGCGCATGCAGGCGTTGGTGGATGGCTGGGCGGAAGGCTGCAAGCAGGCCGGCGCCGTCTGGGGCGGCGGCGAGACGCCGACGCTGAAGGACATTGTCAACCCCGCCACGATCGTCCTGGCCGGGTCCGCCGTGGGCCGGATCGCGCCAAAAAATCTCCGTATCACCGGCGACGTGCGTGACGGCGACGCGATCATCTTCCTCGCGAGCTCCGGCGTGCAGACGAACGGCCTGAGCCTGTGCCGGCTGATCGCCGATCGCCTGCCGCAGGGCTATCAAACGCCCCTCGGATTCGGCGACCGCCGGACCTTCGGCGAAGCGCTGCTGGCCCCGTCGGTCATCTACGTCGATTTTGTCCGGCGCTGTCAGGAGTCCAGGCTCAAGCTCAACTACGTCGCGCACGTCACCGGACACGGCTGGCGGAAGCTGATGCGCCTCGACGAGCCGTTCATCTACGAAATCACCACGCCGCGCGAGGCGCCGGCGCTGTTCAAGTTTCTCATGCAGGCCGGTCCGATCGATCTGCGGGAAGCGTACGCGACCTTCAACATGGGCATCGGCTTTGCTGCGTACGTCGATCCGGCCGCCGCGGACGCCGTGCTCGCGGTCGCCCAAAGCGCCGGCTATGATGCGTGGCTGGCCGGGCGCGTGCGCAAGGACGGGGCGCGCAAAACGGTCGTCATCCCTTCGCTCGGACTCGAGTATTCCGGCGAAACGCTGCAGGTGCGGTAACCACCCGCTTCGGCGAGGTCAGCCGGCGTGGGCCGGTTCCGCCGGGGCCTCGGCCGCCTGCGGATCGGGCAAGGGCAGTTCATCACCCACGCGGATGGGCAGGATGACAAAGGGCAGGTTGGCCAGGAAAAACCGGCGCTGCAGTGTGAAGACGGTGTGGTTGTGCAGCCAGCGGGTCAGCCGCGTCTCCCGCGAGAACAACAGCTGGCCGGCGAAGAAGACATGGTTCGGATGATTCTGGGCCGCCTGCCGGGCGAGCGTCATGACCTCGCCGATGAGGTCGTGGCCGACCGCGGTGTAGCCGGCGCCGCCATAACCGCGCTTCTGGGCCCAAGTCACGTAGCGCCCGGCTTCGTCGGCGGTGTGGGTGCGGAGGGACTCGATGTCCGCCGCGCCCTTGAAGTTGCCGGCGTCGACGGCGCCGACCTGGATGAAGGCGTAGTTGCGGAAGGTGTCGCCGAACATGCGCGGCACGTGCAGGAGCGTGTGCAGTCCGAGTCCGTTGTAGCCGTTGACGAGAATGACCGCGGTGCGGGCCCGCGGGTTGGGGGTGCCAGTGGCGGGAGTGTGTCCCGGGCTTTCGAAGTCGGCAGCCTCCACGATGGCATCGAGCCGGCGCAGGTGCGCCCCCACGCCCAGGTAGTGGCGCTTGCACGCGTAGGCGGCGCCGATCAGCACGCCGGTGATGACGATGGTGATCCAGCCGCCCTCGAAAAATTTCTCCCACGTGAGCGCGATCAGGATGGCGGTGGTGAGGGTGCAGCCGAAACCGTTGATCGCGAGTTTCCGCAGCCAAAAGGGGTCGGTCGCGCGTTCCTGCCACCAGTGAATCACCATGCCCAGCTGGGAGAGGCTGAAAGTAATAAAGACGTTGATCGAGTAGAGGACGACCAGCATGTCGACCGAGCCCTTGGTGCAGACCATCATGACAAAGGCGGCGATGCCCATGAGCACGAGGCCGTTTTGGGTGACGAGCCGGTCGCTCAGATTGGCGAAGCGGGTCGGAAACCAGCGGTCGAGCGCCATGTTGGCCACGACGCGCGGGCCGTCGAGAAAACCGGTTTGCGCGGCGATGAGCAGCAGGGCCGCCTCGGAGGCGAGGGTGATGTTGACGAACCACCAAGCGGTGGCGTGGTTCCAGTTGCTGGTCATGACCTCAAAGAGCACCGCGTTGAGCGTCTTGCCCTCGACCGGCTGGACCGCGTACAGCAGATAGGCGACGAGCAGTCCCGCGACGGTGATGGCGAGCGAAGCGCCCATGTAGACCATGGTGCGGCGGCCGGTCTTGACCCGCGGTTCGCGCAAAATCGGCAGACCGTTGCTCACGGCTTCAATGCCGGTGTAGGTACCGGCGCCCATGCTGTAGGCCTTGAGCAGCAGCGCCAGCAGACCGAACAGACCGACGCTGGCGCTGACCGAGTGGATCTCGTGCACGGTGCTGGTGGCCAGATGGCCCAGACCGTTGGCATGGTTGACCAGGGCATAGACGATCACGAACGCGTGCGTGACCACGAAGATGAAGAACGGAGCGGCCCACAGCATGACCGACTCCTTGACTCCGCGCAGGTTGACCAGCGTGAGTCCGCCGACGGCGGCGAGGGAGAACCAGAGTTTCCAGACCAGGTAGGATTCCGGCAGAATGCTGAACAAGGCGTCGGCGCCGCTGGCAATAGAGATCGTGATTGTCAGCACGTAGTCGATGAGGAGGGCGCTGCCCGAGACGACGCCGAAAAAGGGTGAGAGCAATTTGGTCGCAACCAGGTAGCCGCCACCGCCGGTCGGAAAGAGGGAGATGATCTGCGAATAGCTCGCGCAGATGGCGATGATCGTCACCACCGAGGCCAGGGCGACGAAGAGGGCCAGGTGCGGGCTGCTGCCGAGGGCCTTGTAGGTTTCTTCGGGACCGTAACACGAGGAGGACAGTCCGTCCGCGCCCAGGCCGACCCAGGCCAGGACGGCGATCAGGGACACCTTGTGAAACAGGTTCTGGTCGGAAAGGGAACGGGCGCGACCGAAGAAGATTGAGCGGAGGGACATGGATGCGTGGGGATGCAGGAAACTGGCCAGCCTTGCCGGATTTGTGAGTGAGGCGGGGGTGGCGTTGGAGCGACCGCGAAGGCACCGCACGCGCGGGCCCTGATGGATCACCCTTCCCATTGCCGACGAGGTTAGCTGACGGGCTCGGTCCTAGGAAG
>CAYZGG010000127.1:0-6944 GCA_964477955.1 uncultured Opitutaceae bacterium
GATCGGGGTGCGCGGCCTGATACTCCCGGTCGAGGTGCAGCAGGGCGTGGTGCATGAGGCCGCCGACATTGAATACCGAGAGTTCAACGATCCCGGCGATCTGCACATGGCTGAAACCGTTTTGGAACCGCAGGCGCACGGCCTCCTGTTGCTTCGGAGTCAGCCGGTCGATCAGCCGTTGCATGGTCACGTGAGGTTCCTCCGCCTCGGCGGCCTCGCCAGCCGACGGATTCGCCCGGGCGGAAGCCTGCTCTCCATCGCCGGCGTCCAACCGTTTCCGGGGTCCATCGCCCCCGCCCGATTTCAGTGCATGCCGGCGGCAACTGGCAAAAAACCATTCGACCAGCTGGTCGCCCTGTTCCTCCGGAGGAGAGGTTCGCAGTTCCGTCGCCACGGCTTCAAGCACCGCGGCCACGGGCGCGGTCTGGCCGCCCAACAACTTGGCGGCGTAACGCTGCAACGCCGGGCGATGGTTCGCCAGCAGCGCGGCGGAGGCGGCGTTGTCGGGGGAGAGGGTTTCGGCGCTCAATTCCCCCAGTATATCGGCTCGAATCAGCCTCTTCCGCAGTTTTTCATGTCCCGGACAGCTCGCTTCTTGCGCGACCGGGCAAACCGGTTTCCCTTCGTGCATGCGTTTTTCGTCTCCAACGCTCGTCCGGCCGTTTCGCCCAACCGGTTCCCTCGCCGGCCTTTGCCTGCTGCTTCTCTGCGCCGGTTGCGCCCGGCGTGAAACCCCCGTCGACGCCGGCCTGCGCACCCAAACCCTGCTCGTCGGCAACGCCGCTGAGCCCCAGGATCTCGATCCACAGGTGGTCACGGTGCTGACCGATCAAAACCTGATGATGGCACTGTTCGAAGGACTTACGGCCCTCGACGAACGCACCACCGAACCCGTGCCCGCGGCCGCCGAAAAATGGGAATCGTCCGCTGACGGCCTGACCTGGACTTTTCATCTGCGCCCGGGCCTGAAGTGGTCCAACGGCGAAGCCCTCACCGCCGGCGATTTCGTCGCAGCGTGGCGCCGGGCCCTCAATCCCGTGCTGGCGGCCGAAAACGCCTGGTATCTCTACGCCGTCCGGAACGCCGAGGCCTACAACACCGGCAAGCTCACCGACCCGGCGCAGCTCGGCCTGGCCGCCCCCGACGAACGCACCATCGTCATCACGCTCGAACAACCCACGCCCTACCTGCCCGCCCTCGTCTCCCTGCCCGCCTGGTTTCCCGTCAATCCGCGCGTGCTGGAAAAATTCGGCGCGCTCACCCAGCGCAACACCGCCTGGACCCGCGCCGGCAACCACGTGGGCAACGGACCGTTCCGGCTCGTCGAATGGACGCCCAACGCGCGCATCGTCGTCGAAAAGAACCCTTACCACTGGGAGGCGGCGCAGACCCGCCTGCAGCAGATCGTGTTTTTTCCGATCGAAAATCCCGACGTCGAGGAGCGCGAATTTCGCGCCGGTCAGCTGCACGTCACCTTCAATCTCCCCGTGGCCAAGATCCCCGCGTGGCGCGAACGCGATCCCGCGGCGCTCCGGCTGGACCCGACGATGCAGACCAATTTTCTGCGCCTCAACGTCACGCGCCCGCCTTTCGACAACCCCGGGGTCCGCCGGGCACTCTCCCTCGCCATCGACCGCGATACGCTGGCCCGCACCGTCCTCCAGGGCAGCCGGCTGCCCGCCCATTCACTCACACCGCCAGGCACGGGAGGCTACACGGCCCGCGCTGGCGTCGGGACCGATTACGAAGCCGCGCGCAAACTCCTCGCCGCCGCCGGCTATCCGGGCGGGAAAGGCCTGCCGCCGGTCGAACTGCTGTGCCGCAACGACGAACTCATGCCCCGGCTGGCCGAGGCACTGCAGGCGATGTGGCAGCGCGAACTCGGCCTGCGGGTCACGATCGCGCCCACCGAGCAAAAGACCTGGATTCAAAACCAGAAGAACCTGAACTATGCCGTCTGCCTCGCCGCCTGGACGGCCGACTTTCCCGATCCGGTCACCTTTCTCGGCCTGTTCACCGCGGACAGTTCCTACAACTGGACCGGCTGGAAAAACCCCGCCTATGACCGCCTTCTGGCCCAGGCCGCGGCGACGCTCGACCCGCGCCAACGTCTGGAAATCTTTCAACAAGCCGAGCAATTGCTGTTGGAGGAATCGCCCGTGGCCCCCGTCCATTTCGGCGCGCAAACCTACTTGATCCATCCCGCCGTCAAGGGCTGGGTGCCCGCCCCGCTGGTCTTCCGCCGCTACCAGTACGTCACCTTGCAAAGTCCGTGAGCCGTCGGCCGATCGCGAGATCCCGCGGAGGGGCGCAGTCTCGCTGCGCCTGCTCAGGCCGGACGACCCAAGGGCGCAGCAAGACTGCGCCCCTATGGTTGAGCCGGCGCATTTGCAGGAATAGTTTTCGCAGAGCGTCCGGCCATCTCCGCGCTTGCGTGCCGTTCGATGTGGAGCGAATGATTCCGGCAATGCGGATCACCCGACTTTTTTTTGTTTTGCTCCTGCTCGGCGCCGGCGCGATTCAGGCCGGGGCCGCGGGGCCGGCGGAGGGCGGGGTGCGGATCGCTCATGTGTACTTCGGCTGGCGTGACGCGGACTCCTTCAAGCGGATTGCCGAGTATTTCGACGGACGTGAGCACACCGGCGGCCAGGTGATCCTGCGCACGCATCCGAAGCAGCGCAGCGGCTATTATTTTCTCGCGCGGCTCGCCCACACCGGGGCCTCCGTCGAAACCCGGCTCGTCCTGCAGATCATCACCCCCGAGGCCGCCGCCCCGAAGGTTTTCCAGTTCTCCGCAACCCTGCCCGACCATGACATCGTGCTGAACCTCGGCCTGACCGGCGCCGACTGGCCCGACAAAAGCGTCAACGTGGTGGCTTGGAAACTGGAGGTCCTCGGTCCCGGCGACAAACTGCTCGCCACCGAAACGAGCTACCTCTGGGACAAGCCGGTGGGACGATGACCGCCCCGGCCATGCGCTGGAGCGAATGGCAATCCCTGGCGTCCGCCTGGAATCCGTCGGCCCCGGTCCTCGCCGAGACGCTCGACGGCGGCCAGGCCTTCCGTTGGCAGCAGGATGAAGCGGGGGTCTGGACCGGCCACTGGTCGGACTGCGTCGCGCAGCTGCGAGTGCAGGCCGCAGGAGTCGAGTGGCGTTCGCCGGAGCAAATTCATGAGCGGGTCGCGCGCGCGTTGCCCCCCTATCTGGCCCTCGACCAGGACTGGGACGCGCTGGCCGATGCCCTCCCGTGGCGCAGCGATCCGCATCTGGCCGGCTGCCAGTCCGTTTTCCCGGGGTTGAGGCTTCTGCGGCAGCCGTTCGGCGAGACCCTCCTCGGCTTCCTGTGCAGCGCCGCCAAGCAAATCGTGCAGATCAAGCGCATGCTGGCGCTGCTGGCCGAACGGCACGGCGCGCCGTTGATCGATGTAGGTAGGGCGGGACCGCCGGGCGCGCCGTCGGGACATTCGCGGACGGCCCGGCGGTCCGTCCCTCCCTTGCACTGCCTGCCGACCTGGGCCGAACTCGCGGAAATCTCCGAGGCGGACCTGCGCGCGTGCCAGTTTGGTTTCCGGGCCCGCTACGTCCGCGAAACCGCGCAATTTCTGGCCGGGCGTCCCGGCTGGCTGGACGAAACCGAATGCCGCCCCTACGCCGTGGCCAAGACCCGCCTGCTCGAGCTGCCCGGGGTCGGGGAAAAGGTCGCCGACTGCGTCCTGCTATTCGGCGCGGGGCGCCTGGAGGCTTTCCCGGTGGATGTGTGGGTCCTCAAATCGCTCGCGCGCCGCTACGGGCTCGCCGGCTGGAAGCCCGCCCAGGTCGCCCAGTTCGGCCGCACCCATTTCGGTCCGTCCGCCGGCCTGGCCCAACAATACCTGTTCGCCTGGGAACGCCGCCAGGGCGAACGCTAGAGCGTTTTAATTTGAGTTGCAGCCGGGGTCGCTGACCCGGTGTCTGCGCCTATGCCTCCCGGCCCGGGGTCACCAACCCCGGCTATAGTTCAATTTGATATGCTCTAGCCGAACCCCGACCGCCGGCCCGCGACAGGTTGGTCTCCGGGGCTTGACATCGCTGATATAGTTCATATGAACTATTTCTTATGAAAAGAGTGGTCGCCGAGGACTACGGGCTGTGGGAGCTGGCGGTGTTGTCGCTGCTGCGCGAGCGGCCGATGCATCCCTACGAGATCCAGCAGGTCCTGCAGGAGCGGCACAAGGACGACGTGCTCGCGCTGAAGAAAGGCTCGCTCTACCATGCGATCCGCCGGCTCGGAGCCGCAGAACTGATCACGGCCCACGCGACGACCCGCCAGGGCCGCCGCCCGGAGCGCACCGTCTACCGGATCACACCGGAGGGACGGGCGGCGCTGAAGGACTGGTTGCGCCACCATGTCGCCATCCCGCGGCCGGAGCGGTCTCACTTCATGGGCGCCGTCAGTTTCCTCGTCCACCTTTCGCCGGGCGAAGCGGCCGCCGCCCTGAAGGAACGCGCGGCGGCGCTCCAGAGGCAGATCGCCGGATACGACGCGACCCTGGCGCACCGCACGTCCGAAGTCGGTCGCGTCAACCTGATCGAAACGGAGTTCGCCCGCGCCATGCGGGCCGCCGAGCTCGCGTGGGTCCGGAGGTCGGTTGCCGAGCTCCGCACCGGCCGGCTCCACTGGGACCTGGCGGTGATTCTCCACGAGGTCCGCGCGGCGGCCGGACGGAAGAAAGAGCGAAAGCGAACCCGGTCGTCCTGAAGCAACCGCGCTGCCCCACTCCATGATCCACGCCCCCTCAGCCAACCCTTCCCCCGGTTCGTCCTGGATGCTGGACCTGCCGGGATCGCCGCTGGGGATTGCCTGGTTTTTTCTCTACGGCTACTCCGGGGTCCCGGCCGCGCCCTACCTGCCGCAGCTGCGCAGTCTCGGCGCCGGACTGACGAAGGTCTATCTGTTCTGGCAGCAAGTGGAACCGGAGAAAGGGCGTTTCGACTGGAGCGCCGCCGATGCGTACGTCGACCAGCTGCAATCCCCCGAGGAGGGGCTCATCGCGATTTTCTCCAGTTCGCTCTGGGGCGCGAAGAAGCCGTCGGCCCTGCTGCCACCGAGTCCGGCGAAGAATCTCGACGACTATCATGAGTTCATCCACGCGCTGGTGCGGCGCTACCGGGGCCGGGTCCGTTACTGGCAGAACGATTCCGAGCCCAACAACCCCGTCTACTGGAGCGGCAGTGCGGAGGAGTTCGTCGCGCAATTGCGGGTGTTCGCCCGGGCGGTACGCGCGGCCGACCCGGAGGCCGTGGTGGTGGCGGGCGGCTATGACGGCCTGTTCGTGCCGCCGGGGCTGACGCCGCGGCCCGGCCAGCGGGCGACGCCGTTTCCCCGGCAGGAGGAGGGTCTCGCGTTTTTCGACCTGGTTCTGCAGACCGGCGCCGATTCCTTCGACTGCTTCGATCTGCGGCTGTATGGCGACCCTTACACCATTGCCGCGCGGGTCGACTACATCCGCGGGCGAATGGCGGTTTTCGCCTGCCCGAAACCGATTGTCTGCACCGAATATGGCGGACCCAATTTCTTCGAGTTTCCGGAAAATCGAAAATATCTCCCGCTGCTCGGCCGTTGGTCGCAAGCCGTCGGCCAGCCGGGGGAACCGGGCGAACCCGTGGACGACCACGCCGGCGGCGCGCAGATCGAACAGCTTTACGCCAACATGGACTCGCTCGCCCCGCAGACCCGGATGTTTTTGCAGGGTTGCGAGGCGGCACTCGAAGCCAAATATCACCGGCTCCAGAGCCGCGGCATCGTGATGCGCAACCTCCTGGCGTTCGCCGCCGGCGTGCAGAAAATGATTTATTGGGACCTCCTTCATGTCCCGGGCCCGCGCGATGACCTGATGAACCTGATGTATGGCAAGATCGGCCTGCTGGCGGTCGAAAACGGCGCGCTCGCCCGACCGACTCCCTCCGCGGCAGCCTACCGACACATGGCGCAAACGCTCGCCGGCGTACGCGCCGTCGCGCGCGTGATGGTCGATGGCAGTCCGGATCTTTTCGTTTTCAAGATCGATCGCGGCCCGCGCGGGCCGGTGCACGTCGCCTGGGAACGCCGCGAGGCGTTTGCCGGCGAGGACGCGCCGGCCACCGTCTGCCGTCTACCCTGGACTGCGCCGGGCGCCACCGCCACCGATGCGTTCGGCGCCTCCGTCCCGACTGAAGTCCGCGCCGGTCAGGTGGAGTTTCTCCTTTCCCTCACGCCGGTTTACCTCGAGCCCGCCATTCTCCCATGAAGGACCCCGCTGCCCACAACCTGCCCGCAAACAAATCCCCGGCGCCAGCTCCGTCCGCGTGGGCGCTCTGGCGGCCCTACGTCTTCGACCTGGTCTCTCCCTTCGCCGCGTACGCCATCGTGCATGCGTTTGGCGCCACCGGAATGTGGGCCATGACCGCCGCGGGTGCGGCCGCCGGCCTCAGCACCCTCGTCAACAGCATCCGCAAAGAGGGCCTGGACGCGCTCGGCGTGCTGGTCCTGCTCGAAATCCTCGGTTCCCTCGCCGTCATGGCGTTCATGCGCGATCCGCGCCTGATGCTGGTGCGTCCGTCGGTGTACACGGCCATCGCTTCGGTCTATCTGATCAGCTCCGTCTTCGCGCAGCGGCCCCTGACCTTCATCGGCTCGCGCCAGATCGCCACGAAGGGCGACCCGGTCCGCCTGGCCGCCTACGAACGCACTTGGGAAAACTCGCGCGAATTCCGGCAAACGCACCGCGCCGTGACGCTGGCGTTCGGCCTCTGTCTGGCCGTCGACTCGCTCCTGCGCGTGGTCATCGTCTTCCGCGCCCCGCTCGAACGGTCCGCCTGGCTTTCCAATGTACCTCATCTGACCGCCATGACGCTGATGATCGTGATCAGCGCACTGGCCGGGCGCCGCTTCCACCGGCTGGTGGAACGCGAGCTGTCCATGGGC
>CAYZGG010000127.1:7044-10906 GCA_964477955.1 uncultured Opitutaceae bacterium
TGAGTCCGGCTCAGCTGACGGCCACCGTCGTTTTGCCTTTCACCAGCCGCCACGGGAAAAAATACGCCGCGTACACCACGGCGTAGATCCAGAAGTTTTCCAACTTCGCAAAATGGGCGAAGGCGAAAAAGAAGATCAGCACGTGCATGCGGACCACATTTTTGTAGGGCGCCATCAGGCCGGAGCCGCCGCCCCATTGCGACCGCCGTCGGTTCACATCCGCCGCCTTGACCGAGGTATCCGGGACGGGAACCGCCGGTCGCTTGAAGGCCTGCCGTTCGGCCAGCGCCGCGAGCGGAACGAAATACCAATATCGCCGGAACACTTCGACGTAGACCGCTGAACCGGGGAATCCCTTGTGCGCGGTCAACGGGAAAAACTGGCTCAGAAAAACCGAATGCACAAAATGAAACATGCCGAAATGCACGGTGAAGAACGCGAGCAGGAACAAACCCCCGCCGAAAAAGACCGCGCCCAATCCGGCCTGCGCCAGAGCCGAGCCGCCGTTGGCCCGCGCCTCGCGCACGATCCCGACCGCCGGCCCGAAAATGTCCCAGACGATCATCGCGTAGCCCACCAACAGGCTGGAAAGCCAGAGACTCCAGACGAGATCGGTCGTCTCCCAGGCCAACTGCCAGGCCACGGCGAGTCCGGCCGCAAAGGCCAGCAGATCCGGCCAGGCTTCACGCCAACGGGCGGGGGCGGCGGCAACACCGTCGGTCATCGCGGCAGTTTCAAAAATGTCCGCCAAAAGGCGAGCGGACATTTGGTGCCCGTATCGGTTTGCTCGGGCTGGCCAGCGCGGGAGCGGGTTTGCCCGCGACGGGTCGGGCATAAAGCCGCTCCCACATGCAAATTGACACACTACCGGACATTTGACGTCCGCGCTCCCGCTGGTTTCACTTGGGCGCATGAGCGAAGCCCGGCTCGATAAATGGCTGTGGAGCGTGCGCGTGTTCAAGACCCGCGCCGAGGCCACGACCGTGTGCCGCAACGGCCGCGTCCAGGTCAATGGCCTCGACGCCAAACCCGGCCGGGATTTGCACGCCGGCGAAGTGGTCACCGCGCATGTCGGCGTCGTCACCCGCACCCTCAAGGTCGTGGCGCTGCCGCGGTCGCGGGTGGCGGCAAAGTTGCTGCCGGAGTTTTTGCAGGACCTGACGCCGCCGGCCGAATACGAGCGGGCCAAGCAGGCGGCGCTCGAGCACGTGCTGGCGCGCGAACGCGGCCGGGGGCGCCCCACGAAGCGCGACCGGCGGGACCTCGCCCGGCTTTTTGCCTTCGAATAATACCACCCGGTTTTACGAATTCCCCGGGCGATGGCCCTTAATCGTCCGCGGAAAAGGCCGATGTTGAGGCGATGCTCACCCCTCTTTCGGCCATGCAAACCCTGGGCCGGGCCCGGGATGCGTTGCAGTCCGGCCGGGGGGCGGGCTTGCCCGAGTTGCTGAAGCTGATCGAATCGCTCTCCACGAACATCGGCGAGGCGACAATTTCCGAGATCGCCGAGCTGATTGAGAAGGACGCCGCCGTGCTCTCGCGCGTGCTGACCATTGCCAACACGATCATCCACAATCCGAACGTGCAGCCGATGGCGTCGATTCCCCACGCCATCCATCAGATCGGCTTCCAGCGCGTGCGCAGCCTGGCGGTATCGCTCATGCTGATCGAGAACACCGGCAGCGCCGGCAATCCGCCTGAGCAGCGGGAGGCCGCGGCCCAGGCGTTGTGTGCGGGCCTGCTCGCCCAGGGCTGCGCCCACGGTCTCGGCACGGTGGATCCCGAGCTGGCCTTCGCCTGCGCCGCCCTCCGCCAGTTCGGCCAGATCATCCTGCCCGCGGTGTCGTTGGAACACTACCGCGCGGCGAAGGAACTGGCGAAAACGAAATCAGAGGACGTCGCCTTCCGCACCCTGTACGGTCTTGCGCCGCTCGAGCTCAGCCGTCGTTTGCTTGGAACCGCGAAACTGCCGGAGGAGGTCCTGCAGGGCCTGCGCGACTGCCAGCCCGAGTCGATGCGCGGCGTCTCCGCTTCCACTTACGGCGCCCGTCTGCTGGGCGTCGCCGACTTCGGGGTGCGCCTGGCCGGACTCGCGCTCGATGCGGCCAACAACACCGATCTTTTCGCGGAGCGCTCGCGCAACCTGGCGCGCAAATACGAACGCCTGATTCCGGGCGTGGGCGAGACGGTCGAGTCGGCTCTCGCGCACACCGACGAACGGATTGGCAGTTTCACGCGGACGGGCGGCCGCTCGCTGGATACGCCCGGGCTCAAGCGGATAAAATCCCGCGTCCAACGCGAAACCCCCTTCGTCGAAGCGCTGCCGCCCTCTGCCCTCGAAACGATCGCCGGCGAGGTGGCCCCCGATGAAGCTCCGCTCGAGAACACACTCTTGCCGGCGACGACCGACCCCGCAGCTCCGACGAGCGCCGACCTCGTCATCGCGGCGGCGCCCGCGGAGGAGGCCCCGCTCGCGGATCAGCCGGGTACCGACGGCGTCACCTCGGCGGCGCCGGGGCAACCGGAAGTGGAGGCCGCTGCTCCGACCCCGCCGGAGCCTCCGAAGCCCGCCGTCTGGACCGACACGCTCGCGCAATCCAAGTCCTTCGAGACCCAGGGTGCGGCCGCCGGTGCGGAGACTGATCCGTGGTCCGCCAGCCTGACTTTTGTCCGCGACAGTTTCGGCGCGCAGGAATGCTGGGTTTTCGTGGCGGCGCCCGGCGGCGAAAGCCTGCCGATCGTGCAGGGCGTGGGCCGCCACTGGCAGGATTTCCGTGCCCGCGCGGCGCTGCGCCCCGACGAGCGCACCGTGTTCGGCGTTTGCCTGGCCCGGCGCGAGAACGTGGTGATTCACGATACCACCGAAGCCACGTTGCGACCCTATCTGCCGGCGTGGTTCCGCGAAACCAAGGGTGCCCCCGGCGCGTTCCTGCTCATGCCGCTGCATGACGGCCAGCGCGCGCACAGCCTGGTGCTGATCGGCTGGCACCAGCCGCACCGGATCACCGTGACCGCCGCGCAAACCGACCTCGCCCGCCAGCTCTTCGCGACGGTCGCCGGGCCGAAGTCCGCCGCCGTCAAGTAACCGCCGCCTTCAGCCGGGAGCATGAAGTTGAGAGCGATTTCCCTGCAAATTTGCCCTCCTGGATGGCGGAGCCCGACCTCCGGGCGGGCTGATGCGGTCACGCAAGGAAAACCGGCCACGGAGGTCCGGTTCCACCTCATTTTACCCGACTGATCCCGGGTCAGCGCGTCAGTTTCCGGTATTTGATCCGGTGGGGCTGGTCCGCTTCCTTGCCCTTGCGACGGTGGTAGTCCTCGAGGTAGGCCGAGTAGTTGCCACTGAACCAATGAACGTAGCTGTCGCCCTCGAACGCCATGATGTGCGTGGCGATGCGGTCGAGGAACCAGCGGTCGTGGGAGATGATCACGGCGCAGCCGGCGAAATTCTCCAGACCGTCCTCGAGCGCGCGAATGGAATTCACGTCGAGATCGTTGGTCGGTTCGTCGAGTAAAATCAGGTTGGCCCCGCTCTTGAGCACGCGCGCCAGGAGCACGCGGTTGCGTTCGCCGCCCGAGAGCACGCCGACTTTTTTCTGCTGGTCGGCCCCCGTGAAACCGAACTGCGCGCAATAGGCGCGGCTGTTCACCAGGCGCGCGCCGAGCGGCATCAGTTCCTGGCCGTCGCTGATGACCTCCCAGATGGTCTTGCCGCCGTCGAGCGAGTCGCGCGACTGCTCGACGTAGGCCGACTTGACCGTTTCGCCGACCTTGAACGTCCCCTCGTCGGGTTGTTCGAGCTTCGTAATGAGCCGGAACAGCGTGGTCTTGCCGGCGCCGTTCGGGCCGATCACGCCGACGA
>CAYZGG010000128.1:0-10860 GCA_964477955.1 uncultured Opitutaceae bacterium
GGGTTGAGCGGCGATCCGGATAACTTTCGGAGATTTCCCTTGCCTAGAGGGAAAGCGGACCTTTACTCATGACCCTTTAACCAGACAAACCATGGCAAGAATTTGTGCAATCACCGGTAGGCGCCCCGTCAAGGGCAACATCATCAACCGCAAGGGTCAGTCCAAGAAGAGCGGAGGCATCGGCACGCATACCACGAGCAAGACGCGCCGCAAGTTCCGCCCGAACCTGCAGCGCATCCGCGTAAAAATGCCCAATGGCGGCACCAAGCGACTGTGGGTCGCGGTCAAGGCCATCAAGGACGGCCTCGTCACCAAAGCCTGATCCGGCTCACCACCTCAGGTTCTCCGACCCGCGGCCATTCGCCGCGGGTTTTGTTTTGGCTGGCCGCGCCGACCCGCCCTGCATCGCAATACCTGGGCTGCAATGCCTCTGTCGGAAACGGCCAACGCGTGCTATATTGTCACCGCGGGGTTTCCGTCGCTGTCGGCCTGTTCTTTTCCCCTCCGAATCCCCGATCCCATCCCACCCGATCAAGGAGGCTTCCATGAGTCCCCACAGTTACCTTGAACACGGAATCACCATTCTGCAGACCCGCCTGCAAGACCCGGGCATCCTGTCCCGCACGCCGTTCCAACCCGCCGTCCAGCCGTTCCTGTCCGTCTCGCGGCAGACCTGCGCCGGCGGCACCACGGTCAGCCAGGAGGTCCTCCGACTGCTCAACGGCCTCGAAGGCGCCGAACGCAGCAGCTGGGCCCTGCTCAACAAAGACCTTCTCTTCCGCGCCCTCCAGGAACACCACTTGCCCGAGCGCCTGGCCGGATTTCTGCCGGAGGATCGCGTCTCCGAAATCCAAGGCGTGATCGGCGAACTCGTCGGCCTGCATCCACCGCTGTGGGAACTGGAGCGGCATGTCGCCGAGGCGATGCTGCAACTGGCCAAAGTCGGACGCGTGATCCTCGCCGGACGCGCCGCCCATCTTGTCACGCGCGAACTGCCGGGCGGGTTCCACGTCAGGCTCATTGCGTCCCCACCCGTCCGCCTGCAACGCATGATGGCCCGGCTGCATTGCGACGAGGCCACGGCGCGCACCTGCCTCGCACAGAGTGATCAGGCCCGCCGGCGCTTCGTGCGGGCGCGCTTCGACCGCGAAATCGACGACCCGGCGGACTACGACCTGGTGCTCAACACGGACCGCCTGGATCCCGGCATCGCGGCCCGCATCATCGTCACCGGCCTGTTGGAAAACGTGAACGCCCGGCACGCAGTGTCCGCGGCCGCCGCGGCCAATCCGTCGGTCTCCCGGGCGGGCTGACGCGCCGTTGCCGCGGGCTACCGGTTCGGACGCAGCCGCGCGAGAATCTGTTCCAACTCTTCGCGTCCCTCGATCCGCATCAGCCAGAGCAAAATCCCGTAGACCGCGATTCCCGCCGGGATCAAGCCCAGCACCACGGCGAGATCGCGGGCCCGGACCGCCAGCGGCAGCTGACCGATCAGCTGCTGGCCGCCCCAGACCACCGCGCCCATCAACGCCGCCGCGACTCCGATCTTTGCCAGACTGGGCCCCAGCAGCCGGAGGTTTAGCTGCGGCAGCGTCCGGCGGAGCTGACGGTGCAGCAACCAGGTTTGTGCGATGATGGCAACCGTGCTTGCGATCACCAGGCCGGCCACCCCGAGCGAACGCATCAGCACGAGGCTCACCGCGAGGTTGATCACGAAATCGATCGTCGCCACCCGCACCGGCGCCCGGGTGTTTTTCACCGCGTAAAAAGCACGCACGGTCAGGTTGACGACCGAGAAAAACGGCAACCCGATCACATAAATCGCAAGCAGCGGCGCCATCGCCGCGGTGTCCGCCGCGGTAAAATTGTGCCGCTCGAACAGCAGCCGCACCACCGGCTGGCTGAGCAACGCCAGTCCGACCGCGGCGGGCAGGTTGATGACCAAAATCAGACGGACCCCCTTGCGAAAATCCTCCGCGAGGCCCGCGTAGTTGCGCTCCACCGCGTGACGCGACAGCAGCGGGTAGATCACCGTCGACACCGCGATCGCAAAAACTCCGATGGGCAGCTCCATCAGCCGGTTCGCATAAAACATCAGGGTGCCGGCGGAATCGTTGATCGAAAACGCCAGCATGCTCGAGACGTAGGAGTTCACCTGGTAAATCGCCGTGCCCCAGAGGCCCGGCGTCATCAGCAGCGCGATCTCGCGCACGCGCGGCGAAAGACCGAGATCGAAGCGCGGCCGCCAGCCTTCGCTCCAAATCAGACTCGCCGCCGGCACCGCCATCTGCAGAAACCCGCCCAACAGCACGCCGAAACACAGCCAGTGGATTTCCCCCAGCGGCGTGGACGCAAAATGCAGGCCGGCCCCTCCCAACGAGGCGATCATGGACAGGTTCAGCCAAATCGGCGACAACGCCGGTTCCAGAAAGCGGTGCAACACATTGAGCGTCGCGCTAAAGGCGGCCGCGAGGCAGACGAACACCAGATACGGCACGAGAATGACCGTCAGGTCCGCGAGCAAATACCACTTGTCCTCGTGCCCGGGGAGACGGTGCGACTGGCTGAAAATCGCCATGAGGACGGCGGCGAGCCCACCCGTCACGACGAGCAGCCAGCTGGCGACCTTGTTGAGCAGGGCGAACGCGCCGATGCGGCCGTTCTCGTGCAGCTCGTGCTGCAGATTGGGCAGGAACGCCGCCGTCAGGGCGCCCTCCCCCAGCAGCCGGCGGAAAAGATTCGGCAGACGGAACGCCGAAATAAAGGCCGTGTTCAGGACGCTCGCGCCGAAAATCGCCGCTCCGAGCTGGTCGCGCATCAAACCCAGCACCCGTGACACCACCGTCAGCGCAGCGACAACACCGATGTTTTTCAGGCTTTTCGACAATGGACTCGGGCGAAAAGGCCGCGCCGCGTCAGGATGCGGACGGCATCATGGCTTGGTGCTGATCTTCAGCAGGTCCCCGTCGAACGAGGCGGCGGTCATCTTGTCCAGCGCCAGGCGCACATCCTCGGGAACGCCCAGGACGGCCATCATCCGTTCGGCGACGAACTGCGAAACCCCCGGCATCTTGTGCAAGGGACAGGACCCGAAATAAAAGGTGTCCGGGTCGAAAACGTAATGCTGCCCGTCCCGGGCGAAACCTCCGGTGGTCAACACCCAGACATCGGAGCCGATGCCATAGTAGTTGAGTGAACACTTGAAGGCGATCTGCAGCTTTCGGTCCTTGATCCGGAAATTCAGTCCGCCGGCAGCAATAAAATCGGTCTGCATCGGCTTGTCCTTGGCCGGATCGGCCGCGGGCTGCTTGGTCAGCACAGTTCCTGATTTCGGCTTGGTCGGCTCGGGTGCCGTGGCCTTGCCCACGGTCTTGGCCCAGGTGTTGAGGTCCTCCTCACTCAGCAAAACCTCCCCGCCTTCGACAAACGTCTTGAGCTTCTGCTTCCAGTCCTTGGTCTTCACCGTACTCTCGCGACCGGGCATGAAATAAATCACATTGGGGACCGGTTCCTTGGGCATGATCCGCACCGATTCGACCGGTTTGAACACCAGATACAGGCACGAGCCGACAAGCCCGACGAGGATCCCGAGGATCGCCCCAGTGGCAACTTCCCAAGGACTCGGCCCATAGAGTGCTTTCTGCAGTTTGTTATCGGCCATGGGAATCGACTATTTGGCCGCGGCCTTGGCCGCCGGCTTGGTTTCGGTTGGTTTGGCGGCCGGTTTCTCGCCGCCGGAATCCTTTCCGCGACTGGATTCTTTCGCTCCGTCGGAGTCCTTCGCGCCGGGGGAAGATTTCTTGTAGTCCGTGATATAGAATCCAGTGCCCTTGAAGATCAAACCCGCCCCGCGGCCCACTTTGCGGCGCAACGAAAGCCGGCCGCACGCAGGGCACTTTTTCAACGGATCATCCTTCATCGACTGGAATGCCTCCATTTCGTGACCGCATTTCGCGCAGGCATATTCGTAAGTGGGCATGGTGAGGACCGGCGAATCAAAGAAGGGGCCGCCCGGGTTGGCGAGCCTGTTCTGATCGCTTCCCGCTCCAAATAGTTGGCGGAGCGGCTTGACCCCAAGCCGCTTAGCGAGTTGAGGTCAACGCACCCCCGGCATGGAATTTACAGCCCAGTTACAGGCTTACCGCGAACAGGTCGAGCTCGGCCTCGCCCAACTTGTCCCGCCCGCCACCACCCGACCCGCACGCCTCCACCAAGCCATGCGCTACAGCTTGGAGGCCGGCGGCAAACGCCTGCGCCCCGTCCTTGTACTCGCCACCGCAGATCTGTTCGCGAACGCGGACCGCTCCGCCCATGCCGGCCCGGTCATAACCCAATCGAAAATCGAGGATCGAAAATCGAAAATTCCCGCAGCCCTTCCGGCCGCCGTCGCCCTCGAGTGCCTCCACACCTACTCGCTCGTGCACGACGACCTGCCGTGCATGGACGACGACGACCTGCGCCGCGGCCGCC
The DNA here is from genome assembly GCA_964477955.1 of uncultured Opitutaceae bacterium. GTDB lineage: Bacteria > Verrucomicrobiota > Verrucomicrobiia > Opitutales > Opitutaceae > Didemnitutus. Next base: position 4,471 of record CAYZGG010000128.1, read on the forward strand.
CCACCGCGCACAAACAATTCGACGAAGCCACGGCCCTGCTGGCCGGCGATGCCCTTCTCACTCTTGCCTTCCAGCTGCTCGCCCGCCACTACGCGGAAGCCCCGCCCCTGTGCGCCGCACTCACCGGCGTGCTCGCCGAAGCGGCCGGCAGCGAGCACCTGATCGGCGGCCAGATGGAAGATCTTCTCGCCGAGAAGAAATCCGACGCCACCGCCGACGAACTCGACTTCATTCACCTTAACAAAACCGCGGCCATGATCACCGCCGCCCTCCTCGCCGGGGGCTTGTGCGGCGCCCACGCGGCGACGGCGGGGCCGGACATGATCGAGGCGCGACTCGCGTTGCTGCGCATGGCCGGGCGGCATCTCGGCCTCGCCTTTCAAATCGTCGACGACATTCTAGATGCCACCGCCGACCGCGCCACGCTCGGCAAGACACCCGGCAAAGACGCCCAGGCCGGCAAAACGACCTACGTGAAACTGCACGGCCTCGACGCCTCGCGCCAATTCGCCCGGCAGCACACTGACGCCGCCCTCGCCGCGTTGGCGAATCTGCCCGGCGACAAATCGTTCCTCGCCGCCCTGGTCGAGTCCATGGCCGGGCGGATCAACTGAACCGTCCATGGCCGGCCAGCAGCAGGATTACCTCCTTCGCCAGATCGAACTGCTCGGGCTCTTCGTCGCGCGGCTCCGGCGCCGCAATGGCCCACCGACCGCCAAAGACGAGGCCGACCTGAACGAAGCCCTCCTCCTGGCCATGCATCTCCAGGAGAAAAACTTCGGAAAACCTGCCGCCGAATTCCTGCTTCTTTCGGCCGACGATCAGGTCGCGGCGCTCAAAAGCGGCGCCTCCAAGTCCGCCGGTCACGAACGCTGCCTGACCTACGCCACCATCCTGAAAGACACGGCCGCACTCTATGATTTCCGGCACAGCGAGGACCTCGCCCTCGGGGCCCGGCACCTCGCCTTGCACGTCGCGCTCTCGGTCGCCTTGGACCAGCCCGGCGATCCGATGTTCGTTCGCACCCTGGTGGGTGATCTGCGGCGCGCGTTGGGCGACGCCCCGTTGCACGCCCCCACTCGCGAACTCCTCGCCCGGTTCGAGCAACTGACAGCGCAAAACCGCCCCTGATGCCCGGCAACGGGTCGCCAGGGTTCAATTTTTCGCTCTCTTGGAGTTGTCTCGGCCAAAATCGTTCACTCTGTTGGTCTCGCTGGTCGGGGCCTTGTCCGACACGACGAGCGCTTTGATCCGGAACCAGATCGTCCTTTTCGCCATCCAATTTCCTTCATGAAAAAAATCCTGCTCACCACCCTCTTGTTTATCGTCGGCGGCGCAACGGCCCTGGCCGTGCCGGACAAGAAAACCGTCCTCGACGCGATCGCGGTGATCGAGACCTCCCACGATGGAGTGGCCCTGGGCGCGGCGATTCCCACCGTAATCCAATTCGCCAAGGAAAGCCCCGACGTCATGCTGATCGCGAGCGCCGACGCCACTCCGTGGTTGATCGAAGACATCAAGCTTCCGAAGGAACAGGCCGAGACGGTGAAATCGCTTTTGCTGGCCAGTTACGCCGCCGGCGCGATCAAAGCGCAGCTCGCGCAGGGCAAGCTCGACGGCAACCCCTACCCCGGCTGGCTCCCGGCCATCAAAAAATACCAGGAACTGAAGCAGAGGTTCACCTTTAAGATTCCAGGCATGGAAAAACTCTGCCGGCTCCAAGACGAGGGAACCCTCCAGGCGTTTGCCGACGAAGTCGCCCGGAAAAACAAATGATCTGAAAGCGGCCGCCCGGGGCAAAGCCGCCCCGCTCGCTTCAGGGCAACGCCAAAATGGATATCCGCCCCGCCGCCCTGCAGGATGCCGACGCATTGACCGAGCTCACCGCGCAGCTCGGGTATGCCGCCGATGTCGGCGCAATCCGCCAGCGGATCACCACGATCGCCGCGCGTGACGATCACCTCCTCGTCGTCGCGGTTCTGGATAACAAGATTGCCGGCTGGCTGCAAGCGCAGGCGTCCATCACTCTGGAATCGGGATTCCGCGTTGAGATTCTCGGCTTGGTGGCGGCCGCTGGCTGGCGCCGGCGTGGTGTGGGTCGGGGCCTGGTTGAGCACGCCGAACAATGGGCCCGGGCGCAGGGAGCGCCGGCGCTGGTGGCGCGAAGCAACACCCTGCGCACGGAAAGCCACCATTTCTATCCCGCCCTGGGTTTCGCCGCCGCGAAGACCCAGGCGGTTTACCGAAAGAAACTCTGAGCGGGATCATGCTGAGAAACGAGGTGGAACCGGACCTCCGGGCCGGTTTGCGTTGCGTGACCGCATCAGCCCGCCCGGAGGTCGGGCTCCACCTTTCAAGAGAGCGAGTTCGCCGGGAAATCAGTCTCAGCTTTTGGCTCAGTGAAGCGCGCCCGAGGTCGGTCCGCTCGAAACTCAGATCGAAGTTGATCGCCTCTCCCGGCCGGCCACAGTGCCTCCATGGACTGGTTCTCCGTCGCGTTGAAAGAAGACGGCGTCGCCTCGCGGCCCGCGGGCGAGTCGCACCCGCGCATTGAGGAATATCACCGGACGGTGAACGAGAAAGGGTGGGACGACAAAGTCCCGTGGTGCTCCTCGTTTCTCAACTGGTGCATGCTCCAAGCCGGCCTGCCAGGCACGAACTCGGCGCTGGCGCGGTCCTGGCTCGACTGGGGTGTCCCTCTCGCGACCCCGCGGACCGGCTGCGTGGTGGTCTTGTGGCGCGAGGATCCTGCCAGTCCGAAGGGTCATGCCGGATTTTTTCTGCACCAGGATGCAGAGCTGGTCTACCTCTGGGGCGGCAACCAGCTCGGTCGCGTTTGCGTGAATTCCTACCCGGTCGGAATGATCCTCGGCTATCGCTGGCCGCCGGAGCGGTGAGGGCGCCGACTACCGAGGCTCGGGTATCAGGCTGACGCATGGACCGAATGGTGGGGCCGTCTCCTGACGGACCGCGGCCCGTCGGGAGACGGGCCCTCCAGGTGAGCCTTGACTCGGCGGCCCATTCGACAAGCTCAGGGTCCTGAGCCTGCCGAGGGAGACGTCTCGCCCTATCTTCGAACAGCAAAAGCGGGGTGAGGGCACCCCGCCCACAGGTAATTGCCCAAAGGATCAGCTGGCGGCGAGCGCGGCTTTGATGAGTTCGACGAAGGATTTGGCCTCAAGCGCAGCGCCGCCGATCAGCCCGCCATCGATGTCGGGCTGCGCAAGCAGTTCGGGCGCGTTGGACGGTTTCATCGAACCGCCGTAGAGGATGCGGACCTTCTGCGCGAGCGGCGCGCCGTAGAGCTTGGTCAGGAGTTCGCGGATGAACGCGTGGACTTCCTGCGCCTGCGCGGTCGTGGCGACCTTGCCGGTGCCGATGGCCCACACGGGCTCGTACGCGACGACCGCGGTGGTGATCTGCTCCTTGGTCACGCCCTGCAATCCGCCTTCGAGCTGTTTCTGCACGACGGCCAGCGTCGAACCGGCCTCGCGCTCGGCGAGCGTCTCGCCGACGCAGAGGATCGGCTTCAGTCCGTTGGCCAGGGAGGCGACCACCTTCTTGTTGATGAAGGCGTCGCTCTCGGCGAAATAGCTCCGGCGCTCGCTGTGGCCGAGGATGACGTACGAAACGTACAGCGTTCGCAGCATCTCGGCGGAAACCTCGCCCGTGTAGGCGCCGTTTTTCTCGGGGTGCATGTTCTGCGCGCCGAGTTTGACGGCTTGCCCCTCGAGGGCGCGGCCAACGCTTTCGAGCGCGGTGAACGGCGGGCAGAGGACGATGTCGACCGCGGCTTCACGGCCGGTGGCGGCGACGATCTCCGAGGTCAAAGCGACGCCGTCGGCGGCGGTCTTGTTCATCTTCCAGTTGCCAGCGATGAGTTTTTTGCGGGAGGACATAAAAAATAAAGATGTTAGAAAATATGGAACTCAGGGAATCAGGAACGGGAAGTCGAAGCGGTTGGTTTCCTTTCCTGACTTCCTGATTTCCACATTTAGTTTTCCAGGAACGCCACGCCGGGGAGGACTTTGCCTTCGAGGAATTCGAGGCTGGCGCCGCCGCCGGTGGAGGTGTGCGTGACCTTGTCGGTGATCTTGCACTTCTTGGCCGCCGTCGCGGTGTCGCCGCCGCCGATCACCGTAGTGGCGCCGAGCTTGGTGGCCTCGGCGATCGCCTCGGCCATGGCCTTGGTGCCGCCGGCGAATTTCTCGAACTCGAACACGCCGGGAGGGCCGTTCCAGATGATCGTTTTCGCCGCGAGGATCGTTTCGCGGTACAGCGCAATCGACTTCGGACCGGCGTCGAGACCCTGCCAGCCCTCGGGAATGTCCTCGCCCACGACCTGGGTGGCGGCGTCGGCGGCGAACTTGTCGGCCGCGATGAAATCAATCGGGAAGACGAGCTTCACGCCCTTGGCCTTCGCCTTGGCCACGAGGTCCTGCACGATCTTCGCGCCCTCGGGATCGAAGAGGCTCGCGCCGATCTGCTTGCCGTAAACGACCTTCTTGAATGTGAACGCCATGCCGCCGCCGATGATCAGGACGTTGGCCTTGTCGAGCAGGTTGTTGATGAGGGGAATCTTGTCGGCGATTTTCGCACCGCCGAGAATCGCGAGGAGCGGACGCTCGGGGTGGTCGAGGACCTTGGCGAAGGCCTTGAGCTCGGCTTCCATGAGGAAACCGGCGGCCTTGTCCTTGAGCGCCACGCCGACCATCGACGAATGCGCGCGGTGCGCGGTGCCGAAGGCGTCGTTGACAAATACGTCGCCGAGCTTCGTCAGGCTCGCGCGGAACGCCTCGACCGCCTTGGGATCGGCCTTCTTCGAGGTGCCATCCTCCAGCTTCACCTTGCCCTCCTCCTCGATGTGGAAGCGGAGATTTTCCAGCAGGACCACTTCGCCCGCCTTGAGCGCGCCGGGCGCGCAGGCGGCTTCCACCGCGGCCCCGACACAGTCGTCGAGGAACTTCACGGGACGCCCGAGCAACTTTTCGAGTTCGGCGGCGACCGGCTTGAGCGAGAACTTGGCGATCTTCTGGCCATCGGGCCGGCCGAGATGCGACATCAGCACAACGGAGGCGCCTTTTTCGAGGGCGTATTTGATCGTCGGCAGCGCCGCGGCGATGCGCGCGGTGTTGGTGATGGCGCCGGTGACTTTGTCCTGCGGGACATTGAAGTCGACGCGCATGAGGACGCGTTTACCGGCGAGGTTCAGGTCGCGAACGGATTTGAATTTCATAGAAGACTGAAGGGCTGCAGAACTAAAGGGCTGAAAAGAAAGAGGCTGAAAGTCGAAGGACTGCGGCCGGAAAATTCAGCCTTTCAGTCCTTCAGTCTTTCAGCCCTTGGCTTTAGCCGCTGCGGCTTAGAGCTTCGCCGCGATCTTCTGGGTCAGCTCGACGACGCGGTTGGAATAACCCCACTCGTTGTCGTACCAGCTGACGAGCTTGAAGAACTTGCTGTTCAGCTCGATGCCAGAACCGGCGTCGAAGATGGAGGAATTCTTGTCGTGGATGAAGTCGCTCGAGGCCACTTCGTCGGAGGTGTAGGCCAGGATGCCCTTGAGATAGGTCTCGGAGGCCTTCTTCATGGCGGCACAGATCTCCTTGTAGGAGGTTTCCTTCGTGGTGCGCACGGTGAGATCGACGACCGACACGGTCGGGGTCGGCACGCGGAAGGACATGCCGGTGAGCTTGCCTTTGACCTCGGGGCACACGAGCGCGGTGGCCTTGGCGGCGCCGGTCGTGGACGGGATGATGTTGATCGCGGCGGAACGGCCGCCCTTCCAGTCCTTCTTGGACGGGCCGTCCACGGTCTTCTGCGTGGCGGTGTAGGAATGGATGGTGGTCATCAGGCCTTCCTCGATGCCGAAGCCTTCCTTGAGCAACACGCTGACGATCGGCGCGAGGCAGTTCGTGGTGCAGGAGGCGTTGGAAATGATGCTGTGCTTGCTGAGGTCGAGCTTGTCGTCGTTCACGCCCATGACGATGGTGATGTCCTCGCCCTTGGCCGGGGCGGAGATGATGACCTTCTTGGCGCCGGCGGCGATGTGGCCCTTGGCCTTTTCGGCCTCGGTGAACAGGCCGGTGGACTCGATCACCAGCTGCACGCCGAGCTTGGCCCAAGGCAGTTCGGCCGGGGTCTTGGCGGAAACGACCAGAATGTCCTTCCCGTTGACCACCAATACGTCGTCTTCGGTCTTGTCCGGGGCGGACTTCTTGGAACTCACGGTGCCGGCGAAGCGGCCCTGCGTGGAGTCGTATTTGAGCAGGTAGGCGAGGTTGTCGGCCGGGACGATATCGCCGACGGCGACGACATCGAGAGCGGTACCGAGCAAGCCTTGCTCGACCAGCGCGCGGAAAACGAGGCGGCCGATGCGGCCGAAACCATTGA
>CAYZGG010000129.1:0-10050 GCA_964477955.1 uncultured Opitutaceae bacterium
TCGACATAGGCGCCGACGCAGTATTTGACGCCCTTGGCCTTGAGGTCGGCCTGGAGCTGGAGGATTTCGGTATCGGATTTCATGTGAAGGTGGCGCGTTGGTTGTACCCGGCCGGCAGCGGCGGTCGCTCCCGCCGCCCGCAGCGCACCAGGGCGGCGAGATCGGCCACCATCCAGCGGAAAAGCCGGCGCCCCTGCGCCGCGGTGGCCAGGCTCGGACGCCCGGTGACGCCGTTGGCGCTGGTGCGGTTGACGGGATGGGCGAAAACCAGGCCGCCCGTGCGGTCAGGATCGTCAGCCGTGCGGATTTTCCGGCGCCGCACCAGCTCCGGCGCCACCGCGAGCATCAACGCAGTCTCGGCGGCGTTGGCGTGCCAGTCCGCCGCGTCGGCGGAAAATGCCCGCGCCACCCGCGGGCTGAGGGTGGCGGTGTTGATGACCGCCACCATCAGATCGTCATGGCGGCTGCGGAGCACCTCCAGCGCACAACGCAGCGGCGCCGCATTGGTCACATGCGCGTTGACGAGGAAGAGCCGGTGAAAACCTGAAGCGTGCACCCAGTCGCCGATCTCGGTCACGAGTGCGATCAAGGTCTGCGGGCTGAGGGCAAGCGTGCCCGGCCACCGGTGCGAATGGCCGAGCGAACAGCCGTAGGGCAGCAGCGGCAGGACCGGCACCTGCGTTTGCGCGCTGACCGCCGCGCAAATCCGCTCGGCGAGCGCGGAATCCATGCCGGTGCCCAGATGCGGACCGTGCTGCTCCGTCGCGCCAACCGGCAAAATGACAGCGTCGACGCCCTGGGCGGGCAGCTGGCCGATCTCCTCCCAGGTCAGGTCGGACCAGGATCTGTTGCGCAGAGCTGTTTTGGGCCGGCGAGGCATCGTCATGAGGGCTGGAGGAATTGGGCCGGCGGAGCCCCGGCCGTCAGACGCCGGGCAAACCGCTCGCGCTCGTGCCGCGCCATCCAGTGGTTGATCTCGTCAAGATCGGCCACCGGCGTCCCGCTGAACGGCAGGGCGTGCAGATAGCCGTCGGGCCCGAACTCGGGCGTCATGGTCACCGTGTGGCGACCGGCGCGAGCCGCCGCGGACCAGAGAGCGTCCCACCACCGTTCGTGCGCCTCCCGGGCGGAACGGTATTCAGGCGCGTTCGGATGCGGCACCTGCGGTCCCTGGTCATACCCGACTCGCGCATGAACGTGGAACGCCCGTTCGGCGCAAAAAGCGAGAATCCCCGGCTCGCCATCGAGCACCAGGCGCTCGCAGACGCAGCACCAGTGGGAAAAGTCACAGGTCAAACGCAGTGCGGGAAGTTGGCGGAGCAGGTCCCGCGTGGCCCAGGGATTGAAGGTGGACCGGCTGCGGTGCGTCTCGAAGCTGACGACGACCTCGATCGTCGCAGCGACTTCCATCGCCCGGCCGAAAAAATCCACACTCTGCGCGAGCGGCCACGCATCGCAGCCGCCCAGCACCGTGAGGAAGATTGGCCCGCAGTCCAGCGCGGCCTCCGCCTTGCGACAAAAATCGTCCAAATGCCGCCCGCTGTCGGTGGTGTCGGGCACGTAGCCGCCGCCCGTGGTTACTTCCGCGATGAATGGGACGCCGCCTTCGCGCAGGCGGGCCGCAAACTCGCGGCGCGCGCCGGTTTCCTCCGGCACCGGACCCTCCACGCCATCGAACGTGCCTTCGTTGCAATCGGCCAGCGCGGCCCCGAGGTCGAAGCCGTTGGTCCAGAGAGAGCGGAAGAGTTGCAGGCGCATGGTCAGGTGACGATCGTCCGGGCGATCCGGAAGCCGACATTGTCGCGGCGCTGGGTGGCCGGCAGTGAATCACGCCATGCGCTGCGGAGCAGCCGGGGCAGGTAATCCCAGGCGCCGCCCCGGATCACGCGCCGGCCCGCTCCGGTCTCCGCAATCCACGCGGAACCGTCGGCGGGCGCGCCGGCATAACCGGCATGCCAGGTGTCCTCGACCCACTCGCAGACGTTGCCGTGCAGATCGTGCAGCCCGAAGGCGTTGGGGGCGTAGCTCCCGACGGGCGTCCGGGCACCGGGCCCGATGCGTTCTCCGTGCTCGGCATAGAGAAAATTGGCGTCCGCCGGCGTGATGTCCCCGCCCGTCGCAAACGGCGCGCGCGCACCGGCCCGGCAGGCATATTCCCATTCAGCCTCAGAAGGCAGGCGAAACCGGTCGCCGGTCTCGGCGTGCAGCCAGGCGCAGTAAGCCCGGGCCTCGAGCCAAGTCACGTTGACCACGGGCCAGGCGGGATCCTCCGCCGGCGCATGCGCGGGGAGGAAGGCGCGGTATTCGCCGACCGTGACCGGGAATTCCCCGAGGGCGAACGGCCGACCGATCACCACCTGGTGCGCCGGGCGTTCGGTGTCGGTGGCGAATTTGTCGTCGGCGGTTTCGCCCATCATGAACCCTCCGGCCGGGATTTTCACGGTCGCGGGCGCCAGCTGCGTTTCAGAGGTCATTGATCCACCTCCCTTCCTGGACGTTGGCCGGCGGCACCAGCGCGTAGTCGGTCCAACCGTTGGTGAGGCCGCCATCGATGACGATGTTCTGTCCGGTGATGTACGCAGCCTCGTCCGACGCGAGAAAATGACAGAGCGCGGCCACTTCCTGCGGCTCACCCAGACGCCCGAGCGGCGTGCGCTGCTCGATGAAAGGAATCTCCGGATTGTCGGGAATCGCGGTCACTGCCGGCGTGCGGATCGTGCCGGGGCTGACGGCGTTCACCGTGATGCGGCGCGGGGCCAGCTCGATCGCGGCCAGACGGGTCAGGTGAATCACCGCCGCCTTCGAAGGGGCGTAGGCCGCGGCGCCGGGCGTCGCGATGACTCCGACAAAGGAGGCGGTGTTGATGACGCGCCCGTAATCGCTCAGCACGCGGCCGGCGTGTTTGAGGCCGTACGCGACCCCAAACACATTCACGGCAAAGGTGCGCTCGAGCAACGCGGCCGTCAGTCCGTCAAAGCCCACCCCAAGCGGCTGAATGCCGGCATTGTTCACGAGAATGTCGACCCGCCCGAACTTTTCCCGGGCGGCGCCCAGCGCCCCGGCGACGTCCGCCTCGCAGGCCACATCGGTTTCAAAAAAATCAAATCCGTCACCGGGCGGATGGCGGTCGGCGACGAGCACGTTCGCGCCGGCCTCACGGAAACGGCGGGCGATGGCCTGTCCGATGCCGGACGAGCCTCCGGTCACGACGGCTGATTTTTGGTTGAGGGAAAACACGCGGGGCGGGTTGGTACATTCAGGTTCGCTGGCCGGGGGCGGCGGCCCGGTCGTCCGTCGGCCAGACCCCCCGGATGCGGGCGGCCAGATAGCGGTAAAAAAGCCAGACGGGCATTTCGAGGTGGCTCAGACGCCCCTGCTGCCAGCCACTCGCGTAGAGACCGCGTTGCACGGCGGTGCAGACCTCCATGTCCTCGAGGTGAAACTCCGTCATCAGCCGGGCCGCCTTGTCCCGAAGATGCGGAAAATTTTCGCGTTCCACCACGCTGGCCGGGACAAGCGTCGTCGTGAGCAGCTTGAGGCGGTTGGGCCCGAGCGGTTGGAGGCGGTACCAGATGAGGCGGTCGGGCGCGGTCGCGAGCAGGAAGGTCGGATGGACGAGAAACAGGCCCCACTCGGATTGCTGGGCCCCGCTGATCCCGGGCACCGGCGGCAGGTCTTCCGAAAAATCGCCGCGTTCGGCAAACGCCTGATATTCTTCGCGCACCGAATCCTTGTACGGCAAATGGGCGCGGACGTAATGACGGCGCTCCTGCTCGGTCCACGTGTCGCGCGCCGGCATCATCGGCTGGAGCGTCCGGTGATGGATGCCCAGGTGATGGTAGCTCTCCATGAAATTTTCGACGAGCACCTTCCAGTTGAACGAACAATCCCACTCTCGCGCGACGACGAGCTTCATTTCCGCGGGATGGTAGGCCGCGAGATCCGCCGCCATCTCCGGGAGGCCGTCCGCGAATGGCGGCGCCTGCCCGTCGAGATTCACAAAGACAAACCCCAGCCAGGTTTCGCTGCGAAAGGGTTTGAGCCGGAAATCGTCGCGGGCGAAATCCTCGGCCTGCTGCATCTCGGGGCAGGCCTTGAGCCCGCCGTCGAGCTCGAAGGTCCAGGCGTGATACGGGCAGAGAAAAATGCGCGTGTGGCCGCAGCCGGCCGCGTCCGGTTTCGCCTCGGCGGGGCCGTGGCCGTCGTAACCGAAGCCCTCCGGCATGATATCCATCGCGCGATGCGGGCAGACGCGCGACAGCACGCGCACCAGACCGTCCTTGCCGCGCACGACGATGAGCGGTTCGCCGAGCAGATCGAGATTCAGAAAATCGCCCGGCTGCGGAATCTGTGAAACGTGGGCGACGCATTGCCAGCCGCCGCGGAGCAGATGCGTGTTCTCCCAGTCGAAAAACTCCTCGCTCGTGTAGGCCTGTGCCGGCAGCGTGCGCGCGCGGTTCAGGGGTAGCTCCGCGACCTCGGCGATGCCGCGCTGGATCTCATCGAGGGACCGGGCCGGTTGCGCCGTGCGGTTGCTCGCCAGGCCCGCGTAGGCCAGGGCGGGAAAGACGGACTGAAAACTCGAGGCGGGTGCGCTCATGACGCGGCGTAGGCCGGGTGGTCGAAATCGATTTCGCGCCGGGCGGCCGGCCGCGCGCGCACGTAGGCCGCGAGCTCGTGCCCGCGGGCAAACCATACACCCGCTTTGGCCTGCATCGCGCGGATCAGGTCCTCGAGCAGCTGCACGCGCGAGGGCCGGCCGCTGAGCCAGGGATGAAGCGTGAGGACGAAGCAGCAGCCGTAATCGTGCATCGCCTCGAATTCCCGCCACCACAGGTCGAAAACCTTGGCGCAATTTTCCGGAATGGATCCCCACGCGGGATCGGCGTTGAAGGCGAACTGCTCCCAATCCTCGAGCAGCCACTGGCCGGGAATTTCGACCAGTCCGTTCGGATGGGTGTACGGCACATCATCGCCCATTTCGCTCGCGCAATAGCTCAGGCCGTGACGAAGAAGCAGGCCGGCGGTCCAGGGATTCGTCTCAAACCACGGGGCGCGGAAGCCCACGGGGCGTTTGCCGGTGAGTTTCTCCAACAGCCCGATGCAGCGGACCAAAATCGCCTCCTCTTCGGCCTCGGTCAGGTAGGCGAGTTTTTCGTGCAGGTAGCCGTGCAGCCCGACTTCGTGCCCGCGGGCGACGATGGCCTCGACCATCCGGGGGTGGTGCTCCGCGATGTAACCCGGGATGAAAAACGTCGCCGGCACCGCGAGGTGTTCAAGCAGCCCGAGCAGGCGCGGCACCCCGACACGCGGGCCGTATTCGCATTGCGACATCAGCGTGCGACGGCGGGCGAGCTGCAGGTCCTCGCTCAGAGCGGTGGTCTCGCCGTCGACGTCGAAGCACAACATGGCCGCACATTGCCGGCCCTCCGGCCAGACGAACCGGGGTGGCGGTCGAAACCGCGGCGGGTTTTCGACCGGCGCGGCGGCCTCATTCGACTTCATCGCCCGCCTCCGTGAGTTTGACGACCGGCAGAATCTCCTCTTCGGCGTCAGCGGGACCGTGGATCAATTCGTCGAGCCGGTGTTTCAAGGCGAGGAATTCCGGGGAAAGCATCTGGGCGACCCGGCGCGGCCGCGGCACGGGATTTTCGATCACCTCGGCGACGCGGCCCGGATTGGCGCTCATGACGATGATGCGGTCCGCCAGGTAGCATGCCTCGTCGAGATCGTGGGTGATGAAGAGGACCGTCACGTTGATCTCCTTCCAAATCTGCAGGAGATAGCTCTGCATCTTGCAGCGCGTGAGCGCGTCGAGCGCGCCGAAGGGTTCGTCCATGAGCAGCACGCGCGGGTTGGGCGCGAGGGCCCGCGCGATGGCGACGCGCTGCTTCATTCCGCCGGAAAGCTGGTCGGGATAGGCCTCCGCAAACCGCGCGAGGCCGACCACCTTGAGCCATTGCAACGCCTTGCCCTCCGCGTCCAGGGCGCTCGTGCCGCCCATCTGGAGACCGAACATGACGTTGCGCTTCACCGTGAGCCAGGGAAAGAGCGTGTAGCCTTGGAAAACCATGCCGCGCTCGGGACTGGGGCCGCCGACTTCCTTGCCGTCGACCAGCATGTGACCGGACGTCTGTTCATCCAGGCCGGCGATGATGCGGATGAGCGTCGACTTGCCGCAACCGGAGGGGCCGATGATGCAGATGAATTCGCGCCGGTGGATATCCAGTGAAAAATTCTCGAAGGCGACGTGGGTGGAGCCGTTCACGCCGAAACTCTTGCACAGATCGGTGACCTTGAGCACGACCGGCCGTTCGCGGATCGTGCGGAAGCGCTCGGCCACCTCGGGGCTTTGCTCGCGGTAATCGGGGAGTTGGAGCGGAGTGAAGGCCATGGCTCAGGATTCCGCCGCGCTCATGGCGGTCTTGGTGCCCGCCGCCGCCGGCGTCGCGGGGCTGGTTTTCGGGGCCCGGGATTTTTTCGCCGCGCGCACCCGGCGTTTCCATGGGAACAGCTGCGTGCCGAGCCAGGCGAGCACCATGTCACTCGTCAGGCCGATGATGCCGATCATGCCGATGGCGGCATAGACGTTGTCGAAGTGCCGGTACCGGGCCTGCTGATTGATGAAATAGGTGATGCCCGACATGGTCCCGACGATCTCGGCCACGATCAGGTAGGTCCAGGCCCAGCCGAGCAGGATGCGCATGTCGGTGTAGATGTCGGAGATGGCCGCGGGCACAACCACGCGGGTGAGCAGCTGCCAGCCCCGGGCGCCCAGGGTTTGGGCGGCCTCGACCAGGGCGGGGTCCACCTTGCGCACGGTGTTGGCGATCACGAGCACCTGTTGAAAAAACGTGCCGATGACGATGATCGCGATTTTGGGAGGGTCGTCGATCCCGAGGATGGCGACGGCGAGGGCGCCGAAGGCCGGGGCCGGCAGATAGCGGAAGAACTCGACGAACGGCTCCTGCAGTCGCGCAAAAAAACGGTAGGTGCCGCAGAGGATCCCGAGAGGCACACCGAAGATCGAGGAAACGAAAAATCCCCAGCTGATCGTACGGATGCTGTGACCCAGGCTTTCGTGCAACCACGGCTCGGTCGGAAGCCGGGGCGGCGTGGTGAACGCGGTGTAGAAGGCGCGGGCGACCGCATGCGGCGGCTGGAAATAAAGCGGGTTGACCCTGTAGCCCTGCGGCGGTTTCAGGCCGGCGGCGGCGGCGTTCGCGGTTTCCTTCACGAACACGTCCCGGTCCACGTCCATGCCCGAGGTGAAATAATCGACGCCGCCGGGATCGGTCACGCGGACCATCGGGTGCCAGATCCACGGCACATAGCTCACGATCGACCACAGTGCCAGCGGCAGCACGAAGGACAAAATGAGCAGCACGAGCCGCCGCCGGGGCGGTAGCTCGTGCCTTAAACCAAGCCAGTCACGCAAACCCATGTGGATTTATTTCCTTACACCATGGGGTCGTGGCGCGGCGATGAGCGGGGATCAGGGCAAGGCGAGCACAATGCCGGGGGACAGGTAGTCCTCGGGCTTCTGGCTGACCTTGTACACGGCATTGTCGAGGGAATATTTGTCGCTGAGCACCATGGAGTCGTGCAGGTTGATCGCCCCGCCGGCATCGCCCTTGTAGTTGGCCTTGGCCTCGGCGAGCGTCTGGAAATGGGTGCCGGGGACGTTCTTGGCGTAATCGTCGGCCTTCTGCTGCACCTTGGCCGCCATGATCTTGATGGCGTCGTCCCGGGTCGCGGGATCCTTCAGGTACGCCACGCATTTGTAATAGATCGCCGCGATCTTGACCCAGTCGTCATGATTGGCGGCGAGGCTGGAAGGATTGACCGCGAGCACGTCGTAGATGAAGCCCTTCGCGTCCGCGCTGGTGAAAAGCCGCGTCGAACCCGGGGAGGAGGTCAGCGCCTGACCGGAGATCGGATACCATGCGCCCACGGCGGCGACCTGGCCCGAGGCCAGCGTCTGCGGCATGTTGTTCGTCGGCGTGTTCACCAGGGTGACATCGCTCTGCGTCAGGCCGTTGCGCTTGAGGGCCTCAAGCAGCAGGAAATGTTCGACGAGGCCGAATTCAACGGCGACCTTCTGGCCTTTGAGGTCTTTGATCGACTTGATTCCGGGCTTCCCGACGATCATGTCGCTGCCCTCGCTGTAATCGATGATCGCGATGAACTTGCTCGGGGCTCCGGCCGCGCCGGCGCCGAGGGCGTCGGAGGCGACGATGCAATCGGCGTCGATCTTGCCGGCGGAGAAGGCGTCGATCGACGGGCCGTAGTCGAACCAGTCGAATTCGACATCCACGCCGGCGTCCTTGAACCAGCCTTTTTGCACGGCGATTTCGAAGGCGGTGTAGCCGGGCCAGTCGCTATAACCGACTTTGAGGTGGGCGGCGGTGAGGGCGGGCGGCAGGGCGGCCAGCGCGAGGAGGGCAAGACAGGTGGTCCGGCGGAAGAGGTTCATGGTCGTGGCGTGTTACGTTATTGATAGAGTGTGTTACGGGCGCCAAAAAGCAGGTCTCGTGCCGGGCCCTCGGCTTTGTTGGCCTGTGACGGGGATTCAACCCCGGCCGCCGCGCAGTAATACGATGTTGGCCAGGTCGTTCTTTTCGAATTCGGCCCAGTAGCGCTCCTCGTGCTTCTTCAAACGTTCGTCCGGCGTGGGCGCCGGCTCGACCCCGGGAGTCTCCAGCGTGCGCTGGCTCTGCTCGCCCGCCAGATCGCGGTCGGCCAGGCGGTTGACCAGCTCATGCCAGAAAACGTCGTTCTGAAATTCGCTCTGGATGTCGCGAATGCGGTCGTCCTCCGCCAGCTTCGTCGCCGGCTGAAGCGTGCCGTCGTCGCGCTCCTCGACCATGTCGGCACAACCGAATTCCGTCGCGTGGCCCAGCAGCCGCTGGTCGAGATCGAAATAGCGCTTGGCCGAAGCCGTGTCCTCACCCTGATAGGCGGTGACGGCCCACATGCCGAGGTGAACGAGTTCGAGCAGCTGACGGTACTGCTTTGGGGTGAACGAGGTTTTCATGGCGGGAGGTCCCACCGTTGTCCGCCCCGCCGCGCCCGCAAGCGTGAAGTGCAGCGCCTACTTCACCGGCGCTGGCGCCGGTTCTCCGGGTACCGCCGGCGCCGGCTGGACCGACACCGCCGGAAGCTTCGCCGGCACGGTCACGCGGCCGGCCACAAAACCGCCCAGGCTCGGACGGGGCGCCACCCGCCAGGTCCAGTCCGGTTCGCGGCCGTTGATCGAGAAGCTCACGGCAATCCGCCAGCGCGACTCGAAGACGTCACCGCCCTTGGTCATGGCCGGAATGAAATTCCATTGCTGAACGGCCGCCTTGGCGGCCTCGGCAAATTCGGGATGTGAGGACCGCAGCGCCCGCACCGTCTTGACCTTCCCGTCGGTGCCAACAATCAGCTCCAAAATCGCTCCACCCACCTCCCCCTTGGCCGCCAGTTCCGGGGGATAGACCGGCTGCACGACATCGCCGTGCAGCTTGGGCTTGGGCGTGAGGTTCGCCGCCGCCCCCTCGTCGCCCTCCACCGGAAATTCGAACGGCACCTCGCCCTTGAACTTGATCGGTTTCCCGTCCTTTGTCCGCGGCGGCAACTTGATTCCCCGGGATTCCGCAATGGCCAGGCTCACCAACAGCTTGTCCCCGGTGGGGTCATCGGTCTTGGCTTCGACGAGATTACAATCCTCGGGTTCGCCCTTTTCATCGAAGGTGATGGCGAGGGTGACCGTGTACCCGGGCTTCGATGCCGGGGTTTGCGCGCGGGCATCCGCGACGGCCAAGGTCAGCAGGGTGAGGAGCAGGAAGCGGAAGGGGGTCTTCATGAATGGAAAGAGGTAGACACGTGACCGGGCGGCGGGTTTCTGGCAAACTCATAGTGAGACCCCGGGTCCCGTGACACCGCAACCCGGCATTGACCGCCCCGCCCTCGCCCCCTTCACTCGACGGCTCGCTTTTTACCAGCGTCCTTCAGCCTTCAGCCTTCAGCCTTCAGCCTTCAGCCTTCAGCCTTCAGCCTTCAGCCTTC
>CAYZGG010000130.1:0-10025 GCA_964477955.1 uncultured Opitutaceae bacterium
TAAAATTAAAATACCCGTATGAGTTCGCGGCGCAGGCAAACTGCGGCGCAGGGCTGGATTGGCCCTGAAAATGGGTTGGGCGGACGACACGGAGGATGGGAGGTCAGCGTCGACTGAGGATGTCTTTGGCCTCATCCAACAGACGCTTTTCCTCGTCGGTGAGTGCTCCGAAGCCCAAGCTGTTGATCTTGTCGAGGATACGGTCCACTTCGGCGCGCAGGTCGGCCTTGTGCTGGAGGTTGACCTTGAATTCGGCGGGCGGCCGGTCGGAGGCCTTTTTCCTGCGGCTGAGCCAGGCGGGCAGGGTGATCGAGACTCCGGAGGCCCGATCCCACCCATGGCGGGCGTGGAAGAAGCGGTAATAAATCCAGCCGGTGAGCATGCCGCCGAGGTGGGCCGAATGGGCGATGCCGGTGTCATAGACTCCACCGGCGAGCTCCCCGTACAGGAAGCCAACCAAGGTGATGGCCAGGAGGATCCACGCCAGGATTTTCGGCTTCAGGGTGACCGGCAGAACAAAAAACAGCAGAAAGGTTATTTCCCGCTCGGGGTAGATGCTGGCGTAGACGATGAACAGCGCCGCTGAGGCGGCCGACGCTCCGACGAGGATGTTGGCGTCACCCCGGATCAGATGGACGCCGAGCCAGAACAAGGCGCCGGTTACGATCGCCGCGGCAAAGACGGTGAGGAATCGCCGGGTGCCAAGCAGCGGCAGGAGTTCCCGACCGAGAAAATAGATGCACAAGCCATTCCCCAGCAGGTGAAAAACATCCGTGTGCAGCAACGCGTAGGTGAGCAGTGTCCACGCCTTGCCGTGCGCCAACCCGTGCGGCGTCAGGGAAAAAAGGGCGTCGACAGGATTGCCGGCAATAAAGCGTTCCGAAGTGAGCTGAATCAGGAACGACGCCGTCAATCCGCACAGAATCCAAGTCACCACCGAGGTCGGAGATCGGTTGTAGTCATTTCGCATGTAACTGCGGTCTGAAAGCATCGCCGGCACAGTATATCTGAAGTCGTCAATTACAAGCCCGAGTCGTCGCCTCCCGTGGGGTGCCCACGCCCGCCGCCCGGCTCTTGACAGCGAGTGGGATAGCTGTTGATTGGCGCGAATGGCCAACAAAGCAGACAAATGGAAAGAGAACGCCGCCGGCAAATTTTTCGTCGATCAGCAATGCATCGACTGCGACCTCTGTCGTGAGACCGCCCCGGGTTTCTTTACGCGGCACGATGATGGCGGCTACTCGTTCGTCCACAAACAACCGACGACCGAGGAAGAGACCGCGCTTTGCATGGAGGCGCTGGAAGGCTGCCCGGTGGAGGCCATCGGCAACGACGGCGACACCTGATCGCCGCTCCGCGGACGGGACGAAATTCCCCCTTGCCTAGCTGGTTAAGCAGAGAACACCCTCTGTTAACCATGAGTATCTGCTCGCTCCTTTTTCCGACCAACCGGTGGGTCGTGGCCACCGCGGTCCTGATCGCCTCGGCCGTCGGGGTTCGCGCCCAGGACGCTCCGCCCGCCGCCCCGGCGGCTTCGGCGAATGCCAGCGCCACTCTGCCGGACTACGTGGTGAGCGCGCCGATGGTGGCCAACCAGGATCCGGTGGGCGTGCTGGCCGCGCCGGTGTCCGTGCTGCGCTTTGAACCGCGGATCGACCTGCTCGCCCGCAACACCGCCGAGACCCAGGCGGACGTGACGATCCGGGGCGGCACCTTTGAAAACAGCGGTTTCAAACTGGGCGCCGTCTCGCTCTACGATCCGCAGACCGGCCACTATTTCGCCGAAATCCCGGTCGCTCCCGCAATGTTAAGCGCCCCCGACGTCCTGACCGGCGCCCAAAACGCGGTCTCGGGTTTCAATTCCTCGGTCGGCACGGTCGCCTACGGGTGGCGTCCGATCGAACAACGCGGCCAAGCGACCGTGTCCGGCGGACCGGACGGCTACAACGGGCAGTCGTTCTACGAGGGTTGGGTGCTGCCCGGAAGCCCCGGCGGCGTGCAGGTCGCCTCGGACGTCGAATGGGCGCGCTCGCAATCCGACGGCGCCATTCCGTACGGCGACCACGATTTCCAACGCGTGGCCGGGCGCGTACAGCTGCGGAGCACAGCCGGCCAGACGGATTTTTTTGCCGGCTACCAGCGGAAGTTTTTCGGCTGGCCCGATCTCTACACGCCGTTCGGGGTCAATGAGACCGAGGACCTGCAGACCGTTCTGCTGGCGGCCAACCATCGCTGGCAAAACACGAGCGGCGATTGGTTTGAAGCCGGGGCCTACTACCGGCGCAACCGGGACGACTACGAGTTCGACCGTTTCGTCCCCGGTGAGTTCAATCCCTACCAACACACCACCTGGGTGCGGGGTGGGGCGCTGCACGGCTTCGAGCAGCTGGCGGACCTCGGCGTGAATTACTCGGCGGATTTCATGCACGACAACCTTCAGTCCACATCGCTGGTGTTCGGTCCCTACACGAGCCGGTCCATGTTCAAACTGGCGGTCGAGCCGGAGAAGTCCTTCGCGGTTTCGGAGGGCGTGGTCACCCTGCGGGGCGGACTGACCTACGACGACTCGGATCGCGACAAGTCGGCGCTTTCCCCGGTGTTTCTCGCCCAGTGGCAGCGGACGCCGGACGAGAAATTTTATCTGGAATACTCGGAGGCCACGCAGCTGCCCACCTACACCGCGCTGAAATCCAGCCCCACGGGCGGCCTGTTCCGCGGCAATCCGGACCTCGGGCGCGAGACCAGCCGCAATCTGGAGGCCGGCACCGGCGTGAAAACGGCGGGATGGAATCTCGATGCCGCGGTCTTTTACCGGCGGGATGACGATCTCGTCGACTGGACCTACCAGCAGAACGTGTTCGCGCGGTCGGCCAATGCGGTGAACATCGGCACCACGGGGGTGGAACTCCTCGCGGCCCGCCGCACGCACGCCTACGAGCTGGTCTTCGGCTATTCCTGGCTGCACAAAAACGCCGACTACGGCACGGCGACGGTCGACGCGAGTTTCTATGCGCTGAATTTCCCCGAACACCGGTTCACGGCGGCGCTGACGTGGCGCCTCGGCGCGGGCTGGGAGGTGCGCTCGGACAACCAGTATCGGATCATGCGCCCCGATGCCCTGCGCAGCGCGGGCGGCAACGAAGCGCTGCTGTCGTCGCTCAGCCTCCACTATCTGCCTCCCGCCTCGCGGGGCTGGGAGTTTTCCGTGGGCGCCGACAATCTGTGGAACAGCAGCTTCCAGGAAGTGCCGTCAGTGCCGGCTTCTCCGCGCCAAGTCGCCGCGTCGGTGGCGGTTCGGTGGTAGAGGGAGGCGCTTACAAGCCGGGCTGGGTTTTCCACCGTGCGTTTTTCCGCTGGAAAAAACGGCCCGCTGGGTGATGGTGTGGGCACCAACCAATTTCACCATGCTTGTCTGGATCGTTCTCATCCTCATTCCTCTCCTATTCGGCCTTTATGCGCAGATGCGGGTCTCGAGCGCCTACCGCAAGAACGCGCAAATTCCCTCGCGCGGGCACATCACCGGCCGCGAGGCGGCGCAGGCGGTGCTGGAAAGCGCGGGCATCCACGACGTCGAGATCGTGGAGGTCGAGGGTGAGCTGTCCGATCACTTTGACCCGGTACACAAGCGGCTCGCCCTGTCCCAGCCGAATTACAGCGGCACGAGTCTGGCCGCGCTCGGCGTCTCGGCCCACGAGGCTGGGCATGCGATCCAGCAGAAGGTGGGTTATTCGCTGATGAACTTCCGTCAGGTGCTGATCCCGGCGGTGAATATCGCCTCGCCGATCGCCTGGGGCGTGTTGAGTTTCGGGATCTTCATCGCGTCCGTGCTCGGCGCGAAGGCCTTTGGCATCATCATGCTGCAGCTGGGCGTGGTGGCGCTGACGGTGATCGCGCTGTTCCAACTGGTGACCCTCCCCGTCGAGTTCGACGCCTCGGCCCGCGCCAAGGCGCAGCTCGTCAATCTCGGCATCGTCGATGCGGATGAAATGCCCGGGGTGCGCGAGACGCTCGACGCGGCTGCGCTGACCTACGTCGCGGCGTTTGTGTCCACGCTGGGCAATTTGCTGTACCTGCTGCTGATGCTGGCCGGCGGCAACCGACGCAACGACTGACCGTTTCAGTCGGTCGAAAATCGGTAGATCGTGCTGCTGCGGAAAACCTGACCCGGCCGCAGGATCGTGTCCGGGAACGCCGGCTGGTTCGGCGAGTCGGGGAAGTGCTGGGTTTCGAGACAGAGGGCGCTGCGGTGCGCATAGGCGTGCCCGCTTTTGCCGGTCAAGGTTCCGTCGAGGAAATTCCCGCTGTAGAATTGAATGCCCGGCTCGGTCGTGAGGACCTCCATCCGGCGTCCGCTTTGCGCCTCGAAGACCACGGCGGCCAGGGCCGGCGTCGCCGGCTGGCCGGCATCGAGCACGAAGTTGTGGTCGAACCCGCCGCCATTCGCCAGCTGCGGGTCGGAAGCCACGATTTGTTTTCCGATCCGGACTGGTGAACGGAAATCAAAGGGCGTGCCGGCGACCGGCACGAGTTCACCGGTGGGGATCTGGCCCGCATCCACCGGTGTGAAACGGGAGGCCCGCAGCGTGAGTTCGTGATCGAGGATGTCACCGCGACCCTCGCCGTGCAGGTCGAAATAGGCGTGTTGGGTGAGATTGATCGGAGTGGGCCGGTCGCAGGTCGCCTGATAGTCGATCACCAGATCGCCTGGCGCCCGCACCGTGTACACGACCGTGACGGAAAGATTTCCCGGATAGCCTTCGTCGCCGTCGGGGCTCAGATGACTCAGGCGCAGCGCCGGCTGCCCGTCGGCAACGATCGGCGTCGCAGACCATAGGGCGCGGTGAAATCCGCCTGGGCCGCCGTGCAGGTGACAGGGCCGTCCGGCGGGGACGTTGTTGGTGGCGAGCTGATGGGTCCGCCCGTCGAGCTGAAAGCGTCCACCGCCGATGCGGTTCGCAAATCGCCCCACGAGACAGCCGAAGTAGGACGAATGAGCCTCGTAGGCTTCGACCGAATTGAAGCCCAGCACCACGTCGTCCGGCCGGCCCGTGCGGTCGGGCACCAGCAGGCGGACCAGGGTGCCGCCGTAATCGGAGATGTCGGCCTGCACGCCGTTGGGCAACCGCAGCGAGAAAAGCCGGGCGGGACGGCCGTCGGACAATTGACCAAAGGAATGCGGAGGCGGGATCGAGTTTGGATTCACGTTTTGAAATGGATGACGCCGACGGTGGCGCGCGTCGGGTAGAGCGCTGGAGCGACGCCGAATCTTTCCTGGTACCCGGAGGCGACCTTTGCGATGAAAACCTCCTCCGAGCCTGTGGCCACCAAAGCCACGGCACAACCGCCAAATCCGGCCCCGGTCATTCTCGCCCCCCGACAGCCCGGCTGCGCTCGTGCAAGCGCACAAATCTCGTCCAATTCGGCGCACGATACCTCGTAGTCGGCCCGCAGGCTTTCGTGGCTGGCGTTCATCAACCGGCCCAGTTGCGGCGCGTCGCCGGTCTGCAGGGCGCGGACGGCCTGCGTCACGCGTTCGTTCTCACTGACGACGTGCCGGGCGCGGCGCCAAACCAGCGGATCGGGCTGGTCTCCGACGGTGAGGAGGCGTTCGAGCGAAACTTCCCGCAGGGTGGAAACGCCAAGAAATCTGGCGGCGGCCTCGCATTGGGCCCGACGCTGGTTGTAGGCGGACCCGGCCAGCGTCCGGCTTTTTTTCGTGTCAAGAATGATGACCAGATGGTCCGGCGGCAGTGGCACGGGCTGGGTGGCGTCCGAGCGGCAGTCGATCAGGAGGGCCTGGCCGTCCTGTGCGGCGGCGATGACGAGCTGATCCATGATGCCGCAGTTGACGCCGATGCGCTGGTGCTCCACCCGCTGGCACAATTTCGCCATTGCCACCGGGTCCCAGGCGAAACCGCCGGCGGCGTGAAAGGCCCGCGCGATGCCGAGTGAAAACGAAGCGGAGGAAGAAAGTCCGGCCCCGACGGGCACATCGGTGGCGATGCAGGCATCAAATCCCCGCAGCGGGATGTTTTCGCGCTGCAGCTGTTCGGCCACTCCCTTGGCATACTCGCTCCACGCCGGCCCTCCCCGGGACAGGTCGTCGAGCGAAAATTCCTCGGATTCGCGGAAATCCCCCGAGTACAAACGCACCCGGCCGTCTTCGCGCGGGCGGAGGGCGATCCAGGTGGCGCGCTCGATGGCCAGGGGCAGGACGAAACCCGCGTTGTAGTCGGTGTGTTCGCCGATCAGGTTGACCCGGCCGGGGGAACGGACGAGGGCGACGGGGTGTCCGCCGAATCGGTGGGGAAATTCTTCGAGAGCTTGGTTGCGGGCGGGGAGTGACATTACATTCGGTGTTGGGCCGGGAGGAAAAATCATGCAAAACGGATGCGGGCGAAATTTCCAGACATTCCTGCGGATTGACCCGGTCAAGGGAACAAGCGGTCGGCGTGTCCAAGTCCGGGCGACCGCGCCACCGGTGCCGGCCGGCATGCCTTGAGGCTGGCCCTCGGACGGACAGAGCGGGGCGGAGGCGGACAGCGCGCCGGCCCGTTGCAGGGGCTCGCGGTTCCGGGCCGTCCGGCGGGCCGGCGCGCTGAAAGTTGATTCCATAAAAGAATGAGGCCCGGAATCCTTGCGGACTCCGGGCCAAATTCGGGGGTGGGCGCTCGCCACGCGCTCTTTCCCGTTCGCACCACGTTGGGCGCTCTCGCCGTTTGGCGGGCCAGGTGCTTCCCGACGCTACTCACCGCGGCATGCGATGGTATCGGTCTCATAGCGGGACCGTTCCGACCCTTTCAGACCGGAATCTTTCGAGTGAGGCCTCTACGCCCGGTTCGGTGACCATCTGCCGATGGTTCGCTCGCCGGACGGGTGCTGGCACGCCTACAAGTATTTGTTTTCGCACCGGCACCTTGACCACGGGGACGGCCGCAGCTTTTGGCTGCGCGTTGGCCCCGTGCGACGGGTCTGACCTCTTACCTCTCAGGCTGCGTTTGACTTGGAGTTGGGTGACGCGTTTTTCGCGCCGCCCCAAGCTTGGAGGGCTGGCGGGTTGTTGCCTATCCCGCGCCGCTCCACGCCGCGTCGTGTCCCTTGCGCGCCCAGCCAGTTGCGCCAGCCGGGCCTTGTGGAGGGTGCGACCCCTCCCGAACACGTCGCTGCGTCCTGGTCGTGCAGTAGCAGCCGTAACCCTCTGGGTAACTGCCTTGGTGCAGGGCCCGAAACTGGCCCTGGACCTGACTCGGCTCGGCAGCGGTTTCTACTCGCGCCTGGCCGCACAGCTCCTTTGTCGCAAAACTGGACCGGTTGCGACACCGTCCAGAGGAACTGGTGACATATGCCTGTCGCGACTTGCGTCGCGGAGGGGAGGACCGCACCAGCTGCGGCCGACCTTTCCCCGGTTGCCCGGGATTATCCCAGTCGCGCTCTCAGCGGGTTTTTCATGCCGCCGCACTGCGACTGTTCTATCAAGGAACGAGAAAGAAAATGCAGGCGCCCCGGGCAAAGTCACGGGTTTGTTGCTTACAATTTCTTCACCGGACCGGCCGGTGAATAACTTGTGCACGGGATTTTGCTCACCGGTTATTCACCGCAAGATCTGCATGGCGCATATTTTGCAACCATCCGGATTTCCGGCTCTTCCGCAGCGAAAACGCTCCGCGGTGCGTGGCTTCCAACGGGCGCGGTGGATAAGTTTTCCCCGGAAGGAATCGCTTGCCACCGGACACGAACGCACGCACTAAACGCGATTCCATGCCGCCGCCGCGCGAACTGCCCATCTACGAACTCGAGCCCCGCCTGCTCGCGGCCGTGCGCGCGCAGGGACGGTTGATCGTGCAGGCGCCCACCGGCTCGGGTAAGTCGACGCAGGTGCCGCAGATGCTGCTCAACGCCGGGCTGCTCGGCGCCGGGGAAGTGGTCGTGCTGCAACCGCGCCGACTCGCGGCCCGGATGCTGGCCAAGCGCGTGGCCGAGGAGGTGGGCACGCCGCTGGGCGAGGTGGTCGGCTACCAGATCCGGCTCGACTCGCGCGTCTCCCGAGCCACCCGCATCCGTTTCGTGACCGAGGGCATTTTGCTCCGACAGATGTCCTTTGATCCCGCGCTGCGGGGAATCAGCGCGATCGTGTTCGACGAATTTCACGAACGCCACCTCTATGGCGATATCTCCCTTGCCCGCGCCCTGCAAATCCAGCGAGCTGGCCGGCCCGACCTGAAAATCATCGTCATGTCGGCCACGCTGGAGGCGGCTCTGCTCAAGGATTATCTCGCTCCGTGCGAGATCCTCACCTCGCAGGGACGCACGTTTCCGGTCAGAATCGAGTACCTGGCGAAGGCCGTAAACTTCGAGCATGACCCGGTCTGGGCGGTGGCGACGCGCGAATGCGAGCGCCTCGCGGCGCAGACCGCGGGCGACCTGCTGGTGTTCATGCCCGGAGCCTTTGAGATCAGCCGGACCGTGCAGGACATCCAGGGTTCGCACGCGTTGCGCGGGTTCGCGTGCTTTCCTTTGCACGGTGAGTTGCCGCCGGACCAGCAGGACCGGGCGGTCGCCCGCTACGAAACGCGGAAGATCATTGTTGCCACCAACGTGGCCGAGACGTCGCTCACGATCGACGGAGTGACCGGCGTGGTCGACGGGGGGCTGGCCCGCGTGGCGCGCTACGATCCGCACCGCGGGATCAACACGCTGCTCATCGAAAAAATTTCCGTGGCCTCCTCGGACCAGCGCGCCGGCCGGGCCGGGCGGACCGCCCCGGGCGTCTGCGTGCGGCTCTGGACCGAGCGCGAGCATGCCCAACGAGCGCTGCAGGAGCTGCCCGAAGTCAAACGCCTCGATCTGGCGGAGGTTGTGCTGACCTTGAAAGCGGCGGGCATCGATGACATTTTCGGTTTTCCCTGGCTCGAAAAACCGGAGCCGAAGGCGTTGGAGCGGGCGGAGACTTTGCTGGAGGATCTGGGCGCTCTGGCCGAGGTGGGGCGAGGCGTCCCCGCGGAGCCGCGGCTCACCGAGACGGTTCGCCCGACCTTGCGGATCTCCGATCTTGGCCGGAGGATGCTGCGATTTCCGCTGCACCCGCGCTATGCCCGGATGTTTCTGGCGGCGGAGGAATATGGCTGCGTGCGGTCGGTGGCGCTGATGGCCGCGCTGACCCAGGGGCGGAGTTTTCTTGTGCGCAACGTCGACAAACGCACCGCCGAGGCCCGCGAGGAGCTGTTTGGCGACGAGCACGAATCTGATTTTTTCCTATTGATGCGGGCCTGGCGCTATGCGGACAAGGCCGGCTACAACGCGGAAGCCTGCCGCCGGCTGGGCCTTCACATCCAGGCGATGCGGCAGGTCGGGCCGTTGTTCGCGCAATTTCTGGAAATCGCCGCGGCCGAGAAACTGGACGTGGCCGAGAAGCGCATCGACGGCGAGGCGGTCCGGAAATGCGTCCTGCTCGGTTTTAGCGACCATCTGGCCCGTCGGCTCGACGCTGGCACCCTGCGGTGCGAGCTCGTGCACCGGCGCCGGGGTGTGCTGGCGCGCGAGAGCGCCGTGCAGAAGGCGCCGCTGCTGGTCGCGGCCGAGATCACCGAGATCGAGAGCCGGGGCGAGGTGAACACGCTGCTGAATCTTTGCACCGCCGTGGAAGAGGCCTGGCTCAAGGAGCTTTTCCCGGAGGATTTCCATGACGCCGGCGGGGTCGTTTATGACGAAAGCCTGCGCCGGGTCGTGGCCCGGCGGGAGCGCCGGTTTCGCGATCTGGTGCTGGAGACCCGGCAGACCGCGGATGAACCGCCGGAAGGCGAGGCGGCCGCCATTCTCGCCCGGGAGGTGCTCGCCGGGCGGATCGTGTTGACCGAGTGGAACGAGGCGGTGGAACACTGGATCACCCGCGTCAATTGCCTCGCGAAATGGTGGCCGGAACTCGAGGTGAACCCGATCGCGGACGCCGATCGTGCAATGCTGATTGAGCAGATCTGTTACGGCAGCCTCGGCGCACGCGAGCTGAAGGACAAGCCGGTCATGCCGGT
>CAYZGG010000131.1:0-9776 GCA_964477955.1 uncultured Opitutaceae bacterium
GCTGAGCACAAAGTGTCACCCATGCGCTGAGCCGGCGCCCGGTCGCGCCCTACCCGTCAAATCGAGTTCGATGATCCAAAGGCAAAGGGACGTGGCCTCAGCCGGACGTTTCGCCCCACCTTTAAATCGTCCCCAGAAAATTCCGCAGCCGCGCCTCGACCCGATCCTTTCCCAGCACCCGGAAGATGGCGGTGATGCTCGGACCGGTGTTGGTGCCCGTCACGGCGAGTCGCGCCACCGCCTGATAATCGCCAAAACCGAGACCCTTGCCTTCCGCGAGCAACTTGATGCGGGACTCGATGGTCGCATCACTGGAAAAATCCATCGCCGGAAGTGCGGCGATGAGTTCGGCCAGCCGCGCCTTGGGATCGCCCTTGGCCACGACCTTCTCCTTCACCTTGGCGTCGAGCGGAAATTCGTCGGTGAAGAAATAAACCGTGTAGGCGCCAAGTTCGTCGATCGATTTGATCTTCGGCTGCGCGAGCTGCATGATTTCGCGAAAATAGGACTCGTTTGCCACCACGGCGGCGCCGGGCGTTTGCTTCGAGAAATAATCCTTCGCCAGCGCCACAAACCGCTCCGCCGGCTGCTCGAGCAGGTAGGTCATGTTCATGTTCGCGAGCTTCTTGCCATCGAACTTGGCGTTGCTCTGGTTGACCCCGGCCAGGTCGAACAACCTCACGATTTCCGCGATCGGCATCTTCTCGCGATCATCGCCCGGATTCCAGCCGAGCAACGCGAGATAATTGACGAGCGCCTCGGGCAGGAAATAACGCTGCCGGTACTCCTCGATCAGAGCGCCTTTGTCGCGCTTGCTCATCTTGCCCTGGCCCATCTCCGGCGACTTCAGGATGAGCGGAATGTGCGCAAACACCGGCGGCACGACCCCAAAGCCCTCATAAAGCCGCACGTGTTTGCTCGTGTTCGAGAGATGGTCTTCGCCGCGGATGATGTGCGAGACCTGCATCGTGATGTCGTCGACCACATTCACGAAATGAAACACCGGGTTTCCATCCGATCGAAAGATCACGAAATCCTCGTCCTCGACCCGTTCCACGCGCCCGCGGATTTTGTCGTCGATGACCACCGGATCGCACTTTACCTTCTCGACCTCCTTCTTCCGATGGTCGTCAAACACCCGATAGCGCTCCCCAAGCAGCTTGAACCACACGGCCCCGTCCTTTTCGTAGGCACGGCCGGCCTCGAGCAGTTTTTGTAGGTAGCTTTTGTAGATGTCGGCCCGCTGGCTCTGCCGGTAGGGCCCGAACGAGCCCCGCTCGCCCACGCCATTGGGATTCGGGCCCTCGTCCCAGTCCATCCCGAGCCAACTAAGACTATCGTAGATCAGCCGCAGAAATTCCTCGCTGTTGCGCGCCTGATCGGTGTCCTCGATGCGCAAAATGAACGTCCCGCCGGTATGCCGGGCGTAGAGCCAGTTGAACAGCGCGGTGCGGGCACTGCCGATGTGGAAGAAACCGGTGGGACTGGGAGCAAAACGAACGCGAACCTGGGACATGGAGCTAGTTGGACAGAATGAACCGAATTGACCGAATGGAATTGTACGAAGGAGGGGCCATCCTGTTAATTCTGTTCATTCTGTCAAAGAATCCTCCCTTTTTTCATGAGTGACTTTTTGCCACTGGATCCGGTCGAATTCGCGCCCCGCTTTGCGATGGCAGCGCAGAAAGCAGGTTTTCAGTCCGGCCTTTTCGGCAACATCGCCGGCCACTCACTCTCCGCGTACACGAAGCGGACGCCCGGGCCGCGTCTCCGGGTCTATCTTTCGGCCGGAATTCACGGCGACGAACCCGCGCCCCCGCTGGCGCTGTTGCGACTCATGGAGGAAGGATTCTTCGACGAGCGTTGCACCTGGTTCATCTGCCCCCTGTTGAATCCGACCGGTCTCGCCGCCCGCACCCGCGAAAACGCCGACGGCATCGATCTCAATCGCGACTACAAAAATCCCCGCTCGCCCGAAATCCAGGCCCATGTGCGCTGGCTGCAAAACCAGCCGAATTTCGACCTCGCCGTCTGCCTGCACGAGGATTGGGAAGCCCGGGGATTTTATCTCTACGAATTGAAAGCGGAAACGCCGCCCTCCCTCGCCCGGACGATGGTCGATGCCGCCCGGCCCCATTGCCCGATTGAAACCGCCGCCGTCATCGACGACCGACCGGTCACCGAACCGGGCATCATCCACCCGCGCGGCGATCCCCTCCTCCGGGAAACCTGGCCGGAGGCAGTCTACCTGCGAAATTTCCACTCGACGCTGATCTACACGATCGAGACCCCCTCCGCTTTGCCGCTGCCACAGCGCGTCGACACGCAGGCCGCGGTACTCAGGGCCGCTTTGCAAAAATTTCTGCGGTGAAGGCGTCGATCTTCGCCTGCGCTACGGCCGCGACCAGCCCCAGCTCCCTCTCGGCGAAACGCGCCAGGTCGGCCGGCCACGGCGCCTGAAAAACATGGTCGAAGCCGGCGGGCCGGAGATCAATGGCCGCGCAATGCAACGCCTGCCGGGTGACAGGCAGCAACCGCGAATGCCGCGCCGTCCAGCCCTGCTGCGCAAATTCCAGATACAAACCCGGATCGGGCCCGTACAGCTTGTCGCCGACCACCCGATGGGCGATCGCCTCGGCATGTGCCCGGATCTGGTGCTTCCGCCCCGTGGTGATTTCCACTCCGACCAGCGTGCAGCCACCCGCACACGCGAGCGGATGAAACCGCGTCACGGCCGCTTGCGACCCCGCCGAGCCCGCCTCCACCCCGCGCTGCTTGACGGTCACCCCGGCGCTCAGATCCGGGCCGAGGGGAAGATCCACGGTCGTGACGGCGGGCAATTCACCCTCCAGCAGGGCGACGTAACTCTTGCCCAGCAGGCGCTTCATGACCGCCTTTTGCAGGCGGCTGCCCGCGGCCTCGGTCTTGGCGAGAATAATGACTCCAGAAGTCTCGCGATCGAGCCGATAGATGAAGCGGATGGTTTCGACCCCTAACCCCTCCCGCACGGCACCGGCCAGGCTCGACCACGGGCCGTTTTTCGAGGGGTGCACGACCAGCCAGCCCGGTTTGTCAATTACGAGTAACAATTCGTCCTCAAAAAGCACCCAGCGTCGCAGCTCCGTCGGATCGACCAGCGGCGCCGACGCGGGCGGCAGGGCTTCGGCGGCATCAAGCATGGAAGGATGTGTTCAAAATTATTTCGGCGCTATGCCAGTGAGAACATTTGCAAAGCGGACGGCACGAGCTATGCATTATGGCCGTCGAATGAAGTACTTTCCCTCCACTCCAGGGAAGTGGCGGCCGGCCCGGCAGGGCGGCGCAAAAATCGGAGATTCGGCAACATTCGTTCATGGGAGTCGGAAGCACTTTCCCAGTTAACCCGAAAGGACAAAAATGAACAACGCAAACCATCCCCGCGAAGTCATCGTGACCGGTATCCACCTCGACCTCACGCCTTCCCTCAAACAGTATGTGCGTGAAAAAATGGAACGGCTCTTCCGACATGAGACGCACATCGTGAGGATCCGCATCGAATTGGAATGTGATCGCACCCACGACCGCAGTCACAAATTCGTTGCCAAAGCCCACCTCGAACTCCGCGGCCCCAACATCAACGGCGCCGCCGATTCCGAGGAGATGCACAAGTCGATCGATCTGCTCGTCGACCGGCTGGACCAGGCGCTGCGCAAGCGGCACGGCCACTACAAGGACAAACGCAACCACCCGCACACGGTCGAATGGGGCGATGTCGCCCTGCCCAAGGCCGTCTGAAACGACCACTGAGCACCCTTTTCCGGCCCGCCCTTCCGGCGGGCCTTTTGTTTGACGCCCGCGCCGCACCGGTCTGAAATCCAATCAGGCCTCGTTTTTCCCTTCGGGTTCCCCGGCCCGGGCAAAAAATTCAAACTGATCGAGATCATCGACCCGCACCACCCTCGGGTCCGCCGACATCACCGGGACCCGCACGATCTATTTCATCCCATTCCCTCAATCCATAAGGCAGATTCATGAAGCTCCTCTTCTCGCTCGGTCTGGTCACGGTCGCCCTGTGCGCGTTTTCCGCCGCTGTCGCTGAAACGGACGACGGATTTGTCTCCCTCATGGACGGAAAAACCTTCCACGGCTGGAAGGCCGCCACGGAGAATCCCGACACATGGAAGATCGAGGACGGGGCGTTTGTCACCCGTGGTGCGCGCAACCACCTTTTTTATGTGGGTGACGAAAAGCCGTTCAAAAATTTCGAGCTGCAGGTGGAGGTCATGACCGACCCGGTCTCCAACGGCGGCATCTATTTCCATACGCACTACCAGGAGACCGGCTGGCCGCGCGGCGGCTTCGAATGCCAGGTCAACAACACGCACACCGACTGGAAGAAGACCGGCAGCTTGTACGATGTCGTCAACCTCCCCTCCACGCCCGCCGTGGACGGGAAATGGTGGGTCCAGACCATCATCGTGCAAGGCAACACCGTCACCGTGAAAATCGACGGTCACGTGGTGCTGCAATACATCGAGCCACCCGGTGCCCAACCCGGTCAAGACTTCGGCCGCAAGCTCGACTCCGGAACCTTCGCTCTGCAGGCCCACGACCCGAAAAGCGTCGTCCGCTATCGCAACATCCGGGTCAAGCGGCTCCCCGATTGAGTGCCCGCCTCTCGGTAACCGGCCTCCGCAGGTGACGTCTTCAATTCCTCCGCCAGTAGCGCGTTTGCGCGTGTTCCTTGTCTTTCAACCAGCCGTCCCGCTGCCGACGAAAGCCGGCGGTGCCCGCCAGATTTAAATGGCGAACGCGCGATTTTGAATCCATATTATTAACTGCCAATTGTTTGAGGCTTTCTTTCCCGTCGAACGATCTGTTACCAAATTTGGCTTCACGATTTTTTCCGCGTATCCACGCTTTCCGCCCCAACCTCGAATCGATTCACGTGTCATGAGAAACATGAGCGCACTCTTCTGCAAGATCCTGCCCCCCCGCCTGCCTTCCGGCTGGTTTTTGGCTTGCTGCCTGGTCCTTGCCACCGGCGCACCGCGCGTGTCCGCGACCACCGTGATCCCGCCCACCTTCGATCAGCTCGTCAGCCGGTCGGACTACATTGTCCGGGCCACGGTCAAATCGGTCACCGCAGAATGGCGGACCGACGGGGCGAACAAACACATCATCTCCAAGGTGGAACTCGAGGTGAGCGAGGTGATTGCCGGCACGCCTCCCCAGCCACTGGTCCTGGAAATGCTCGGCGGCAAGATTGGCACCCAGGAGATGCGCGTGGAAGGCGCCCCGAAGTTCCAGGTCGGGGATGAAGACATTCTCTTCGTGCACGGAAACGGCCAGCAGATTACCCCCCTCGTCGCCATGATGCACGGACGTTACCCTGTCATGCACGACCCGTCCACCGGACGAGCCTACATGGCCCGCGAAGGCAGAGCCCCGCTTTACGACGAACAGGAGGTGGCCCTGCCGATGGGCGCGGCCAGCTCCGTCAAGGCGAAGCAACCCGCCGCGCAACCGCTTTCTCCCGAGGATTTCGTCGCGCGTATCAAAAATTCGCGTCTCAACAGTGCCAAGACCGTCAATGAAAATTAAGCTCCTCCGGCTGGTCCCGGTCGTCCTCGCCACCGCCGCCGTCGCCCCCTGGGCCGTGGGCTTCACGTTTATTTTCGGCAGCCCCTCCAACCTGCCGGTGAAGTGGACGCCCGCGACCACTTCGGTTGTGGTGAAAATCATGGCCGACAACACGACGCTGCTGAGCGACGGCACCACCCGCGCCACCGCCATCCAGGCCGCCATGCAGACGTGGAACGCCCAGCTGGCCGACGTGCAATTCGCCCCCCAGATCGTGGCGGCGGGCAACGGCGCCGATGGCAACGGTGTCAACGAGGTTTTCTTCTCCGACAAGCCCTACAACCAGTCCTGGGACTCCAACACCCTCGCCATCACCACCACGTGGGCCACCGACAATCAACGCACCGAATCGGACACCATCTTCAACACCGCGTTCACCTGGGACTCCTATCGCGGCTTTCTGAGGTCCGGTGCCCAGGATCTCCGCCGCGTGGCTCTGCATGAGCTGGGCCACGAACTCGGACTGGATCATCCCGACCAGGCCACGCCGCCCCAGACGGTTTCCGCGATCATGAACAGCGTCATCAGCAACATCGATGCGCTTACCTCGGACGACATCACCGGTGCGCGCAGCCTCTATGGCGCCGCTCCGCTGGGCTCGGTTCCGCCGAACGATAATTTTGCCAATGCCATCGACATCGGTGGCGCCCTTCAGGTGACCGGCACCAACGTCAACGCCACGCGCGAAACCGGCGAACCGGTCCCCGACACCACCGCGGGGGGCAGTACCGGCGGTCACTCGGTCTGGTGGAAATGGACCGCTCCCATCACGGGCAACGTCGCCGCCGACACCAAGGGCAGCCTCTTTGATACCACCTTGGGAGTGTACACCGGCTCATCCGTTTCCACGCTGACCAAGGTCGCCTACAGCGATGACGTCCAGCCCGGCGTCATCCGGACCAGCGCCCTCAGCTTCTCGGCCACCGCCGGGACCATTTACTACTTCGCCGTCGACGGGTTCAACGACGGACGCGGCGCCGACTCCGCCGCGATTACGCTCAATTTGAATTTCTCCAGCTCTTCCGCCCCTACCATCAGCTCCCAACCGGTCGATGAGACCGCCACCCCCGGCGGAACGGTGACTTTTTCCGTCACCGCCCTCGGCGCGCCGCTCAACTACCAATGGTCTTTCAACGGTTCCGCCCTTTCCGGAGCCACCAGCTCCACACTGACCCTGACCAACGTCCAGGCCGCCAACGCCGGCAACTATACCGTCACCGTCTCCAACGGCTCCGGGTCGGTCACGAGCAACCAGGCTTCGCTCGTTCTGGACGGCAGCCCGCTGCCCAACATGACGGTCACCACCGGGCACAATGTGACGCTGATCGCCGCGAACGCCGTGGGAGCGATTCAATGGCAGGCTTCAACCGATTCCGGTGCCACCTGGACCAATCTGAGCGATGGCGGCGTCTACAGCGGCACGGCCACCAGCTCGCTCACGCTGACCGGGGTCACCGC
The DNA here is from genome assembly GCA_964477955.1 of uncultured Opitutaceae bacterium. Classification (GTDB taxonomy): domain Bacteria; phylum Verrucomicrobiota; class Verrucomicrobiia; order Opitutales; family Opitutaceae; genus Didemnitutus. Next base: position 7,081 of record CAYZGG010000131.1, read on the forward strand.
CGCGCTGAGCGGCAACCAGTATCGTTATGTCGCGAAACTTTCGGGCAATGTTTCCACCAGCAATGCGGCCGTCCTGTCCGTCTCTGCGGCCCTGCTTCCCTTCCCCGTCTGTCTCACGGTCAATAGCGCCGGCACCCTGTTCGTCGGCGATGCCATGGCCAACACGATCCAATCGGTCAGTTCCAGTGGCAGCGTCGCCGCCCTGGCCGGCTCGACGAGCCAGGCCGGCTCCACCGACGGCAAGGGTGCGAGCGCACTCTTTAACCAGCCCGCCGGCATCGCCTACGACAGCGACGGCAATGTCTATGTCGCCGACACCGGCAATGCCACGATCCGGCGCGTCGCGACCGACGGAACGGTCACCACCGTCGCCGGCCAAGCCAACACGCGCGGCTCGGTCGATGGTTCCGGCAGCGCCGCCAGCTTCTCGTCGCCGACCGGACTGACGGCGGCCGGCACCACCCTCTACGTGGCCGATGCGATGAATAATACCATCCGGAAAATTACGACAACCGGCGGTGTCTTCACGGTCTCCACGTTTGCCGGCAGCCCCGGCCAGACGGGCAGCAACGACGGCACGGGCTCCAGCGCCCGCTTCAACCACCCGACGGGCGTGACGGTGGACGGCAACGGCAATGTCTTCGTGGCCGACTCCACCAACAATACCATCCGCCAGATCACTCCGCTGGGTGCCGTGACGACCATCGCCGGCCTTGCCGGGGTCAGCGGCAGCGCGGACGGCCCGGGCAGTTTCGCCCTGTTCAACAACCCGGGCGGGATCGCCGTGGACTCCTCCGGCAATCTTTACGTGGCTGACACCGGTAATTCCAGCATCCGCAAAATCACGCCGGCGGGGGCGGTCTCAACGCTCGCCGGGCTTCCCACGGTCGCCGGGCTGGAAGACGGCACCGGGGGCAACGCCTTCTTCAACCAGCCCCGGGACCTCGCCATTGATGGAGCGGGCAATCTGTTCGTGGCCGACACCGGCAACGCGGCCATTCGCAAAGTCACGCCCGCCGGCGCCGTTTCCACCCTGGCGCTTTCTGCCGCCGCGACCAGCGGTGGCGGATCCAGCGGCGGCTCGGGCGGCGGGACCACGACCACCGGCGGCGGAGGCACGAGCACCACCGGGTCAAGCTCAGGCGGAGGCGGAGGCGGCGCCATGGAAGGTTGGCTTGTCTCCGCCCTTGGATTGGTCCTACTGGCCCGGTGCAGCCTGAAAAGAACCTGATCCTTCAGCGGTCGAAACCCTGGGCGACCGTGGTGGTCGTCGGGCTGGCTCTCGTCGCCTTCTGTTCGAACCGGCTCGGCGAATTGCTCATCTACCGCCGCTCCCTTATTTTGGGCGGGCAGTTCTGGCGGGCATGGTCAGGCCATATCGTCCACTACGGTTGGAGCCACCTGATCTGGGATCTCGCCGTTTTCATCCCCACCGGGCTCTGGCTCGAACATCTGCACGCCCGGGCCGCCCGCCTGCTTTACCTGCTGGCCCCGCTGCTCATTTCCCAGACCCTCCTCGCATTCGACCCGACCCTTGAGCGCTACGCCGGCCTGTCGGGACTCGCCGCCGGCACGCTGGTTGGGCTGGCCTGCTTTCAGCTGCGTCAGAAAAACGAACCCGCCTGGCCCTGGCTGGCCGCCCTGCTCCTGCTGTGCGTCAAGGTGTCGATCGAACTGGGGAAAGGCACTCCCCTGCTGGTGAGCGATTTCAAGGGCATTCGCAACGTCCCGCTGGCCCACATCGTCGGTGGCCTCACCGGAGCCGGCTGCAGCCTGCTGGTCCCGCCCAAGACCTTCCTGCGACCAGCCCCCGAAACTCCCGACGACATCCTGCTGGAATCGTGAATCCCAGCCGCCGGGCAGCTTCTTTTTTGAAGGAGTCTGCTTGCAGGCGACTCTTGTGGCACGGGTCTCCCGACCCGTGATGATCGGAACACCGGTCGGGAGACCCATGCCACTTCCTGATGACCGCCTGCGTGCTGATCGCCTGCCAGCAGGCTCCTACCACCCAAACAAGCCGGAGCAAACTTAGCCGGACTCATGCGGATGAGAATGATTTCCCAGCGAACTTGTTCTCTCGAAAGGTGGAGCCCGACCTCCGGGCGGGCTGATGCGCTCACGCAAGGAAAACCGGCCACGGAGTTCCGGTTCCACCTCATCTCCACTGCCTGAGTCCGGCTTTGGGGTATCGGACCCATCGCGCATGAAAAAGGCGGGACCGGCGGCCCCGCCTTGACACTAGCACCGCACGCGGCCCTGCGGCCGCTCAGCCGTGCAGATACTGCATGAGGAGGTTCTCGAGGTATTCCTGCCGGCCGGAAACCGGCACCGGTTCGCCAAGCTTGGTCAGCACAAGTTTCTCCAGAGACTTGAAAGTCGCCTTGCCGCTTTCGATTTCGCGACCGGGCCCCTGATCGTACGAGGCGTAGCGCTGCTGCACGAACTGCTCGAATTTCCCGTCCGCCAGGATGCGCCGCGCGATCTTGAAGGCGAGGGCGTAGGCATCCATCCCGCCGATGTGGGCGTGGAAAAGATCGGCCGGGTCGATCGACGGCCGGCGCAGCTTGGCGTCAAAGTTGAAGCCACCCGTGCCGAGACCGCCGGCCTTGAGGATGGAAACCATTGCGAGGGTCAGTTCGCGCACGTCGGTGTTGAACTGGTCGGTGTCCCAGCCGAGCAGCAGATCGCCGGCGTTG
>CAYZGG010000132.1:0-9684 GCA_964477955.1 uncultured Opitutaceae bacterium
TTGCCAAGCGCTTCAAGATATCCGGAACGGGTAAGCTGATCCGCCGCACGCCCGGGTTCCGTCACCTGCTGGCCGCCAAGAGCACGAAGTCCAAACGCCGTGCCTCCCGCGACAAGCTCGTGGCTCCCGGTCATGCCGAGCCCCTTCTGCGCTGTCTGCCCACCGGCCTCCGTTGAGCTGAAGCCAAAACCACAACTTCGCCAGGCGGGTGACCGATAACGAACCGACCCGCCGGCGACCAACCAAAACAAACCAACATGGCTCGTGTCACCAACTCCCCCGCGTCGCGCAAGCGCCGCAAGAAGGTCCTGAAATACGCCAAGGGCTATTTCGGCAACAAATCCAAGCTGTTCCGCTACGCCAAGGAAGCGGTCCAGCACGCCTGGCAGTACGCCTACATCGATCGCAAGAAGAAGAAGGCCAACATGCGCGGCCTCTGGATCGTGCGCCTGAACGCCGCCTGCCGCGAGGCCGGCATCAGCTACAGCCGCTTCATCGAGGGCCTCAAGGCCGCCGAGATCCAGCTCGATCGCCGCCAGCTCTCCGAGATCGCGATCGCCGACAGCGTCGCCTTCGGCGTCCTCATCAAGCGCGCCCAGGATGCGTTGAAGGCCAAGGCCGCCAAAGCCTGACCAAATGTCGGCGGGCCTGTGGAGGCTCGCCTTCCGGTCCCACAGACCATTTCACTGCAGGACGGGCCGCCGCGAGCGCCCGTCCTTTTTATTTTTAGACAGAATGAACAGAATGGACAAAACGGGATATGATCTGTCCGGGCAGGTCATCGGTTGCGCAATGGCAGTCCATTCGGCACTGGGCCCGGGGTTTCTCGAATCAGTATATCAAACCGCCCTGGCCCACGAGATGCGAAAACACGGGCTGACCGTGGAACTTGAGGTCCGGCTTGACGTGCGCTATGACGGCGTGGTGGTCGGAATTTTCGACGCCGACATGCTCGTCAACAAGATCTTGGTGGTGGAGAACAAGGCCGTGCAGGCGCTGGTGGTCGCCTATGAAGTCCAGCTGGTGAATTATCTTACTGCAACCGGCGTCGACGAGGGCCTGCTTCTGAATTTTGGCGCCGCCCGGCTTGAGTTCAAAAAGAAGTTTCGCGTCTATCAAGCAACTGCGATTCATCGTCCTTGATTTCGTCCATTCTGTTCATTCTGTCGCACTCCCCTCCGATGCAAGACACCCTCACCGCCATTCTGACCAAGGCGCAGCCCGAGCTGGCCGCGTTGAAGAACCGCGCCGAATTCGAGGCCGCCAAGGCCCGCTACGTCGGACCGCACGGCGAGTTGACCGCGCTGATGAAACAACTCGGCTCCGTGCCGAAGGAACAGCGTCCGGCCATGGGCAAGCTCGTGAACGAGACCAAGGCCCGCCTGCAGGGTCAGCTCGACGCCACGCTGCAGCGGATCGCCGACGCCGAAATCGCCGCCCAGCTCGGCCCCGCCATCGATCCCACGCTGCCGTCGCCCGACCCCGGTCCCGGCACCTACCATCCCCTCACGCTCGTGCGCGAGGAGATGTGCCGGATCCTCCGCAAGGCGGGCTTCTCCGTCGCCGACGGCCCGGAGGTGGAAACCGAGTACTACTGCTTCGACGCGCTCAACACCCCGGCCGACCATCCGGCGCGCGATGCGCAGGACACTTTCTATTTTCCCGAATCCGCCCGCTTTGGCAATGTGACCAAAAAAGTGAAGGAGGAGAAATACCTCCTGCGCACGCACACCTCGTCCGTGCAGATCCGCACGATGCTCAAGGGACCGCCGCCGATCCGCATCGTTTCGCCGGGGCGCGTGTACCGCCGCGACACAACGGACGCGACGCACAGCGCCAACTTCCACCAGCTGGAATGTCTGTACGTCGACAAGAACGTCACCGTGCGCGATCTGAAGGCGCTGCTGGATTATATTTTCGCGTCGCTGCTCGGGAAGGACACCAAGACGCGTTTCCGTCCGCATTATTTCGGCTACACCGAGCCCAGCTTCGAGGTCGACCTTTCCGCGAAGCACCTGCCGAAGGTGAAGAAGGAATGGATCGAGATCGGCGGTTGCGGCATGGTCGATCCCGCGGTCTTCGAGGGGGTCGGCTACGATCCGTCGGTGTGGAGCGGTTACGCTTTCGGCATGGGTCTCGAGCGCCTTGCGATGCTGGTCTACGGCATCGACGACATCCGGTACTTCTACCAGAACGACGTGCGGTTCTTGAAGCAATTTGCTTAACGGGGAAGCGAGGAGCGAGAAGTGAGAATCGAGTATGAATGCAACTACAGCGAAATCGTTTCGCGACTTGGTGGTCTGGCAGAAGGCGCATGCTTTCGTGCTCACGGTCTACCGGGTATCCGAGAGCTTTCCCCAGACCGAACGGTACGGTATCACCTCTCAGTTGCGGCGCGCAGCGGTCAGCATCGCCGGCAATATTGTCGAGGGTTTTCGCAAACGCGGCCACGCCGACAAACTGCGCTATTTCAATATCGCGCAGGGATCGGCCGACGAGTGTCTTTACTACTTGGTCCTGGTTCAGGACTTGAAGTTCGCCGAAACGGTCGAATTGCAACAACAACTGGAAGAGGTCCTGCGATTGCTTCAGGCCTACATGAATGCGTTCGAGAAATAGCATTCTCGCTCCTCGCTCCTCGATTCTCGCTCCTTTCATGAAAATCTCCCTCAACTGGCTCAACCAATATGTCGATCTCGCCGGCGTTTCCACGGGGGAGCTGACGCGCGCCGTCACCTTTCTCGGGTTCGAGGTCGAAGGCGTCGTCAGCACCGCGCTGCCGCCGCTGACCAACGTCGTCGTGGGCGAAATCCGCACGCGCGCCAAGCACCCGAACGCCGACAAGCTTTCCGTCTGCACGGTGGATGTCGGCCTGACGTATGGCGGCGTCCGCACCATTGTCTGCGGCGCGCCCAACTGCGACGTCGGCCGGCGCGTGCCGGTCGCCCTCCCGGGCGCCGTTCTGCCGGGGGATTTCAGGATCAAGCAATCCAAGATCCGCGGTCAGCCTTCCGACGGCATGATGTGTGCCCCCGATGAACTCGGACTCGGCGGCGAACACACCGGCCTGCTCATCCTCGACGCGTCCGCGCCCATCGGCCAGCCGATCAACGAGGCGCTCCCCGGCGGCGACACGGTGCTCGACATTGAGATCACGCCGAACCGCCCCGACGCACTCAGCCACGTCGGCATCGCGCGCGAACTGGCGGCCTGGTTCAAAAAGGATCTCCGGTTTCCCGCGGTTAAATTTCATGGCGACCAGCACGCCCAGCGCCCCGATATCCTGGCGGACATCCGGGTCGAGTCGCCGGAGGATTGCCCGCTCTATGTCGGCATCGCCCTGGCCGGCGTGAAGGTCGGCCCGAGCCCGGCCTGGATGCAGGACCGCCTGAAGGCCGTCGGCCTCCGGCCTGTCAACAACCTCGTCGACGTCGGCAACTACGTCATGCTCGAGCTCGGTCAGCCGCTGCATGTTTTTGACGCCAGGAAGATCGGCGGACACAGGATCGTGGTCCGCCCCGCCGCCGATGGCGAAAAACTTACCACGCTCGACGGGAAGGAGCGCCTGCTCAACCGTCGCATGCTGGTGATCGCGGACGACACCCGGCCGCTGGTCGTGGCGGGCATCATGGGCGGAGCCAGCGCAGAGGTGGACGAGACCACGACGGACATCGTGCTGGAGGCGGCCTATTTCCGCCCGCAGTCGGTGCGCGGGACGTCGAAGCGTCTCGGCCTGGCGTCCGATTCGTCCTACCGCTTCGAGCGCGGCGTCGACCCGCACAGCACGTTCGAGGCGGCGAGCCGCGCCGTCGACCTGCTGCTCGAGACCGCCGGCGGCGCGGTGGTGGGGCCGTCATTCAAAATCGGCGGCGAGCGCCCGTGGTCGCGCGAAATCAAGGTCACCCCGGGCTACATCCGGGAACGGCTTGGCTTCGCGATCCCGGACCAGGTGATGCGCGATTCGCTGCAAGCCCTCAACCTCGCCATCGTTGGCGAGAGCGAGACCGCGGCCGGTCCGGAATGGACGGTGGACATCCCGAGTTATCGCGGCGATCTCGACCGGCCGATCGATCTGGTCGAGGAGGTGCTGCGGCTCTACGGCACCGAGCGCGTGCCCTTGTCGGCCGCGGTGGGTCCCGCCCTCGTGGATGGCGACGACGATCCGATCGCAGTTTTCAACCGCAAGGTCACCGACTATCTGGTCGGCCAGCATTTCCACGAGTGTGTGAACTACACCCTGCGGCCGGAAAAGGAACTCAAGACCTGGGTCTCCGACACCACTGTGCGCGAGCTCGCCCTGGCGAATCCGTTTGTGGAGGAGCAATCCCATCTGCGGCCGAGTCTGGTCCTCGGTCTGGTCGAATCGCTCCGTCTCAATCAGGCGCGCGGCAATCAGGTGTCGCGGCTGTGCGAAACGGGCCGGGTGTTTGTGGAGATCAACGGCGTGGTGCAGGAGTGCGTCGGCGCCGGATTTGTCATCTGCGACAACGACAAGGACCGGGCCTGGCTGGCCCGGCCGGCGCCGGATTTCTACTCGGTCAAACGGCACCTGGAAATCATCGCGCGCGCCGCCGGCATCGAGCTCGGTTCAACCGGGCTGGCACCGGTGCGAGACACATTCTGGGGCTGGCAGGACGGCCAGTCGGCCGCCGCCGGGGAGATTCAGGACGGCTGGACCGCCCGCTTCGGCTTGTTGAACCTCGCCATGGTCCGCGCGGCCGGGGTGGAAGGGAAGGTGTGGGCGGGCATGTTCGCGCTTTTGCCCGCCACCCTCGCTGCGGCGCCGGGGCGGCGTCGCTATCAGGATTTCAGTCTTTATCCCGCGGCCTTGCGCGACCTCGCGCTCGTGGTTGAGACAGGCCGGCCAGCCGGGGAGGTGCGCCAACAGTTGCAGGCGGTCGCCCGGGCGGCCCTGGGCACCGGCGCCGGTTTCGAACTGGAGTCGGTGGAGGTGTTCGATTTGTACACCGGAACCGGGCTGCCCGAAGGCAAGAAGAGCCTCGCCTTCACCCTGTCGTTCCGTTCGGCCGCCCGCACGCTCACCGACGACGAGGTGGGCACGGTCTTCACGAAAATCCAGCGCGAGATCGTGGCGGGCGGCGACGTCACCGTACGCAGTTGAACGAGTCGGATTTCATTCGCAACGGGGTGCGATACCCCGGAACTTGCTTCGGTTTGTTTGAGTGTAGGAGCCTGCTTGCAAGCGATCTTTGTGGCACGGGTCTCCCGACCCGTGTTCCGATTATCACGGGTCGGGAGACCCATGCCACGTCCTGATGATCGCCTGCAAGCAGGCTCCTCCAAAAAATGCGAAGAAATGGCAGGCACGAAGAGTTGGCGTTGATCTGGACAAATGCCCCGGAGCTTGCACCGAGGATCTTTACTTCGTTTCGGGGAGATCGCCGTGGGGCGTCGTCGGCTTTCCCGGCAAAGACTGGGGCTCCCCTGGTCACCGGGCTGAGGGACGGTTCTAGCCTTGCCGTCCGGTCGCCCTGCGCTAGCAAATGCGTTGGGAGCCAGGCTCACCACAAGCCCTCCATGCACCAACTTCCGCTCAACCATTGTCGCGGCCAAGCCGGCTGGATTCGCTCCTGGCTGTTGACGGTCTTGATCAGTGCGGTGGGACTGGGCGGCCCGACCGTGGCGTGGGCGAGCTTCATGGCCTCCGCCCCTCCCGGCACCATCGAGGCCGGCGCGCCCGCCTATGAGGTGTTGGGGGTGGAAGTGCTCGGGCTGGACTCTTCACCGACCGACATCCGGGAGATGCCCGATGGCCGGATCCTGCTCGTGGCGGGGACGCAACTGGCCTTGGGAGACGGGGTTCGTTGGGAAGTTTTCCGGCAAAAGGCCGGGGGGCCCGAAGTGCAGGTGTCCGGTGCGATGGTCGACAAGAACGGAAGCATCTACGTGGGCTTGACCGAGGGTGTGGCCCGGGTGGAGTTCAGCGAGGATGGATCGTGGCGGCCCGTTTTTCAGGTCGCCTGGGCCGATGCGCGGCAGGGTTCGGCCCAATCGATGCCGGAGGCCAGCGTTCAGGTCGTCGGCGACGAATGGATCTGGCACTCGTTGACCGGGCCGCTCTGGTCGTGGCGCCCCCGCGGCGAGATGCGGATGCTCGGCTATGCCAACACCCTTGAACATGTTTTCAGACTGGGCGACGGCCTCTATGTCGGCGAACGGGCGGAAGGCGCGCTTTGCCGGATCGAGCAAGGCAAGCAGATTCCCTTGCTGACCCAGGGCAGTTTCACCGCGGTCACGTGCTCGCAGCCATTGGACCACGGCCGGGTGCTGGTGGGCACCTACGGGCGCGGGCTCCGGGTTTTTGACGGACGGAGCGTCCGGGATTTCCCGGCGGACGAGCTGTTTTCCAACGGATGGCGATGCAATGATCTTTGCCGGATCGACGATGGTTTTTTCGCGGTGGCATTGGACAACTACGGCATCGTCTTCCTGCGCGAGGACGGCCGGTGCGTGCAGGTGCTGGACCGGGAGGTCGACAACCGGCTGACGCGCGTGAAGAAACTGCTGGCGGGCCGCGGCGGTCTCCTCTGGGGACTGTGGGATGGCGGCATTGTCCGCGTGCAATTTCCGTCTAACGCCTCCCATTTCGAATCGCTCTTCGGACGAGGCCTGACCACGGCGCATCCCTTTCGCCTCGATGGCGTGCTCTGGCTGCTGGCCGACGGCCGGCTTTACCACGGCGTGTACAACCAAAGCAACCGTCTGGTCCGGCTCGAGGCGGACGGACCGAGCGGCCTGTTTGTGAACGCCTTTTCCAGCGTGAACGGCCGGCCGGTCGTCGGAACCGAGGCGGGGGCCTTCGTCCGCACCAGCCGGGGTTGGGAATGTTTCGCGCCGGATGCCGTGGCCTTTCGCCTCGTTGATCCCGAGCCGCGGAACGGACGCTGGTTGTTTGTGGCGCGCAACACGGTCGGATGGGTCGAAGCCGCCGGCGAATCGCTTCGCATCGTGGAACCGCAGGAGGTCCCTGATCTGGGCATTGTTTTCAACAAGCCGGTGCAGGATGCGGCCGGACGCATCTGGCTTGAGCTGAGCATCGGCCGCGTGGGATGCGTCCAGCTGGTCCACGACGTGCCGACCGTGCGCATTTTCTCGGAGAAGGACGGACTCGACCAAAACTGGCCGCAGCTCTTCCTGAACGACGGCGCGATCGCCGCCCACCTGTCCGACCAAATCTACCGGTTCGACGACGCGGCGGGACGCTTCGCCCCCGACCCGCAGTATCTGGCCCGCGTGCCGGGCGTCCAAAAAATCTTCGGCCGCCCCGGCGTCGACCGGCAGGGCCGGCTGTGGATCGCGGCAGACGGGGTCTTGCAGGTGCGCGAACGGCACGGCTCCGCCTGGGACCGGGTGGTCCAGACCGTACCGCTGAACTATCAGCCGTACTTTCCCACCTTTGAGGACGACGGCACGGTCTGGATGCATGGGCTCCACCGCCTGACCCGCATCGACCCGCACATGCCGACGGCGCCGGAACCGGTGGTGTCCGCGGAGCTGACCCGCCTCAGTGTGGCGGGCGGCAAGCGCCAATTGTACGATTTCAAGGGTTCGCCCATGAACCTTGACTACGCGGACAACTCCCTGGTGGCTCATTTTGTGGCGCGCGGAAACACCCTGGGCGCGGCCGTCAATTTCGAGATCCGGCTGGAGGGAGTATCGACGGCCGGCTGGGTGTCGGTCGGCAGCGCCGGCCAGGCGAGCCTCGATCACCTGAAGGAAGGGGACTACGTGTTGCACGTCCGCCCCCGATCGGGCGAGGTGGCCGGAATCGAGGACACGCTGGCCTTTACCATCAGGCCGCCGTGGTTCCGCACGCCTTGGGCCTATTTCACCTCCGGCCTGGTCGTGTTGCTGGCGGTCGGACTCGCGATCTGGACGTCCACGGTGTTGGAACGCCGGGAGAATTTGCGCCTGGAGCACGTCGTCACGGAGCGGACCAGCGAAGTGCAACTCTCCCACGCCAAGCTGGCGAAGCAGATGGAAGAGATCCGGATCCTGACCCAGGCCATCGCGCAAAGCCCGGTGGCGATATTCATCACGGATCCGTCCGGGAACATCGAATACACGAGTCCGCGGAGCAGCCTGTTGACCGGACTCTCGACGGAGGAACTGGTCGGCCGCAACCTCAGCCGCCTGCGGCCGCAGGAGCCCAAGGGGGCCGAAGCGGGCAGGGAAATCGCCCTTGCACTCGGCCGCGGCGAATCCTGGACCGGCCAGCTCGCGCTCCAGCACAAGGACGGGCATGCCGTCCCGGTCCGGTCGACCGTCTCCCCGATCTTCGGCCAGGACGGCAGCATCCACCGCCATTTGTACCTGGAGGACGACATCTCCGAATGGCTCGACGAGCAGCAGCGGCGGCGGCGGATCGAGGGGCAGCTCGTCCAGGCGCAAAGAATTGAAAGCGTCGGCCGGCTGGCGGGCGGCATCGCGCATGACTTCAACAACATCCTCACCGGTATCCTCGGTTATTGTGAGCTCGCCAAACTGGCGGCCGAGGAAAACAACGACGTGCGGGCGGACCTGCAGCAAATCCGCGCGGCCGGACTCCGGGCCAAGGACCTCGTCAATCAAATCCTGGCTTTTTCCCGCAAGAACTCCTCCGGTCAATTCGTGATCGATCTCCGCCGCCCCGTGGAGGAGGCGCTGAAACTGATCCGCGCGACGACGCCGGCCATGGTGGAAATTGCGCAGGAACTGGAGTCCGGCAATGTCCGCGCCGATGCCACGCAGATCCATCAGGTCGTGGTGAACCTCTGCACGAACGCCGTGCACGCGATCGGGGAGCGCCCGGGCCGGGTGGCCGTCCGGCTCCGGCGTCGGCTGGTCGATGCAAGACTGGCGGCCGAGACCAACAATCTGAAGACCGGCGCCTACATGCAGCTGACCGTTTCCGACGACGGCCAGGGCATGGACCAAAAGACCCTTGAGCACATTTTCGATCCGTTCTTCACCACCAAGCCCCAGGGGCAGGGAACCGGCCTCGGCCTCTCGATCGTCCAAGGCGTGGTGGCCACGCATGGCGGCGCTCTGCAGGTCCAAAGCGAACCGGGCGCCGGCGCCACGTTCGACCTCTATTTCCCGATCGTCAATCTACCCGCCGACCAGCCGGCGGCGTCGGCGCCAACCGCCCGGGGAAGTGGCGAGGAGGTCCTGCTCGTGGATGACGAACCGATGGTCGCCGACTTTGCCAAGGCCTGCCTCATCCATCACGGCTATCGCCCCTCGCTGTTCACGGATCCGCAGCTGGCGCTGGACAGCTTTCGGGCGGCGCCCGGGCGCTATGCGGCCGTGGTGACCGATCTCACGATGCCCCGCTTGAGCGGGCTGGACCTGCTGGGTGCCATTCGCACGCAACAACCGCTGATGCCTGCGGTGATCCTGACCGGCTACGGCTCCGAGGATGCCCGCGAAAACATCTCCCGCCTTCCCCGCTGCCTGCTGCTGCCAAAACCGTTCAGCGGGGAGGATCTGGCGCAAACCCTCAATAAAGTCCTGACCGGGAAAGCCTCCCCCGTAACCGCCTGAGCCATTCAGCAGTAGAGACTGGGTTTCCTGCGAACCAGCTTCCTTGTGGGTTGATTTTCGATGGGTCACATACCAATCGCCCGATGCATTTGCTCTTTTCAGCGGGTAGGGCGCGACCGCCGGGCGCGCCGTAACGAC
>CAYZGG010000133.1:0-9669 GCA_964477955.1 uncultured Opitutaceae bacterium
TGGGCTGATTTAGGCACGAAACCAGCTGTAGAGAATCGTGTTCGGTTGGCTAGGGGTAGACAATCGAATCAAAGCCCGCCAAAAGCGGGCAATACCGCCGGGAGTCCGTTTACGGGCACCGGCGGTTTTCTTTTGGAGCCGGTCCATGCGCGGCTGATCCGAAATTGTAGGGCGGGGTCGCTGACCCCGCCGGTTTCGCACGGCAGATCACGTTCGAGGCGGGGTCAGCCGCCGAGGCGGTCGCACTCGTCGCGACCCCGCTCTACAACCAAGCGCAGGTGAGAAGACTGGTTTAGAAGTCCCGGACGGAGGCTTCAGGTCCCTTTTTTCGCCTTCGCTGCCGGAATGAGCACCGAGGCCAGGACGGAGAGTGCGAGGACGGCTCCGATCAGGCCGAGCGAAAGCCCGATCGGAATTTCGAGGTAATGCGATGCCAGCATCTTGAGTCCGACGAAAACGAGGATCACCGCCAGGCCGACATTCAGGAAACGGAAGAGCTGCATCACCCCCGCCACGGCGAAATAAAGCGAACGCAGCCCGAGGATCGCGAAGATGTTCGAGGTGAAGACCACGAATTCGTTGCGCGTGATGGCGATCACGGCCGGGATCGAATCGAGCGCAAACATCACGTCGCTGGTCTCCACGACCACCAACACGAGGAGGAGCGAGGTGGCATGCAGGCGCCCGCCGACCGTCGTGAAAAACCGCCCGTCCACCGGGGAATCCGAGATCGGCAGAAACCGCCGGGCGAGCCGGACCGCGGGGTTTTTGTCCGGGGCGAAACCTTCGTCCCTTTTCGGCCGCGCAAGCTTGAGGCCGGTGTAGACCAGAAACGCGCCGAAGACGTAGATGATCCAGTGAAAGGCATTGATCAGGCTGATTCCGGAGAAAATGAAGAGGGCGCGCATGATCACCGCTCCGAGGATGCCCCAAAACAGCACGCTGTGCTGATGGCGCGGTTCGACCCGGAAGTATTGGAAAATGAGGATGAACACGAAAACGTTGTCCACGCTCAGACACAGCTCGACCAGATAACCGGTGAAAAATTCCAGGCCGGCCTGTCCGCCGAGTTGCCGGCTCACGAGCAGATTGAAGCCCAGCGCGAGGGCAAACCAGATGCCGCACCAGACCAGCGCCGACTTGACGGTCACCACCTGCGACCCTTTCCGGAGCACGCCCAGATCGATCGCCAGCACCGCTCCGATGAACACGAGAAACCCGCCCCAAGCCCACCAGGGCAAATTTTCCGGCATCGGCAGAACAGCGATCATGTGCCAGCAATCTCGCCCGGGTGGTGCGCCGCCGGCAAGCCGGGATTGCCCCGTTGGAAAAAATACCGGGAAATGGAACTGCGCGGTTCGCGCCGCCATCCAGCCGCCTGGAATTGGGAGGGTTGGTTTCTTTGTAGGAGCCTTCTTGCAGGCGACCCTCTGAACGTGGCACGGGTCTCCCGACCCGTGATGGTCAGAACACGGGTCGGGAGACCCGTGCCACAATGATCGCCTGCCCCGACGCCCGCTCCCGCCTTCGCTTTTGACAATCGACCCGCGGACGATTTTGGGTAATCGATTCCACATGAGTTCGCGTTGGTTTTTTCTTTTTCTCCTGCTCTTCGGACTTGCCGTCGGGTTGCCGGCTGCGCCGGACCCGCCCGCGGCGCATGACGCTGCAGCCGCCACCGCGGCCGCCGCCTCGACCGTGGCGCCGTCGTCTGCGCCTGCACCGACACCGGGCCTGATCGCGCACCTGGTGGACGACATCCTCGAGGCTTTCCACGTCGAGGACACCACCGGCAACACGCTCCAGCGCTGGCTGATCGCGGCCGGTATCCTCGCCGTCACGCTGCTGCTGCGGCGCGTGGTGATCGGCATCGTTTTCCGGATTCTCGGGCGAATCGCTGCGCGCACGGAGACGACGCTGGACGACAAACTCTTCCCCGCGCTCAAGGCCCCGGCGGGCGCGCTGATTTCGGTCGCAGGCATTTTCGCGGCTCTCGACGTGTTGCGATTCTCCCCGCAGGTCGAACGGGCCATCGGCTACGGTTCCACCGCCGCCTTCTCGCTGGTCGTTTTCTGGGGCCTGTTCTGCGCCTTCAACGCCATCCTCGAGCACGCGCACGAGGTTGCGCTGGAACGCCAGATGGGCGTGGCGGCGTTCATGCCGTGGATCAAGAAGACGCTCATCGCTATCTTCGTGGGCATCGGCGTGCTGCTGATCATTCAGAGTCTCGGCTACAACGTTTCGACCATTTTGCAGGGTCTTGGTATCGGCGGCCTGGCCTTCGCTCTCGCGGCGCAGGATACCCTCGCGAATCTTTTCGGCTCCATCGTCGTCGCCATCGACCAGCCGTTCAAGATTGGCGAGACTGTCACCATCGGCGCCCATACCGGCGCGGTCGAGGACATCGGCCTGCGCTCGACGAAGATCCGCAAGGTGGACCAGTCGCTGGTCGTGATTCCGAATCGCACCGTGTCCAACGAGGCCATCGTCAATCTGTCGCGCTTCACCGCCCGCCGGGCCGAGCAGATTTTCAGCCTGACTTACGATGCGACCCCCGCGCAGCTGGAGGAGATCGTCCGCGAAATCCGGGCGATCATCGGCGCAGAACCGGGAGTCAAGCCTACCGAGACGCAGGTGTATTTCCGGGATCTCAACAGTTCGTCGCTCGACATCTGGACGGTATTCGTCACGCGCGATGCGGATTTTGCGAAGCACATGGAGCTGCGGCAGAAAATCAACCTCGCGATCATGCGTGCGGTCGCGGCCCGCGGCCTGTCGTTCGCTTTCCCCACGCAAACGATGCATCTCCCCGAGCCGGTCGTGACCAAGCTGACCGAACGCAAGGGCCCGTAAGCCGAAAAGGGGGAGCGCATCGACCCCAATGCGCTGGTGGAACCGGACCTCCGTCGCCTTTGCCTCGAGGTAGGGCGCGCCCGCCGGGCGCGCCGTCAGGATTCTGCTGGCCAGCAGAATGGACGACCCGGCGGTTACCTGGTTTCCCGCCGGTCGCGCGCTTGCCGCGCGACAAAGCGTGGCGAGACCAGCTCGCCACGTACCCGACCCAGCTGATCCCCGGTAGGGGCGCTTGCCCTCAAGCGCCTTCGACAGAGGTTCGCAAGAGCAGTTGCCAGCCACAAAACAATCTGCACACTTTTCATGCATGAGCACCATTGAGCAAATCGAAGCCAAAATCAGTGGCCTGCCTCGCAAAGTGCAGTTGCAGGTGGTGGAGCGACTCAATGCCCGCCTGTGGCCGACCGGCTTTGCGCCGGCGGTGGAGGATGCCTGGGCTGACACGGTGAAGCGGCGTCTCGATGAATTGGACAGCGGGAAAGCGCGGGGCGTGCCCGCCTCCCGGGTCTTTGCCCGGGCCCGCCGCATGCTTGGTCGCCGGTGAAAAAGCGCGCGGTTTTTCATCCGCGGGCGGAGGCGGAGTTTTTGGCGGCGGTCGGATACTACGCTGAAAACAGCATGGGCGTGGCGGAACGATTCGAGGCGGAAATCAGAAGGCTGGTTGCACAAATCGAAGCGATGCCCCGCCGGCACGGCCCCTGGCGACATGGCACACGCCGCGCTCGTGCCCGGCGATTTCCTTACTTGGTCGTGTTTGCCGAACGCCCATCGGTCCTATGGATCGTGGCCGTGGCGCACGTCAGACAGCACCCCGATTATTGGATCGATCGACTGGGTTGAGGAGGCGCGCCGCCGTGAGCGCGCCAACTGATCCCCGGTAGGGGCGCTTGCCCTCAAGCGCCCTTCCACCTCAAAGTCTCCGTACCGCCCGCATCGTCAAAACCAGCGCACCAGCCAGCGGGACCGCGAACGCGGCAAAGTGCGCCAGCCACAGCCCGAAGCGCCGATCGCCCAGGCCGGTCGTCGGGCAGGCGGCGGCGAAGGCCAGATACACCGAGCTCGCCAAAAGCATCGTCCAACCGCCCAGCCGGTTGGCGGCATACCAGAGCCGGTCGTCCGCCAGCGTCTTCGTCGAGCGAAACCCGTAGCGCCGATTCCGCGGCACGAGCGCCAGCACCAGCGGCAGAGCCGCAAGTCCGATGAACAAAGCCGGAAAAAAGAAAGGCTGATTCGTCACGGATTCAGGCTACGACTTTCGGCCCGAAACCGGCAATCTCTTTGCAGCCGTCCAATTCGGTGGAGATGCTGCCGAATATCAATGTCCGCAGCGTCACTCTTTGGGCGCTCCCTGCTCAAAAATCTGAATGCGCAGCCTCCATGCGCGCCTTGATGTTCGCCAGCATCTCACTGGAATGCTTGTAGATAATTGGGATTACCGTTCTGGGGATACGTCCTTCGTCTAGGACTATCATCCCGTTTGAAACTCGGACCCGCTTCAAGTTTTTGAAAAGGATCTCTCTAGTGCCTGTCGGTGAGCAGAGCACTACTCCAGTATCTTTCAGTTCAATGCGGCATGCAGAAAGCCAAAAAAACGATGCAATCGGAAACAGGATGAAGAAAGCTCCAAAGGTTTTGTATAAGATAGGAGCATTCGCAGGTCCATCTGATTGAAATCCCCACATGATAGAAAGCGCCCCAAGCACTAGATTGCTTGTAAATGCTGCATAAGCGTAGGGCGAGATTCGATATTCGGTGCGGTCTGTCTTTTCGCGGCCGGTGTCGCGTTCCACATACGACTCCACCAACCGCTTGAGGACTGCGAGTGCAGCCGGAACAGCGATCGATACGGCGACCACAGTGACGACATTGTTGTTCATTTCCTCTCGTGTTGATAGATACTTATTTTTGCGGGACAGGAATCAAAACAGGTCCGGTTGTAGCCGTCGATGCATGCTCATGCTACGGCCCTCAATCCAGCGTCTGCCGGTAACGTTTCACGCCGACGGCCATCGCGACGGTGAGGAACAGCAGAATCGGCCAGAGCTCGGGGGCGATTTCCAGCGGGCCGTTGCCCTTCAGCAGCACGCCGCGGACGATCCGCAGGAAATGCGTGATCGGCAGACACGAGCCGAGGACCTGCGCCCAGCCGGGCATGCCGCGGAACGGAAACATGAAACCCGAAAGCAGAATCGACGGCAGGAAGAAAAAGAACGCCATCTGCACCGCCTGCAGCTGGTTCTGCGCCAGCGTCGAAAATGTGATTCCCACCGCCAGGTTCGCCGCGATGAAAAACAGCGCGACGACGTAGAGCAGCGCGAGGCTGCCGACCATCGGCACCTGAAAGAGAAAACGGGCGGCGAGAAGGATCAGCGTCACCTGGATATATCCGACGACGATGTACGGCAGGATCTTCCCCGCCATCACCTCGAACGGCCGGACCGGAGTGGCGAGCAGGTTTTCCATCGTCCCGCGCTCGCGCTCGCGCGTGATGGCCAGCGCGGTGATGATCACCATCGTCATCGTGAGCACCACGCCCATGAGGCCGGGCACGATGTTGTACTGGGTGATGTTCTCCGGGTTGTAGTGCGCGTGGATTCGGAAATCGACCGGCCCCGGTACTGCGTGCAACCGCTGCAGCGGCCCGGGCAGATCGCGGTCGAACACCGTCGAGGCCACGGCGCTGACGGCGGACAAAGCGGGCCCGGTGGCGGCGGGATCGGTGGCGTCGGCTTCCACCAGCACGCTCGGACGCTCGCCGCGCAACAACCGACGCGAGAAGTCCTCGGGAATGTTGATGATAAACTGCACGTCGCCGAGCTGGAGCAAGCGCATCGCCTCCGCCTCGGTCCGCACCTCGCGGGTGACGGTGAAGTAGTCGCTGTGCGTCAGCGTTGACACCAGTGAACGGGCGAACGGCCCCTGGTCTGCGGAAAGCACCGCCGCCGGCAGATGTTTTGGGTCGGAGTTGATCGCGAAGCCGAAAAGCGTCAGCTGCATCAGCGGGATGCCGACCATCATCGCGAAGGTCACGCGGTCGCGCCGCATCTGGATGAATTCCTTCAGCACCACGGCCCAGAAACGATGAAAGGCGAAGCGGGTCATGGGTGGCGATGGAAGTGGCACGGGTCTCCCGACCCGTGAAGCGGGTGGGGGCCGTTGCCCTCAACGGCCCAAGGGCGCTTGGGGGCAAGCGCCCCTACCGGATTGAACACGGCCGTCATTTGTAATTGTCCTTGGCTGCGTCCATCAGGCTGATGAAAACATCCTCGAGTCCGCTCGAGATGCGTTTCAATTGGTGCGTGCCGTCCACGCGCAACCCGGCGACTGCGGTTTCGAGCTGGCCCGCGTCGCGGCCGGTCACATGCAGGGTGTTGCCGAAAGGCACGACCTGCTCGACGCCGGGCTTGTCGCGCAACTTGTCGGCGAGTTGCGACAAACCGGGCCCGGTGATTTCCCACGTGACGAGTTTGGCCGAGGCGATGACCTCCGCGACCGTGCCGCGCGCGAGCAAAGTACCGTAGGCGATGTACGCGAGTCGGTGACAGCGTTCGGCCTCGTCCATGTAGTGCGTGGTGATGAGCACGGTGAGCCCTTCGGCGGCGAGCCGGTGGATCTCGTCCCAGAATTCGCGACGGGCCTTGGGATCCACGCCGGCGGTCGGCTCGTCCAGCAGCAGCAACTGGGGTTGGTGGATGAGGCAGGCGGCGAGGGCGAGGCGCTGTTTCCAACCGCCGGAGAGCTGGCCCGCAAGCTGGGCGCTGCGGCCGGTGAGCCCGAGCCGTTCGATGGCGTGGTCCACCGCGGCGCTCCGGTCGGGGATGTCGTAGAGCCGCGCCATGAAATCCAGATTTTCGCGGATGCTGAGGTCCTCGTAGTAACTGAATTTCTGCGTCATGTAACCGACGTGCGTGCGGATCTCGCGCTGCTGGGTCAGCACATCGTAGCCGAGGCAGGTGCCGCGCCCGGCCTCGGGCGTGAGCAGGCCGCAGAGCATGCGGATGAAGGTGGTCTTGCCGCTGCCGTTCGGCCCAAGGAAGCCGTAGATTTCGCCGGCGCGCACCTGGAGGTCGATCCCGTTGACGACGGTCTTGGAACCGAACCGTTTGGTGATGCCGGTCACGTCGATGACGAGGGTGGAACCTGTCGAAGCCATTTTTAAGGAGTCATCTATCCGGACGACATGTGGGTAGGGACGGACCGCCGGGCCGTCCGCGAGCGTCAGCACGCTCACGGCGCGCCCGGCGGTCGCGCCCTACCCGGGAACCAGTGTCGTTAAGCCGTACAACAATTGTCATGCTGTGTTGGGTGGTGCTGCGCCTGACTTTACAACGGATATTATTTGGCGACGTCCACCGGCTGGCCGGGATGGAGGTCGCGGGCGGCGGCTGGGTCGACGGGGACGGCCTCGACCATGAAAACGAGTTTCGCCCGGTTTTCGCGGTTGTAGAGCACGGGCGGGGTATATTCGGGGCTGGGCGAGAGATAGCTGACGCGCGCCTCAATCGGGGCGGCGCGGCCCGTGACCTGCACGTGGACGGCGTCGCCGGCCTTGAGCGCGCCAAACTCGGCCTCGGGCACGAAGAAACGCACCTTGATGTTTTCCGGCGGGAGCAGCGACACGACGGGCAGGCCCAGCGGTACGAATTCCCCTTCGCGATAAAGCGTATCGTAGACGAGCGCGGCGCGGGGTGCGGTCTGGGTTTTTTGGCTGACGCTCCAGCCGGCGTGATCGAGCGCGGATTGGGAGGCGGCCACATCGGCCTCCGCGGCGGCGATGGCGTCGGCTCGTCCACCGAGGCGGGCGGTCTCGAGCTGGGCCTCGTCGGCGGCGACTTGTTTGAGATTGGCCTCATGACTCAGTCGGGCCCGGTCGAAATCGTCGTCGGTGAGCACATGGGTTTCGTGCAGGCGGGTGGTGCGTTCGAGCTCGCGGCCGGAGAGCTCGGCCGCCGCGCGGCTCTGCGCGATCCGGGCTTCGAGCGCCGAGAGTTCCGTGGGCCGCTCGCCCTTGGTGAGGTCGGCTAGGCGTGACTGGGACTGGCGCAGCCGGCCCGTCGCCTCCTGCAGCGCCGCGACCTCGGCGCCCTGTTCGAGGGTGAAAAGCGGCGCACCCGCGTCGATGCGGGTGCCTTTTTTGACCGCGAGGGTTTCCAACCGTCCCGCCAGGGGAGCGCCGACGTAGACAAAATCACCCTCGAAATAGCCCTGCCAGGACCCGGTCGCCGGGCGGCTGCAGCCGGCGAGAACGAGCCCGGCCGCGACCCCAAGGAGTGTGGCGAGTCTAGCGGGAGAATTGTTTTTCATAGGCTTTGTGGCCGGCGGGAGTGAGCAGTCCGCCGAAGAAAAGGGCGATGCCCTGTTTGAAAACCTGGTCCGGCCGCAGCCCCAGCCGTTCCAGCGAATCGGGATGCATCAGGCTCTGCACCGCCGGCCGCCAGAATTCCACGGCGAAGGCCGGGTCGACGTCGGCACGCACCACGCCCGCGTCCCGCCCCTCGCGGACCAGCCGGCCGAAGACCAGGGGGATGTTTTTATGCCGCAACTCCTCGATGCGCAGATAAAGATGCGGGGCGAACCGCTGGAGGTCGCGCAGACAAAGGGGGCTGATGCCCATGAAACGGCGCGTCATGCCCTCGGTAAAGCGAAGAAGCTTTTCGATGAAAGTCAGGTCCTGGTTGGCGAAAAGCGCATCGGCCTCGGCTCGGATCTCCGCCACAACGCCGTTGAGGATCTCCTCGACGAGGGCGTCTTTGCCCGGGAAATGCAGGTAAAGCGTCTTCTTGCTCATGCCCAGTTCGCGGGCGAGGTCGTCCATCGTCAGTGCCTGGTACCCGGTGGCCAGCAACCGGGTCCGGGCTGCGGCGACGATGCGGTGGCGATGCGACGGAAGGGTGGTGGAGGGGAGGCGCATAAACCCTAAGGAAACCGTTATGGTATTTATAGTTTCCAAAAACGCAAGATGCCATTGCCCGCGGGGAGGCCAAGGGATGGCCCGGGAAACCCGGGTTGCGGCCGCGTGTCTGGCAGGGATCCCCGAAGCTCCGGGGCATTCCCGGACAATGAAATCCACCTTGTGGGAGCGAGCTTGCTCGCGACATCGAACGAGGCGCGAGCAGGCTCACTCCCACATTTTCAAACCAAGCCGAAGCAAACCTCGGGGTACCAACCCAGCGGCAATAAAAAGGCCGGGCAGTGGAGCCCGGCCCGTCTGAACGCATGGGTGGAGATGACGGCGTTATTCGCGACCGTACCCGCCGCGCTCGCCCTGCTCTCCGCCGCCGCCGCGTTCACCGCGGTAGCCGCCGCCGCCACTCCGTTCGCCGCGATAGCCGCCGCCGCCGCCGCCCCCACTGCGCCGCGGGCCGCCGCGGAAGCCGCCGCCCCCACCACCGCCGCCCGGTCCGAACTGCCGCGGCGGACGTTCTTCGCGCGGACGGGCGATGTTCACCGCCAGGGCCCGGCCTTCCAGCGAGAAGCCGTGGAATTTCTCCACGGCCTTCTGGGCCTCGTCCCCGTTGGCCATCGTGATGAAGGCGAAGCCACGGGAGCGGCCGGTGAACTTGTCGAAGATGATCTCGACCACGCTGACGGTGCCAACCTGGCCGAACAGGGCTTCGAGGTCCTGGGCGGTGCTGGCGAAGGGAAGGTTCCCCACGTAGAGCTTAGAATTTTCTGACATGTGATGATCCGAGCTGAGTGCTGCTGCCTTGCCGCCCGTACCCGACTGCCGGGATAAAAATCATCACTGAACACGCCCTCTGCGCTCACCTGACAATTCTCCGTGGCGGTAGAATCTAACAAACAACCAACCCAACG
>CAYZGG010000134.1:0-9561 GCA_964477955.1 uncultured Opitutaceae bacterium
CGATGATTGCGGGTTCGACGGCAGCTTTGGCCACGACGCTCTACATGTGGTGGTTTAAAACCAAGAAGCCCGATCCGTCCATGATGTGCAACGGCATGCTGGCCGGTCTGGTGGCGATTACGGCCCCTTGCGCCTTCGTGAACGCCAGCGGCGCCGCGATTATCGGCATCATTGCGGGCGTCCTGGTGGTAGAAGCGGTGTTCTTCTTCGACACAATCGGCATCGACGACTGCGTCGGCGCGATTTCGGTCCACGGCGTCAACGGCGCCTGGGGCTGCCTTTCGCTCGGCCTCTTTGCCGACGGCACCTATGGCGACGGCTGGAACGGCGTCGCCGGACCGGTCAAGGGACTCTTCTACGGCGGCGGCCTGGGCCAGTTCTGGGCCGAGTTGATCGGTGTTACCACCTGCTTCGTCACGCTGTCGGTTTTGTCGATCATCGTCTACTTCATCGCCGAGAAACTCGTGGGCAACCGCGTCTCCAAGGAAGTTGAGATCCAGGGTCTGGATCTGCCCGAGATGGGCGCTCCGGGCTACGCTGGCATGGTGATGGATCACAAGGCCGAAACACCGGTCGCCATCTGACCTGTCGTTTCGTTTGAATTCCATGGGCGGCGCGCAAGTCCGATCCTTCGCGCCGCCCCCCTTGACGAAAAAATTCCCCAACCCCATTCTTTTTTTATGCTTCTCGACCTCATTACTTATCCCCTCGGTCTTCTGTCCGGTGCCGTCATCGGCTATTCTTTCGGCCTGCTCCAGGCCGCCGCTTTGCGCCACAACGAAAAACTCCAGCAATCCGGCAAGCTGAAGAGCGGCTGGTCCATCATGCCCGGCTCGGGCGGACGCGTGGCTTTGCTCTTGTTCGTGCTGGCGCTGATTCAGGTCATCTGCCCGCTGCTCTTCCGGGCCGGCACCCAGTGGTGGGTCTCGGGCGGAGTCGTGCTCGGCTACGGCTGGACCCTGCTGCGGCAGCTCCTGCAGCGTCGGAGTGAGGCGAAGGCATGACAATGGGCCCGCTTTCCGCCGGTCTCACAGTCCTCGCAGAAATCTTCCCCCGGCCGCTCGACAGTTACGCGCCCCCGTCGGCCGTGGGATTGCTGCAAACGCTCGCGGAGCGGGTGCATGCCGAGCCTTTCAACCTGTTCGCGACGGTGATTTTCGGCGTCGCCATTTTGCACACCTTTCTCGCGCCCAAATTCAAGCATTGGGCGTCCCTGGCCGAGGCCCGGCACACCGCGGGCGGTCCGCGCACGGTGCTCCAGGATTCGGGCGAGGAAGTGGCCGAGGTTAGCTTCGCCGGTCAGATCCTGCATTTTCTCGGCGAAGTCGAGGTCGTGTTCGGCCTCTGGGCGATCGTGCTCATGATCGTCGGGGCCTGGTTCAAAGGGTGGAGCGTCATGGTCGACTACATCGGCAAGGGCGTCGACTACACCGAGCCACTCTTTGTCATCATCATCATGGCGCTGGCCTCGACCCGCCCGGTGACCCGCGTGGCCGAGTGGGTCATCGACCTGCTGGCGTCCCTTGGCGGCAAGACCATCGCCGCCTCCTGGCTGGCGATTCTGATTTTCGGCCCGCTGCTCGGATCGCTGATCACGGAGCCGGGAGCGATGACGATTTCCGCGATCCTCCTGGCGCGGCAGTTCTACCATTACAAACCGTCCATGCGCCTGCGGTACGCCACGATCGGCCTGCTGTTCGTCAACGTCTCCGTCGGCGGCACCCTCACCCATTTTTCGGCTCCGCCGATGATCATGGTCGCGGGGCCATGGAACTGGGACGTGTCGTACGTCTTTCTCCATTTCGGCTGGCGCGCGGCTCTGGGCATCACCGTTTCCACGCTGCTTTACTACAGCATCTTCCACCGTGAGTTCATGGCGCTGGAAAAGGAACGCATGGCCAAGGAGAGCTTCGTCACGATCGGCGGCGGCGCCTACATTCCGATGTGGATCATCGCCGTGCAGGTGGGATTCATCGTGTTCTCGGTGGCGGTTTCGCGTTACGCGCCGCTGTTCATCGGCGGGTTTCTGTTCTTCCTGGCCTTCGCGCAGGCCACCGCCCACCACCAGAAGCGCATGGATTTGCGCTCGCCGCTGCTCGTCGGCTTTTTCCTCGCGGGCCTCGTGGTCCACGGCGGTCTGCAGGGTTGGTGGCTCCAGCCCGTGCTGGGGAGCCTGGGACGCATGAGCCTTTTCTGGGGCGCGACCTTCCTGACGTCCTTCAACGACAACGCCGCGATCACCTATCTCGCCACCCTCGTGCCGGGCTTGGGCGAAGGCTTCAAACATGCGGTCGTCGCCGGCGCCGTGACGGGCGGCGGGCTCACCGTGATCGCCAATGCGCCGAATCCGGCCGGACAAAGCATCCTGCAGCGTTTCTTCCCCAACGGGGTGTCGCCGGTCGGGCTGGCGCTGGCCGCGATCGTGCCGACCCTGATCATGGCGGCCGCCTTCATGCTCTTCTGAGTCAACTCCGGCCGCTGAAATGAGTCCCCTGCGAATTTGCTCTTTCGCAAGGTGGAGTCCGACCTCCGGGCGGGCAGATTCGGTCACTCAAGGAAACCCGGCCCGGAGTGTCCGGTTCCACCTCGTCTAAGCTGTACGATCCCGGCCGCCTCGACTATCTCCCGGCATCCATCGGAGTCGGCTCGGTCACGAACCGATAACCCACGCGGGATTCGGTCTGGATATAGCCCGCCGCGGCGACATCGTCGCCCAGTTTCTGGCGCAGCCGCATCATGAAAGTGCGCAAATAGTGGATCTTGTCCTCGACCTTGGGGCTCCACACTTCGCGCAAAATCTTCCGGTGGGTCAGGACCTGATCATGGTGGACAATGAGCAGCCGCAGGAGCTCAAATTCGGTCGCGGTCAGATTGATCCGCTGGCCTCCGCGGAAGACCCGGCGCTGCGCAATGTCGACCTCGATCGGCCCGAAGCGAAACCGCACCGGCACGACCGTCGGCCCGGTGCGCCGCAGCAGGGCCCGCAGGCGCGCCAGCAGCTCGCTGCTGCCAAACGGCTTGGTCAGATAGTCGTCCGCCCCGGCATCGAGCGCGCCGACCTTGCTCTCCTCCTGGCCGAAAACCGAGAGAATCATGACCGGAGCGAGACAAAACGGGCGCAGCGCGGCCAGAACCTGGCTCCCGGTCATGTCCGGCAACCCAAGATCCAGAATGATGGCGTTCGGCTGCCGGACCACCACGGCTCCGATGGCGGTCTGCCCGGCTTCCGCCTCCCGCACCGCATAACCGGCGCCCTCGAGGATGCCGCGCAGGATCGACCGGATCTGGGCTTCATCGTCCACGATCAGGATCTCGGCACTGTGATCGGCGGTACTCATATGTGCGGCACGTTGCCCGGATTTGCCCGGGGCAGCAAAACCGTGAACTGCGCCCCGCCTTCCGAACGCGATTCAGCCGAGACGTCCCCGCCCTGCGCCAGCATGAACCCCTTGACAATCGAAAGCCCCAGACCCAGGCCGCTCTGGCGTGCACTCTTGCCCCGTTGGAATTTCTCGAAGATGATTTCCTTCAGTTCGGGCGGGATGCCCGGCCCCTCGTCGGTAATGCGAATGAAAACCCTCGCGGGATCCGCGAGGCAGCCGGCGCTGACCTGGATGCTCAGCCCCGCCGGAGTGTGCACCGCCGCGTTGAGCAGGAGATTGGCGATCACTTGTTCCATCATCGGGGCGTCGGCCAGCAGCAGTGGGAGGTCATTGGGAATGTCGACCTCCAGCGGTCGGCCTTTCAGCCGCTCCCCCAGGGCGCGGCGGGCTGCCGCCACCAGATCGTGCGCATCGCACCAGTCCATCTGTGGTTTCAATACCCCCGATTCAAGCCGGGTGTGGTTGAGCAAGTTGGACACCAAACTGTCGAGACGCTGCGCCGCGGCGTGGATCTCCTGCGCCAGCCGTTCCCGTCTGGCCGGGTCCTCCGTGCCGAGCTGTTCGGCGGCGGAGCGCACCACGGCGATGGGCGTTTTCAGCTCGTGGGCCATGCTGTCAAACAGGGTCTGGTGCAGTCGTTCGGATTCGGCGAGCAACTTGGCCCGCGCGGCCGCTGCCCGCAGCACCGCCACCTGCCCGCCAATGAGCGCGACCAGAAAATAGGTTCCAAGCAGAATGCCGTCGTCAAAATGCAGGACCGAGAACGACAACCGCGGCGGAACGAAGACGAAATTCCAGGCGATGCCGCTGACCACGGCGGCCGCCAGCGCCGGCCAGCGGCTCAGATGCATGCTCAGGACGATCACCGCGAGGAGATAGAACTGCCCCAACGCCCAGTAGCTGACCGGCGCAAACCAACCCGCGATGGTCACAAACGCAATGACCACCAGGACTTCGGTGTATTCCCGAAGCAGGCGGTAACGAGGGGTAATGCGGTGTAAGAACGCCGCCGGCATAAGTCAGATATAGACGCAATATCTATACCACATGGTCGGCAACCCTCGAAAATATCGAAATGACGTAAACGAGGGGGCGCAGGTTTATTCGGAAACACTGGGCGTTGAATCTCCGTGCTGACTTTTTACAACCCCACTCAGCCGGGCTGATTCGGTCTGTTTCGATCGTTTAGCGAAACTGACAAATTCATCGCGAAATCTGAGCCGAGATCATGCAGTTGAAATGAGGTGGAACCGGACCTCCGGGCCGGTTTGCCTTGCGTGACCGCATTAGCCCGCCCGGAGGTCGGGCTCCATCTTCCAGAAAAGCGGCTCGCGTGGAAATCAGTCTCAACCGCATGAGTCCGGACCAGCCTGGCGACGCGGGAGCTGCGCCAGACCGGACGAACGACAGACTGCGCCGCCCCGGGTTGAGGGGCGGCGCGTCTTGCTCTTCGAGCCCTGATTGCGGAAACTAATTTGTGGCCGGCCCGGGCAGCTGCAGGATGGCCTTCGAATTCAACGTGAGCCGGTCCGCCGCGATATCGCCTTCGAGCAGTGCATTCCCGTTGAGGGTGATCTGGCCGGTGGGCGCGCTCACGTATCCGAAGAGGTTCGCGTCACTGTTGAGCGTGAGACCGCCGTTGTGGATGTCCAATGTCAGCCAGGCCGGATGATCGGAGGCACCCACGACGCCGCCGTTGATCGTAAAGCTGTTTTCCAGGATGACGATCACCGGGCCCGCAATCTGGATTTGAGCGCCGCTGTTGAGCGCAAGGCTCTGGAACGAATAGACTGCGGGGGTTGTCGCCCCGGCCGTACCGAGCACGAACGACGATCCCCGATTCGCCAGGAAACTGCCGTAGGCGCCGGCCGGCACGACCACCGGTCCGACGTTGGAGTTGAGCGTGAGGCTGCGCACGGTGGACCAGTCGCCGACGCTCTGCCCCGCGTTGTTGAGAACGACGCTGCGAGAGCCGGTCGGCGCGGCGGCCGCGGCCACGGTCGGCAGCGGGATCGGATCGGTGCGCCGCACGACGTGGTTCAAGCTGGTTCCTCGGTTGAGAATAACCGTGTAATGAGTGGGCGAAGCGCTGCCCGTGCCGTCAATCGTGCCACCATAGGTCGGCGTGCCATTCAGTGTCACCGTCGGCGTGCCGGGCACGAACAGGCTGCCAGTGACCGCGGCGCCGCTGTTGAGCGTGACACTCTCGCCGAGCATTTGCTGAATCGAACCTTGGACCGCCGCGCTGTTGAGGGTCGGGGCGTGGTTGCTCAGCGCCAGGCTCGCGATGGAAAGCGTCGCCGCGCGGCTGGTGTTGCTGTAAATGTCATTCGTCACGACCACCTGGTAGCTGCCGAGATCCGAAGCGCGGACGTTGGCGACGATCAACGTCGAGTTGGTCGCGCCGGCGATGGCCTGGCCGTCCTTGAACCATTGATAGGTGGGAGAAGGCACCGGGCCGACCTGCACCGAGAATGTCGCCGTTCCCCCCAGCGGCACGGTCACGTCCTGCGGTTGAACGGCGATGAGCGGAAAGTTGTGCACGAAGGTCTGCAGCCATTTCATGGCCGGACGCTCGGCGCCGTTGTCGTAGACGATAAAGGCGCTTTCGGCATTGCGGAACAGGCCCGGCCGGTAGCCCCAGAGCGTCACGCCTTGCACATCGGGATGACCCCAAAACGCCGGGAAGATCTGCTGGTAACTCGCCAGCTGGATGTCGTCGGTCGGGCCATCGACATCCATTTCCGTGATGTAGAGCGGCAGACCGGTCGTGGCGAGCAGGTCGAGATTGGAGGTGAGCGTGGAAGCGGGCACGTTGGTGTTGAAGGCATGCCCCTGGACGCCGATGGCATCAATGAGGTGCCGCTGCTGCAGCAGCTGGATGATCTGGATGTAGCGCTGCGCTTCCGCGGAATCATTTTCCACGCCGAACTCGTTCAGCTCGAGTTTGGCATTGGGGAAGTACTGCCGGGCGAGCTGGAAGGACGTGATGACCCAGTCCCATCCCGTCGCGCCGCTGCCGCCGAGAGCGTTGATGTAGTTGCCGGTGCCCGCGCCGGAGGGCGGAGTGTGCAGCGGCTCGTTCACCACGTCGATGAAATCGATGTTCGGATAACGCGCGGCGACCGCGGCGAACCAGTTGTTGATTTCCTGCAGCTGTTGGTCCGCCGGCAACGATTCGATCCAGGCTGGCTGCTGGGCGCCCCAGATGAGGTTGTGCATGCGGAAGAGGAAGCCGTTGTTCTTGGCCTCATTGTAGGCCAGGTCGAGCTGCGAAAAATCAAACGTGCCGCGGACCGCCTCGACGCTGCCCCACTTGCCCGAGTTTTCGGGCGTCACCTGGTTGAAATACTTGTCGAAGTTCGTGGCCTGCGCCGGACTGAACGCGCAGCCGAGGAACTTCGGCTGACCGGTGGCAATGGGCGGACCAGGCGGAGTGAACGGCGGCGGAACCTTCACGGCGAGAGCGATCACGACGTCGTCCAGATAGAACTCCGCAGTGGTGCCATTGCTGTCGCTTTCCACATACAACGTGAGGGCGGAGACGTTGGTCCCGGTAAAGGTAAAGCTTCCCTGCAGCTGCACCCAGGCGGTGTCGGTGACGGTTTGCAAGGCAGCCACCTGGATGAACTGGCTGGGCGTGCCGTCGGAGAAATCCTCCTGCATCGAGAACTTGAGCTGGGCGGGCCCGGGCAGAGTTTGTCCGGGCACGAGGCGGACCCAGCCGCTGATCTGGTAAATGTTATCGGCCGCCACGACGCTGCCGACGTCCAGTGCCGGACCGTTGAACGCCTGCGTCCGGTTCGTCGTCTTCAGACTGTTCGTCCCTGTGTGGGCGATCTCGGTCGTGTTGGTCACGATCGGACTCCCGAATCGGGCACGCCATCCCTGCGTGGTGCCGTCCTCAAAGTCGTCGGTCAGCACCGGAGTGGGCGGCGGGGAGACCTCGGTGATGGTGACATCATCCAAATAATACTCGGTTCCGACCGTGTTGCTTTCGAGATAGAGCGTCAGGACGCTGTCACCGGTCGTGGGCGTGAAGGTGCCTTGGAGTTGCACCCAGCCGTTGGCGTCGGCCGCCGCCTGGGCCACCCCGGTGAAGCTGCCGCCGGTTCCGTGCTGAATCGTGAACTTGACGGTGTCAGTGCCGGAGACCATCCGGGCCCAGCCTGTAATCTGATAGGTCGCATTCGGGAGGAGCAGGCTTCGCAGGTCGAGGGAAGGTCCGTTGAACGTGGCGGTGCGGTTCGTCGTCTTCAGGCTGTGCGTGCCGGTGTGGGCGGCTTCCGTGGTATTGGTCAGCGTGGGCGAGCCAAACGGCGCCCAACCTTGCAGCGTGCCGTCCTCGAATCCGTTGGAAACGATCTGCGCTGGCAGCCGCGTGGCCCCGATGGCGGCCACGATGGCCAGGCCGAGAAACAGACGGGCTAGCCGCGAATTGATCGCAGACGAGGTGGCAACACCGGAGGAAGCATGCAGGCGGGTGGGCGAATGGATTGCACCACCGGCGGCCGAGCGGGAGACAACAAATTCCGTATTCATTGTTGGCAGGGGTCTGGGGTTGGGTGAAACGACGCGGGTTTCCGCACCGAACTCAGCCCGCACAGGAGCCACCCCGCTCTCTTCGGCAAAAATGAATCTGTTCTTACTTTAGCGCAGCGGAGCGACGGAGCATATTGCAGGGGATCCACCCCAGAAAATTCGTGAAAATCCTTGTCTCCGGCCCAAACAAAACCCGGCATTCCCGAGCGAAATCCAATTTCATCACGATCCTCCATCATACAACGGTCAGTCATCGGAGACTCGCCCGACTTCGTGCGACCTTCACCGGCTCGTGAGAAATCACCTTCGCCTCGCCGGCCGCGTCAGCCACGCCAGCGCGAGGGTCAGCAACGTGAGTACGAGCGGTTGCAGCACCATGGCGGTGCTGCCCCAGATTGGATTGCCTCGAAGCACCGTAAGGGAAAGGACGGTTGCCGTTCCCACGGAACTGACGAGCATGATCGTCCCATAAAACGTATATCCGGGCACAAAGAGCAGCAAGACGCCCACCACGTCGAGAGACCCGGTCAGATAGCGAAACCACTGCCCCCACCCGATCGCTTCGAAGTACGCGACCGTGTTCGCTATGCCAGCGAGCTTGGTGGTGCCAATGAGTAGAAAGGCCATGCCCAAAAGAACTCTCAGCACCCACCTCGCAATTTTTCCCGGCAAGAGCCCGGGTGCCGGCAAAGTCGGTGAAATTTCCTTCATGGCGCCCCCCTTCGTGGCGTCGCTTCGCAAATAAAGCAAGCGGCCTTAAAATACAGCGAGCTTTCGTTGCTTTCGGACGCCAAATAAAACCGCCGCTTGGGTGAGTGCGGCAAAGTATTCGGGCTTAAGCGCGTAGACCGACTCCCCGATCTCAAGGTCGTCTGTCTCTGCCCCTACCGCGGCGACGATTCCGGAAAATTCATAGGACGGGATCGCAGGCCGCCGATCGACGGGCCATTTGAGTTCGTCCCGTGTGATGGCGGCGGCATAAATGCGAACAAGTGCCTCCCCTGCTCCCGGGCGCGGGGTGTCGATCTGCTCGTATTTGAGACTCGCGGGGCCGCCCGGCGCGTGGAGCCGGAAGGCGTGCATGGTGGTATCGATCTTGGCTGGCGGCAGTTTCATTCCTTGAAAAACACGCCGGTCTTCCGTGACCTTGCTGTCATTTTCTATTTCGAATGTTGGCATTACGGTTATTGTTTCTGCTTGGACGTCAGGGGATCGGCGTGACGGTGGATCAGCCTCCAGTCGTTGCCTTCGCGGCGAAATACTTCGGTCACGCGCAAGTTGAAGCGGACAGCTTTCGGCATCCCGCGCATTCGGACGGTGGTTCGTTGAAACCCCACCCAATAGGCGATCCCACCCCTGGCCGCCATGTGCAGAATCGCGAACGCACTCTTGCCTGTCGGCTCGAAAATCCCCGGATCATACCAATCGACGGACGCCTAGCGTGCAAATTGTTTTTGCGGGCCGCATCAACTTGGTCGAGCCCAGCCGGCGCAACCAAAATGCGGTCGGGCTGAAACTGGATCGTGCCCCCGTTCGGCAGGCTCAGCGAAAGTGCCGAACGCGACGGGCGAATGATCGGGTGGTCGACGGTGTTCTCGACAAGAGTGTCTAAGAGGACTGTGCCACGCTGCTCGAC
>CAYZGG010000135.1:0-9372 GCA_964477955.1 uncultured Opitutaceae bacterium
TTCTCGTCGCCGGAGCGGGACTTGTGGGAGCCGGTGTTGACGTCGATGGCGATGAGGGCCTCGGTCTCGTCGATGACGATCTCGCCGCCGCTGGGCAGGGAGACGCGGCGCTGGAAGGTCTGCTCGATCTGGCGCTCGATGTTGAAGCGCTCGAAGATCGGGATCGAATCCTTGTAGAGGGCGATCTTGCTGCGGGAGCGCTGCGAAATCATGCCGACGAGGTCGGCGGTGCGGGTATAGTCGTCCTTGTTGTCGATGAGCACGCGGTCGACCTCCTCGGTGAGGAAGTCGCGCACGGTGCGCTCGACGAGGTCGGGCTCCTGGTAAAGGCAGGCGGGCGCGCGCTCGGACGACATCTTGTTGGTGATTTCCTGCCACGTTTTCAGGAGGATGTGCAGGTCGCGGACAAAGTAGCGCGATTTCTTGCCCTCGCCGGCGGTGCGGACGATGACGCCCATGCCCTCGGGGATGGTGAGCTCGTTGATGAGGGTCTTGAGGCGCTTGCGTTCCTGGGGGTCTTCGATCTTGCGGGAGATGCCGCAACCGTCGGAGAACGGGGTCAGGATGAGGTAGCGGCCCGGGAGGGAGAGGTTGGTCGTGGTGCGCGGGCCCTTGGTGCCGATGGGGCCCTTGGTGACCTGGATGACGATCTCGGTGCCCGGCGGGTAGAGATTGGGGATGTCCTTGACGGTCGGCTCCTGCTTGCGCGGGGCGGCGTCCCGTTTCTTGTTCACGCGGACGACTTCGACGGAGGAGTCGGCGGCGGCCGGGAGCATGTCCCAATAGTGGAGGAAGG
Source organism: uncultured Opitutaceae bacterium (assembly GCA_964477955.1). Lineage (GTDB taxonomy): Bacteria > Verrucomicrobiota > Verrucomicrobiia > Opitutales > Opitutaceae > Didemnitutus. The sequence continues at coordinate 797 of CAYZGG010000135.1, forward strand.
CGTTTTTGGAGTAGCCGATGTCGACGAAGGCGGCCTTGAGACCCGGGTCGAGATTCTTGATGCGGCCCTTGTAGATGCCGCCGACCATGCGGTTGTCGGACTCGCGTTCGATCTCGAAGCGGTCGAGGACGCCGTCGAGGAGGAGGGCGACGCGCTTTTCGAGCGGTTCGGAGTTGATGACCAGTTCGCGGAAGGAGGTCTTCTCCTTGCGGAACAGGGTCAGGATCTTCTGGAGGATGGGCCGGTCGGCGGCGCGGTCCCGGGCGCCGGACTTCAGCTGCTCGGCCGAAAGCTGCTCGGTGTCGCGGGGCGGGGGTGGGGTGGTGAGCTCCTGCTCATAGTTGGAGTCGGCATCCTCGGGGGAGGAGGGGCCGGGGTGGCTGTTCTGATCGTTCATGATGGGGTTGTTCCCGTTGGGTGTGGTCGGCGGGGGCCGGCGTGCGGGCGTGCAGTGCGCAGGAGATTCCGGCAGAGCGGTCGATAGCGCGGGAAGGCAGCTTCATTTAGAAGTCCCTCCGGAAGCGATAGACGCTTTGAACCAGTCCTTGCAGCAGGCTGCAGCTGAGCACGAAGGTGCCGCCGTAGCTGATAAAGGGCAGCGGAATGCCGGTCACCGGCACCAGCCCGACGGTCATGGCGATGTTGACGAATACGTGCACCCCGATGAGCACCGTGACGCCGAGGGCCAGGAGCTGGCCGAAGCGATCACGGGCGAGACCGGCGATGCGTATTCCGTTCCACAAGGCCACGGCGAAGAGGCCGATGACGGCGATGCTTCCAAGAAAGCCCTTTTCCTCCGCGATGACGGAGAAAATAAAGTCGTTGTGCGCAATGCTGCGCGGCAGGTAGCCCAGCTTGGCCTGCGTGCCCTCGGTCCAGCCCTTGCCGGTCAGGCCGCCCGAGCCGACGGAGATGAGCGACTGGCGCTGGTTCCAGCCGATGCCCATGGGGTCGATCTTGTCGGGGGCGACGAAGGACAGCACGCGTTCCCGCTGGTAGTCCTTGAGCGGGAGCCAGGAGTGCGGTTCGAACTTGCCGCGGGCCACCTGCGGCGAGAGGTGATTTTCGTCGAGAAAGTTGGAATAGCGCCAGGTATCGAAGGCCACGACGCCCACCAGCAAGGCGAACACGCCCACCGTCGCGGCGAAGAAACGCAGCGAGAGGTTGGACACAAAGAGCATGGCGAACACCATTGGGGCGATGACCAAGGCGGTGCCGAGGTCGGGTTGAGCCACTATCAACAACATGGGCAAGCCAGCGGCAAGGGCCAATTTTACAAGCGTTTGCAAAGAGTCACGGACGCTGCCGATCTTCGCCCCGGTCAAAATCGAGGCGGTCATCACCAAAACGGCCAGTTTGGCGCTCTCCGAGGGCTGATACGAGAGCGGTCCGAAGTTGATCCAGCGGCGAGCGCCCATGTGCGCCACGCCGATACCGGGAATTTTCACCGCAATCAATAGAATCAGGGCGATCAGGTAGACCCAATGCGCCCACCGCAGCCACAGCCGGTAATCGAGCAGCGAGACCGCGGAGTAGACCATCCCGCTCACGACGATCCACACCACCTGCAGCGTCCACTGTTCCCGGCCGGTCGCCAGTTGGGCGCTGTAGATGAAAAACACCCCGAAAGTTGCGAGCAGGAGGAGGCACACCGGCGTGATCCAGTCCAGTCGCTCGCGCGTGGAGAACTTGAAAAACTGGGAGAGATCGAGGCCTTGACTGATTTTCATCCGAACGGGATGCGGGCACTAAACACATGCCGCGACCCGCTGCAACGCTGCAATGCGGGGAACGGGAAAAGTGGAGCGGGGGTTCACCGCAACCTGCCCAACGCGAGGCGCCAAAACCAGCGCATTGGGGTCAATGCGCTCCACCAGGTCGGGCTTGGGTCCGGAGTGTCGTGGTAGGAGCCTGTTTACAGGCGAACAGGGGTGTCGCGGCGTGAAGCCGTTTGTTTCCTGCAAATTCGGGCGAAAGGGGGGGGCGCCTGTAAACAGCCTCCTCCACAAGGCAGGGGAAACGGCCCGCCCCGCCGCGGCGCACCGGGCCGATGCGCCGCACTCGTGAGCGCCCGGAATTTCGTCCTTCCCGCGCCGCGGGCTTTCCGTCTTTCTCCGTTCATGGCCGACCCGAAAATCCTCGAGATCTTTCCCAATCCTGCGCCCCGCCGCGATTACGTGATCGAGCACACGCATCACGAGTTCACCTCGCTCTGCCCAATGACCGGGCACCCGGACTTTGGCGACATCACCGTGCGGTACGTGCCCGATAAGAAGTGCGTCGAGCTCAAATCGCTCAAACTTTATTTCCATGCCTACCGCAACGAGGGCATTTTCTTCGAGGCGGCGACCAACCAGATCTGCGACGATCTCGGCGGCGCGCTGCAACCGCGCAGTCTCACCATCGTGGCCGACTGGAAGGCCCGCGGCGGTTTCACCTCGCGGGTGACGGCCGAATGGCGGTCGAAAAAGAAACGCTGACCGGCCCGGATCCGACTTCCGCTCCTGCTGGCACGCGGCCAGCTTGATCCGGCCCCGCCCATGGATGCACATCTGATTGAGTTCCTGAGCCTGCTGGTGCGCTGGCTGCATGTGATTGCCGGCATCGCCTGGATCGGCTCGTCGTTTTATTTCATCTGGCTGGACAACAGTCTCGATCCCCCGGCGCCGGGATCGGAGGCGGCGAAAAAAGGCGTGGGCGGCGAGCTCTGGGCCGTGCATGGCGGCGGATTCTACAATCCGCAAAAATATCTCGTGGCTCCGGCTGCGTTGCCCGAGAAATTGCACTGGTTCAAATGGGAGGCCTACACGACCTGGCTTTCCGGCACGGCGCTGCTCGTGCTGGTGTACTGGCTGAAGGCCGGGACCATGATGGTCGATCCCACCGTGATGCCGCTGGCGCCTTGGAAAGCCGTGGCCGTCGGCGCCGCCAGCATGCTCGGGTCCTGGCTGGTCTACGATCTCCTCTGCAAATCCCCGCTGGGCAAGCGCGACGGGCTGCTCGCCGTCGTGGTTTTTGCGTTGATGGGTGCGCTCGCTTGGATGCTGGCGCGCACATTGGGCGGCCGGGCGGCGTTCATTCATGTCGGCACGGCCATCGGCACCATCATGGCGGCGAACGTGTTTTTCGTGATCATTCCCGGCCAGCGGCGGATGGTGGAGGCGATGCGCGCCGGCCGGGCGCCGGATCCGCGCGACGGCAAACGCGCCAAGCAGCGCAGCGTGCACAACAACTATTTCACGCTCCCCGTGATCTTCCTCATGGTGAGCAATCACTACGCCTCGCTGTACGCCCACAAATACAACTGGGCGGTGCTGGTGCTGCTCGCGGCGGCCGGGGTCAGCATCCGGCATTTTTTCAACCGCAAACACAAGGGGGTGTATGCGTGGCAATATCCGGCCTTTGGCGCGGTGCTCCTCGGGATCGTGGCCTGGTGGACCGCCCCGCATCTTGTGGCGCTGCCGCCGGTGCAGGGCCCGGTGACCTTCAACCGCGTGCGGGCGATCGTCGGCCAGCGCTGCGTGCCCTGCCATTCGCCGGTGCCGACATTCCCGGGCATCACCGCGCCGCAGGCGGGGGTCATCCTCAGCGCGCCCGACGGGATTTTGCAGGCGGCCCCGCGGATGTACCAGCAGGTGGTGGTCACGCGCATCATGCCGCTCGGCAATGTCACGCAGATCACCGAGGAGGAACGCGCCGTCATCGCGGCGTGGGTCCAGGCCGGCTCGCCGGTGGCGCCGTGAACGCCCGGAGCGTTGCCATCACCGCCATGACTCCGGCCGATCCGCCCATTCATTTCATCGACTTCGAGGGCAACCGCACCTCGGGGATTTTGGAATTTGGCGTCGTGACGCTGCAGGGCGGGGCGATTGCGGCGACGCGCACGCGCCGGTGCGCGGCGACCGGGCGGGTCAGCCCGATGGACGCGGCGGTGCACGGCCTGCGCGCGGAGGATGTGGCACGCGAACCGCCGTTCACCACGGAGTGGGAATATTTCGCGGGCCTCCGTGAACGCGGTCCGCTCGCGGCGCATTTCGCCGGGACGGAAAACGCGCTGCTGAAATCGGTCTGGCCGTATCCCCGCTCCGTGCCGGATTTCGCCCAGCCCGGGCGGGCTGCGCACGAGTGGGGCCCGTGGATCGACACGGGCCGGCTGTATCCGCAGTTTTTCCCGCAGCTGGGCGACGGCCGGCTCGAGCAACTGGTCGGAGAATGCGGGCTGAAGGCGGAACTGGACGAGCAGGCGGCGTTGTACTGTCCACCGGACCGGCGCCGTTTCCATGCCGCCTTGTACGACGCGGTCGGCGCGGCGCTGCTGTTGCTCGCATTGCTGCGCCAGCCGCAATACGCCAAGTCGACCATCCCCTGGCTTCTGCAGATGAGCACGCTCGACGCGGACAAGCGCGGCTCGATGCAGCAGCGGGGACTTTTTTGATTTCCAGTGGGTCTCATACCCCGAAGCTTGCTTCGGCTTGGCATGAAAATGTGGGAGCGAGCTTGCACGCGTTGGCGAACGAGTCGCGAGCAAGCTCGCTCCCACAAAATGCATTGTTTTGGCTGGGAATGCCCCGGGGGCGGACCCGAATAGTGTTTTTTGGCCTTTCACTTCCGGCCGGAGAGAGCTAGTCTCCGCGACATGATTCCCAAAATCTGGCGGGTGGTTTGCGGAACGGGGCTGCTGCTTCTGGCGGCATGTGCGAAAAAAGAGGAGCCGGTGGCGGTGACGCCGCCCGCGCCGCCCAAGCCGGCGGCGGCCGAACTGGTGAAGGAGAGCGAGCGGAGCCGGCATTTCCTGGCGGTGAACAGCCAGCTCGAGCTCGGCGGCACCCTTTACGCCTACGCGGATGTCGACGGCGACATGCTCAAATTTGCCGGTTCCCTGCAGGGGATTCTCGGCCAGATGGCGGAGGCGCAGCCGCAGATGGCCCCGTTCGTGAAACAGGATTACCGGTCGATCTTTTCCCTGCTCGGGCTGGACGACGTCAAGGCGGTCGGGTTGAGCTCGGTGCCGGACGGCAGCGGGTTTTTTCGCAACCGGGTTTTCTTCTACACACCGGAAAAAAGGCGTGGATTGCTGGCCGGGCTGGGCGGGCCGGCCGGACCGTTCACCCATTTGAACCTCGCGCCGGCCGACACGGATTTGTACAGCGAAGGGGAGCTCGACGTCCCGGCGGTCTACGCCAGCCTCAAACAGGTGGTGGCCAAGATTGGCGGGGAAACCACGGCGAATCTCGTGGATGTCGGCCTGCAAAAAGCCGGGGCCGATGTGGGCATTTCCGCCCTGGACCTCATCAATGGACTGAAGGGACGTTCGGCGATGATCGTCCGCCTCGACCCGCAGCGCAATCTCCGCTGGCCTGGTCCGGCCGGAGTTACGACGCCGGCGTTCTCCCTTTTGCTCTGCATTGACGGGATCGGGCCGGCCCTCGAGGGCGCGCTGACCAAGTCGCCCGTCCTCGCGGCGCGGCAGGAGGGCGCGCTCAAGCTTTTCGAACTGAAAATGCCGCTCCCGCTGGAGGGAATCAAACCGGTGCTCGCGATCGACGGCAGCACCTTGTTCGTGGCCACATCCGTGGAATTTCTGACGGAAGCCCGCCAGCAGAAAACCGGGCTGGCCCAGAGCGCGGATTTTCAAAAGGCCCTGGACCACGTCGGCGCGGTGGGCAACGCGCTCGGCTACGTCAGCCCGGCGCTTTTCACGCGGCTGAAGCAGATCGAGGCTTTGAACCCGCAGCTGCCGGCGGACAACAAGCAGGTGCTCAGGCTGGTGATGAACAATCTGCCGGCACCCGACCGGCCGCTCATCACGCTCCGGACGAATCTGCCCGAGGGCATCCTGATCCGTTCGTATTGGAATCGTTCGCTGAAGCAGGACGTGGCCGCCGTGGCCATCTACAATCCGGTCACCATCGGCATCATGGCCGCGATGGCGATCCCGGCCTTTGAGAAGGTGCGCGAGGCTTCGCAGGACAAGACCGTGCTCAACAACCTGCGCATGCTGGATGCAGCGGCCGACCAATATTATCTGGAGAAGAACACCACGTCGGCCATCTACGACGATCTGGTTGGCCCCGACAAATACGTCAAGGGAGTGACCTCGGTCGCCGGGGAGGACTATTCCACACTCATCTTCAAACAAGGGGTTCCGTTGCGCGTGCGTCTCAAATCCGGCAAGATCATTCAATATCCACTGGCGGGACAGTAAGGCAACCGGCGCCTAGCGGGCGGCGGGACATTGTTCCGGGAGGGCGCGCCGGGGGGTCAGCCCGCCGGCGGCGGCATTTTTTCCGGGCCCAGGACCTTGTTTTCGAGCTGGGCCACGGTGGTGATGAAATCCTCCGGGGTGGTGGCAGAAAGCAGCAGCGCGCGGTGCGCTGAATCCTTGATCAGGCGGCACAAGGTGCCGACGAGGGCGAGGTAGTCGCCGGGTTTCGCCTTGGGCGTGCCGAGCACGAAGAGCAGCCGGACGGGTTCCGGTTCACCGGCGAAGGTCACGCCCTGATCGCTGCGGCCGACGGCCACGACGATCTTGCGCACATATTCGGTGCGGGCATGGGGCAGAGCGATGCCGTTGCCGAGGCAGGTGGTGTCGAGACGATCCCGCGCCAGCAGCCCCTCGTAAAAACCGGCATAGTTGGTGACGTCGGGATGCGACTGCAGCAGGCGGGAGACCTCGTCCAGCGCGGCGGCGTGTTCCGTGCCGCGGAGGCTCAGCGAAATGAAGGCGGGGTCGAGCAGCTGGGAGATGCGGACGGGCATGCGACGGCGGGAAAAAAAGAAAAGACCTGCGGGTCCCGCGATGGCAAGGAAGGAAGTGGCGCAATCGCGCGATCGAAAAGATGCGGGACGGAAAGTGCGCGGGAAATGGGGGTGGGGCGCTCGCCCTCAAGCGCCCTGGGCCGTTGAGGGCAACGGCCCCTACCGGTCGGCCGGCGAATCCGCCGCGAATGCGTCGATGCGTGTCGGATTGCAGGGCGGGATTTCAAAATCCCACCGATGGAGGGCCCGTTTCCCGACGGGCCGCGGACGATCGGGAGATCGTACCTCCACCGGAAGGCGGGGTCGGCGATCCCGCCCTACAGCTTACGGCGCTGCGGGCGGAACTACCGGGAAGGGAGCCCCGCTGTTCGCGGCTTCCTCCTCGTCGGACTCGACCACCTTGGCGATGGCGAGGAGCTTGTCGCCGGCCTCGAGGGAAACGAGGCGCACGCCCTTGCCGCCGCGGTTGACTTCGCGGATCGTATTCACCGGGCAGCGGACGCTCTGGCCCTTGGCGGTGAGGAGCATGACCTCGTCGTTGTCGGTGACGCTGAGGGCACCCGCGAGGCGGATCGAGCCGTCTTCGGGCAGGTCGATGGCCCAGACGCCGGAGCCGCCGCGGTTGATGAGGCGGTAGTCTTCGAAGCGCGTGCGGACGCCGAGGCCGGCTTCGCTGGCGACGAGGAACTTGGCCTCGTGGCTGACGACCTCGATGGCCTGCAAGAAGTCGCTCGCGAGCTTGAAGCGCATGCCGGTGACGCCGCCGGTGGCGCGGCCGGTGGCGCGGAAGAGTTCCTCGCCGGATTCGGGGTCGCGTTCGCGGAAGCGCACGGCGAGGCCCTGGTTGGAGACGAGGATGAGTTCGTCGCCGCCGTTGGTCAGCACGGTGCCGATGACGCTGTCGCCCTCGGCCAGGTTGATGCCAATGAGTCCGCCATCGCGGGTGGAGTTGGCATAGTCCGCGAGCGAGCTCTTCTTGATGACGCCGCTCTTGGTGGCCATGACGAGATAGCGATCGGCGGCGAAATCCTTCACACAGATCATGGCGGCGATCTTTTCGCCCTCGGCGAGGCGCAGGAAGCTGGAGACGGATTTGCCCTTTGCGGTGCGGGTGCCCTCGGGCACGTCGTACACCTTCTTGGCATGGCACTGGCCGGTGCTGGTCAGGAAAAGGATGTAGTCATGGGTGCTGGCGGTGAAGAGCCGTTCGACGAAATCCTCATCGTAGGTCTCGGCGCCGATCACGCCCTTGCCGCCGCGTTTCTGCGAGCGGTAGGCGGCGACGGGCGTGCGCTTGATGAAGCCGAGGTGAGAGACGGTGATGACGGCGCCCTCGTTCGGGATGACGTCCTCCATGCGGAGATCGCCCTCGGCGTCGATGATCTGCGTGCGGCGCGGGGAGGCGTATTTGTCCCGAAGCTCAAGCAATTCCTTTTTGATCAGGGCGAGGAGCTTGGCCTCGTCGGCAAGGATGCCGCGCAGTTCCTCGATGAGCTTCATGAGTTCGAGGTACTCGGCTTCGATCTTGCCGCGCTCGAGGCCGGTCAGCTGGTAGAGGCGCAGTTCGAGGATGGCGTTGGTCTGACGCTCGGAGAGCGGGTACTTCGCCATCAACTTCTGCTTGGCGTCGTCCTTGTCGCTCGAGGCGCGGATGATTTTGACGAAGTCGTCCAGGTTATCGAGGGCGATGATGTAGCCTTCGAGGATGTGGGCGCGGTCCTCGGCCTGGCGGAGGCGGAACTGGGTGCGGCGGGTGATGACATCGCGGCGGTGGTCGATGTAGCACTCCAGGAGTTCCTTGATGTTCATCTGCTTCG
>CAYZGG010000136.1:0-9307 GCA_964477955.1 uncultured Opitutaceae bacterium
TGATGATCGTGTTCCGGAAATCGACCGTGCGGCCGAGCGAGTCGGTCAGGCGGCCATCCTCCAGGATCTGCAGCATGAGCTGGGCGACATCGGGATGGGCCTTCTCCATTTCATCGAACAGGATCACGGAGTACGGCCGGCGGCGGACGGACTCGGTCAGCTGACCGCCTTCCTCGTAGCCGACGTAGCCCGGAGGCGAGCCGATCAGGCGCGAGACGGAGAATTTTTCCATGTATTCGGACATGTCGATCTGCACGATCGCGTCCTGCGACCCGAACATCTGGGCGGCCAGCTGCTTGGCGAGCTCGGTCTTGCCCACGCCGGTCGGGCCGAGGAACATGAACGAGCCGATGGGCCGGCGCGGATCCTTGAGATCGGCCCGGCTGCGCCGCAGGGCGCGGGCGATGGCCACCGTCGCGGCATCCTGGCCGATGATGACGGTCTGCAGCTCGGTCTCGAGGTTGAGCAGCTTCTCGCTCTCCTTTTTCTCCAGGCGGCTGAGCGGGATGCCGGTCCATTCCGCCACGACCTGGGCCATCAGCTCCACGTCGATGGTGATCCGGTTTTCGTCGCGACTCTTCTTCCAGTCCTCGATCTGCTGCTCCTGCTTGGTCCGGAGCTGCTTTTCCTGATCGCGGAACTTGGCCGCCTCTTCGAAATGCTGGGCGGCGATGGCCTGCTCCTTGCGGTTGCAGACCTCGTCGATCTCCTTCGTCATCGCCTCGATCTCCGGCGGACGGTTGAGCGAGCTGATGCGGGCGCGCGAACCGGCCTCGTCCATCACATCGATCGCCTTGTCGGGCAGGAAGCGCCCGGTGATGTAGCGGTCGGACAGCTTGGCCGCCGCCTCGAGCGATTTGTCGGTGAAGGTCGCCTTGTGGTGCTCCTCGTACTTGCCGCGAATGCCTTTGAGAATCTGGACGGTGTCCTCGACGGACGGGGCCTCGACCTTCACGTTCTGGAAGCGGCGGTCGAGCGCGCTGTCCTTCTCGATGTACTTGCGGTATTCGTTGAGCGTGGTCGCGCCGATGCACTGCAGCTCGCCGCGGCTGAGCGCCGGCTTGAAGATGTTGGAGGCGTCCATGGCGCCCTCGGCCGCACCGGCCCCCACAATGGTGTGGAGCTCGTCGATGAAGATGATGACGTTCCGGGCGCGCTTGATCTCGTCCATGACCGCCTTGATGCGCTCCTCGAACTGGCCGCGGTACTTGGTGCCGGCGACCATGAGGGCGAGATCGAGGGTGATGACCTTCTTGTCGGCCAGGATTTCGGGGACGTTGCCCTTGGCGATTTCCTGGGCCAGGCCCTCGACGATGGCGGTTTTGCCGACGCCGGCTTCGCCGACGAGCACCGGATTGTTCTTGGTCCGGCGGCAGAGAATCTGGATGACGCGGCGAATTTCGTTCTTCCGGCCGACCACGGGGTCCATCTCGCTCTTGCGGGCAAGTTCGGTCAGGTCACGGCCAAAGGCCTTGAGCGCCGGCGTCTTGACTTCCTTCTTGTCGTCCGACGACCCACCGGAGCGCGGGGTCACTTCCTCGCCGCCGGAGCCGCCGCCGATGCCCGGGCCGTCGCCGCTGCCGGAGGCAAACTGCGGGTCGAGTTCCTTGAGGATTTCCTGGCGGGTGCGTTCGATGTCGATGTCGAGAGTCTTGAGCACGCGGGCCGCCACGCCCTCGCCCTCGCGCAGGAGCCCGAGCAGAATGTGCTCGGTGCCGACGTAGCTGTGGTTGAGCGCCTTCGCCTCCTTGCCGGCCAGGGCGAGGACTTTCTTCACCCGGGGCGTGTAAGGGATGCTGCCGATGGGCGTCTTGCTGTCCTGTCCAGTACCGACCTGTTTCTCGACTTCGCCGCGGACCGTCTCGAGATCCAGCCCCATTTTCTGGAGCACGCTCACCGCCACGCCCTGCCCGAGCTTGATCAGGCCGAGGAGGAGATGCTCGGTGCCGACGTAATTGTGATGGAAGCGGTCGGCTTCCTTGCGGGCCAAGGCGAGCACCTGCTGCGCGCGAGGCGTGAAATTGTTCATCGGTTCCATGGAATGTTCGTTAAATCGGTTACTTGGCGGCGTTACTGAAGTCCGGACCGGGCACTTTTGCAAATTCGGCGCGCAAGAGCTCGCCACGCAGCACATCGCGCAGGCCCGCCTCGACGGAGCGCTTGGTATTGTGCTGGATATGCCCGGGCTGGCATTCAATGAAAAGACGGTCGACGACCGCGCGCTGCGAATCGGGAAACACGCCGAGATCGATGCCCAGCCGGATGAGCGAGAGCAGGTTCATGGCCTCGCCGGAGTTCAGCAGGTAGCCGTTTTGCAGAATGCCGAAGGCCCGGCCGATCTTGTCGAAAAGCTTGGTGGGTTCGGACTCGACCAGCTTTTCGCGGGCGTTGAGCTCCTGTTCGATGATGGTGTTCAGGACGCCGGTGAGGTGCTTGATGATGTCCTCCTCGGTCTCGCCCAGAGTCGTCTGGTTGGAAATCTGGAAAATGCTGCCGCTCGCGTCGGAGCCTTCGCCAAAGAGACCGCGCACGGCCATGCCGAGCTGGTTGACCGCGCGGACGACCTTTTCCATCTGGCCGGAGATGACGAGCGCCGGCATGTGCATCATGGTCGATGCGCGGATCGCGGTGCCGAGGTTGGTCGGACAGGCGGTGAGATATCCGAGCCGGGGCGAGAAGGCGTAGTCCACCTGCTCCTCGAGATCGGAATCGAGGGCGTTGATGGTATTCCAGACCTTCTTGAATTGAAAGCCGCTGCGCAAAACCTGGATGCGGAGGTGGTCCTCCTCGTTGATCATCACCACGCAGGACTGGTCCTTGCTGATCACAATGCCGGAGCCGCCCTTGGTATGGCAGAGTTCGCGGCTGATCAGGTGCCGCTCGACGAGAATCTGTTTCTCGAGTTCCGACAGGTCGCCGACGTCCACGGCCAGACCGCGCTTCATCTGCGGCAGCGAGGCGACGGCCTGCAGGCTGCGCGCGAGCACTTCGCGCCGCTGGGCGTCCTTAGCCCAGCCCGGGAACGGCAGGCTGGCGAGGTTGCGCGCCAGACGGATCCGGGTCATCAGGACAACCGCACTCTTGCTGGCGGCGGTGTCCGTCAGCTCGGACGGGGCGGCAATAAGTTCGTTGATCTTCATGGTCAGACCTCGCTTTTCCGGCCCACGGCCTGGCGCACCTGGTGAAGTTCGTCCCGGAAACGGGCGGCGTCCTCGTAACGTTCGGACTTGATCGCCTGGTCGAGCTCGGTCTCGAGCTTGGTCAGCCGGTCATAAAGGGAGCGCCGTTCCAGCGCGCGCTGGGGCACCTTGCCTACATGGGAGGTCCCCTTGTGCATGCTTTCGAGGATCGGAGAGAGCACCGCGGAAAAGGCGGTGTAGCAAGCCGGACAACCGAAACGGCCGGTCTTCTTAAAATCCTGCTGGGTGAGCCCACAGGCCTCGCAGCGGATGTCGCCCTGCGGCTCGGGGTTCAGCGACGCCTTGAGCAGAAGGTCCGCCAGCGAGAAGCCGCTGGGGTCCGTCACGCCCTTGGCCTGGGCACATGCCTCGCACAGATCTACCTTGTGGATCTTGTTATTGACGATCTGAGTAAGGTGGACGGTCGCCGCCTTGGAGCAGAGGTCACATTTGAGGGAATTGGCCATGAAGGAAGGATTTACAGGATTCGGCGGCGCACCTTCCGGCAATCTTGGATCTCGTCGAAAAGCCCGCTGCCTGATCTCAGAACAACGATGTGCAAACTCCGCCGGGAAGCAAGCGCGCAGTCCCGGCCTGCGCGCTTCGACGGTGCCCGCCCACACCTTGAAATAACACCTGATAAAAGGCTGCAATTCAGCCGTTTTTCAGGCCATAATATCTTCGCAATGCACTTGAGTACCACTCGAGTGAGCCCTGAGTCTGCGGGCGTCACCTCTGCCCGCTTATGATCCAGAAACCAACCAGAAATGCCGCCGGCTTCACCCTCATCGAGCTGCTAACAGTGATAGCCATCATCGGAATCCTCGCCGCCCTGATCTTTCCGTCCGTCGGAAAGGTCCGGGAGACCGCCCAACGGACCGTCGACGCGAACAACCTGCGCGAAATTGTAAAAGCCGCCCAGATTTTTGCCGCGGACAACAACGACCGGTTGCCGGATCCCCAGAACATTACAGGATTGACCGGCGGCCAGGGACCCTTTCTTTGGGCTGGTATTCTCGCGCAACGGGGGATATTGACTGATCCGACCTTTTACTTTGCAAAAAATGACTCGCAGTTCAGTGGCGCTTATCCAGCCGCTATCGTCGACCCGGCCGATCATGGTCAACTCGATTCCAGTTTTACCACCAACCGGGTGCTGTCGTTTGAATTCGTCGGGGGCCTCCGCATGAGCGACCCGGCCACCACTCCGGTCGCTTTCACCCGCGGCCTGCTGACCACAGGCGCATGGGATGCCAACAACGGCACGTATAAAGACATGGGAGGTCACATCGCTTTTCTGGGCGGCAACGTCCAGTTCTACCCCAACACCACCGATGCCGCCAATCAGTTCACCCTGAATAACGGCAAAAAAGGCAGCTCCGTGCTGGAGGCCCTGCCTTATTCGGCCAATGCAGCCAGCAACCCGCGTGTCTATGCCACGCCCCCTGCCGGGGCCGGCTCCCTAGCCGGCAACCCTGCGGTGAGCGCGCCTTAGTCTGCGCGGTCAGTAGATAGTCCGAAAACCGCCATTGCTTTCGGCAAAAGAAAAGGCCCGGTCTCGCGACCGGGCCTTTTTTCTTTCCCCCCGACCCGGGCCGCCCCTAGCCTTTCGGACCACCTGCCTCCCGGCAGCCACACTCCCGCCTGACTTTCCTTCGCATGGGTTCCATCTACATCATTGGCCACAAAAACCCCGACGCCGACTCGATCTGCTCGGCCATCGCCTACGCAGCTTACAAGGAACGCTGCGGCGAATCGGGCTGTCTCGCCGCCCGCTGCGGCAACTCCAACGCCCGCATCGATGCCATTCTCGAACGTTTCCACACCCCCCTGCCGCTCTACCTGAGCGACGTCTCCCCCCGCGTGCGCGACGTCATGTCGACCGCGCTGCACACCGTCGCCGCCACGGCCACCTGCGCGGAAGCCCTGGAATCGATCGACCGCCACGGCCACCGGTTGGTGCCGGTGCTCGACCACGCCCAGAGTATTGTCGGCACCATCACGGCGTCGCAACTGGCCCATGCCTTCCTTCCGCAGGTCGCCGAGCCGCGGCGGATGCGCCTGGTGACGACCGATCTTGAATCGATCGCCCGCACCCTGCGCGGACGCGTGGTGCATTTCGGAGCTGAGCCTCACCGGGTCGAGGAACTCTACGTCCGGATCGGCGCCATGGACATCCGGTCTTTCTGGCGGCTCTCGCAGGAGGAAGGCATTCCCGCCAACCAGTCCGTCATTGTCGTGGGCGACCGCCGCGACATCCAGGAGAAATCCGTCGAGCTCGGCGTGCGCGCGATCGTGATCACGGGCGGCAAATCGGCGGAGGAGCCCGTCGCCACCGCCGCCCGCGCCCAAGGCGTGAGCCTGCTCGTGAGTCCGTACGATAGCGCCACCACTGCCTGGCTCATCCGCACCGCCGGCCGGCTCTCCCCCTTGGTTGAGCGCAACTACACCACCATCAGCCCCGATGCCCGCCTGGCCGATGTCCGACGAAAAATCGCCGCCTCGTCCGCCCTCGCCTTCCTCGTCCTGTCTGAGGACGGGCGCCTGCAGGGGGTGCTCTCCAAATCCGATGTCCTCAAACCCGTGCCCACCCGCCTGATCCTCGTCGACCACAATGAACTGACCCAGGCGGTCCCCGGAGCCGACGAGGTTGCCATCAGCGAAATCATCGATCACCACCGCCTCGCGCCGATGGCCACGCCGCAACCCATCCTTTTCCTCAACGAACCCGTCGGCTCGACCTGCACGATCATCGCCGATCTCTTCCGCCGTCGCGGCTTCCCGCCCTCCAGCGATCTCGCCGGCCTGATGATGTCCGGCCTGATCTCCGACACCTTGGCGCTGCAGAGCCCCACCTCCACCGCCAAGGACGCCGACGTCCTCGCCTGGCTGGAAACCCACGCCGACATCAAGGCCAAGGCCCTCGCCGAGCTGATCTTCAGCTCCGGCTCCGTCATCCTGTCCCAGCCGCCCGAGAAGGTCGCCCGCTCCGATTTCAAGATCTATAACGAGGAGGGCGTGCGCTTCGCCGTCTCCCAGGTCGAGGAACTCGGATTCGACAATTTCTGGGCCCACGCCTCCGCCCTGACCGCCGCCCTCGCCGCCTTGCGGACCGAGGAAAAACTGGCCTTCGCCGCCATGCTGGTCACCGACATCAACACACAGAACTCGCTCCTGCTCGTCCAGGGCGATCCGGATTTCATCAGCCGCATCTCCTACGCCCACGTCGAACAGAACGAAATCTTCGACCTGCCCGGCGTCGTCTCGCGCAAGAAGCAGCTCATCCCGTATCTCACCAGCCTGCTCAAGGAAATGGCCGCGGACGGGATCGTGCCCGCCAACCGCGGGGGTTCCGCGCTTCCGTTCGGAAACAAAAACTAGCGTTGCTTGCCCCCGTTTTAGCCCGCAATTTGCCCCGGTTCATGTCCGAAAAAAACGATCAGCCCGTCCCGCCCCCCAGCGACTTCATCCGCGACATCGTCGCCCAGCACGTGGCGGAACAGCGCTATGCCCGGATCGTCACCCGGTTCCCGCCCGAGCCGAACGGCTACCTGCACATCGGCCACGCCAAATCCATCTGCCTGAACTTCGGCATCGCCCGCGAAAACCACGGCCGCTGCAACCTGCGCTTCGACGACACCAACCCGGTGAAAGAGGACGTCGAATACGTCGACTCGATCACCGCCGACGTGCTCTGGCTGATCGCCGGCTGGGCCGACCACTGCCTCGGCTTCAAACCGAAAGGGGCGGTTCCGGCCCCGGTGCCGGCAAACGGCAAACCTGATTTTTATCTCGGCGCGGTCGATCCATCGAAAATCGAGTCCAGCCCGCAGGGCCTCAGCCACCCTGAATCGAAAATTCCGGCGGAGCCGTTCTTCGCCTCGGACTACTTCGAAGCACTTTACGCCTACGCCCTTGAGCTGATCAAACGCGGCAAGGCCTACGTCTGCGACCTCACGGCCAAGGAAACCGAGGAATATCGCGGCGCGCCCGACCGGCCCGGCCGCGACAGCCCCTGGCGCAACCGCCCGGTCGCCGAGAATCTCGACCTCTTCCAACGCATGCGCGCCGGCGAATTCCCGGACGGCGCCCGCACCCTCCGCGCCCGCATCGACATGGCCTCGCCCAACGTCTGGTTGCGCGACCCGCTGCTCTACCGCATCCGCCACGTTCCGCACCACCACGCCGGCGACAAATGGTGCCTCTACCCGCTCTACGACTACGCCCATTGCCTCAGCGACTACGTCGAAGGCATCACACATTCGGTCTGCACGCTTGAATTCGAAGTGCACCGCCCGCTTTACGACTGGATCCTGGAAAACCTCGATCTCCCCCGCGCCCTGCCCCACCAGTACGAGTTCGCCAAACTGCAGCTCGGCTACACCATCGTCTCGAAGCGCAAGCTGCTCCAGCTGGTCCAGGAGAAGGTTGTGACCGGATGGGACGACCCCCGCATGCCGACTCTGTCGGGCCTGCGTCGCCGCGGGGTCCCGGCCAGCGCCATCCGCCAGCTCGCCGCTGCCGTCGGGGTGACCAAATACGACTCCCTCACCGAGGTCGCCGTGTTCGAAAACGCCATCCGCAACGAACTCAATCCCACCGCCCTCCGCCGGCTCGCCGTGCTCCGGCCCGTCAAGCTCGTCCTCACCAACCTCGCACCCGGCGAGGTCATCGAGTGCGACGCGACTGACAATCCCCAGGATGAAAATCCCACCACGCGCAAAGTCGCCCTCACCCGGGAGGTTTTCATCGAGTCCGACGACTTCGCCGAGGTGCCTCCGCCCAAATATTTCCGGCTCAAACCCGGCGGCGAAGTGCGGCTCAAATACGCCGGCATCATCAAGTGCGACGAGGTCGTCAAGGACGCCAGCGGCTCGATCACCGAGATCCGCTGCACCGCCGACCTCACCACGCGCGCCGGTGGCAGCAACGTCGAAAAGAAAGTCAAAGGCACCATCCATTGGGTCAGCGCCAGCCGTTGCGTCGAGGCCGAGGTCAGGCTCTACGACCGGCTCTTCACCGTCCCCGAGCCCGGCGCCGCGGACGATTTTCTCAAGCTGGTAAACCCGAAATCGCTCGAAGTCGTCACCGCCCGACTCGAACCCTCGCTGGCCGCGGCGAAGCCCCTCGATCGCTTCCAATTTGAACGCTTGGGCTACTTCACCCTGGATGCCCGGGACTCCCAGCTCCCCTCGAAACTCGTCTTCAACCGCACGATTGCCCTCCGGGACACCTGGGCTAAATAGCGCCCGCCATGGACAGACCTTTGCTCAATGAATTTGAGGCCCGGGTGCTGGGTTCGCTGATCGAAAAGGAAATCACCACGCCGGAATATTATCCGCTTTCGCTGAATGCGCTGACCAACGCCTGCAATCAGATCAACAACCGCGATCCGGTGGTTGAATACGGCGAGCCGCAGGTTTTCCGTGCCGTCGAATCCCTGCGCGACAAACGGCTGGCCGTCGTCGTCAGCGGAGGGGACAGCCGGGTGCCGAAATACGGCCACAAGACCGCCGACGTGCTCGCGCTCCAGCGCCCGGAGATTGCCGTGCTTTGTGTGCTCCTCCTGCGCGGTCCGCAAACCGTGGGCGAGCTGCGCACCCGGACCGGCCGCATGCACGAATTCGCCGGCCTCGCCGAGGTGCAAGCCACCCTCCAGGTCCTTTCCGCCCGACCGGACCCGCTGGTCACCGTGCTGCCGCGCCAGGCCGGCACCAAGGAACCGCGCTACGCCCATCTGCTCGGCGGGGAGATCGTCATCATGCCTTCAACGACCGAAGCCCCGTTTGCCATGTCCGCTCCGGCCGGTCAGGATCGCCTCACGCAGCTCGAAACCGATGTGGCCATCCTGCGGGGCGAGCTCGCCGACCTGCGCCAGCAATTCACCGATCTCCGCAAGCAGCTGGAGTAGAAATAAGAGAGTCCTCACCGCCGGCCGCGTTGAGGTAGGGCGAACCGGCCCGCTGAGCCCCAGACGTTATTCCAATCGCCCTAAGCTATTACGCTACGACAAAGCCGCGAGGGCAGGGCGGGACCGCTGGGCCCGCCGCGAATGTCCTGGCGGCGCGCCCGCCGGGGCACGTGCTCACCGCATAGGTAACACTTTGTGCTCACCGCATAGGTGACAT
>CAYZGG010000137.1:0-9244 GCA_964477955.1 uncultured Opitutaceae bacterium
GCTGGAACGGCTTCATGGCCGCCGGCATGTTCTACTGGCTCGTGCCGCGCCTCTGGAACCGGCCGCTGCACTCCGTCTCGCTCGCCAATCTGCACTTTTGGGTCGGGACCTTCGGCATTCTGCTCTACGTCGCGTCCATGTGGGCCTCCGGCATCACCCAGGGCCTGATGCTCAACGCCACCACCGAGGGCGGCACCATCCTCAAGTACCCCAATTTCCTCGAGACCGTGAACGCGATCCGGCCGCTCATGCTGCTGCGCGTGGTCGGCGGCGCGCTCTACCTCACGGGTTTTCTCCTGATGATTTACAACATCTGGCGCAGCATTGCCGGAGCGCAGGCGGTCAACGGCACCATGGAGGTCTACGTCGAGGACCGCACCGCGGAGGAAAACCTCGGGCTCGCCGGCACCTTCCTCAACGCCCCGGTCGTATATACCGTGATCGGCCTGCTGGGCGCCTTTGTCTGGATGTTCACCAGCGGCTGGCTCAACATCCTCGGACTCGTCGGCACCGTCCTCGCCGTCCTGCTCGCCATTGGACATTTCCAATCCCGCGGCAAGGACTGGGGCGAGTGGTATGACCGGCTCCTTCTGAACGCCCTGCCTTTCACGGTGCTGTGCTTCCTGTCGGTGGCTGTCGGCGGCCTCATCCAGATCATTCCCATGCTGACGATCGACCGGCGCATGCAGACCGAGGACCGCATGGCCGCGGTTTATACCCCGCTGGAACTGGCCGGGCGCGACATCTACGTCCGCGAAGGCTGCTACCTCTGCCATTCGCAGATGATCCGCACGTTGGTGCCGGACGTCATGCGCTACGGCGAGTACTCGCGCCTGGGCGAATCCATCTGGGACCATCCGTATCAATGGGGCTCGAAGCGCAACGGTCCCGACCTCGCGCGCGTCGGCGGCAAGTACAATGACGCCTGGCATTTCGACCACATGCGCGACCCGCGCTCGATCTCCACCGGCTCGAACATGCCCTCGTTCCTCTGGCTGCACGACGACAACACCGATTACGCGGCACTGCCGGCCAAGATCCGCGTGCAGCGGATGCTCGGCGTGCCGTTCCCCAACTGGTCGCCCGCGACCATCGACGACCTCGCGAAGGAGCAGGCGAAGCAAATCGCCCATGAACTCCGCGATCAGGGCCGATATACCGATCCCGACAAGGAGATCGTCGCGCTCATCGCCTACCTCCAGAGCCTCGGCAAGAAATGGACGCCGACGGCCGGACAAACCGCGTCGGTCGGCGGACCTTCTCCGAGCGCGAACTGATTCCGCCACTTTACTCGAAAATCCAAAACCCAAAATCAAAAACAGGACTCCTCCCATGTTCCACCGCATCATCTACGAAGACTGGCAGCTGATTTTTCCCGTGGTCGCCCTCGCGGTGGCCTCCTGCGTCTACCTGGCCGCCGCCTGGCGGGCCACCCGCATGAAGCCCGCGCAGATCGAGCGTCTGGCCCGGATGCCCCTCGATCATCACTGAGCCGCCCCGGTCCAGGCCGGTCCGCCGCCCCGTCTTCCTCATTATTCTTCCATGAATTCGCAGCCAACCCCTCCGTCCGAGCACGATCCCAAGCTTCGTCCGCACACCTACGACGGCATCCAGGAATTCGATCAACGCCTGCCGAACTGGTGGCTCTACACGTTGTATGGCACGATCGCCTTTGCCGTGGTCTACTGGTTCGCCCACCAGATCGCCCACGTGATTCCGACCGACGGCGCCCGGGTCGATGCAGCGATGGCACAGGTGGCCGCGGCCAAGATGGCCAGCTCCATCGACGTGTCCGATGACGACAAATTCTGGGAGATGAGCCGCAACCCCGTCTTCATCGACGCCGGCAGGCAAACCTTCAGTTCGCTTTGCGTGCCCTGCCACCTGGCCAGCCTGAAGGGCCGGGGCGAAAATCCGGCCGCCGTCGGTCCCAACCTCACCGACCACGCCTGGATTCACGGCGGCACCCCGAAGGAAATCTACAATACCGTCTCCAAGGGCGTGCTCGTGAAAGGCATGCCCTCCTGGGAGCCGGTGCTCGGTCAGAAGAAAACCGCGGAGGTCGTGGCCTACGTCCTCTCCTATCACCAGAAGGGCGAGCCGATCACCGTTGAAGTC
Source organism: uncultured Opitutaceae bacterium (assembly GCA_964477955.1). Taxonomy (GTDB): domain Bacteria; phylum Verrucomicrobiota; class Verrucomicrobiia; order Opitutales; family Opitutaceae; genus Didemnitutus. The sequence continues at coordinate 2,119 of CAYZGG010000137.1, forward strand.
TCCAAATGAGTTCAAACCAGCCCACCCGGCTTCACTCCGCTCCGGACGGCTGAAGTCAACCGGTCCGTTGCCTGCTCGCCCGCGCATGAGCACCGACAAACCTTCCCGTCCGGCGCCCGCCGCCCGCTTCTCGCCGCCCCAAGCCCCGAGCATCGACACGGTCACGACCATCAACTCCGACGGTTCGCACTACGCCTTGCAGCCGGCCGACGTCCAGGGGCGTTTCTCGACGGCCCGCCGGTTCAGCGCCTGGGTGCTCATCGCCGTCTACGTCCTGCTGCCCTGGATCCCCGTCAACGGCTACCCGGCGGTGTTTCTCGATCTCGCCGAGCGGCGTTTTCATTTTTTCGGGCTGACGCTCGCCGCCCAGGACGCCTGGCTGCTCTTCTTCGGCGTCAGCGGGCTGGGCTTCGCGCTATTTTTCCTCACGGCGCTCTTCGGCCGCCTCTGGTGCGGGTGGGCCTGCCCCCAGACTGTTTTTCTCGAACAGGTTTTCCGCCGGATCGAGCGATGGATCGACGGTGATGCCCCCGCCCGCCGGGCGCTGCAATCCGCGCCGCTTTCCGCCGGCAAGTTCCTCCGCCGGTCGGCGAAGCATGCGTTCTACGTGGTCCTCGCCCTCGTGATCACCCACGTCTTTCTCTCCTATTTCGTCAGCATTCCGCAGCTCTGGCAGTACATGCACGAGGCGCCGGGCGAGCACTGGTCCGCCTTCGTGTTCGTGTTCGCGACCGCGGCAATCCTGTATTTCAACTTCTCCTGGTTTCGCGAACAGCTCTGCATCGTCATCTGCCCGTACGGCCGGCTGCAGTCCGCCCTCACCGACGACAACACCCTGGTGATCGGCTACGACGCCCGGCACGGGGAGCCGCGCGGCAAGTTGGGCACGCCGGATGCGGGGGCCTGCATCGCCTGCAATCGCTGCGTCCAGGTCTGCCCGACGGGCATCGACATCCGCCATGGGCTCCAGCTTGAGTGCATCGGTTGCGCGGCCTGCATCGACGCTTGCGACGAGATCATGACGCGAGTCGGACGCCCGACCGGCCTGATCCGCTACGATTCGCTGGCGGGTCTGAGCGGGAGATTCACGCGCTGGATCCGCCCGCGGACCGTGGTCTACGGCATCCTGCTCGCCGTGGGCATCGCGGTCGCGAGCCTTGCCTTCTCCACGGTCAAGCCCGCGAACTTCCTCGTCTACCGCATGAGCGGGGCGGCGTACTTTGTGAGCCGGACCGATGTGCGCAATCAATTCATGGTGCGAATCGTAAACAAGCGTTCCATCCCCGCGACGTTCCAGCTCCACCTTGAGGGACTACCTGCCGACGTCCGGCAGACCGGGTTCGCCGCCCCGGTGACCATCGCCGCGCTCGCCGAGCAGGTCAGCCCGCTGGTGCTGGTCGTCGACCGCGCCAGCTACACCGGGCCGTTCAAGTTCACAGTCAAGGTGCAGGACGACGCCCGTACTTTCACGCTGGCCCGGGAGATCGAATTTCTCGGTCCGGACGCCCGGCTGCTCCGCGAAGAGGAAGAAGAACAGCGCGCCCGCCCGCCAGAACAAGGAGGCCGGCCATGACTAGATTCCGTCCCTGGATTTTGGTGTGCGCGGTCTTTGCGGCGGTCGTCGTTGCGTATTTTTTCGCATTCCGCGCCGTGCGAATGGCCCAAATCAAAGAAGTGCCCCTGACCACGAAAGGAGGCCGGCCATGACCGCCGAACTTGCGGGCATCACCGGCCCGGGCACGGCGCTTTTCGCCGGGCTGGTCACAAGTCTCCACTGCGTCGGCATGTGCGGTCCGCTCGCCTGCGCCCTGATGCCGGCGCGCGCGGACGAGGGCGACCCGCACACCCTCAGCACCGTCTATCACCTTTCCCGGCTCACCGGTTACGGGCTGCTCGGCGCTCTCGCCGGGGGCATCGGACGGCTGCCGCTCTCGTTGGTCGGCGACGGCGCCTTGCGCTACCTTCCCTGGCTGCTCGTGCTGTTCTTCGTCGCGGTGGCCGTGCGTTTCGACCGGCGGCTGCCCCGGCTGCCGCTGCTGGGCCGCGCCTACGGATTCGTGGCCGCGCGCCTGCGCTCGCGTTCGCGGTTTTCGGCCGCCGTCGCGCTCGGTTTCGCCACGCCGCTCCTGCCGTGCGGGCCGCTCTATTTTCTGCTTTCGCTGGCCCTGCTCTCCGGTTCGGCGCTGCACGGCGCCGAAACCCTGCTGGCCTTCGGTCTCGGGACGGTGCCTCTCCTCTGGTTGGCGCAGGCCAACTATCACCTGGTCCGCGTCCGCCTCGGGCCGGTGTGGCTGGAACGCACCCGGACCGTCCTCGCCCTGGCCGCCGCGGCGGTGCTCGTCTGGCGGCTGCGCGGCACGCTGGGGCTCCCGGGTCCGGGAGCGGACAACTTTGCTTGTTTTTGAAATGCACGGAAACGCCACAGATCTTCCTTCCAACCGGGTGTCCGCACCCGGCGCGGCCGGCTGGGCGTCGCGGAGCGAGGGCTTGGCGCGGACCGTGCGGAATTGGGTGAACGGGGGCGTGCAGATCCCCGCAAGGGTGCGTGGACCCGTTGTCGGGCTACAGGCCCCCGTTCACCTTTCCGTTTTCTGGCAGAACGCGCCCGCCCCGGGCCCGTTCTCCGGGCGAATTGGTGGACGAGGGCGTGCAAATTACGACAAGGGTGCGTGGACCCGTTGCCGAATTGCGCGCCCCCGTTCACCTTTCTCCTTTTCCGGAGGGATGTGGCCGAGCGAGGCATTTCCCCCGGGCGGCTTGGTGAACGGTGGCAGGCGGATTACGGCAAGGGTGCGTGGACCCGTTGTCGAGCTGCCGGCCTCCGTTCACCTTCCTCTTTTCCGGCAGGACGGGCCCAGACCGGCTCTGTTCTCCGGGCGACTTGGTGAACGAGGGTGGGACAACTACGGCAAGGGTGCGTGGACCCGTTGCTGGGTGGCCCACTCCCGTTCACCTTTCCCGCTTTCCGGAGGGATGGGTCCAAATCAGGCCCGTCCTCCGGGCGGATTGGTGGATGGGGACGTGTTGACTATGGCAAGGGTGCGTGGACCCGTTGCTGAGCGGCATGTCCCCGTTCACCTTTCCCCTTTTCCACGGGGGAGTGTTCCATGAGTGCGCTTCGTCCAGACGATTTGGTGGGCGGGGGCGTGCCGATCACGGCAAGGGTGCGTGGACCCGTTGCCGGGCGGCAGGCCCCCGTCCATCATTGCCGGCACTGCGGGGCGCCGCTGCCGCCGGCGGCGCGCGAGCCGGGCTTCTGTTGCTCGGGTTGCGCCTATGTTTTCCGCCTCGTGCATGAACACGGGCTGGAGGGTTTCTACAAGATCCGCGATGCGGTGGTCGCCCCGGTGGGCGACACGGTTTTCCAGCCGAGCGATTTCGCCTGGCTGGCCGATCTGCAGCATCACGCCGAGGCAGCCGCGAGCGGAACTGCCGGATCGCCGCCGCGGGCCCACGTCGAGCTCACGCTGGAAATCCAAGGGATCTCCTGCGCCGGGTGCGTGTGGCTGATCGAAAAACTTTTCCACCAACAGACGGGAGCGCTGGAAATCGAGACCAATGCCCAGCTCGGTTCGCTGCGGTTGCGCTGGGCCGGCGGCCAGTTCGACGTCCCGGGCTTTGCGAAAAAACTCCATGCCTTCGGCTACCTGGTCGGCCCTCCGGGCGCCGAGCCGGTGGTGTCGGAGAGCCGGTTGCTGGTGAAGCGCGTGGGCTTGTGCGCGGCGTTCTCGATGAACGTCATGCTTTTCACCCTGCCGGCCTATTTTGGCCTGGAGGCGGCGTCGGCCTACGCCCGGCTGTTCGGCACGCTCGGCATGATTTTTGCCACACTGAGCCTGCTGGTGGGCGGCGGCTATTTCATCAACCGCGCGGGTCGTGCGCTGCGTGACGGTGTTCTCCACATCGACCTGCCGATCGCGTTGGGCATCGTCGGCGCCTATGCCGGCTCGCTCTACGGCTGGCTCAGCGGACACGGGCAATTCCTCTATTTCGATTTTGTCGGCATGTTCATTTTGCTGATGCTCGTCGGCCGCTGGGCCCAGGTGGCGGCGGTCGAACGCAACCGGCGGCGGTTGCTCACCTTTCAGGCGCGTCCGCACAAGGTGCGTGTTTTCGACGCTGCCGGAGCGCCGGCCGACCGGCCGGTGGAAGCTCTGCGCACCGGCGATATCTTTGCCGTCCGCTCCGGTCAGGTGGTTCCGGTCGAGGCGCAGCTTGAATCCGATTCGGCCAGCTTTGGCACCGCCTGGATCACGGGCGAAGCCGATCCGCGCGACTGCCGCGCGGGCGCCCGGTTGCCGGCGGGCGCCGTCAATCTGGGGCGCGACGAAGTCCGGCTGCGCGCCACGCAGCCGTGGAGCGCCTCCCTGCTGGCGCAATTGTTGCGGCCGGTCGGGCGCGACGTCTTCCGGCACCGGTTTCTCGAACGGATCGTGGGCGGCTATTTGATCGGTGTACTATTGCTTTCGGTGGCGGCCGGACTGGGCTGGTGGCTGCACACGCACGATGCGGCCCGCACCTGGTCGGTGGTCACCGCGGTGCTGGTGGTCTCCTGTCCCTGTGCCATCGGCCTGGCTTTTCCGCTGGCGGACGAGATGGCCACGGTGGCCGTCCGGCGTTCGGGCGTGTTTGTGCGGGAGGGCGATGTCTGGCCGCGGTTGGCCCGCGTGCGGAAGATCATTTTCGACAAGACCGGAACTTTGACCCTTGAGACGCCGGTGCTGCGCAATCCGGAGGCGTTGACGGCGCTCGGTCCGGTGGCGCGCTCGGCCCTGCTCGCCCTGGTGCACGACAATCCCCACCCGGTCAGCCAGAGCCTCTACGAGAATCTGCTGGCGCGCGGACTCGACGTCGGGGTCGTTGCCGCATCGGGCGAAATCACCGAGACCCCGGGCAGTGGCGTGGTTTTAAAGGCGAAGACGGGCTCATGGTCGCTCGGCCGTCCGGGCTGGCGCGGGGAGTTTCCCCCGGCCCTGCTGATGGAGAACCACGACACCGAGCTGGCGTGCGGCGGTCTCGTGGTGGCGTGTTTCCGGTTTACCGATGCAGTGCGCCAGGACGCCGTCGCGGAGATTGCGGCGCTGCAGGCGCAGGGATTCGAGGCGCATATCCTGAGCGGCGATCGCACCGCGAAGGTGAACGCGATGGCCGACGCGCTCGGCATCCCGCGCACCCGGGCTTTGTCCCGCGTGCAGCCGGCCGAGAAGGCCGATTACGTGCGGGCGTTGGACCGGCGCGACACCCTGATGGTGGGGGACGGGGCCAATGACAGCCTGGCCTTCGATACGGCGTTTGTGCGCGGCACGCCGATGATCCACCGCGGTGTGCTCGAGGGGAAAGCCGATTTTTATTACCTCGGGCGCGGGCTTTCCGGACTGCGGCAACTTTTCGCGGTGAACGCTGCGCGGCGGCGCACGCAGGCCTGGCTGCTGGTTTTTTCCGTGAGCTACAACGCGCTCGCGGTCGGGCTGGCGGTGGCGGGCCGCATGAACCCGCTGCTCGCCGCGGTCCTGATGCCCGTGAGCTCGCTGCTGTCGCTGGCGATCGTCGGCGCGGGGATGCGGCGGTGGTTGGGCGGCTTAGCGCGGCGCGAATAGCGGCAGGATCTGCATGCCGGGGACGGTCACGAGGCCTTTGTCCGTGATGCGGATTTCGGGGATGACGGAGAGCGGGATGAGGTTGAAACCCATGTAGGGCAGCGTGCAGCCGGCGGCGGTCCACGCTTTTTTCAACGCGGTGGATTCCTTCGCGACGACCGTCGCCCGCTTGTCCGACAGCAGCCCGGCCACTGGCAGGGCGACCTTCGCGACGACCTTGCCCTTGCGGATCACGCACACGCCGCCGCGCATGGCCTTGATGGTTTTCAATGCCAGCTGCAGGTCCGCTTCGTTCGAACCCGCGAGAATGATGTTGTGCGCGTCGTGGCCGACGGAGCTGCCGACGGCGCCCTCGTGCAGATTGAAATCCTTGAGCAGGCCGTGGGCAACCTTGCCGCTTTTGCCGTGACGCTCGACGATCGTGACGAAACAAAGATTGTGGCGAGCGAACAGATCCGGCCAGGACGTGGCCGGGGTGATGTCGAGCGCGACCTTTTCGTGGAAAAGAATGATGCCGGGCAGCGCGGTGCGGATCGTGTTGGCCACGACCGGGCCGGCCGGCAGGTCGGGCGTGAGCTTGAGATTCGGGGCGATCTTCACCGTCTGGTAGGCCGCGCGTGGGTAACGGTAGCGCTTGGACAAAGCCCGGTCGAGGAGCGGCGTGATCTTGCCGTTTTCAACCACCAGCTCGCCGCCGTACCAGGTGTTTTGCGGCTCGAGGGCGTCGTTCATCAACACGATGTCGGCCCGGCGTGCGGGCGCGAGGCCGCCGATGTCACCGTCCATGGCGTAGCGCGTGGCCGGGTGCAGCGAGCCCATGCTCCAGGCGGTGGTGGTGCTCATGCCGTGCTTCACCGCCTCGCGCACCACCCAGTCCAGACCGAACAGAAACAGGTCGTCGGCGTCGCGGTCGTCGGTGCAGACGCACACGCGCTTCGGGTTGGCGCCGAGTTCGGTGATGGCCTTGATCGCCTGGGGCAGCGAATGCCACGGGGTGGTGGGCGGCCCGCCGCGCAGGAAGATCCAGACGCCGTTCTCGAGGAAATCGTTCGCGATGTCGCGGTCGATGGCTTCGTGCGTGTCGTTGATGCCGCTGGCGGCGCCGGCGGCCACGAACTCGCGGCCGTAGATATGGCCGCAGACGGGACGTCCGCGCTTGATCGCCTCGGCGAGGACGGCGTGGCTGCGGGCGTCGCCCATCGCGACCTGCACGAAATCCATTTTCTCGCCGAGCGCGACCGCCTCGGGCCATCGGTCGAAGATGCGGCCGATCTTGGAGGGGGTTAGATCGCCGCCGGCGGTCTCGAACTTGGCGGAGGTGGCCGGCACCGTGCTCGGCACGGTCAGAAAAATCGACAGCGGCGCCTGGCGGGCGTCGCGCAGCATCCATTCGACGCCCGCGGCGTCGCAGACGTTGCCGATTTCATGGCTGTCGCAAAAAATGGTGGTGGTGCCGTTGAGCAGCGCGCCCTCGGCGTAGGCGCAGGCGGTCATCATCGAGCTCTCGATGTGGATGTGCGGGTCGACCA
>CAYZGG010000138.1:0-8991 GCA_964477955.1 uncultured Opitutaceae bacterium
CGGTACGATTTGGCGCAAGTTGTCCCTCCACCTGTGACACAATGTGCATCACGTGGGAGTAACGCTCGATGATCATGAACTCGGGCACTTTGACCGAACCGTAGTCGCAGACGCGGCCGATGTCGTTGCGCGCGAGGTCGACGAGCATCAGGTGTTCGGCCTTTTCCTTTTCGTCGGCGAGCAGGTCTTTTTCCAAGGCGGCATCCTCGTCGGCGGTTTTCCCGCGCGGGCGCGTGCCCGCGATCGGCCGGATCTCCGTGCGCCGGCCGGTCAGGCGCACGTGCACCTCGGGCGAGGCGCCGACGAGCGAGAAATCGCCGGTCTCGAGGATGAACATGTACGGCGAGGGATTCACGGTGCGCAGCGCGCGGTAGAGATCGAGTGGCGGCCGGCGGAACGCCTGCGTGAACCGCTGGGAAAGCACGATTTGGAAAATGTCGCCGGCGCGGATGAACTCCTTGGTGTCGTCCACCATTTTTTCGAAACCCGGCCGGGTGCAGTTGCCCGCGGGCACGTCGAACGGGCCCGGGTCTTTCAACGCCATCGGTGCGAGTGGGGAGGGAACCGCGAGAGCGGCGGCGAGGCGCTGGAGTTCGTCGACGGCGCGGTCGTAGGCGGCGCCCGCGTCGGCGCCGATGTGGGCGTTGACGATCAGCCGCAATGTCTGGCGCGCCCGGTCGAACACCGCCAGCGAATCGCAGAGCATGAACCACATCATCGGCACGCCCAGGTCGTCCTTGGCCGCGAGCGGGACGGTGCGCTCGACGGTGTGGATGAATTCGTAGCCGAGGTAGCCCACGGCACCGCCGGTGAAGGGCGGCAGGCCGGGCACGGCCACCGGGCGGTACTGCGCCATCTCGGCCTCGAGCAGTTTCAGCGGATCGGCGTCGCCGGGCAGGGCGGAAATGATTTTGCGCGGGTTGCAGCCGATGAAGCTGTAGCGCGACACGTTTTCCCCGCCTTCGACGGACTCCAGCAGAAAGGCCGGGCCGTGCCCGCGGAGTTTGGCGTAGGCTGAGACGGGGGTCTCCAGGTCCGCCAGCAGGTCGGTGGACACTGGAACCACATTGCCCTGCCTGCTTAGTTGCAGGAAGGCTTCGCGCGAGGGGGAGATTTGCATGGCTACTCGACCGTCACAGACTTCGCGAGATTGCGCGGTTTGTCGACATCGCGCCCCAGCTCCACGGCGATATAATAGCTCAGAAGTTGCACCGGCACAGTCGCGATGATCGGCAGCACCGCTTCGTGGCACTCCGGGATGAGGATCAGGTCGTCCACCAGGCCGGCGGGGAGTTCGCAGTTCTCCGTGGCGATCGCGATGATCTTGCCCTTGCGCGCCTTGATTTCCTGCATCGAGGAGACGACCTTGTTGAACATCTCGCCGGACGGGACGAAGAAGACGGACGGGCAATGTTCGCTGATGAGGGCGATCGGCCCATGCTTCATCTCCGCGGCGGGATAGCCCTCGGCGTGGATGTAGGAAATTTCCTTGAGCTTGAGCGCACCTTCGAGGGCGACGGGGAAGAGGGTCAGCCGTCCAAGGAAAAGCATGTCGTGGTAGTGCGCGTAGCGTTGCGCGATCTCCTTGATCTGCGGCGCGAGCTTCAGGGCGCGGCGCATCAGGTCGGGCGCGCCCTTGAGCGCCTTCACGAACTCGATGCCGCCGCTGAAACTCATGTCGCGCATCCGTCCGATGTAGAGAGCCAGCATGGCGCCGAGCAGGAGCTGGGAGGTGAACGCCTTGGTGGAGGCGACGCCGATTTCGGGGCCCACGTGCTGGTAGACGCCGCCGTCGGCCTCGCGTGAGATGGACGAGCCGACGACGTTGCTGATCGCGAGGACCTTGTAGCCCTTGCGCTTCGCCTCGCGCATCGCGGCGAGCGTGTCGATCGTCTCGCCCGACTGGCTGATGGTGAAAAACAGCGCGTTCTTGCTCAGCGGGATGTTGCGGTAGCGGAACTCCGAGGCGTAGTCGACCTCGACGGGCACGCGCGAGAAACGTTCGATGAGCTGCTCCGCGACCAGGCAGGCGTGCCAGGCGCTGCCGCAGGCGATGAAGTGCAGCCGGTCGAGCTGGCGGAAATCCCCCGCGGTGATGTTCAGGCCGCCGAACTGGGCGGTGCTGCCATCCTCGGAAAAGCGGCCGCGCATGGTGTTTTCGAGCGCCTCCGGTTGCTCGAAAATCTCCTTCTCCATGAAGTGGGCGAAGGTGCCGACCTCGGAGTCCTCGATGTTCCAGGTGATCTTGTCGATCACGGGCGAGACATCCGCGGACTCCAGCGTGGAGATCGTGAAGTTCTTGCCGGTGATGTGCACGATCTCGCCGTCCTTGAGATAAACGACGTTCTGCGTGCGGCTGATGATCGCGGAGACGTCGCTGGCAAGCATGTATTCGCCGTCGCCGACGCCCAGGATCAGGGGCGAGCCCTTGCGGGCGGACACGATCTCGGCGGGGCAATCCGCGCACATCACGGCGATGCCGTAGGTGCCCTCGACATGGCGCAGGGTCTTGCGCACGGACTCCAGGAAACGGCTGCCCTCCTTGGTCTCGGGTTCCTTCTGGTAATGGTAGGCGACCAGATTGCACAGCACCTCGGTGTCCGTCTCCGACTGAAACGTGTAACCCTTGGTCAGAAGGAATTTCTTGATGCCGGAATAGTTTTCGATGACGCCGTTGTGGATCAGGGCGAATTTCTGGTCGCTGCTGATGTGGGGGTGGGCATTGGCGTCGGTCACGCCGCCATGGGTGGCCCAGCGGGTGTGGCCGATGCCGGTTGTCCCGGCGAGTTTCTGGACGGAGGTGGTCCGGATCAGGCCCTCCACGCGGCCGATTTTCTTGGCCAGTTCGAAATGGCCGTTGCTCTGGGTCGCCACGCCCGCCGAGTCGTAGCCGCGGTATTCCAGGCGTTTCAAGCCCTCAAGAATGATGGCTGACGCCTTCTGTTTGCCGATATATCCGACGATGCCGCACATAGGATTGGTTTTGGCTGGCGATTTGTGGCGGGCTCCGGAAGATAGGCAAGGAATTAGCTACCTCTCATGCCTGAAGAAAAACGCGTTTTATCCGTAATCATGGGCGGGGGCCGGGGCACCCGGCTTTACCCCCTCACCAAGGAACGTTGCAAGCCGGCCGTGCCGCTGGCGGGCAAGTACCGCCTGGTCGACATCCCGATCAGCAACTGCCTCAACTCCGGCTACAACCGGATTTTCCTGCTCTCGCAGTTTTTGACGGCCTCGCTGCACCGGCATGTCCAGAAAAGTTTTCATTTCGATGCCTTTGGCGGCGGTTTCGTCGACATCCTTTCCGCCGAGCAGACCAACCTCAGCAGTTCCTGGTACGAAGGCACCGCTGACGCCGTGCGGCGCAACCTCTCGCATTTCGCGGGCTACGCGCACGACATTGTGCTGATCCTTTCCGGCGACCAGCTCTACCGGATGGATTTCAGCAAGATCGTGAAACAGCACATCGCCACCGGTGCCGACGTGACGCTCGCGGCGCTGCCCGTGCCGGTTTCCAAGGTCGAGGGCCTCGGGGTGATGCGCGTGGGCGACGACCTTTCCATCACGGAGTTCGTGGAAAAACCGAAGGATCCGGCCATCATCGACGGCCTCGCAATCAGCCCCGCCATCGAGGCCAAGCTCGAGGCGAAGGTCGAGGAACGCCAATGCCTCGCGTCGATGGGCATCTACGTCTTCAGCCGCGAGGTCCTCTGGCGCGCCCTCAACAACTCGATGAAGGATTTCGGCAAGGAGATCATCCCGGGGCTGCTCGGCAAGGCCCGGCTGTTCAGCTATATTTTCGAGGGTTATTGGGAGGACATCGGCACCGTGAAGGCCTTCTTCGACGCCAACCTGGCCCTGACCAACCCGCTGCCGCCCTTCAATTTCTTCGACCGCACCGCCCCGATCTACACCCACGCCCGCTACCTGCCGGCGTCGAAAATCAACCGCTGCAGCATCGACCACGTCGTCATCGGCGACGGCTGCATCGTCACCGACTCCAGCCTGCGCCGCTGCGTGGTGGGCATCCGGGCCATTCTCGGCGAGAATTCCGCCTTGGAGGATGTGGTGATGATGGGCGCGGATTTCTACCAGACCTCCAAGGAAGTTGCCGCGGACCGGGCGGCCGGCCGCATCCCCATCGGCATCGGACGCAACTGCCATTTCCGCCACGCCATCATCGACAAGAACGCCCGCATCGGGGACAACGTTTCGCTCGCGCCCGACGGCAAGGCCGACGGCGAATACCCGCACGGCATCGTCATCCGCGACGGCGTGCTGTGCGTGACCAAAGGGGCGGTGATTCCCTCAGGGTTTGCGTTCTGACCGGGTGCGGGTCGAGTAGATCAACAGGGCCACGCCGCCGGCGATCATGAAAAGCGAAAAGAACGTTCCCCGGCTGAGCCCGAAAATCAGGTCGACGCCGCGGTCGGGCTCGCGGAACCGTTCGCAGAAGATGCGCACAGCCGCGTAGGCGATCAGGAACTCGCCGGTGAGCCGCCCCGGTTGTTTTTTGATGACGTCGCTCCGCCAGAAACGCCACTGCATGAGTCCGAGCAGCAGCAGTCCCTCGAGCGCGGCCTCGTACAGTTGCGAGGGATGGCGCGGGATCCGGTCGCCGCCGGTGCGGTCGAAATACATCGCCCACGGCACGACGGACGGCTTGCCCCAGAGCTCACCGTTGAGGAAATTTGCAATCCGCACGAGAAACAAACCGGGAGGAGCGGCGGACACGACCAAGTCCCCGATGTGCCCGAAGGGCAATTTGCGCCGTCTCGCGAACCACCAGGCCGCAATGGTCACGCCGATGAAACCGCCATGGCTGGCCATGCCGCCCTGCCAGACCTTGAAGATGCCCAGCGGATCTTGGGGGAAGGTCTTCCAGCCGTCGTACAGCAGATAGGAACCCAGCCGTCCGCCGATCAGCACGCCCATGATCAATGCGACCATGAGGTCCATCGAGGCCTCCGGGTCGAGCGGCGTGAGGCCGGCCCGATAATAGCGCCGAAAGAGCCACCCGGCACAGAGAAAGCCCAGCAGGTAACCCAGCCCATAGTACCGGATGCCGAAATTTTCCGAGAACTGGATGAGAAACGGCGTGGGCCGGTGTTCGATGAAGGCGAGGAGGGCGGAGGCCGGCATGCCGGACCAAACTGGGGTGCCGACCCCGCCGGACACAATCTCTTTTGCACCTCCGCCGCCGCTCTAATCCCGTCAAGCAATTCTCCCGCGGCCCCACTGTTTCCTTGCCCGCGGCCCCGGAGCTTTGCTTAGTGATCTGCATGAGTGCCCTGCAGATGACACCGCTCAACGCCTTTCACCGCCAACACGGCGGCCGGATGGTGGACTTCGCGGGCTGGGACATGCCGGTCCAGTACAAGAGCATCCTCGAGGAGCATCGTGCCGTCCGCCAGCGCGCCGGGCTTTTCGATGTGAGCCATATGGGCGAAGCCGAAGTGCGGGGACCCGATGCGCTGAAGTTTCTCCAGCACCTGGTCACCAATGACTGCAGCAAACTCTTTCCCGGCCGCATCCTCTACACGGTGATGTGCTACCCGCACGGCGGCGTGGTCGACGACCTGCTCGTCTCCATGCGCGCGGCCGGCGACTATCTTCTTTGCATCAACGCCGGCAACATCGCGAAGGACATCGCGTGGATGCAGGAACAGGCGAAGGGCTTCAACTGCTCCGTGATCGACCGTTCCGCCGACTTTGCGCAACTGGCGGTGCAGGGTCCCCGCGCCGTGGAAATTGTCCAAACGCTCACCACGACGGATCTTTCCGCGATCAAATACTACCATTTTGCCACGGGCGAAGTCGCCGGCGTGTCGTGCCTGCTCAGCCGCACCGGCTACACCGGCGAGGACGGATTTGAACTTTATTGCGCCGCCGCCGACGGCTTGCGCCTGGCCGAGGCGGTGCTGGCCGCCGGTGCTCCGCTCGGGCTCGAATTGACCGGCCTCGGGGCCCGCGACAGCCTCCGCCTCGAAGCGGGCTTCCCGCTTTACGGGCACGAAATCACCGACCAGATCAATCCGATCGCCGCCGGGCTGGGCTGGGTGGTCAAATTCGACAAGGGCCCTTTCGTCGGCTCAGAGGTCCTGCAGGCCGAAAAGGCGAGGGGGCCGGCCCGCAAGATCGTCTTCTTCAAAACCGGAGACCGGCGCATCGTCCGGGCCGGCAGTCCGGTGCTGGGTCCGACCGGCGCCGAAGTCGGGCAGGTGGTCTCGGGCACGCTCTCGCCGATGTTGAACGAGGCCATTGGCTCTGCCTTGATCGACGCAGCGGTGGCCCAAGAGACGCTTGCGGCGGATATCCGCGGGACCAGATTGCCTCTCTCCGTCGTCAAACCTCCTTTCGTTCCGCTAAAAAAACTCTAACCCTCTTATTTTCATGAGTAACATTCCTCCCGACCTTAGCTTCGCCAAGTCCCACGAGTGGCTGAAACTGGCCGACGACGGCACCGCCCTCGTCGGCATCACGGACTATGCCCAGAACAGTCTGGGCGACATTACCTTTGTCCAGCTCCCGAAAGTGGGCGCCTCCCTCAAGGCCAGCGAAACCTTCGGTGTGGTGGAGTCGGTCAAGGCCGCCTCCGACATCTACGCTCCGGCCGCCGGCACCGTCCTTGAGGTCAACAAGGCGCTCGAGGCCAACCCGGAGAAGGTCAACCAATCGCCCTATGCCGACGGCTGGATGCTCCGGCTCAAACTCGCCGGCCCCGGCGTCCCGACCGGCCTGCTTTCGGCGGAGGATTACGGCAAGCTCATCGGCTGAAACCTGCTCTGCGGTCGGTGACGCGCGCCGGCGGCCACCACCGAAGCCAATCGACACGGCGCCGGAAACGCGCCGGGCCGGCCCACCAGCGGCAGCAGAGTGGGTGTTAATGCAATCTTAACGGTTTTTCATTCAGGCTTTATTCGAACTGCGCGTTGGGTTGGGCTATGATCGTGGCATGAAGACGTCGGTCATCGTTTCTTACGGTTCGCAGGATTGCAGTCCCTTCGGCGAAGAAGAGCGCGACGACGCCTGGTTTCGCTCCTGGGCGTATGTGGCTGTCGCTATCGCTGCTTTTGTCGCGGGCTTGATGGTGGGACAAGCGGACCGGCCTGCTCCAAGCGTTGGAATCGTCGCCGGGCCGGTTTCCGATACGGTCCAGCCGCACCCCCGCGCCCTTCACCTCGGGCGATAGACGGGCCGTTCCGGGGCAGCGATGTTCGCCCGCACTTGTTGCACCGAGCCGGACTCGCGCGGTTGCCTGGGAATAAACCGTCGTTCGTGCCCCCGTCAATTTCCGGCTGAAGGCGCCGGCTTTCCGGCCCGGCCGGCCGGGGCCCGCCCCAGCAGGACATAGTCGTCGTTGCCGTGCAACTCGATCCAGCCGGTGCGGTCGAAGCCGACGGGCGGGTCCGCTTTCCGGATCAGCACGTAATCGATGACCTCCATCCACGGTCCGGTTTCGCCGCGCCGCTGCCAGGCCGAGACACTCAGCCAGCGGATCCGCATGTCCGGCGTGTTGACCAGATGGCCGAGATATGGGCGCACGCCGGTGTAGGCCGAGGCGTAGTAACTCAGGCGCGTATCGGAAAAAAGCAGAACCCCGCGGAGCCCCTGCCGGTCCATCCAGGCAAACATCTCCCGATCCTCCGGGCTCAGGTGGACCCGGTCGATTTCCCCGCTGTGCAGCTCGCTGATCAGGAAGGTGGCGTTGTCGAGGCACAGCAGCCCGACGATGGCTCCGAGCGCGGCGATCCTCGTCAGGCGGACCGGTGGCGCGGTCAGGGCCAAGCCCCAGGTCTGCAGCTGTGGCAAGGCCAGCAGCCAGAGCGGCAGCCAGAGGTAACCGCGACTGAAGTGCGCGGGTTGATGAGGCGAGGTGAACCAGTCGTGTTTCAGCAGCAAGAACGTCACGGCGGACGCCAGCAGCCAGAATTTTTCCGTTTCGCCCAGCCGCCAGCGGGCCCGGTGCAGGCGCCACGCGACGACCGGCAGCAGCGGGCCCACGGCCCACAGGAGCTGCGGCAGGGTGATCGGATAGGCGAGCGACCAGCGGATCTGGAGGTCCCGATGACCGGGAAACCGGTTGAGGAACCAGAAATAGTAGAAGCCGAAGAGCGCCAGCACGCCGCCCAGCACGGCGGCGCGGCCGATGGCGGCCGGCGTGCGTTCGCGCCAGGCCACCCAAATCAGCCAGCTGCCGAGGATCAAAAGATGCTGGAGACCGGAAAACGGGTGCGTGGCCGCGAGTGCGGTGGCGGCGCCGATGGCCAGGCCCCACCGCTGGCGCAGCACGCCGATCCAGGCCACGGCCACCAGGCAGTGGTAGACGGCCTCCGTGGGCGACAGGAGATTCCGGCCCCAGTTCTGAAACCACCAGCCTCGCATCGGATCGAGTCGCAGCACCTCCTCCGTCCAGGGAAGACCCTGCAAAACGTTCGAAGCGGCCGCGGCCAGACACAGCGCTCCTCCTCCCCACATCGTGAGCAAATACAGGATGTCACGACCGCGGGGATCGGGCAGGACCAGTTCGACCAGACGCAGCGTCACCGCGCCGCAGACGACCCCCGCAATCACGCCGATCCCGGCATAGAGAACGCCGGGATCGATATGCAGGACCTTGATGCCGAATCCGAGCACCCACACGAGCCAGTGGAAATAGATCGCGGGAGACTGCGGGTCGGAATCGTACGGATTGGGGTACGCGAGCCCGTTGCCCCGTTCGAAGATCGCCCGGCCGTTCGCCGCGTAGTACGGACTGTCATAATTCAGGAAGCCCGTTGCGCCCGGCCCGGCGACCATCTGCTGCAAGATCAGCAGCTGAAACGGCAGCACCGCCAGGAAGACGAGCAGCCAGCGCCACTGGAGGAAGGAAAAGGGAACGAGGGTTGCAGCCGGTTCCGGAGGACGATTCACGTGTCAAGGAATGCCCTTCGCCCAGACCGACGCCAGCAGAAACCCCGGGTACGCCGCTCCTGCGCGGCACCGGCATCA
>CAYZGG010000139.1:0-8896 GCA_964477955.1 uncultured Opitutaceae bacterium
CCAGCCCACCGCCTGGCATGTCGTCGCCGCCGCCGACTTCAACGGTGACGGCCAGTCCGACATTCTCTGGGAAAATCCGTCCACCGGCGAGCACCTCATCTGGTTCATGAACGGCGCCACCTTCGCCAGCTGGGCCGACCTCGGTTCCGTTCCCACCGCCTGGCAGGTCGCCGCCGTGGCCGACTTCAACGGGGACGGGCAGCCCGACATCCTCTGGGAAAACGCCTCCACCGGCGAGCACCTCATCTGGTTCATGAACGGGGCCACCTTCGCCGGCTGGGCCGACCTCGGCTCCCAGCCCACCGCCTGGCATGTCGCCGCCGCCGCGGACTTCAACGGGGACGGCCAGCCCGACATTCTCTGGGAAAATCCGTCCACCGGTGAGCACCTGATCTGGTTCATGAACGGCGCCATCTACGCCGGCTGGGCCGACCTTGGCTCCGTTCCCACCGCCTGGCAGGTTGCCAGGTAGCGGGCCGGTGCCGCAAGTTGACTAGCCCTAGCGCGTGATTCGTCCACCGACACCGAAGCTGGTGTAACAGCCCTGTTACACTAGCTCCCTTTGCGTTCGAAGGACCGCCAGATTTCATGAGGCCAATCAGGTGCATATGAAGTATCGTCAACCCGCATCGCTCGCTGGCGCGCAACCGCGCAGATTTTATGGAAATGCCGAAATGTTAGACTTTACCATCGACATCATTTCCTTATCCGGATCGCGCCGGTCCAAAGCAATTTGCCTGGCCGGAGGGCTTACCGTTTGGCTGCTGCTCGCTAGTCCGCGCCACGCCCGCGCGGAGGATTCGGCAACCTACAAATACAGCGACTACCAAGAGACGGCCAGCCGCATGCGGATCAAGACCCAGAGCGCGTTGATCGAGCAGGATCTGGGCACGGACACGCATCTAAAGGTGCAGGGTGTGGTGGACGCCATTGCCGGCGCCACTCCGAACGGCCAGCCGGCCCCGGCCGGCAGCGATCAGGTGGTCATGGCCGACTTGCATGACCATCGCAAAGCCTGGAGCGGAGACCTGTCCCGTCAATTCACCGGCTTCAGCCTCGACGCCGGCTTCGCCAACAGCCGCGAAAGCGACTACGTTTCGAACGGCTGGTCCTTCAATTCTCTTTTCGATTTCAACCAGAAAAACACAACGCTGCTGGCGGGAGCCGCCGGCACCGATGACGACGTCAAGGTGTTCTACCAGACTCCGTGGGCCAAGAAACACAGCAATGACGTGATCGTTGGCATCACTCAACTGCTGGACCCGCAGACGTCGGTTTCATTCAATGTCACTTGGGGTCGCGCTACCGGCTATCTGAATGACCAATACAAATTGGTGCAGAAAAGCAGCGAGGTCGCTCCGGGAGTTTTTCTGCCCAACACCTATGGCGAAAACCGTCCCCAGCAGCGGACCAAGTGGATCGCCTTCGCTTCGATCAACCATTCATTCCCGAGGCTCCGCGCCGCCATCGACGCCAGCTATCGCTTTTACCACGACACCTTCGGAGTGGACTCGAACACCTTCGAGATTTCCTGGCTGCAGCGCCTGGGCGCAAACTTCATTCTGATCCCCAGACTGCGGTACTACGATCAAACCCGCGCGAATTTTTATTATTACAATCTGGACCAGACCTCCATCGTTCCTGTCGCCGGGCCGCCGAACACCGCCAACCCGTTTTATTCGTCAGACTACCGGCTCTCCGCCCTGCAATCCTCCAGCTACGGACTCAAGGCCGTCTGCACCTTTGCCAGCCGCTGGCAGGTCGATGCCGAATACGAACGCTACAACATGCGTGGAACCGATAGCGTCACGCCGCAGAGCGCCTACCCCCGTGCCAACATCACCACCTTGGGACTGAAATACTCGTGGTAAAGCAACGCTCTAGAATTAAAAAATTTTCCCGTGCTCCCCGCCAACCAGACCCAAAACCCTTTGCCCGCCCACCCCGCCGGCGCGCCCGCGGCGGAGCCGTTGCGGAAGCTGTCTTTTCCCGCCTTGGGCACGACCTGTGAGGTGCAGTACGTCGCCCCCGGCGGATCAACCCAGGCCGACGGCTTCGAAAGCGCGGCGACCGGCTGGGTGAATGCATTCGAGGCGAAATACACCCGGTTCCGCCCCTCCAGCCTGGTGAGCCGCATCAATGCCGCCGCGGGCCAATCTTGGATCGAAGTGGACGACGACGACGAACAACTTTTCCAGCTCTGCGATGCACTCTACGCCATGACCCAGGGCGTGCTGGATCCGACCGCCTTGCCGCTGATCAGGCTGTGGAACTGGAAGGCGGAACACCCTGTCATCCCGAAGGAGGAGGAAATCGCCGTCGCCCGGCGACTCGTAGGGTGGAAAAAAGTGCTTCGCCAGCCCGGCCGGGTTTTTCTCCCGGAGCCCGGCATGGCGCTCGATTTCGGCGGGTTCGGCAAGGAATACGCCGTCGATTTTGTCGCCGAAATCGCCGTGCGCCATGGAATCGAAAACGTCCTGGTCGACTTCGGTCATGACCTGCGCGCGCTGGGCCTCCCTCCGGGCCGGCCCGCCTGGCACATCGGGCTGGAGGATCCTCAGCAACCCGGCAGCTTCAAATCCAGCCTGGCCATTTCCGGCGGCAAGGGGGTGGCGTCCTCGGGTGACTACATCCGCTGCTTCAGAATGAACGGCCGCCGTTATGGCCACATCGTTGATCCGCGCACCGGCCATCCCGTGGCCAACGGCTGCACCCAGGCTACCATCGTGGCCGACTCCTGTCTGCAAGCCGGTGTTCTTTCAACCGCCGCCTTCGTGCTCGGAGTGCCCGCGGGCCTCGACCTGATTCAAAGCTGCCCGGGCGCCGAAGGGCTGCTGGTCACCGAACACACCCGGGCCCAAACGAGAGGATTTTTTCACTATGTGGTCAACTGATCAGCCCTCCTTCGCCGGTGACGCCGTGCGACCCGTTCGCTCAAGCCATGCGCGCTTGCCGGGAACGAGCCCGTTGCGGTGGTTGCGCCCCGCCTTTTCGCTGCTGGCGCTTGCCCTGACGGTGGAAGCCGCGGCCGACATCAAGGTCGGCGATCGTTTCCCGTCGCTGGCCGCCGCCAACCTGACGGGCGGCGCGGTGCCGGAAACCGACGGCAAAGTCCTGCTGGTGGATTTCTGGGCTTCGTGGTGCGCCCCCTGCAAGGCCTCGTTTCCCGCCTATGCCCGGCTGCAGGCCGAGTTCGGCTCGCGCGGTCTGGCCGTCATCGCCGTCAGCGCGGATGAAAACCCGGCGGCCTACGAAAGTTTTTTAAAGAAAATGCAGCCGTCCTTCGCGACGGTGCGCGATGAGGCGCATCAGCTGGCCCGGGCGGTCAACGTCCCCGCCATGCCGACTTGTTTTCTCGTCGGGCGCGACGGGCGGGTACGCTTTGTGCACCTGGGTTTCCACGGCGCGGAGACGGATCTTCAGCTGCATCTTGAAATCGAAAAAACCTTGAACGAAAAGGGCCCCTCTTGATGAAACCAATTCCGCGCACTTACCATGCCTTGCTCTTCGGCCTGCTGGCCCTGGCGGCCTTGGGAGGCTGCACCAGTGCTTCGCTCACAAAAGTCCATCCTTGGGAGCGAACCACGCTCGCCGACTACACCATGCGGCCGGATCGCGATCCCCTGGCCACCGCGATGGCGGAACACGTTTACTTCTCGCGCGAAGCCGCCACGGGCGGGCGTGGCGTCGGTGGGAGTGGCTGCGGTTGCAATTGACGCCGCGAACAGAGCCCGACCCCGCTTCGACCGCGGCCCCGCCCTTTGACTTGCCGCCAAATCCCGTAGACAAGACTCCTCCCGCCCCTTAGCCTACTTACCATGCGAGTGCTGATCATAGAGGACGAAGCCCAACTCGCCCGGCATATCGGCAGAGCCTTGATCCGCTCCGGGCACATCAGCCAGACTTGTTACGATGGCGAATCCGGACTGCAAACCGCACTGGATGAACCCCCGGACCTGATCATCCTCGACCTCGGCCTGCCCGGGCTGGACGGGCATTCCGTTCTCGCCAAACTCCGACAAGCGGGCTCGCCAGCCCGGGTGCTCATTCTGACCGCCCGCGGCGAGGTGGAGCACCGGGTCAAAGGATTAAAAGCCGGCGCCGACGACTACCTGGCCAAGCCCTTTGCGCTCGACGAACTGGTCGCCCGGGTGGAAGCTCTGGGCCGGCGCGGCACGACGCCCAAAGCCAACGACCTGCTCAAGGTGGCCGACCTGCACATGGACATACAACACCGCCGGGTGACCCGGGGGGACAAGCCGGTTGCACTTTCGCCTCGCGAGTTCGACGTTCTGCAAGTGCTCATGCAGGAGCCTGGGCGGGTTTTTTCGCGCACGGAATTGTGCGAGCGAATCTGGCAGCGTGAGCATGAATATGACACCCGCACGGTGGAGATCTTCATCACCCGCCTGCGGAAGAAGGTGGACGCCGGCTTCCCGGTCCCCCTGATTCACACCTTGCGCATGGTGGGATACACCGTCCGGCCTTCCACCTGAACGGCCCGAATTTAATCCGGCATGAACGCTCGTCCGTCACGATTTTATCTTCTGCTTTTTCTCGCCGCCGTCCCGCTGCCCCTGGCCCGCAGCGCGGCGGTCGTGGAAGGGCACATCGCCCTGTCCAGGCAGCCAACGGCGCCGGTGATGAGCAAACGCTACGAAATCGTCACGAAAGGCGGCATCCTCTCAACCAATCCGCCGATCGCTGTCGTCTATCTCGAAGGGACATTCCCGCGGCCCGCCACTCTGCCGGTGTTGCAGATGGCCCAGAAGGATCTGCTTTTTCAGCCAATGCTGCTTCCGGTCCGGGCCGGTTCAACCGTCGAGTTCCCGAACCTCGACGACACCTACCACAATATATTTTCTTATTCACCGGCCAAGCGGTTCGATCTGGGCCGCTATCGGCAGGACGAGAGGCCGATCCCCACCATCGTCTTCGATCAGCCCGGCCTCGTGGTGCTGCGCTGCGACATTCACGAACACATGCGGGGTCTCATTCTGGTGCTCGACACGCCGTACTTTGTGCAAACCGCGCCTGACGGTCGCTATCGGCTCGAGGGGTTGCCGGCGGGAAATTTTGTGTTGAAAGTCTGGCTCGACAGCAAGACCACGCTGGAACGGCCCGTGGAGTTGCGCGACGGCGAGACGCTCCATGCGGATTTCCCGTGATCTCGCCATTTGAGCCGAAAAAAACCGGGTTTACCGGCTTTCGCACGAAACTGCTGGTGGCGATGATGCTGGTGGTGTCGGGGGCCACGGCGCTCGCGCTTTTTGTGGCGCAACGCAGCGTCGCCGAGAATGTCCGCCGTGATTTCGAACGAGAGTTCCAAAACGAATTGACCACGCTGCTCTCCACGCAGCAGGTGCGCCGGGCGGCCTTGGTGGAGCGCTGCCGGGCCCTTGCCCGCAAGCCCCGGATTCACGCGGCGCTCGAGGACAACGCGATCGAGCTCCTCTACCCCAGCGCCCGGGATGAGTTGCTCGACCTGATGCAGGGAGACGATTCCGACCCGATGGGACAGAATCCCTACGCGTTTCACGCCGTATTCTATCGGTTTCTCGACGTTTCGGGGACGGTGATTTCCCCGCCGGACGCGCGGGACGTCGGCAGTCTGAGCCCGGCGGAGGAAGCGCAGCTGGCCTCCCCGGAAAACCTGCAAGCCCCGCAGATCGGTTATCTGTTGCGCAAGGCGGCAGACCGCTCGGGCTCGATCACCGAGGTGATGACCGTCCCGATCATCTCGTCGGAAACGGGACAGACCATCGCCGCGTTGGTGATCGGCTTCGACCCGATCGATCCCTTCGGCCGGCACGCCGGCACGCCGATCAAAACCGGCATCTGGGTTGGCTCGCAGTTGTACTTGACCGAGCTGGCACCGACCGCCCGGGCGGCGATTGTCCGGCAATTGCGGGAGAGACTTCCGGGCCTCCTAAGTCTCGAAACCAGCTTTCCCGTCTCGATCGACGGCGCGCCGTGGCTGCTTTTCTACAGGTTGATCAATCCGGGCTCAACTTTTCCGCCGGCCTACGAGATCTGCATCTATCCCCTGTCCGAGACGGCGGCCCGGCAGCAGCGCCTTTTCTGGCAATTTGCCGGTGCCGGCGTGTTGTTGCTGACCGGAGCCTTTGCGGCCAGCCGGTTTCTTTCCATCCGACTGTCGGTTCCGGTCGAAAAGCTGGCCGTGGACTCGGAAACCAACCGTGCCCAGCGCGAGTGGGCGGAAATCGCCTTGGAGCTGACCAATGAGGAACTGCTGCGCTCGGCCCGTTTTTCTGCCAATGCCTCGCACCAGCTCAAAACTCCGGTGACCGTCCTGCGGGCCGGCTTGGAGGAGCTCCTCGCGGGGGAAAAAATCCTGCCGGAGGTTCGGGAGGAAATCGCCACTCTGGTTCATCAGACGTTCCGTCTGACCAGTATCATCGAGGATTTGCTCCTGCTCTCCCGGATGGATGCCGGGCGCCTGCAACTCGAACTCGAGCCGCTGAATCTGACCCAGCTGATCGAGAGCTGGCTCGATGACCTGGGCACACTGCCCGACGAACTTCACCTGAAGATCGAGACCGATCTGCCCCCGGCGCTCTATATCAAGGGAGAAAAACGCTATACCTCCCTGATCCTGCAGAACCTCCTCGAGAACGCGCGGAAATACAATCGGGTGGGCGGGTTGATCCGGGTCGCAGTGAGGGCAGAGGGACCCCGGGCCATTCTGACGGTGGGCAACACCGCGGTTCCCATCCCTCCTGAGTCGCAGCCGCATATTTTCGAACGCTTTCATCGCGGCTCGGCCGGAGAAAACGTTCCCGGGCACGGTCTCGGGTTGAATCTGGCGAAGGAACTGGCCCGATTGCACCAAGGTGATTTGCGTTTGAACCGGTCGGACTCAATGTGGACGGAATTCGAGGCCATTTTTTGCGTCTCCTCCTCCCCACCGCCCCGGCCAACAGCATAACATGAAAGCCCCGCCACTTGTCGGTTTTTGCCTGGCGTTCTGCACGGCCGCCTGGGCCGTCGACGATGACGACTGGCTCGACCGACTCGATGCAGCACTGACGGCTGCGACGGACAACGGGGACGTGCGGGCGAGATTGAGCGGCACGGCCGAACTGGAGTACTATAGTTTCAAGCAACCGGCCCCGGGGTTGATCGAATCGAGCCGTGATTCCCTCTGGAACCCGAGGCTGGTGCTTTTTCTCGACACCCAGCTGGGACCGGAGCTCTACGCGTTCGTGCAAGGCCGCGTCGACCGGGGCTTCGATCCCAGTTCGAACCGGGCGGAAGGCCGTTTGGACGAATACGTCCTGCGCTATTCCCCACGAGGCGACTATTCCTTAAGTTTTCAGTTGGGAAAATTTGCGACAGTGGTGGGCAATTGGGTTTCGCGGCACCAAGCCTGGGACAATCCCTTTGTCACCGCGCCGCTGCCCTACGAGAATCCCACCGGGATCTTCGACGCGGCGGCGGCCGGATCGCCGGCAATGCTGCTGAGCTGGTCTCATGTCAGATCCGCCATAGGCGAATATCACAACCAATACCGCGTGCCGATTATTTGGGGCCCCAGCTATGCCACCGGGGCGGCAGTCGCCGGTGGCCTCGGCAAATTTGAATACGCCGCGGAAGTCAAAAACGCTTCGCTTTCGTCCCGCCCGCAAGTCTGGGATGTCGCCCAAACCCAGTGGCAGCACCCCACGTTCAGCACCAGGTTCGGTTTTCGGCCAAATGCAGCCTGGAACATGGGGTTTTCGGCCAGCGTCGGCACGTATCTCCAGTCTTCGGCCGAGACCACCGTGCCTCCGGGCCACAGTCTCGACGACTACCGGGAGATCGTCCTGGGGCAGGATCTCAGCTATGCTTGGCATCTCTGGCAGTTCTGGGCGGAAGCTTATGAGGCTAGATTTGAGGTCCCGCTGGTCGGAAACGCCGATAGCCTGGCGTACTATTTGGAGGCAAAGTACAAATTCACTCCGCAATTTTTCGGTGCGGTGCGTTGGAACCAGCAGATCTATGGGACAATTTCCGATGGTTTGGGAGGGCGGCTTCAGTGGGCCCGGGCGGTCCGACGGCTGGACATTGCCGGCGGGTATCGATTCTCAGCCCATTCGCAGTTGAAGATCCAAGTCAGTCTTCAGGATGACGGCTTGGGAGAAAAAAGCTATGGCACCGAACTGGCCGCCCAGTTTGTGGTGAAATTCTAGTTTTCGAGAGCTCTTCAAGGAGCGCCGGGGAAAGGGGGCAAAAAAAAGGCCCAGACGCTGCTTTCGCAGCATCCGGGCCATAAACCTGGCAACGACCTACTCTCGCGGGACCTATCGTCCTACTACCATTGGCTGCTCGGGGCTTAACGGCCGTGTTCGGGATGGGAACGGGTGGAACCCCCGGCATGTGGTCACCAGGAAGGGAAACTCCTCCGAAGAGGAGTAATTGAAGAAAAATTCAGACAGGCAGAATGACTGTAAGGAGGTAAAATAAACACCTAGAAAACTGGATCTGCATAAACCGGCAAGGTCATTAGTAGCAGTAAACTGAACGTATCACTACGCTTGCATTTCTGCCCTATCAACCGGGTGGTCTACCCGGACCTTGCACCGTCTTGCGACGGATTGTGATCTTATCTTGGGATGAGCTTGGCGCTTAGATGCTTTCAGCGCTTATCTCTTCCGCACATAGCTACCCGGCGCTGCCACTGACGTGACAACCGGAACACCAGAGGTGCGTCATTCTCGGTCCTCTCGTACTAGAGAATGAACCCCTCAAATCACAAACGCCCACAGCGGATAGAGGACCGAACTGTCTCACGACGTTCTGAACCCAGCTCGCGTACCACTTTAACCGGCGAACAGCCGGACCCTTGGGACCTTCTCCAGCCCCAGGATGTGATGAGCCGACATCGAGGTGCCAA
>CAYZGG010000140.1:0-8858 GCA_964477955.1 uncultured Opitutaceae bacterium
ACTCGTGCAACTCATCGCCCAGTTGCTGGTGTTGCTGCTGGGCTTGAATCGGTGTCATTGGCGGCGTGGGGCGGGGCGGCAGGGGGCGGGACCTTGCCGGTGGTGGTGGAGAAAAAGGCGGTGAGCTGGTGTTCAGTCTGCTCGCTCCATTCCAGTTGCGCAAGCCGCCAGCGGGCCATGCGGACGAGTTCGGCCAGATCGGTGGCGGTGGGGGAGGCGGGGCCGTCCTTGGGCGGGGGCATCCCGGCGACGGCGTCGATGATGCTTTGGTAGGAAGTGCGGGCCCGGTCGGTCAGGCGCAGGCGCTCGTAGCAAAGGGCGATCTGGTAGATGGCCGGCAGACGCCAGATCGGATCGATGGACAGGGCCGAGAGACCCTGGTAGATCGCAAGGGCGTTGATGGTGTCGCCGCTCTGGAAAAATTCGTTGGCGAGCTGGTTGCCCGTGCGACGCTGCCAGTAAACCCAGCGCTTGGGATCGACTTCGGATCCGGCCTGCTGTTCGCGCAGCAGGGTCAGCGTGACGGCCAGCGCCTCGTCCTGCCGGTTGAGCTGGCGGAGCGTGGTGGCGAGCAGGTAGCGCGCTTCCGCCACGTTTTCGTCGTGCGGCCATTGATCGAGATAGGCGTGGAGCGTGCTGACGGCCCCTTCCAGGTCGCCGGCGAGTTGGAGAGCGTAAGCCGACTTGAAATGGGCACGGGCGCGGTCCGCCGGGGCCAGGTCCAGCAGGCGCAGGCGGCCGAAAAATTTCCCCGCATCAGCGTATTCCCCGGCTTCGAGGTGCGTCTCGGCGATCTCATATTGCGCGGTCTTGGCCAGCAATTCGTAGTGATCGAAGCCCTCGGTGGGGAGTTTCAGCGTGGAATTGATGACGCTGTAAAAACGATTGATGGCGAGCCGGTAGGCGCCCATGGCCCGGAGAGTCCGCCCAAGGTCAAGCAGAGCGTCGGGCACGCGGCTCTCGTCGGGCCACTCCTTCAGAAATTTTTCGTAGATCGCGGCAGCCTTCGTAAAGCTGCCGGACCGACGGTACATCCGGGCGATGCCGAGCAGGGCATCCTTCTGGTCGGCCAGTGCGAAATCGCGGGTGCTCAGGATCTGCCGGTAGGCGATTTCGGCGGCCGAAAAATCGTTGCGGTCGGTCAGGGTGGTGCCCAGAGCGAGCAGTCCACGGCCTTCCGCCGCCTTGTTGGCCGCCAGAAAATCGAATGATTTTTTCGGGGCGGTCGCGACTGGAGCCGCGACCGGAGCGGTTTTCTCCTCCCCCCGGGCCGCGGCCAGCGCGCAAATCAGAATCAGTGGTAACAGATGGTGCGCGCGGCGGAGCTGGAGGGTTCGGAGAATCATTGCTGTCGGTAAGTGGCGGAGCTCGGTGGCTGGACGCCGGGAGCGGGTGGTGTCGGTGTGACGCTGACGTCGTTGGGATTGGTGTGGGATCCGGGAAATTGGAAGTAGGGCAGGAAGTCCTCGGCGTGGACCTTCGGCTTGGTGTCGTCAGGCAGGATCGACGGAGCGGAGAGTTTTTCCGTGGCCGGAACGGGGGACGCGCCGGAGGGTTGAACGGGCGGAGGAAGGTCGGCCGGGGCCGGTGCGGGCGGGATGACATCCTGAGCCAGCTCCTTGACTCCGGGCGCGGCGGGAGCCGGCGCGATTGATTGGGGCGATTGGAACTGCGGGGTGGGCGGAGCTCCGGCCGGAGGACGAACGCTCAGATCCGGCGGCGGGATCGCTTCCTGAAAGCGAAGGGCGAGGGTACCGGCCACGGTGAGATACGGACGGGAGCCAACCAGTCGTCTCTTCTCCGGAGTGAGGGCCGGAGCTGAAAAAGCGAGGCAGGAGAGGAATCCGAATAGCAGGCGAACAGCCATCCGGAACGCTCGAGCCGGTAACGGCGTATGGGCGCGAAAATTCATGTGTGTTGCAACGGTCCATGTTGTGGATCGGTCTGATTCGCCAACCAATCATATCGGTCCGGCCAAGGGAATCTGAAGCGCTTTCGCATATGGTTCATGATTGGCTCGTTGCAATTTTGTAAAAGTGGATTACCCGACTGAATTGCTTCAGGCGGCCGGTTTTTTGCCTTCCAACACTTCGCGTAGCTGGCGTCCGAGTTCGTCGAGCGTGTACGGTTTCCGGGCAAAGTGTTTCTGGCCGAGCCGTTCGAATTCCATGCGGGCGGTCGGCGTAAGATGGCCGGTCAGGATCAGTACCTTGAGTGACGGCCGGGTGGCCTTGATCACCCGGAGTACGTCGACGCCGTTGGCTCCGGGCATATTCAGGTCGAGCAAGACCGCGTCGAATTGACGCGCCGGGTCGGCGATTTTCTCGATCGCGTCGAGACCGTCCCGCGCGCTGACCACTTTGTAACCTTTCTGACTCAAGGCGGCTTCGAGCAGCATCCGCAACGGGGCCTCGTCGTCGACGACGAGCAGGGATTCTGTACCACCGGGGAAATCCGTGGCCCGGGTGGCCACCGGCGCGATCACCAGGTTGTCCGCCAGTGGCAGGAAGATCTTAAACGTACTGCCGGCGCCCGGCTCGCTCTCCACCTCGATCGTGCCCTCGTGGCTCGCCACGATCCCGTAGACCACGGCAAGGCCGAGGCCCGTTCCTTGGTTGACGGCCTTGGTGGTGAAAAACGGCTCGAAAATGCGGGCTCGTACTTCGGGCGTTATTCCGGTGCCGGTGTCGCTGACAGCCAGGCAGGCATAGCCGCGGCCCGGCTGCAGGGTTGCGGGCAGCTTGGCGGGGTCAACGCACTCCGTGGTCAGGGTGAGCGTACCGCCGGACGGCATGGCGTCGCGGGCGTTCACGCAGAGATTGAGCACGATCTGCTGCAACTGGTTCTGGTCGGCGAGCAAGGGGGGCAGCTTGTCGTCGAGCGCGAAGTTGAAAGAGATGTTGCGCGGGAAGGTTTCGGAAAGGAGGGCGACGAGATCGCGCGTCAGTTGGTTGAGATCCATGGCGGCGACGCTGACCTCGGCCTTGCGGCTGAAAGTAAGGATCTGGCGCACGAGGCCGCTGGCCCGCTGCGCGGCGCGCTTGATTTCGCGCACGCTCCGCTGCAGGGCGTCGGCGTTGCCCGTGTTGAGCATCGCGAATTCGGCGTAGCCGTTGATGACGGCGATGATGTTGTTGAAATCGTGGGCGATGCCGCCGGCCAGAGTGCCGAGACTCTCCATCTTCTGCGCCTGGCGCAGCTGGTTTTCGAGCATCTTGCGGTCCGTGATGTCCTCGCGCAGGCAGAGCAGATTGGTGACGTCGCCGGCGGGATTGCGCAGGCAGGAGACCTGCACCGATTCCCACACGGTTTTGCCGTTCGGCCGTTCGCGGGCAAGTTCGCCGCGCCATTCGCGTCCGGCGCGGATGGTGGACCAGAATTCCTCGTACGAGATTTCGCTGGGATGCCCTTCGCGCAAGACGGACACGTTGTTGTCGAGGATGTGTTCGAGCGTGTGGCCCGTGACTTCGGTGAATTTCGCGTTCACGTACTGGACCTTGCCGTCGGCGTCGGTGATGACCATGGCCACGGGCGACTGTTCGACGGCGTTGGAAAGGGTGTAGTACTGTTCTTCCGCCATGCGCTGGCGGGTCATGTCGTGGCCGACGGCGCGCACGCCGATGGGGGTGCCGTGATCGTTGAGCAGGGTGGATTCCTCCCAGGAAATCCAGCGCCAGCCCTGCGGGGTGAGCCACCGACTTTCCCCCGCGGTGCGGTGAGGGGGGCTCAGCAGCTGTCGGTCCGAGGCGGCCAGGACCGGACGGTCGTCCTGATGGAGCAGTTGTCCCAGCGGTCGGCCTTGCAAATCGGCGGCGGTGCACCCGAATTTGCCGGCGAAGGCCTGATTTCCGGCCAAAATCCGGCCCTGCCAATCGCGGCAATAGACCAGCGCGGCGCTCCCGGCCCAAGCGCCGAGTAGAACATCAGGAGGCGGGAACGCGGTAGCGCCCGCGGTGGAATCGCAGCTCACGACAGACATGCAATGACTTAATCGGCGCAGCGCGGTGCGACTTGAGCTTGCGCCGGGCCGATTCGTCGCGCTGGGAGGGGGCCGCTCCGACAATATATTTTCGCACGGGCAAAACACCCATGCGGGTTGCTTCCTCTTTCTTTGGCAGGAGCCTGCTTGCAGGCGATCCGGCAGGATGCGGCACGGATCTCCGACCCATGTTCCGATCATCACGGGTCGGGAGACCCGTGCCACAAAGAATCGCAGGCTCCTACAATTCAAACAAGCCGACGCCAGTTTTGGCGTATCAGGCCCATTGCGAATGATTTTCCCCGTGGTCTGGGAAAAATCCCAAGACCTCCGTGGCGCTATTCTTTAAAGCAGGCCGCCCAACATCGCGGGCAGACGTTGCAATGCGTTTTCGATATGGGCGCGCGCCAGGGCGGACTCGCTGCCTTCGGCGCCGTACAAAATCTCCCAGCCTTCCAGTTCCATCCATGAATCGGTTTTCACCGGATCAACCTTTTCAAATCCGTTGCTGATCCCGGCGTGGCGCACAAGGTGGTCGGCCAGCTGCACCGCGGCGGCAAAAAGCCGGTGGCGCGGCGCCAGATTGGGCGCGGTGTGGTAGCGTACGGCGTAGTTGATCTCTTCGGAAAGCTTGTGCCGCTCGAGATAGTAAGCGCCGATCCGGGCGTGATCCCAACCAACGAGCTGGCGTTCCTGCTCGCAAACTTCGGCCGTGGTGGCGTGCTTGGTTTCCATGACCTCCTTGAGCTCGCTGGGAAAAGCGTAGGCCATGACGATCTTGCCGACGTTATGCAGCAGGCCGGAGAGGTAATCGGTTTCGTCGTCGATCGCGAGCGGCGTGGCCCGCAAAATCTCGCGGGTCAGCATCGCGCTGGCGATGCTGTGCGCCCACAGCTCCTTCCAGGGGAGTGGCGTGGAGGCGGTGGTCTGAAGGCGTTCCAGCTCCTCGATGACGGGCGTCGCCAGGGAGAGCTCGCGGATCTGCCGCAATCCGAGGAAAAACACGGCTTCCTCGATGTTGTTCACGCGGGCGGAAAGGCCGAAATAGACGGAATTGACCAGCCGCAGCAGGCGCGCGGAAAGCGAGGGATCGCGCCGGATGATGTCGGCGATCTGCGTGGTGAGGCTCAGGTCGGATTTGACGAGGTCGCTCAGCGCCCGGTTGTTGCACTGCAACGACGCCAGCTTCGGGCAGGCATCAATGCGCCGGCAGATATCGGGATCGTTGGAGAGGAGTGAGGATGCGACCATCGGATGAAAGGTGTGAGAGTGCCTCCGGCCGGGCTCTGGGGGCGCGGCGCATTGCGGGACATCCTGCAAATCGGCGCTATTGGATGCGACTTAAGCGGTTTTGCAGGGGATTCCCCCTGGTTCGTACGGTAGTATACTAGGAGCGAGGTCGGCACCGACCGCATGGCCCGATTTGGCGCCCACCCGAAGCAGTCTGCGCCATTCGCATACGTAACAGCCGTGAGCGCGTGGGAATTGCGTCATAGTCCGGAGGGGTTTTTGCCCGGCCTGCCTGCGGGATTGCTTTTTCGGGGGCGATTCTGCTTGTTGACAGGTTCTCATGAAAATCCTCGTTGCCGACAAAATCTCGCCCAAGGGAGTAGCCTATCTGCGCGCGCAGCCGGGCTTCGAAGTCATTGAGGCCTACGGCTCCTCGCCGGCGAAGGTGCTTGAGCTCGTCAAGGACGTGCAGGCCATTGCTGTCCGCTCGGAGACGAAGATCACGGCGGAGGTCTTCGCCGCGGCCCCGGCCCTGAAGGTCGTCGGCCGGGCGGGGGTGGGCGTGGACAACGTCGATGTCGATGCCGCCACCGAGCATGGCGTGATCGTGATGAACACGCCCTCGGGCAACACGGTGGCCACGGCGGAGCTGACCTTCACCCACATTCTCTGCGGAGCGCGTCCGGTGCCCCAGGCGGCGGCGTCGATGAAGGCGGGGCAGTGGGACCGCAAAACCTTTTCCGGCATCGAGCTGTTCAAAAAGACACTCGGCATCGTCGGACTCGGCCGCATCGGCACGGAGGTGGCCCGGCGCGCCCAAGCTTTCGGCATGCGTGTGCTGGCCTACGATCCCTATCTCGCGCCGAGCCGAGCCGCCGCCATGCAGATCGAAGCCGTGACGCTGGACGCGTTGCTCGCGCAGGCAGACTACATCACCGTGCACATGCCGCTGACCGAGCAGACCAAGTACATGATCGACGAGGCGGCGCTCGCGAAATGCAAGAAGGGCGTGCGGCTGTTCAACTGCGCCCGCGGCGGGATCATCAAGGAAGCTGCCCTCATCGCCGGACTCAAATCCGGCCACGTGGCGGCCGCCGGCTTGGACGTCTACGAGGACGAGCCGCTCGCGGCCGACAGCGAATTGCGGAAATTTGCCAACGTCACGCTCACCCCGCACCTCGGCGCTTCAACCGCGGAGGCGCAGGATGCCGTGGGCGTGGAGGTGGCCGAGCAGATCGCCGATGTCCTGAACGGCGGCGTGATCCGCAATGCCGTCAACATGCCCTCACTCGACGCCGCGACTCTCAAGGTGATCGGCCCGTACCTCGAGCTCGGGTCAAAGCTCGGCACGCTCGTGCAGCAGCTGGCCACGGAACGCGTCGAACGGCTGCGCATCACCTTCTTCGGCAAGGCGGGCGAGATCGACGCCAATCCGGTGACGCGCGCCATCCAGCGCGGATTCCTGCGCCGGATCAGCGGCGAGACCCTGAACTTCATCAATGCGCCGTTCCTGATGGAGCGGCTGGGCATCCAGGTCGAGGTGGTGAAGTCCAGTTCCGCCGTGGATTACGCCGAACTGATCCTCGTCGAGGCACTGCAGGCCGGCGGGGCCACGGTTTCCGCGACCGGCACGCTGCTGGGCAAGGGCAACAGCCCGCGCATCGTGGCGCTCAACGGCCGCGAGGTCGAGGCCGTGCCCACCGGCAAGCTGCTCATCTACGAAAACATCGACCAGCCGGGTATCATCGGCATGGTTGGCACCCTCATGGGCCGGGAAAAGGTTAATATCGCCGCCATGTCCCTCAGCCGCACGACTGAAGGGGGAACGGCCCTGACGGTGTTGAACCTCGACAGCGAGCCTGCGGCGATGGTGCTTAAGGAATTGACCACGCATCCGGCCATCAAGCAGGCTCGGCTCGTTCATCTCTGATGGTTTATCTTCCCCATGTCCTCGCCGCATTCGTCGGGTACCTTTTGGGTGCGATTCCCGTCGGTTTCCTCATCGCCCGCGCGTACGGCGTCGACATTTTCAAATTCGGCAGCGGCAACCCGGGCGCGACCAATGTCCGCCGCGCCCTCGGCTCGCGGGCCGGCAACCTGGTCTTCGCGCTCGATGCGCTGAAGGGCGCCGCGGCCGCCGCCTGGCCGCTGCTGATCGGATGGATTGCCGTGCGCTATTCGCCGGCCCTGGACCGGTTCGCCGACGAAGCCCGCGAAGTTGAGATCGGCAATCTCTGGCACGATGCGAAGCTGGAAGCGCTCACCGGCGTGGTCGCCGCGGTGCTGGGGCATTCGTTTTCCGTTTTCACCAAATTCAAGGGCGGCAAGGGCGTGGCCACCGCCGCCGGCGGGTTGATGGTGCTGATGCCCCTCGCCTGTGGCACCGCTGCCGGGGTCTGGCTGCTGGCGTTTTTCATCGGCCGCTACGTTTCGCTGGCCTCTATCCTCGCGGCCATAACGGTGCCGACCGTCTGCTGGCTCGGCGGGGATCCCCTCCCGCTGAAGGTGGCGGCGACCGTGATCGGGGTTTTCGTCGTCTTCCGACACCGCGCGAACATCGGCCGGCTCCTCAACGGCACCGAGAGAAAGTTCGTCAAGGGTGCGGCTGCCGTCGAGCCCGCCGCGCCGGGGTCAAAGTGAGCGCCGCGAGCCGGTTTTCCGTCTCCCGGTTCGCCGTAGGAGCGGCTTTGCGCCGCGATGCTCAGGCTTCCGCACAAGTGCCTGCGGCGGCGGCCTATGACGCAAGGTTCATACTCGCGCCTTGCCAACCGGTGCCCCCTCCCGCCAATAACAAAAGGTTTAGCGTCTACCCATGACCCGCCCGTCTTTCATTCCAGATCCGCACGACCCCGCTCGCACCGAAACGGGGTTCGATGTCCTGACGCCCCGCGTTTAATTTATGGCCCTCATCGTCCAGAAATATGGCGGCACTTCCGTCGGCGACACCGAGCGGATCAAGAACGTGGCCGCGCGCATCAAGGCCTCGCGGGACGAAGGTCACCAGCTCGTGGTGGTGGTCTCTGCCCGCGCCGGCGTGACCAACGAGCTCATCGCCCGCGCCAAGGCCGTCAACCCCCGCCCCGACTCCCGCGAACTCGACATGCTGCTCGCGATCGGCGAACAGGAAACCATCGCGCTGACCGCGATGGCGCTCCACGCCTTGGGTGTGCCCGCAGTCTCCTACACCGGGGCCCAGGCCGGCATCGTCACCGACGTCGTCCACACCAAGGCCAAGATCACCAACATCGTGCCGACCGCGCTGCGCCAGGACCTGCTGGGCGGCAAAGTGATCATCGTCGCCGGGTTTCAGGGCATGAACGAGCACGGCCAGATCACCACGCTCGGTCGCGGCGGCTCCGACCTCACCGCCATCGCCCTGGCCGCCGCCCTCCAGGCCGACAAATGCGAGATCTACACCGACGTCGACGGCGTCTACACCGCCGACCCGCGCCAGGTGAAGGACGCACGCAAGCTGAATGAGATCAGCTACGACGAGATGCTCGAGCTCGCCAGCCAGGGCTCCAAGGTCATGCAGTCGCGCTCCGTCGAATTCGCCAAGAAATACGACGTCGTTTTTGAAGTCCGCAGCAGTTTCAACCACAACCCGGGAACCATCGTGAAAGAAGAAGTCGCCTACATGGAAAAGGTC
>CAYZGG010000141.1:0-8774 GCA_964477955.1 uncultured Opitutaceae bacterium
TGACGCTCGGTGAGCTCGGGTTCAGTGTTCATCTCGATTGCGTCCAGCATACGGGAGCAGATTTCAGGCCCGTCTCTTTGTCGGAGCCTGCTGGCAGGCAACATGGAGGGTTGTTTGCCATCGGAAGTCCCGAATCGCCTGCAAGCAGGCTCCTACAAGAAACAGGAACGGCGGAGGGCATCGGAAGGTTGCGGTTGGTTTAATCAAATTCCCGACCTGACAAGAGGACGCGGCAATCGCGGCGTAAAGCCGCTTCTACTGCGCCTCGTGCAGGGCGGGTTGCAGATAATCGAGAAGCTGCGTCGTCTGCACGGCCACCTGGCCCTGATCGCGGGCGAGCAAATCCGCAGCAAACCCATGCCAGACCACTCCGCGCGCGGCGGCGAGCAGTAAATTGTCCGGCTTCTGCGCCAGCAATCCGCCGATCAGCCCCGCCAGCAGATCGCCGCTGCCGCCCCGGGCGAGCACCGGACCGCCAAAAAGACTATAATAATTCGCCCCCCCGGCAGAGACGTGCGTCGGCGAACCTTTGCGCACGAGCACCGTGTTCTCCGCGGGTTGCAGCACGCCGGCGATCCGGGCGTACTCCCCCGCATGCGGCGTGCAGACGATCCGCTGCCCGGCGGCCTCCGCCACGATCTCCGGCCGCAAAGCGTCCGCGTCGAGCAGCAACGGAATGTTCTTATTAGGAACTTTGGGATCATCCGCCCCCTGCGAGATGTTCCTATTACGAACAATCTCCCGGACGGCGGCGAGGGTTTCGGGTTCGGCGCCGAGGCCGGGGCCGATTACGAGCGCGCTGGCGCGCGGGAGTTTTTCCAAGAGCAAAGGCACGCCCGCCCCGGATATTCCGCCCTGCAGGGTTTGGGGAAGGCCCACCCACATCGCCTCGGGAAAACGGGCCGCGTACTCGGGCACCAGCGATTCGGGAACGAACGCCGTCAGCAGCCCCACCCCGCTGCGCAGCGCCGCCCGCACCGTCATCAGCACCGCGCCGGGATAATTCCGTGATCCGCCCAGCACGAAAAGATGCCCGTACGTCCGCTTGTCGGACCGGGCGGGGCGAAGTTGGCCAAGCGGACGGAGAATCTGCGGGAGAAGGATGCGGTCGGGCGAAGACGGTTCGACGGGCCCGCTCGCCGGGTTCTTCGACCGGCTCGGGGTGGCGAGCGAAGTCGAACCATCCGGGCTCCCGGATCGGTCGCCGGCGACGCCTTGCCCTGCCTCCGGCGCGTTGGGGTCAACGCGCTCCACCTTGAAGAAACCGAGATCAAGATAACGCACGCGGCCGACGAACGCGGCATTCGCTTCGGCCAGCACAGGCGCTTTCACGATGCCTGTGGCGTAGGTGAAATCGGCGCGGAAGACCGTGCCGCCGTTGGTTTCGCCCAATCCGCTCGGCAGATCGACCGCGGCGCGCAGCCGGATGTCCGGATGAGCATTCACCCGCGCGAGGATTTCCGCAGTGGCGGCGTCCATCGGTGGACGAAATTGGAAGCCGAAGATTCCATCGAGGCAGAGATCGTACTTCGCGGCCTGGGTCTCCTGCCCTGCGGTGACGGGCCGGACACGGGTCAGGAGGCCGGTGCCACACAATTCGTCGAGCGCCCGTTTGGCCAGCGGGCGCAGCAGCGTTTCGGCAAAGCACATCACCACATCGGCCTGCGCCTGCGGGTACCGGCGGAGAATTTCCGCGGCGGCCAGGAGGGCGTCGCCGCCGTTGTTGCCCTTGCCGGCAAGCACGAGCAGACGGGCGTTCGCCGGCAGTCCGCCGATTTCCCGGAAATCTTCCGCCACCGCGTGCGCGAGCGCGGCGCCCGCCCGCTGCATCGCCGCCCATGCGGCGGCCTCGTCCTTGAGCAGGCTCGCCTCCCAGGCTTTGGTCTCGGCGATGGAGAGGACCGGGGCGGAAAGGAGGATGTTCATGTCAGCGTGGAAAACCAGCGAGCATCGCAATGTGTTCTGACATTGGAGTGGAGCGCGTTGACCTCAACGCGGTCAGAGCGGATTGAGGTCAATCCGCTCCATCCTATTGGCTTAAATCCATTTTGCGCAACGCCGGCATTCATTTTTTTCCTTGGCCAACAACTTGATCAACTTCGGGAGGAGCCGGCGTTGCGGGCGCAACCGGCAGATCAAGTTTCACCTTCGGCCTGACCTCCAACGTCCCGCCAGGAGAGGCGTCCTGGCGATCGGTCGATCTTCCTCCGGTCTCGATGACCATTTCGGTTCCGGCAATCAATCGAATGGGATCCTGTTTCGAATCCGACCGGCCGTTTTCGTATTCCTCCTCGTATTCCCACGGTTTGCGGATCTGACGAAAACGAACACGGCCATTTTCGCGCGTCGCTTCAAAAAAATACGTGTAGTCCTGCGAGCCGGGATTCCAGTAGGCGAATTTCGTGCGATCGTTTTTCCAGTGGGCCTTGTCCGCCCAGATGGCGAACATCTCCGGCAGGCCGTCGAGATCGGAATTGTCGGGCAGGCCGACGGCCACGAGTTTCGCCCGATACGGCGCGCGGACGTCAACCGGCGCCGGTGGCGGCGGTTCCTTCGTGTCGCTCTTCGGCCAGGGTAGGAAGACAAACGCCAGCCAGCCAAAAAAAAGCAGCCCGATCACCCAGCCGGCCTTGGCGGCGGAGATCCGTCCGATGAAGGGATTTTTCATTCGCGCGGGGCCCGTTGGCCCAGACTTGCTTTTCTACCCGCGGGAGCCGGCGTGCAAGCCGCATTGCGGGTCGCCGGTAAACAGTCTCCGACATCGGAAGCGCGGGAGTGACGGAATTGAGCGGCTCGTGCCAACGACTCCGATCGCCCGGTGATTTTCATCGTCAAACCTGTCTGACCAGCACGGCCACGGCCATGGCGTGGCTGTCGATATGCGAAAGAGTCAGCAGGACGTGAGTGGCGCCGACCTGTGCCAGCAAGGCCTGTGCTTTGTCGTCGAGCCGGGCGAGAGGCTGATGGCGTTCGCCGTGGTAAACGGACACGGAGGTCCAGGCCAGATGCGGCCCGAGACCGGTGGAAAAGGCCTTGGACACGGCTTCCTTCGCCGCCCAGCGCGCGGCGTAGTGTTTGTGCGGATATTTCAGCGTGCGGCAGTAAGCCTGTTCCTCTTCGGTAAAAACACGCTTCAGAAAACGGTCCCCGTGTCGCTCGAGTGCGGTGCGAATGCGCTCGGTCTCGATCAGGTCGCAGCCGAGTCCGATCAGGAGGCCGCCGGGCGGGAGGGAAATGTTCATGGTGCAACCACGGTAGCGAGTAGCGAGTAGTGCGTAGTGCGCAGGAACAGGAACTTCGGGCCCGGCGCTGACCGCATCATGCTCGATTCTCGCTGCTCACTACTCGCTACTGTATTCATTGATTCATCAGTTGCTTCATGGTCTGCACCGCCTCCGTCACGCCGGTGAAGAGCGCACGGCTGACAATGCTGTGCCCGATGTTGAGCTCGTGCAGGTGCGGGAGGGTGCGCACCTCCGCGATGTTGAAATAATTGATGCCGTGACCGGCGTTGACGACCAGCCCGAGCTCGTGCGCGCGGGTGGCGCCGAGGCCGAGCTGCTTGAACTCCGCCGCGCGGTGCGGCCCGTGGTAAGCGTTGGCATACGCTCCGGTATGCAGCTCGATCCAGGGGGCGTGCAGCTTCGCGGCGAGCTCGATCTGCTTGTCGTCGGCGTCGATGAAAAGGCTGGTCTTGATGCCGGCGGCATTCATCGCGTCGGTCACGCGCTGGACCTTGTCGCGGTGTTTCACGACATCCAGCCCGCCCTCGGTGGTGACCTCCTCGCGGTTTTCGGGCACGAGGCAGACGGACTCGGGTTTGAGCTTCAGCGCAAATTCCGTCATCGCCGGGGTGCAGGCCATTTCGAGGTTCAGCCGGGTGGCGAGGCTTTCGCGCAGGCGCCAGACGTCGCGTTCCCGGATATGGCGCTGGTCCTCGCGGAGGTGGACGGTGATGCCGTCGGCCCCGGCGCGCTCACACAGCAGGGCGAAGGCCACGGGATCGGGTTCGATGTTTCCGCCGGCGGTCGCCCCGGCCTGCCGGTAGCGGGCCTGGCGCAGCGTGGCGCAATGGTCGATATTTACACCCAAAAAGATCATCGGTGAGTTGACCATTAAGGCCGGACTGTTTCTGTTTGGCAAAAGAAATGACAGACCAGCCCGCATCAGTGCCCAAGACAAAAGCGGAGAACCTGTTGCTCAACCTGGTCTGCAACGTCGCCCTCCCGACGGCGATTTTGTCCTGGGGCTCGGGCGACAAGGGGCTGGGACCGAAATGGGGCCTGATCGTCGCCCTGGCGTTTCCCGTGGCCTATGGGATCTACGACTTCGCGTCGCGCCGGCGCTGCAATTTCATTTCGGTGATCGGTTTCGCCAGCGTGCTGGTGTCGGGGACACTTGGTCTGATGAAACTGGACGGCTTCTGGTTTGCGGTGAAGGACGGGGCCATCCCCGCGCTGATCGGCATCGCGGTGCTGGCTTCGATGCGGGCCAAGGAGCCGCTGATCCATGAGATTCTCTACAATCCGCAGGTCATCGACGTGGAGCGAGTCGAGGCGGCGCTGCAGTCCCGGGGTGCGCAGGGCGAGTTTGAAGGCTTGATGCGTGGATCCAGCTATCTGCTGGCCCTCTCGTTTTGGGTGAGTGCGGTCCTCAATTTCTGTCTGGCGCGTTACTTGTTGCGCAGCCCGCCGGCCACCGCGGCGTTCAACAGCGAGCTGGCAAAGATGCATCTGTGGAGCTGGCCGGTGATCGTGGTGCCCAGCATGGCCATGATGATGTACGCCCTCTGGCGCCTGCTGAAGGGCTTGGAACGCCTGACCGGGCTGACCTTCGACGAGATCATGAAGGCCCAACCTGACAAGAATGTTGGTCCGCCGCCCCTCACTCCGCAGAGTGACAACCACCCTCCCGTGAATTGAAGTTTGGATGACGGGGCGCTTCGAATGTTTGCCAGAACCTCCCCCACGATGAACCACCCTATCTCCCGCCGGACCGCGTTGCGGCAACTCGGCGCCAGCGCCGCCCTGGCGATCGGCGCGACTGCCCTGCCTGCCTCGCTGCGCGCTTCACCCGCCCGACCTGCACGAGTCGGACGGGTGAAGCAATCCGTCTGCCAGTGGTGCTATCGGCAAATCCCGCTCGAAGACCTGTGCGCGGCCGCGGCGGACATGGGCCTCGTGTCGGTCGAGCTCGTCCAGCCGGCGGATTTTCCCGTGCTGAAAAAGCACGGGTTGATCTGTGCCATGACCGGCTCGCCCTCGACGAAGGTTGGCAACGTAACCGTCGGCGGCATCGACAAGGCATGGAACCGGCTTGAATACCACGATGCCCTGCTGGCCATCTACGAAACCCAGATTCGGGCGACGGCGGAAGCTGGTTTTCCCAACCAGATCTGCTTCTCCGGCAATCGCGCCGGCCTCGCCGACGAAGCCGGCCTCGAGAACTGCGTCGTCGGACTGAAACGCCTGCTGCCGCTGGCCGAGAAGCTCGGCGTCACTGTCTGCATGGAACTGCTGAACAGCCGCGTGAATCATCCCGATTACATGTGCGATCACACGGCCTGGGGCGTGGAACTCTGCCGGCGTATTTCGTCCGACCGTTTCCGGCTCCTTTACGACATCTATCACATGCAGATCATGGAGGGAGACGTCATCGCGACGATCCGCGCCCATCATCCGCATTTTGCCCATTATCACACCGGCGGCGTCCCCGGCCGGCACGAGATCGACGACACTCAGGAGCTGCACTATCCGGCGATCATGCGCGCGATTCTCGAGACGGGCTTCAAGGGTTACGTCGCCCAGGAATTCATCCCCGCCCGGCCCGACGTGCTCGCCTCGCTGCGTCAAGGCGTGGCGATCTGCGACGTGTGAGGGCGAAGATCCCGGCGGCGCGCCCATCAGCCACCGCGGGTTGAAAGGCGAAGACCGCGAACGTGGCGGGAAAGTTTGCGTGCCGGGGAACGCGGGTTATCTGAATAGCCGATGAAATTCCACTACCCCAAACTCCTGTTGCTGGGCTCCCTGGGGCTCGGCTTTCTCTCCATGTCCTCGTTTGCCACCCCGCTGCGCGTCCTCTACTTCACCAAATCCTCGGGCTATGAGCATAGCGTGGTGAAGCGCGTTGACGGCCAGCCGAGCTACTCCGAGCGCGTGCTCACCGCCTTGGGCGCGAAGCACGACATCGCCTTCACCTTCAGCAAGGACGGCTCGCTTTTTTCGCCGGAATATTTCGCGCAGTTCGACGTCGTGATGTTCTACACCAGCGGCGATCTCCTCAGCGTCGGCGACGACGGCCAGCCAGCGGTGACCCCGGCCGGCAAGCAGGCGCTGCTCGACGCGGTCGCGGGCGGCAAGGGTTTCGTCGGGGTGCACAGCGGCGGCGATACCTTCCACACCGGCGAGAGCGGCGGCGGCAACCCCACCGAGCGGGCCAACCGGTACCGCGAGCATGGCGACGCCTCCGATCCCTTCATCAAGATGCTCGGAGGCGAGTTCATCAACCACAACGCGCAGCAGGTGACGCGCGCCCGCGTGATCGACCCGGCGTTTCCCGGCTGCGACGACGTCGGCGACAAGCTTGAGATGATGGAGGAATGGTATTCGCTGAAGGAGTTCGCCGCCGACCTGCACGTCCTGCTCGTGGTCGACACCGCCGGCATGCAGGGCCCCGACTACCAGCGTCCGCCGTATCCGATCGCGTGGGCGCGACCGTACGGCAAGGGGCGGGTCTGGTACAATGGCATGGGGCATCGCGAAGACGTGTGGGATAATCCGAAATTCCAGTCCGTGCTGATCGGCGGCATCGAGTGGGCGGGCGGGCGCAAGCCGGCCGGCGTGACGCCGAATCTGACCGAGGCCGCGCCCGGCGCGCACACCTTGCCCCCGTTCCGCCCCGGCACGTGACGCTCGCCGCGTTCGTTGCGCGAGTCCCGCCTGTCCGTGGTGGTCGGGGTGTCCTCGCCCCGCGGGTTTCGGCATTCGCGCGCACGCCTCGCGGGGTGAGGGCATCCCGCCTACAAATGATTCATTCGCTTCCCAACGGATGGACCGCCTGCACCCACTCGGCGACGGGCACTCCGCCCTGCAAATGTTCACGGCGAATGCGGTCGAAGCGTGCGGGCGTCACCCCCGAGTACCACACGCCCTCGGGATAGACCACGAGCCAGGGGCCTTCCCGGCACATCCGCAGGCAGGCCGCCTTGGTCCGCATCATTGGCAGCTGGTGTTCCTTGGTGGCGGCCTTGAGGTGTTCCCAGGTGGCGAGGCCGGCTTCCGGGGAGCAGCAATCCGGGCCGGCGCAAAGAAACAGGTGCCGGCGGGCACCGGGCAGGCCAGTCTTGGCAAACTCAGCGGAAAAATCGGAGTTCATGCGGAGGCGGACGGGGCTTGGTTGGTCGCGCCCGGGCGGGCTCGAATACCCTCAAACGGCTTCTGCGCGCATGCCTCGCGGGGTGAGGGCACCGTGCCTACAAAATGCGTTAGCGAAGTTGTCGTCGATACTCGGAATCTGCGACCCTTCACGCTTGAACACACCAACTCTCGTTGGCGATCGGTTTGGCTCAAGACTTGAGCGTCGCCTGGTAGACGGTTTCGATTTGCGGCCAGTTGACGACCTTCCAGAAGGCGTTGAGGTAATCGCTGCGGCGGTTCTGGTAGTGCAGGTAGTAAGCGTGCTCCCAGACGTCGACGCCGACGAGTGGCGTCGCGCCGTCCGTCAGAGGCGAATCCTGATTGGCCGTGGAAGTGACCTCCAGTTTGCCCTCCTTGACGGTGAGCCAGGCCCAGCCGCTGCCGAAACGCTTCATGGCCGCGTCGGTGAATAGTTTCCTGAACTGCCCGACGGAGCCGAACTGGGTCGTGATGGCATCGGCCAGGGTGTTGACCGGATCGCCCCCGGTTTCGGGCGCGAGGATGCTCCAGAAAAACGTGTGGTTCACATGTCCGCCGACATTGTTGCGCAGACCGGTCCGGATCGCCTCGGGCATGGCGGAAAGATTGCGCACGATGTAATCCGGGCCCTTGGCCGCCAGATTGGGATGGGCTTCGAGCAGCTTCTTGGCGTTGTTGATGTAAGTCAGATGGTGTTTCAGGTAGTGAATCTCCATCGTTTCCGCGTCGATGTGCGGCTCGAGGGCATCGAAGGCGAAGCCCAGCTTGGGCAGTTCCCAAGGCGACAACTGCGCATCGGGCGGAACCGGCGCGGGATCGGCCGCCGACACCGAAGCATTCAAGCCGCCCAGTCCGGCCAGCACGACGCCGGCCCCAATTGTCTTCAAAGCGTCACGGCGCGAAATCCCCGGGGTATTTTCGGCATTCATGCCGCAAGTATGGCAACATTTTTCCTCGGCGCAAGAACCGTCGCTGGGGAAAGGTCGCCCACCTTCGACCATCCGTTGATCTCCCCGTCCCGCGGCTGGACGATCCGTTGCCGGATGGAATGTTTCCGGAAGGCTTCGTCGGGATCCGGCCCAGGTTTGACTCGCCAAAGTAAGGATCCCCGGAGCGAGCTCCGGGGCACTTGACCAAACCAACGCCAATTCTCCATGCCCGCGATTTCTTGGCCTTTTTGTAGGAGCCTGCTTGCAGGCGATTCGTAACGCCCACCAACGGACCACACGCTGAAACGCCTGCGAGCAGGCTCGGCTCCTACAGCTCATGCCAAGCCGAGGCCAGCTTCGGGGTATGATACCGATCGCCCTGAGCTATTACACTACGCTGAGGCGCAATGGTAGGGCGGGACCGCCGGGCCCGCCGCGAATGTCGTTACGG
>CAYZGG010000142.1:0-8752 GCA_964477955.1 uncultured Opitutaceae bacterium
CTGGATGCCGCCGGCGAGATGATGGGCCACCAGCTCGCGATTGATCGCGCTTTCGAGTTCCGTCTCGCTGTTGACGATCAGCACCTTCTTGACCGGGATCTGGTCCGCTTTCGCCTTCGCCTCCTGGATTTTGAAAACGTCCTTCGCCTGTTGTGGGCCGTAGATGTCCGCCGGGTCGATGTAGTTGGTGGCGCAGTAGGATTCGGTGACCGCCCAGTTCAACTGTTTCCAAACCGACGGCATTTTTTCATCCGGGATGTCGTGCGCGGAAATGGCCAGGGCCTCCAGCTCGGCCAGACGCTGCCTCTCCTCCTTCGCCATCGTGTGCGCCAGCGCCGCGATGGTTTCGTCCATCCGCTTCAACGCATGCTCGGTTCGGATGAAGTTGAAAATGCTGTCCACGACGATGCCGGTCACCAAGGCCAGGATGCTCAGCGTCCATTTGTCGGCTCCTCCAAAACGCGCAGCCACGCCCGCCAGGATGGCGGCGATGAGCAAGGTCGTGATTTTCTGGACGAGGGGTAAATG
The DNA here is from genome assembly GCA_964477955.1 of uncultured Opitutaceae bacterium. Classification (GTDB taxonomy): domain Bacteria; phylum Verrucomicrobiota; class Verrucomicrobiia; order Opitutales; family Opitutaceae; genus Didemnitutus. Next base: position 529 of record CAYZGG010000142.1, read on the forward strand.
TTTTTTCATGGCGAATACGAAAATCGAACGGGACCTGGTTTCCGTTTTCACTATGTCATCACCCCGCGTGTTTCGAGACTTTAAGATAGGCGAGATGACAAGGCGACCCGAAAGGTCCTGGTGTTGAACAGTGACAAGCCCGGTCGGGCTCAGCCGGCCCCTGCCCACCAACCCCGGCGGCAGCGACCGAGCACTTGTCACGTATTACGTGACATTGCCGCGAGGGAGCAGGATGGGGTCATGCAATGAATACCAACCAGGTTAGCTGGCTCAGACCGAACTACACCAGGCCGTTAAGACATTTGACTGGACGGGCAGCCCGTCATCTCATGACTGGCTCCCAAGGCCCGATCAATTGCCGCCATGAGCCTTTACTCCCCCGACCCGCCGCCGGACAGTGCGCAGCCGCGTGGTGCGCGTTGGGTGAGTCTCGCGCTCTACGGACTGGTCGGGATTACCGCCGTCTGGTGCGCGGTGAGCGCGCTGGACGCACCGCCCAGTGTTCCTGTCCAAGTATACGCCGCGTTGGGCTGCCGCAACTCCGCCCAGGTTTTGATTCTAACCATGCAAACCGACGGCGGTGTCCTCTGGCCCGACGGCACCGTCTACACCGTCGAAGAATCCACGCAGCTTCTCCCCGTTTGGTGTGCCAAGAAAGAAGAACCCGCGCTGGCAATACTTGCCAATGCAGACACGTTGCTGCCGAGAGCGACTCCGTTGCTTGAAGCCGCCCGCAAACTCGATATCCGCCGGGCGATTCTCTCGACTCCCGTCAACTATAGACTGCATTAAGTAGCGCCGGCCGGGCTACATGTTGAACTCTGACAGGCCGGGTTCGGATCGGACGCAATCCACAGGGCACTTGTCATCTACTACGTGACATCGCCGCGAGGGCGCACACGCAAAAGGACTCGGGCCGTGGTTTACGGGCGCGGCTATTTCGCTGGCCGCGGGCGGCCCTTTTCCGGTCACTGTCCCGTTTTTTTGTCAGCGAAACCGCGCGGTGAGTCCATGCCGGTTCGCGGGCGGCGTCGAGAATTCCGGTCACGCGAAGGTGGCCGGGCTCGGACCGCAAATTACCCCTGGGCTCTTTCTGCATCGTCACTCCCCGGGCCGCCACTCTCATGAAGAAGCGCCCGCAGGAGGTCGAACTTCAGTCCTCGATCCTCGACAGCGCGAGGAGGGAATGCACGCCGTTCCCAGCCTTTAGAGCGCAGGCGCCAAGCAAAAGAAAAAAAGAAAACGCCAGCAGTAATCCGGTATTAAGAAAATCCGGAACCGACCCGATTTTCCCGAAAGTCGCCGGGAACACACCGGTAAACCCGGAAGTAACGCTATCAAATCCATATGCCGTTTGCATCGTACCGAATCCGTATAAATTGGGTCCGCCGATGTCGAAAGTACCGATGATATTGGTAAACAAAAAATATCCAGAGCCATTCATCGGAGTAAATACTTGCGCTTGGCCCCCCAAATTGGGGGTGGATACCGGAAGGGTGTAGAGGAAATTGGTGACGCTGGAATTCGTGGCGCCTGAATTGTCAAATACCTGAAAACTAAATCCCTCATTTTGATCGAGGTAATCCAAAGAGGTGAAATCGAGCACAAAACCCACGTTGTCGTAGGATGCGGCCGGACCACGGCCGGTGAGATCGAAACTGACCTTAAAGTTATCTCCGGGGCCAACGAGGGTTGCGGAACCAGAGGTAATGGCAACAAACACAGCGCAGACAGCGGCGGCAATACATGAAGATAAACGATGGGGTTTCATTTTAGTTGGGATCGGCAAGGGAGCGCGCCACCCGCAGCAGCAAAATATGTACCCCGCAACCGATGGCGAGAGGCGCCATGTTGCATTCTAATCAGTTACCGCATTAATAAAGCGGCGTCGCATACCTTCGTTCAGCTGGCCGCATTATTACTGTAAAGAAATCCATTTCGCCGTCGGCTTATCTTACAGAGCGAGAGCAAACCTGAGACGTTCCGCCGAAAGCCAGCAACAGGACCAGCCGTGCGAGGTCGTGTATTCACAAACCTAGCCATGCTGGAGCCGGACCTTCCCCACGCGAGACCGTTTCCGCATCCTCACTCTTAACGCCTTGCTGGTACAGAAGCGCGGCCGCAATTTCCGCCCGCACCGAGCCGTTGTCACGTATTACGTGACATTGCCCCGGGTGGAGCGCAGGCAAAAAGAGCTCAGGCAGGGTTTTCCAGGCGCGGCCACTGCGCCGGCCGAGGGCGGCCCTCCTCCGTTCACTGTTTCGTTTTTATCAGCCAGCGAAACCGTGGGCCGCAATCTCGATGGCACTTCTCGACTATCCCTTACGGAAGAACGCTGGCCCCCGAAAATGTAGTATGTCCTCAACGGTTGAGAGGCGCCACCCTGTTGGCGCGCCCAGTTCTTCGGGATTCAACGGGCGAGTTGGCCTGATCTGGTGGCTGCGGGGGCGACGGACTGTCGGGGCGACGCGAGAGGGTCAGGCGACGCGAGAGGGTCAGGTTGCAATTGTTATAATCCGTCGGAATGGACTACGGAACGACGCGGGCCCCGTAAAATCTTGTGCCCGTCAACAATCACGAGGGTCGTCCTTGGGATCGCTCACACGTGGCCCCCACTCACTTCACCTTCGCTTCGTGTTTGTACGGTTCAAGTTTGTTCAGCAGATCCGTCAGCAATTCGCGCAGCGCGGACGGATCGGGAACGCCTCCGCGCAGGAGGGCGACGCGGCGCGCGGGCAGGTCACGCATGGGCACAAGCTCATTGGCTTCAAGCAGGTTCGCGGCGATTTCGGCGAGCCTCAATCCGTCGGCATAGGGTGCGTACGCGGTGCTCAGCCATTGCCGGCCTTCCGTCACGGTGCGTGTAACCCAGCCTTCCCGGTCGGGAAATTCCTCCACCGCACTGGGGGTGCGATTGCGATAGAGCCCGAGCATCGCGGCGGGAATCGAGGGGTCGCGAATCGTTCCGTCGGCATAAAAGATGCCGTGCACATCGCCCCAATATTTCGTGATCATCAGTTCCCACACGTAGAAACCGACGCGCGCCTTCGAGTATTCCTCGATGATCATGTCGTAAGGATTCGCCCGGCCGGTGCAGCCGATTTCGGTGTTGATGAGGGGCTTGTTGACCTTCGCGGCAAAGGTGACCGCCGCGGCGATGTTGTCGCGGATCTCGGCGCGCGTGGGGAGATAATCGTGGAAGGAAAGCACGTCCACCACGTCGGCGTTTTCCTCCATGGACTTTTCGAACGCAAAGCCGATGGTCACGGGCGTTCGCGGCCGGCGCGGATCGAGTTCGCGGAAAATCCCGGCCAGCACGCGCGCGTACGCGAGGTGGGCGGCCCGGTCGGCGTCGGTCGGCGGATAATCGGGTTCGTTGAAGACATCCCAGAACGCCAGTGCCGGCTCATTCCCGACGGTGTCGAGCAGTTCCCTGGCCCATGCGCGCGAGAGTGGATACGGCGCAGCTTCATGGAACATTTCCGACTTGTAACTCACCACCGGCATCAGGCCGATGCTGCGGGCCTGGCACGCACGGGCGAGGTGGACGAGGTGCTCCCGGAACGATTCCTTGTTTTTGAGATAGGCGGAATAACTGAGAAAAACCCGGACCTGATTGATGCCGATTCTTTTGGCATAATCCAAATCGCGCTCGGTTTCCTTCGGGTCGTAGTTGAGCCAATGTTCGAGGTGATGCCCGCCGGCTGTGCAGTAGTTTGCGCCGCGAATGGCGGAATAGTCCAACGGGAGAACATTCGGGTCGGACAATGAATCGCCGCGCACCGTGATGCCGCTGATGACGAAGCAGGCCAGCAGCATGGATCCAAGAAAAGTTTGCATACGTAGTTCGGAAAATAGGTCAACGCCGGGGGCTTTCAATCAAAAGCGGATGAAGCGGCCAACCCGCGCAAGTCGAAACCCGGGCGATGCGTGGCAACGTGGAAAATGACACCCGGCAAAGTCCGCCGAATTGCCGGACGGGGGAAATTGACGCAGCCTGGGTTTTAACCACTGTGAAGTCGTTCCGCACATCCATCCCGCCTATCCCTGAATTCTTATGAGACTATTGCGCCTGTTGCTTGCGTTTGGGTTGATTTCGTCGACCGCCTTGGCCGCCCATCGTTTTCTTTGCACAGATTCCTATGGCGGGAAAGTGGCGGTCGTCGCGGCGGATGGTTCCATCGAATGGGAGTATGCCTGCCAACATCCTCAGGACTGCTGGGCGCTCCCCAACGGAAACTATCTTTTTTGTCATGCCCATGGTGCGATCGAGATGTCGCCCGCCAAGCAGATCGTCTGGGAATATAAAGCTTCGGAAAAAGCCGAGGTGCATGCCTGCCAGCCGCTGCCCGACGGCCGCGTGCTGGTGGTGGAGTGTGGGCCGAGCCGTTTGCTCGAAATCGGGCGGGACGGAAAAATTGCCAAGGAGATCAAGCTGCCGCCTCCGCCGGCGTCGGTGAGTCTGCACGACCAGTATCGCGGAGTGCGCAAGACCCGCGAGGGCCACTATCTCGTATGCCGCAAAGGTGAGCACCGCGTCGATGAATTGGACGGAGAGGGCCGCGTGCTGCGCTCCATTCCGGTGCCCGGCGACGTCCACGAGGTGGTACTGCTGCCCGACAAGCACCTGCTCATCTCCTGTGGCGACGGCCACAAGCTCATCGAGCTCGATGAAAATGAAAAGATCGTGTGGGAGGTGAATGAGAATGAAATTCCCGGCAATCCGCTGCGCCTCATGGCGGGCCTGCAGCGTTTACCGAACGGAGACACGATTTTTTGCAATTATCTCGGTCATGGCCATCTCGGCGAACAGCCGCACTTCTTTGAACTGACCTCGGACAAAAAGGTCGTCTGGGAGTTTTCCGATCACGCCCACTTCAAAACGGTCAATCAGATCCAGCTACTCGACGTGGCGGGTGACGCGACGAAGGGGGAGATTCTCCGCTAAGCCGTGTCCCTGCAGTCGGAAGCTAAGTGGCAGGCGCGAGCAAAACGCCGCCGGACTGAAACCGAATCGGGAGGGAGAATGCCGCGGGCGGAATCAGCGAATGGCTCGTTTTGGTGCGCAGAGGCGCAGTCGGGACCAACCGACCAAGCGCACTTGAAACGCGGAGGACGCGGAGAGCGCGGAGTGAAGACCACCGGGTTCTGCGGCCCGTCAGCATTCGCCAGCCGAGCGAATGCCCGGCTGGCCTCGTCCGTGGTTCTTTCGGCGCTAGGGTTAGGCTGACGATCGGCACGGCGAGGGTCGGCTCAGGGGGGCAGCTGTGGCCGGAGGGCGGCGAGATTGTGGCGGGCATCCTCGTTGTGGGGGTCAAGGCGGAGGACGATCTCCAGCTGGCTGATCGCGTCGGCCAGCCGGCCGCCGCGATAGTAAGCCCCGGCGAGGTTGAAATGCACCGAGGGGTTGTCGGGACGCAGACGCAGCGCTGTTTCGTAGTGCGCAATCGCCTCCGGCAGCCGCCCGGGAAGAGTGGAAAGCAGGCCCGCATAATTATTGTGGGCTTCGTCCCAGTCCGGCCGCAGGCGCAAGGCCGCTTCGAACTGGGCGGCCGCTTCATCCGCGCCGCCCGGCTGGTTCACGAGCAAAAGCGCGAGATCATTATGGGCTTCCGCGAAATCGGGGCGCAGGCGCAGGGCCTCCCGGAAATGGGCAATGCCTTCCGTCTCGCGGCCGGGCACTCGCGCGAGTTCGAATGCGAGCTTGCAGTGGATTTCCGCGGAATTCGGCATCAAACGCAGCGCCTGTTCATAGTGGGCGATGGCCTCCGCTTGCCGCCCGGGCTGGGCGGCCAGGAGCTCCGCCAGATGATAATGGGCCCAACCCAGGTGGGGGTCGATCCGCAGGGCTGCCTCCGCATGGGCGATGGCTTCAGCCTCCCGGCCGGGAATTTTTCCCAGGTCCCCGGCCAAATTGCTGTGCGCCTTGGCATTTTCCGGGCCCAGTCGCAGCGCCTCCTGGTAGTGGAAGATGGCCTCGGCCTGCCGCCCGGGCAGGTCGTCCAGAATGATGCCAAGATTATTGTGGGACATCCAACTCGCGGGATTGCGGGCGAGCGTCGCGGTCCAGAGGATCTCATCGTTTTTATACGTGGCACATTGACGCGAAGCGAGGAGGCAGAGGGTCAGCAAGAGCGCCCCGCAAATTCCCGGTCTGAGCCACCGCGAGGGTTGCCCGAGGGCTCCCAGACCCGTCGTAAGACCGGCTCCGGCCAGGGCGAGTGGCCCCATGCCGGCCAGGTACTGAAAATGGTCACCCACGAATGAATACCGCCAAAAAAACGTGTCGATCAGGCCCAGGACCGGCAGCAATGCAGCCACAAAATAGGCCAGGGTGAAAAAGGGAATCCGCGCCCACCGATCGCGTTGCCACCACAGCACGATCAGCAAGGCCACGATCGCCAGCGTCGGCAGGTAGGCGGCGAAACTCGCCGGATCGATCCGCCAGCGCGGATAGATGAAAATCAACGGATGTGGCCAGAGCAACTTGCCCGCATAGAACCAGACCACCTTCCCTGCCACCGCCGCGCGCTCGGCGTAACCCAGCGCGAATTGCGGGTCGAAGGCGCCCTCGAGCTTTTGCGTCCAGAGGGTCACCACCCCGCTCATGGCGGACAGCAACACCAGGGGCGCCAGCTGGAGGACATTGCGCCGCCAATGCCAGCGCCGGTCCATCCACCAGGCACAAAGTGCCAGGATCAGGGGCAGCACCACGGTGGAAGATTTGCTCGTCAGAGCGAGCCCGGCAAAGACCAGCGTCAGGCGATAATAACCGTCGAAGAGGCGCTGCGGCTCCGAAGCCGATTTCTCCTGTCTTGATCGGCAAAAGCAGAGTACGGCGAGCAGGAAAAACAATCCCGACTGCGTGTTCTTCAACTCGGTGATCCATGCCACAGACTCCACTTGGACGGGATGCACCGCCCACAATGCCGCCCCGAACCAGGCGCCCGGCACCCGGAGTGCGCGCAACACCCGCCAGAGCGCCAAGGCCGCACCCGCGTGGCACAGGATGTTGACCAAATGATAAGGCATGGGATGGAGTCCCCACAGGCGGTACTCCAGCCAAAAGGTCGTCTGTACTAGCGGACAGATCCGCACATGGGCGCTGGTCCAGATGTCCTTCAGGCCCAGCGGACCGACGACACAGGGGTTGGCCGTCAGATGGGAGTCGTCATCCCAAATGAAACCGCCCGACAACGCCGGGTAGTACGTCAGCAATATGAGCCCAATCAAGGCCAGGTCCGCCCACAGAGTCTCGCGGCTGCCGGACGCAACCGACCCCGGTCCGGGCCGGCCGGCCGGGGAGGGTGATTTGGTCGGAGTTGGATTGGCTGCCGGCGCACGAGGTGGCGTGGGGGGGCGATTGGCCATGAGGATGCTTTAATTGCGAATCGGAGTGGCGCCAGTCCAGAATCCTGGGAGCCTCTCGGGCCGCTGTTGCCACCGGAGGCTGTCGCGATCCGCCCGACGCGGGAGGTGTGATCTTGTCGATCAGACTCCGGTTTTAATTCGAGCTGGCGAGGAAACTCGCGGCGCTAAAAATTGAACTGAAGTCGCGCCTCGCTGCGCCCGAGACCACCATCGTCGACTTCGCGCAGATGCTCGATCTCGCGCCCGCACCCGAAGTGCCCGAGAAAGAAATGGACTTCCCTGCGACGCTCAGGCCGAAACCGTCGAACCCGTGAGCAGCCCAAGCCAGGTTGTAATCCATTAGATGACTAGTTCCAATTCGCTTTCGAGATAAGCCGGTTTTTGTAGGGGCGCCGCTTGCCGACGCCCGCAGGCGCCGACAAGCGGCGCCCCCTACAGCGTCGATCCTGCGGCAAGCGGTTAGTCTCAACTTGAACGTAACTTGGAATAGATTCCCGGGCAGCCAGAAGCGGCCGACCGGGACGATCGAGAAAGAGAGGGCTTCCACCCCACACTCGCCGAAGCGCCAAGGGACCGAGCAACCAGAGGACGGAGGATCGTGCCAGGCAGGCGAAATGGCCCGGCGGTTAATTTAGTTATTGCTTAATTAAGTTTTATCTTAACTATGGCCTCCATGCAAAGCCTTGCCGCCATCGCCGACCCGACCCGCCGCCGCATCGTGGAGCTGCTCGCCGCACGCGAGCGCACGGCCGGAGAACTCGTGGCCGAGTTCGACCTGAGCGCGCCGGCGATCTCCCAGCACCTGAACGTGCTGCGCGAGGCCGGGCTCGTCACCACCCGCGCCGAGGGCCAG
>CAYZGG010000143.1:0-8725 GCA_964477955.1 uncultured Opitutaceae bacterium
CGCTCCCAGCCCTCGTTCTCCAGCTTCAGGTGCTGAATGGCGACGGCGTTGGCGTTGGCGTCGAAGTCGGGCAGGGCCTGGAATTCGGAGACCCAGCAGCGGTAGATCTTGTAGGCCAGGACGAGCTGGCCCGCCTCGTTGTAGACTTCCAGGATGATGTCCTTGCGGAAATCCTTGAGGGAGACCTCCGCGCCGAGACCGGCGCCGATCTGCCAGACCTTGTTGGCCCACTGCTCGAATTCCTTGTCGTGCGTCACGCCGCGGTCGAGCGTGATCGCCTCGTATTCGGTGCGGCCGGGGGATTTCCGGCTGCTGCTGGGGTCGCCGCCCTCGCGGTGCTTGACGACCTCGGTGGTGCGCTTGAGCGCGCTGCACTTGCTGATGCCGGCGACGTACTTGCCGTCCCACTTGAGCGGAACTTGAAGTTCTTGTACGGATCGAAACGTTGGGCGTTGACGGTGAACTGTGCCATGGTGGTGGTCCTTTCTCAGGTTTCAATTTGTCCGGCCATTTGTTGCAGTTGGATGATCACGAACTCGGCGGGCTTGACCGGGGCGAAGCCCACGACGATGTTCACGATGCCGAGGTTGATCTGGTCCTGCGGGGTCGTCTCGCTGTCGCATTTGACGAAGTAGGCGTCCTTCGGGGTCTGCCCTTGGAACGCACCCTGCCGGAAGAGCTCGTGCATGAAGGCACCGACGTTCAGGCGGATCTGCGCCCACAACGGCTCGTCGTTCGGTTCGAACACCACCCACTGCGTGCCGCGGTAAAGGCTTTCCTCGATGTAGAGGGCGAGCCGGCGGATGGGGACGTATTTGTACTCGTCGGCCATCTGGTCCGCGCCGTTGAGCGTGCGCGCGCCCCAGCAGACCATGCCGTAGACCGGGAAGTTGCGGAGGCAGTTCAGCGCGAGCGGATTCAGGACGCCGTTCTCGGCGTTGGTCAGGTTATACTGCAGCTTCTGCACGCCGCTGAGCGTGGCCTCGGTGCCGGCGGGCGCTTTCCAGACACCGCGGGAGCCGTCGGTCCGGGCGTACAGTCCGGCGACCGTGCCGCTCGGCGGCGTGGGGCGGAGCCGGAAGCCGTTGAGCGGGTCGGCGATGGCGATGCGCGGGAAATAAACCGCGGCGTTTTTGCTGCGGAGGGTGCCGTAGGCTCCCAGCCAGTCGGTGGCGGCGGTGACATTGTCGCGGTTGCCTGGCAGGTTCTGCGGCAGGTCGAGGAGATAGAAGGCGCGCCGGTCGGTGCAGAATTTCTCCGCGACGGCACCGATGGCGGCGGCGTTGGTGTCGGGCAGATTGGCCGTCACCGGCAGACAGAGCAGGTTGAAGAGGTCGACGTCGCTGAGGGCGTAGATCCCGGTCTTGGCATTCGGGTCGCCAATCATGCCGGTGGTGACGCCGGCGGCGTCGCCCGTCGGATCCCAGGTTCCGTCCGAGCCAGTGCCGTTGGCCTGCGTGACCTGCTGCTGCACGGTCGCGCCGCCGAGAGCGTACTGCGAGACGTTGGCGGCCGCGCCGACGAAGCCGAGTTTCTTGGCCAGACCCGCGCCGGCGTCCGAGAGCGTGAGGTAGTCGGCGGCCTTGCCCGTGCCGGCCTCGACCAGCAGGAACAATTTTGTAGAGGTGGTGCCGACCAGGCTGACGGTGGCGTTCGGCAGCGGGTTGCCGGACAGGCCGCGGATCAGCGACTGCAGCAAGGCGGCCAGGGACGAAAAGCTCGTCGGCAGCGTGGTGGGCAGGGCGATGGAGCCGACCTTGGTGGCCCCGAGCGAGACGTCGCAGGCGTCGGCGGCGGCCAGGCTCAGGGCGGCGAAGGTGGCGGGCAGGGCGGTGCTCGCCAGGCCGGTGGCGGCCGGCAGCTTGCCCTTCACCGCACCGGAAATCCGGATCAGCTGCGAGGTCGCGTTGACCACGGCGGTGACGTCGTTGGACTTGGCCGGATCGATGAGCAGGTTGAGGTAGCTCTCGCTCGCCGCGATGCTCGTGCTGCCGTTGGCGGTCACGAATTCGGTGACGGTGAGGTTGAACAGCGTGGTGGGATCGGTGGTGCCGTAGTCGATGTCGATCCGGACATTGTTGCCCCAGGCGCCTTCGCTTTGGGCCGTGACGACGAACGCCGCCGTACCGGTGCCGTCGCCGATGCCGACGGAGGCCTTGGTCGGGGCGTTGGCGGCGGTGGCCGAGCCGATGCGCACGACGTAGGCCTCGGTGCCGCCGTTCAGGAAGAATTGCTGGAGGGCGTAGCTGCCTTCGCTGCGCGCGTCGAGTCCGCTGGGATCGCTGCCGCCAAATTGTTTGTTGAAGCTGCCGAGACTGAGAATCTGCACGGCGGTGTTCATCGGTCCGGCGGGGAAGTAATCCACGAACGCGCCGATGGAGGTGGCGACGCCCGTGATGGTGCGCACGCCACTGGGAATCTCCTCAACGTAGACTCCGGGATAGGATACTTGAACGGGCATATATTCGTCCTCCTGTTGGGTTGGTTGCAATTCAGCCCGTCGCGGGCCGGGAAATTGAAGGCCCCCGCGAGCCGGGGGGCGGGAATATGGTTAACAGTGATAATCCAAACCGAGTTTCAGGCTTGGTCCGGGATGCCGGAAACGGGCACGGGCCGGTTCCAGTTCCGGACAGCGCGCGAAGACGGCGGCAAAGTGGGGCGGTGGATTCCACAAAAAAGCAGCTCTCGGTCCCCGACCTTAACAGAACGCGGCGGGGCCGAACAGTGGCCAGCTGGCCCGGGGATTTTTCCCTAGTGGTCTCGGCCGATCGACCCAGCGCAGCGCCGAGACTGCAGCAGCGACCTTCGTAAGGGCCCGTAAAGAGTGGTCCAGTTGCAGGACGGCCAGCACCGCCCGGCCGAGCAATCAGGAGCCTTTTGAATAAGGCCGGATTCGATTTGGATCGTCGGTAGACTCTGAACCAATTGACATTGGTTGTCGTTCATTCGCGGTGGGTCCGATAACCCGAAGCTTGCTTCGGCTGTTTTGAGCTGCAGGAGCCCGCTAGCAGGCGATGCAGCGTTTGGTCCGTTGGCGGGCGTTCCGAATCGCCTGCAAGCAGGTTCCTACAAAAAGGCGCAGAAACGGCGGGCACGGAAAGTTGGCGTTGATTTGGACAAATGCCCCGGACGCGATCTGGAGTTTCATCCGGCAGGTTGCAAGACGAGCTGAATCCGTCATGTCTCCTGACTCTTAACCGGGCTCCTTCGCCTGCGCACCCACTAGTCATATTGTCGTCGAGCCAGGCAACGATGGGGAGCGCAAAAGTGGAGCTGGCTTGGCCGCGGCGGACCCAGCGCGCCATCCGCGGTAGGGTTATACCCAATGGGAAAACTCTGCGTGAAGCGTAGCCTCGCCGGGATTCGTACCCCGATGAAAACCCAGAAAAGCGTCGCAGAAGATGGCTTGGATTCCCCCGACGACGGACATCGGGGCCCTGCGCCACCAAAGAGCCCCGACCTGGTTTGGTTCAAGGATGCCCGCGGAGTCTATCTTTCCTGCAACCGCGCCTTTGAACACTATCTCGGCGCGGTGGAATCCTCGATCATCGGCCGTACCGATCGCGATTTTGCCGAGAAGCCACCGGCGGACCCAGCCGGGGGAGATGATCCGACTGCCATGGCTGCGAGCGGGCCGATCACCAACGAAGAGTGGCTCACGTTTGCCCAGGACGGCTATCACGGCCTGTTTCAAACGATCAAGACTGCCGTGCGGGATTCCAGCGGAGCGCTGGTCGGTGTGATGGGCGTGGCGCGCGACATCACCGAACTCAGGGAAGCCGAGTCACGGCTCCTTGCCTCGGAGCTTCGCTACCGTCGGCTTTTCGAATCGGCCAAGGACGGGATTCTGATTCTCGATGCCGGATCGGGCTTGGTGGTCGACGTAAATCCTTACCTGATCGAACGGCTCGGCTTCTCCCGCGAGCACTTTCTCGGGAAGAAAATCTGGGAACTGGGCCCGTTCAAGGACATCATTGCAAGCCACGCGAACTTTGTGGAATTGCAGCAAAACGAATACATCCGCTATGAAGACAAGCCGCTGCAGACCTTCGACGGGCGCCGGATCGACGTCGAGTTTGTCAGCAATGTCTATCTGGTGAACGGCGAGAAGGTCGTCCAGTGCAACATCCGCGACATCACGGCGCGCAAGGCCGCGGAGCGTCTGCTTCGCGAGCAGAACGAAATCCTTGCGAACGCGCACGAGGGCGTCGTGATCCTGAACCTTGCCAACGAGGTCACGCTGTGGAATCCCGCCGCCGAGCGGATCTTTGGCTGGACCGCCGCCGAGGCGATCGGCCGCCCTCCCGGACCGTTGCTCGGCGCCGAAGATCCCGCGCAACTGGCCATGATCCACCTGGCCGTCGAACGCGACGGATTCTGGAACGGCGAACTGCCGGTGCGGGCGCGCGACGGTCGCAAGCTTGTCGTGGATTGTCGCATCACGCTGGTGCGGGACGAGGCCGGGCGGCCCCGCGCGCGCCTGAAATTCTTCGCCGACATCACCGAGAAGAAGCTGTTCGAGAAGCAATTGCTCCGCGTGCAGCGCCTGGAGGCCATCGGCACGCTGTCGAGTGGCATTTCGCACGACCTCAACAATATGCTCACGCCAATTCTCATGGCGTCCGGACTGCTGCGGGAGAAATTACTGGATTCCCGCGATCGCGACCTGATGGGTTTGATCGAAAAATCCGCCCGGCGCGGGGCCGAAATCATCCGGCAGTTGCTGGCGTTCAGCCGGGGTCTCGAGGGCGAACGGGTGAATCTCCAGACCCGGCATCTCATCAAGGAGATGGCCGGCATCGTGCGCGAAACCTTTCCGCGCAACATCACCCTGGTCGAAGGCGTCGAACGTGATCTCTGGCCCATCGTGGCCGACGCGACCCAATTGCACCAGGTGCTGATGAACCTCTGCATCAACGCCCGCGATGCCATGCCCGAAGGCGGCATTCTGACCATTGCCGCGAAGAACGTGCGCCTGACGAAGCATGACTCCCAGCTCGGAGCCAATGCCCTCGACGGCCCGTATGTGTTTCTGACCGTGCGCGACACCGGCCACGGCATCCCCCGCGAGCTCATTGACCGGATTTTCGAACCTTTCTTCACCACCAAAGCGGTCGGCCAGGGCACGGGTTTGGGCCTTTCGACGGTGCTGGGCATTGTCCGCAGTCACGGCGGGTTTGTTACCGCTTATAGCGAACCGGGACAGGGTTCGTCTTTCAACGTTTACCTCCCGGCAGTGATCGATGGCTGCGTCGCCCCCCCGGCGGACGAAGCCGAGGCCCTGGCCGATGGCGGTGGAGAAATGATCCTCGTGGTCGACGATGAGGCGGCGATTGTCGCCGCTGTGCGGCTCTGCCTGGAAGGACGCGGCTACCGGGTATTGACGGCCAAGGACGGGCGGGAGGCACTGGAGCTTTATGCCGCGCACCGGGCGGAAGTGAGGGTGGTGCTGACCGACGTGATGATGCCGGTGATGGATGGGTTGAAACTCGCGCGCGCGCTCCGCCAGCTCGACGCCCACGTCCGCGTGATTGCATCCAGCGGACTCGACCCGGCGGCAATTCCCGCGGAAGTTGCGGCGGGTTTCATCACCGAGTTCTTGAGCAAACCCTATGATCAGCGCCTGTTGCTCGCGGCGATCCAGCGGCCCCAGAAAGGTGCCGTCCCCGATAAAAAATAAGGGATCACGCGGCCAAGATTATATTCTTCCGAGTTCGCAACATTCCCCAATCACCCGGCGCCACGCTCCACCACGAGGCCGTAGGTGGTGGGCATAACCACGGCGAGCCGCCTTGAAAAAGAACGACTATAACAATTGCAACCAGACCCCTTTTTATCGGCCTTCTTGGACCAATCGGCCTTTTTGGAGTCCTTGCGTTATGCGTATCGATATTTGCTTCCCCTAGCGCCATTGGGCGTCACGAAGTCTTAAAGAAATTTGTGGTGTATGGATTATTGTCAGGATTGCTTGCGGCGACGGTGCTCATCGCTCGGTTCGTGCAGCAGTCAGTTAGTTTCCCAAGGGATTGGATTCCCTTTTACGTCACGATCGGACCGGCGATTGTCGCCATTTGGAATCTCACGCGCATAAGAAAGATGCTGAACCACTCTCCGGAACCGACGCCGGGCGCGGTTCACTGAGAACGTTGGGCTGCAGATGAAAACTTCATCCATAGGGCGACGCATCAAATTGACAGACGCCCCCGCTTGGCTGCGTATGCTCTGGCTTGTTTGGGCGCTGATCTTCGGTACTTACGCTGCGGTTGATTTTTTTGTGGGTGGGGACGCAGATCACGGCTTCGAGAGGGATGGGAAGTACTATCTCGCAGGGCGCGGCGGCCGCTACACGGAAACCTCTCAGGGTTTTTATTACTACAGTCGCACTCATGGCATGATTGTAGATTTCGCGGCTATTCCATTAGCCGTCGTAAGCTTCTCGTGGTATTTCTTCAGCACAGTGAAAAGCGTAGCTCCCGAGAAAACAAAGCCCAACCAATCACCGAAACCGACGCCAGGCGCGGTTCACTGAAACGTTGGGCGAAGATGAAATTTGTATTTCTTATCGTCTGCTTGCTCCCAAGTACCACCTTGGCTGAGACCATTCCTGACGTAAAGGACGTGCCGCCACCGCCATCTGTCGCGCTCAATCCGACTCCATTGGCGAAGGATGCCAAGGTCATGGTGACAGTCGACGTGATCCCGCCGATGGCCCGGTATGTAATTTACGCCAAGATGGAGCTTTCTGGCCCTCCGCTTGATGCCGCACATGCCAAGGAAGCCGGCCATGCGCTTTCTGAGTCCTTCGAGCAGTTGATAAGTTTTGCACGCGAGCGCGGCGGAAACTTCGTTGTACTGCTATCAAATGAACATGGGATTGATTTACCAATTCAGCAATGCAGCATGCCACTCCGGCTTAGGTCTGCAAATCCCGTTGTCGTCGCTGTAATCTTCAAATGCGACGAGAAAACGGTGATCTCCGAGCTCAAGAAAATCGAATTTACGACGCGACCGCCAACAGGCGAAGGTGCGAAGATCGCATATACAATCGATTTGAAGCAGAATACAGCAGGTGTCGACATGGCGTACTGGACGTACGGAAATATCTCTCGTTTTGTTGCGGATGCACGCGAACACGACTTCGACACGGTAGTTGTTGAAGATACGGAAGACAGAGAATGGGACCCTGTTCCGCTTCCTGGTTGTGACCAACCTGCAAAGATATCTCGCACTAGCCCTAAATTGGTCGTTACGATTTTCAAGAAGACGCCCAACCACTCGCCGGAACCGGCACCGGGCGCGGTTCACTGAGAACGTCGGCAGGACGTGACGACATGCTTCAAGACGAAATCCTTGAACTCGAAGAACGGCTCGCGGCGCCAGCAGTCCGAGCATCCGCCGACGCGCTTGACCGTCTCATCTCGGATGAATTTGTCGAATTCGGAAGTTCGGGCCGTGTTTACACCAAGCACGAGGTCATCAGCCAAATGTTGGCAGCGCCTGGCATCACCGCCAGCTTCGCCGATTTCCGCGTTCTCGCCGTCTCCCCCGATGTTGCACTAGCTACCTATCGGACCGGGAGACACTTCGCAGTTCTGTCTGGCGACGTGAGGGACAATCCTGGCGAATCGTATTTCACCAGGGCACGCCCGTCACGGCTGATGCCTAAGGATGCGTGACCAATCTTCAACTCCGACGCCGGCCATTGGCTGGGCGATTGATATCAACATTCAATATTGCAGTGGCCTATCTCAAAACAGTTCTTACCTACAACCTCCCAGCCGAGGCCGAAGTCGACAAGGCGTTTCTGGAATCGCATGGTGTCACGGTATGTCTGCTCAACGCGAATACTTCTCGCAACGAACTCGGTGCGCCCTTCTACATCCAGCTTCAAGTTGCGGACGATGAGTATGGCCAGGCGGTCGGGCTCTTAAAGGAGGCGAATCCATCGAGGTTCGGTTCTCAGGCACGGGTCGACGAAATCGATCGCGAAATCAAGCGTGGAGCCGGGCTCTTTTTCATCGGCGCAATTCCCTTGGCGATCATCGTTCTGTTGGTAACTCCGGCACCCGTGTATAAGTATGGTGTGCCGGTGGGCACGAGACAAGCGGGAGACGTACGCCCAATCGTGGCCACGCTGGGCGGAGTTTTAGGCGGAATTCTCGCTGTAGTGATCGGACGAAAGAGGCAGCCGAAACACCCGGCAGAACCAGTCTCGCCAACGCGAAATGGGTCACCGTAGTGACCGGCAAAAAACCAGAAATGAAAACAAGCCCTGACTCGCGTGTTACGATCCACATGGCCGCGAGCCTTGACGGCTTCATCGCGCGCAAGGACGGACGGGGCGACTGGCTCGAAACCTCGGACGAATTCGCCGGCGGAGACACGATGGATCCTGGATTCGTCGAGGCCTTCCTCAAGTCGATCGATTGTTACGTCATGGTTCGAGAACCTATGAGACGGCGTTGGGTTTTGAAGCCAAAGGATTGGGATGGTTGTATGGGGACAAACCCATTTTCGTCCTCACCAGTCGCAAGCTACCGCGGACCCGGGATACCGTCGAATTCCACTCAGGCGATCTCGCGCAGTTCGTGAATGGGCGCCTCCGGCCGGCGTTCCGCAGCATCTGGTTTGTCGGAGGTGGTGTCGTCTCTGGCGAATGCCTTCGTCTCGGGCTGGCCGACGAAGTTCGTTATTCGATCCTGCCGGTTTTGATCGGTGACGGGAT
>CAYZGG010000144.1:0-8323 GCA_964477955.1 uncultured Opitutaceae bacterium
ACCATCCGCGACTTCCGCGGCGTGCCCAACAAGCTCGACGGCCAGGGCAACTACAACATCGGCATCACCGACTTCACCATCTTCCCCGAGATCACCCTCGAGAACAACAAGCGCCAGATGGGCCTCGATGTGACCCTCGTGACCACCGCCGAGAGCGACGAGGAGGGCCGCGAGCTCCTCAAGCTGCTCGGCATGCCGTTCCGCCGCATCGAGCCCGCCGCCACGAAGTCCACCGCCGCCTAACCTCTCCCGCCATGCCGAAAACTTCCGCCATCGAACGCAACAAGAAGCGCATCCGCCTCACCGAGAAGTTCGCCGCCAAGCGCGCCGAACTGAAGGCGATCCTCGCCAACCCGGCCACCACCGACGACGATTTCCACGCCGCCCAGCGCAAGCTGCAGCGCCTGCCGCGCAATTCCTCCAAGACCCGCGTCCGCAACCGCTGCTCCCTGAGTGGCCGCCCGCGGGGCTACCACCGCAAGTTCGGCGTCTCCCGCATCACGCTGCGCGAGCTCGCCCTGTCCGGCAAGATTCCCGGCATGACCAAATCCTCCTGGTAAACCCCTTGGCCCACGGGGGTCGGATATGACCCGCGCGGCCGCAAGCAACAACATCCATCCATGACCGATCCGATCAGTGATTTCCTGACCCGCCTCCGCAATGCGTCGAAGGCCGGCCTTGCCGAGTGCGTCAGCCCGCATTCCAAACTCCGCGAAAGCCTCGCCGGCATCCTCAAGACCGAGGGCTTCGTGCGCGATGTCTCCACCGGCACCGACGAACGCGGTCACAAGACCATCGTCGTGACCATGAAGTATGTCGACAACACGCCCGTCATCACGGGCCTCAAGCGTTCATCCACCCCCGGCCGCCGCCTTTATTTCAGCTACGGCGACCTCCCCCGCGTCCTCAACGGCCTGGGCATCGCCATCGTCTCGACGTCCAAGGGCCTCATGAAGGACCAGGACGCCCGCCGCAGCAAACTCGGCGGCGAACTCGTCTGCACCGTCTGGTGAGGAGCCCAATACCATGAGCAGAATCGGCAAACAACCCGTTCAGATTCCCGACAAGGTCAAAATCGACATCAAGGGCACCACCGTGTCCGTCGAAGGCCCCAAGGGCAAAGTTTCCAAGACCTTCGCCCCCGTGGTGAAGATCGAAAAGAAGGACAATTTCGTTGTCGTCTCACCGACCGAGGAGACCCGTTTCTCCCGGGCGATGTACGGCACCGCCCGCTCCGTGATCGCCGGCATGGTCAAGGGCGTCAGCGTCGGCTACCTCAAGGAGCTCGAAATCCAGGGCGTCGGCTTCAAGGCCATCCTCAAGGGCAAGCAGCTCGACCTCGCGCTCGGCTACTCGCATCCGATCCTGCACGACATCCCCGAGGGCATCAAGGTCACCGTCACCGACGGCACCAAGCTCAAGATCGAGGGCGCCGACAAGCAGCTCGTCGGTCAGGTCACCTCCGAGATCCGCGCCTATTACCCTCCGGAACCCTACAAGGGCAAGGGCGTCCGCCTCGTGGGCGAACACGCCGAACGCGTCCGCCGCAAGGAAGGCAAGACCGTCGCCTAACCCCGCAACCTTTCAGGACGTATCACCATGTCTCAAACCATCCGCAAGGCCCAGCTTCTCCAGAAGCGCAAGTGGCGCATCCGCAAGACCGTCACCGGCACCGCCGTGCGCCCGCGTCTTTCCGTCAAATTCTCCGGCAAGCACATCTACGCCCAGGCCGTGGACGACGCCGCGGGCCGCACCCTCGTGTTCCTTTCGACCCTCGATCCCGAGGTGCGCAAGTCGAACGTCAAGGGCAACGTCTCCGGCGCCAAGAACCTCGGCGTGGCCTTCGCCGTCAAGGCCAAGGCCGCCGGCCTCACCGCCGTCGTCTTCGACCGCAACGGCCGGCCCTATCACGGTCGCGTCAAAACCTTCGCCGATGCCGCCCGCGAGGGTGGTCTCCAATTCTAAAAACCGCCCATGGCAAATAACAACAGATCCTATTCCGCCGGCCCCGCGTCCAACAACGCCGAGCCCGGCATGATCGAGAAGGTCGTCTATATCAACCGTTGCGCCAAGGTCGTTAAGGGCGGCCGCCGCTTCAGCTTCTCCGCGCTCGCCGTCGTCGGCGACGGCAAGGGCCGGGTCGGCATCGGCTACGGCAAGGCCAACGAGGTCCCCGACGCCATCAAGAAATCCACCGAGTCCGCGCGCAAGCGCATGGTCCCCGTCAAGCTCAAGGGCGATACGATCCCCCACGAGGTGCTCGGCACGTTCGACGGCGGCAAGGTCTTCCTCCGCCCGGCCACCCCCGGCACCGGCCTCATCGCCGGCGGCGGCGTCCGCGCCGTGCTCGAAGCCGCCGGTGTGCACAACGTCCTCACCAAGTCGATGGGTTCCAAGAACCACATCGCCGTGGTGCACGCCACGCTCAACGGCCTCCGCCAGCTGCGCATGGCCGAGGATATCAAAGCCGCGCGCGCCTGATCCTTTCGTCATAATCCGAGTCGTCCGTCCACTGCGACGGGCGGCGCCCAATCCAGGAATCCAAGAAAATGCGTCTTCACTCTCTTAAAAACGTCCCCGGTGCGGTGCACCGGCGCAAACGCGTCGGCTGCGGCGAGGGCAGCGGCCACGGCAAGACCTCGGGCAAGGGCGGCAAGGGCCAGACGGCCCGCTCCGGCGGCTCCATCCGCCCCGGTTTTGAAGGCGGCCAGATGCCCCTCTACCGCAAGCTGCCACACCGCGGTTTCAACAACTACGAATTTCGCACCACGTACGCCGTGGTCAATGTCGGCGATCTCGCCCGCCTCGACGCCTCGGTCACCGAGGTGAACATCGATGCCCTGGTCAAGGCCGGCCTCATTCGCGCCGACGGTGCGCTGCTCAAGGTCCTCGGCGACGGCGAGCTCGCCCGTGCGCTCAAGGTCACCGCCGCCAAGTTCACCGGTTCTGCCAAGGCCAAGATCGAAAAGGCCGGCGGCTCGGCCATCGTGGGCTGACCCTCGTGATTTTGGATTTTCGATTCTCGACTTTCGATTGATCGGTCGGAGCGAAAACTGAATCCAAAATCGAGAATCCAAAATCCAAAATCTTCCCCGTGTTCTCCGCCTTCACCAACTCCATGAAGATTCCCGAGCTGCGCTCGCGGATTCTTTACACGTTGGCACTGCTCTTTGTGGCACGTGTCGGCGCCCACATCCCGCTGCCGGGCATCGACCCGAAGCCGCTGCAGCTGTTCTTCGCCGACCAGACGGCGAATGGCAGTGGCGCGCTGGTCGGTCTCTACAACATGTTCACCGGCGGCGCGCTCGTGAAGGGCGCCGTCTGCGCCCTGGGCATCATGCCCTACATCAGCGCCTCGATCATCTTCCAGCTGATGACCGCCGTCGTGCCGGCCCTCAGCCGCCTCCAGCAGGAAGGCGACGTCGGCCGCCAGAAGCTGACCCAGTACACCCGCTACCTGACGGTCGTCATCTGCTTGGTCCAGGGCGTCCTCCTGATTCTGGCCCTTGAGAATCCCGCCAAATTGTTCTCCGGCTTTGATGTAAACCATTACGGGCCGATTGTCATCGTCGGGAAGACAGGCTTCCTCATCCAGTCCACGATCTTCATGACCGCCGGCACGCTGCTCCTGATGTGGCTGGGGGAACAAATCACCCAGCGCGGCATCGGCAACGGCGTCTCCCTGCTGATCACCATCGGCATTCTCGCCGACGTCCCCGGCGCCGCCTACAACACCTATCAGCTTTTCTTCGCCCCGGTCGGCACCGCCAGCCTGGGCCTGCCGCAGGCGATCATCATGACCGTGCTCTTCGTGGTGGTGATTGCCGGCATCATCATGGTTACCCAGGGACAACGGAAAATCCCCGTGCAGTACGCCAAGCGCGTCGTCGGCCAGAAGGTTTACGGCGGCCAGAGTTCGTTCCTGCCGCTCAAGGTCAACTACTCGGGCGTCATGCCCGTGATCTTCGCCAGCGCGATTTTGCTCTTCCCCGTCCAGATCTTCCAGACCATGGGCGCGGCCTTCGACATCAAGTTCCTTATCGAGGTGGCCGGCCTGCTCACCCGCGGCAGCCCGATCTACTACGCCTGCTTCGCCTTGCTCATCCTGTTCTTCAGCTATTTCTGGGTCTCGGTCATGTTCAAGCCTATCCAGGTGGCCGACGATCTGAAGAAATACGGCGGCTACATCCCCGGCGTGCGCCCCGGCGAGCCGACAGCCAGCTTCCTCGATTTCATCATGACGCGCCTGACGCTGGCGGGCGCAATTTTCCTGACGATCATCGCGGTCATTCCCGACGGTTTGCTCAACTTCTTCCACGTTCCGCCGCGCGTCGCCTATTTCTTCGGCGGCACCGGCATGCTTATCACCGTGGGCGTCATCCTCGACACCATGCGCCAGGTCGAAACCTTCCTCCTGCAGCGCCATTACGACGGATTTCTCAAGAAAGGCCGCATCCGGGGTCGCAGCACGACCTCGCAAATGGCGCTGGGCGAAGCGGCCTCCGACAAGACGGTCATGCAACTCGTTGCGGTGATGGCAGTTATTCTTCTCGTCGGCCTGACTGCATGGGCGGTCCGCCGTTTTGCTCTTTAACACTTTACTTCATTGCAAAGGGCTGAACACTCCAGCGCCTTTTCCGCCTTCGCTCACCCGAGGGCGAAGATCCTTCTCCTTGGTCCTGACGATCCGCACTTTGCGGGTCTGAGGACCGAGACCCGTTCTTTCTCAATTGAGCACGTCTCTCCTGCGACTCTCGTGCAGCAGGAGATTTCGCGACGCACTCCCCACGGCCAATCTGCCCTCCGGCAGAACGCCACGGATCTCTCGCGCGGCTCCGCCGCGCAAGACCAGCTCCACCTTGCGGTCCTCCGCAAATGGTTCTGGGCGCGCAAACCCGATGCGGGATTCCTCCTCGAAGGTTTCCCGGCTACGCTGCTCCAAGCCAAAGTGTTCGACGAATGGCTCGAAGCCCGCGGTGAAACCCTCACCGCCTGCTTTGCCACCGCCGCGTCCGCCTCCAGCGCGCCGCCGGCCGTCGTTCACTACCGCACGCAAGGCCTCCTCCGGGAGATTCCCCGCGCCGCCGCCTGATGGCCATCCCGATCAAAAACGCGGAGGCCATCCGCCGGATGCGCGAATCCTGCGCCGTCGCCGCCACGGTCCTCGCCCAATTGAAGGAACACGTCCGGCCCGGTGTCACCACGTACGACTTGGATCAGATTGGGCGCGACTTGATCGCGGCCCACGGCGCCCGCAGCGCGCCGCACGGCTACCGCATCGGATCGCGCCGCTACCCGGCCTACACCTGCCTCTCCGTCAACGAAGAGGTGGTCCACGGCATCGGCAGCATGAAACGCATCCTCCGCGACGGCGATATCATCTCCCTCGATGTGACCGTTGAACTCAACGGCTACATCGGCGACAACGCCATCACCGTCCCGGTCGGCCCGCTCGCCCCGCGGGTGGCCGAACTGGTGAAGGTCACCGAGGAAGCACTCGTGATCGGCATCAAGGAGGCCCGGGCCGGCAACCGCATCGGCGACATCTCCCAGGCCGTGCAAACGTTCGTCGAGTCGCACGGCTTCAGCATCGTCCGCGAAATGGTCGGCCATGGCGTCGGCCAGTCGATGCACGAGGAACCGCAGATTCCGAACTTCGTCGACCGCAAGCGCAGCCGCACCGAGGAAATCAGGCCGGGGATGACCCTCGCGATCGAGCCCATGGTCAACCTCGGCGCCCACCCGGTCCGCACCCTCGAGGACGGCTGGACGGTCGTCACCGCCGACGGCAAACCCTCCGCCCATTTCGAACACACCGTGCTCACCACTGAGAATGGCCCCGAGATCCTCACAGTCCCGCCGGCCCACACCTGATCCCGTTCCCTTTTTTCAACTTCCAACCTTTTAACCACTAAACTCCCTCAACCATGCCTCGTCTCCTCGGCGTTGAATTGCCCGCCAAAAAGAAAGTCGGATATTCCCTCCGGTATATCTACGGCATTGGCCCTGCCCGGGCCGATCTCATTCTCGAAGCCGCCGGCCTCGATGCCAACATGCGCGCCTCGGACCTGACCGAGGAGCAGCTGAACAAGATCCTCCACATCATCACTGACAACAAGTGGGTGGTGGAAGGCGATCTGCGCCGCGAAATCGCCGGCAACCTCAAGCGCCTCCAGGCCATCAATTGCTACCGCGGCATCCGCCACCGCCGCGGCCTCCCGGTCCGCGGTCAGCGTACCTCCACCAACGCCCGCACCCGCAAGGGCCCGCGCAAGACCGTCGGCGTCACCAAGGCCAAGGAAGCCTAAACCTTACCCAACATGTCCGAAGAGAAATCCACTCCCAAGAAGGAAAAGGCGCCCAAGAAGGACGTCGCTCCCGCTGCCGCCGCTCCTGCCACTCCCGCCGCCGAAAAACCCGCGAAGGCCCCGAAGGCCGACAAGGGTGCCAAGCCTTCCGCCGATCCCGCCGCCGCCGCTCCGGCTGCGCCCGCAGCCGATGCCAAACCCGTCGAGATGGTCGGCGGTGTCGCCAAGGCCCCTTCCGCCGAAGACCTCCTCAAGGAGGAATTGGGCGCCATCAAGGTCCGCCGCGCCAAGGGTTCCAAGAACATCACCTCCGGCGTCGCCAACGTCACCGCGACCTTCAACAACACGATCGTCTCGATCACGGACGCCAAGGGCAACGTCATCTCCTGGTCCAGCGCCGGCAAGTGCAACTTCCGCGGCTCGCGCAAGTCCACCGCCTACGCCGCCCAGGTCGTGGCCCAGGACGCCGCCCGCAACGCCATGGCCCACGGCCTCAAGGAGGTCCAGATCCGCGTCAGCGGCCCCGGCCTCGGCCGCGACTCCGCCATCCGCGGCCTTCAGGCCATCGGCCTGGAGATCTCCTCCATCATCGACGTCACCCCGGTGCCGCACAACGGCTGCCGCCCGCGCAAACGCCGTCGCGTCTAACGGAATCCTCTTCCGGATTCTGCCCTTTTAACTACTAAATTCCTCCTCTCATGGCCCGTTATACTGGTCCCACGACCCGCATCAGCCGCCGTTTCGGCACCTACATCCTCGGTTCCGCCAAGGTTCTCGAGCGCCGCAACTTCCCGCCCGGTCAACACGGCCCGAAATCGCGCCGCAAGCTCTCCGAGTACGCCGTCGGCCTCGCCGAGAAACAGAAGCTCCGCTACATCTACGGCCTGCTCGAGCGCCAGTTCCGCCGCGTGTTCGCCACCGCCAAGAAGGAACGCGGCGTCACCGGCGAGCGCTTCCTCCAGCTGCTGGAAACCCGCCTCGACAGCGTCGTCTACCTCCTCGGCTTCGCCAAGAGCCGCGCCCAGGCCCGCCAGCTCGTCAACCACGGCCACGTCAAGGTCAACGGCCACAAGGTCGACATCGCCAGCTGCAACGTCCTCGCCGGTGACACCGTCGAGATCAAGGCCAACAACAATTCCCGCCAGATCGCCACCCGCGCCCTCGAGGAAAACCGGGCTCGCGTCGTCCCCGGCTGGATCACCCGCAACGACGAGGCCCTCTCCGGCGTCGTCACCCGCCTGCCGACCCGCGACGAGATGGATCCCGCCATCAACGAGCAGCTGATCGTCGAATTCTACTCGCGCTTCTGAGCCGTCTGGCTCATCCCGCCGGAGCTCTTCGAGCGCAGGCGGTTTCGGTCGCCACCCTCACTTTCACTAATCACTCGCAACTCACTCCTCCCATGCCCAAGCGTCTCGGAAAATTCGAACTCCCGTCCAAACTCACCAAGGTCGAAGAGGGCGCCACCACGACCTACGCCAAGTTCATCGCCGAACCTTTCGAGGCCGGCTACGGCCACACGGTCGGCAATTCCCTCCGCCGCGTCCTCCTCAGCTCCGTCGACGGCACCGCCATCAGCTCCATCAAGATCGACGGCGTGAACCATGAGTTCCAGTCCGTCGACGGCGTCGTCGAGGACGTCACCGACATCGTCCTGAATCTCAAGAAGGTTCTCCTCGTCACCGACAAGCGCGAGCCGTTCAAGCTCCACCTCAAGGTCACCAAGGAAGGCCCGGTCACCGCGGGCGACATCCAGCTGGACGCGGGCGTGAAGCTCGTGAACCCCGACCAGGTCATCTGCACCCTCGACCACAAGCGCACCTTCGAGGCCGAGCTCGAGATCAAGTCCGGTCGCGGCTACTATCCCGGCGACGAAAACAAGAAGGAGGAGCAGGCCATCGGCGTCATCCCGATCGACTCCCTCTTCTCGCCCGTCCGCCTCGTCCGCTACGCCGTGGAAAACACCCGCGTGGGCCAGATCACCGACTACGACAAGCTCGTGCTCGAAATCTGGA
>CAYZGG010000145.1:0-8316 GCA_964477955.1 uncultured Opitutaceae bacterium
TCGTGATGTTCGATGACAGCGCCAACCGGCTGCAAAGCATCGCGGATGATTTTGCGGCCGCCCATGACGCTGAGCTCCGCCGGCTGTTGGAGGACTCGCTCCGCTCGCTCAAATGGATGCGCAATCTGGTCTTCGCCTGTCTCGGATTGGTCCTCGTGGCCATCGCGGTGGTCGTGGCGATGCTTTATCGCGACGTGGTGCGACCTCTGCGCGAACAGCTGGTTGACCGGGAAGCGCTGCTCGCCAAACGCGAGAAACTCGCCGCGCTCGGCACGCTCGCGGCCGGCGTCGCGCATGAAATCCGCAATCCGCTCACCGCGATCAAGGCGCGCCTCTACACGCTGCGCCGCATCCCTGCCTCGGTGGAGAGCCGGGACGACGTGCAGGCGATCGCCAACGAAGTGGACCGCCTGGAGCGCATCGTCCGGGACGTGCTGGGTTATGCGCGACCGGACCACGCCACTCTCGGGGCGGTGGAGCTGTCCGCCTGGCTGCGGGAATTCGGGCTGTTCGTCGAGCCGGAGCTGGCTGCCGCCCGGGTCGAGCTGATCGTGGAGGCGGCGACCACCGCCGGGGTCGAGATTGATCCCAATCAGCTCCGGCAGATCATGCTGAATTTGGTGCGCAACGCGCGCGAGGCTTTCGAGGGCCGGCCCGGCCGGATCGATCTGGCTTTGCGTCGGGAGCGGACGGCCGGGAGGGGGAGGGCGACCGAGGTCGCCGTGCTTTCCGTCACGGACAACGGTCCGGGGATTCCGGCCAAGATCCAGGCGCGGCTCTTCGATCCGTTTTTCACCACGAAATCGACCGGCACGGGACTGGGGTTGTCGATTGTGGCGCGATTGGTGGAGAATCTGGGCGGGGACATCATGTTTCAGAGCGCGCCCGGGGCCGGCACGCGGTTCGTGGTGCGCCTGCCCCTCACCGAGGAGGCCCGCCAGGGCGGCGCGAAATGAGCACCCCGCTGCGGATCTGCCTGATCGACGACGACGCCTCCGCCCGCGCGGCGCTGGAGCGCGTCCTTCTCGGCGAAGGCTACGAGGTGATCGGTCATCCCGACGGGACCTGCGGCCTGAAGGCGGCGCTGGAGGAGGATTTTGACTGCGTGCTCACCGATCTGCGCATGCCGGGAGTATCGGGCTTGGAGCTGATCGACACCCTGCACGACGAGCTGCCGAATTTGCCGGTGGTGTTGATGACGGCGCATGGTACGACCGAGACGGCGATCGAGGCGACCCGGCGAGGGGCGTTCGACTACATTCTCAAACCCTTCGAGATGGAAGAGCTGCTGCCCGTTCTGGCGCGCGCCGCGATGGCTGGCCGCCGCGGGCGCGAGAAGGTCGCGCTGGGGGCGGAACCGCCGCGCGAAGTCGCGCTTGTCGGCCAAAGCCGCGCGATGCAGGCGGTCTACAAGGAGATCGGGCGGGTCGCCGAAAAGCCTGTTTCCATCCTGATCCTCGGTGAGACCGGCACGGGCAAGGAGCTGGTGGCGCGCGCCCTGTGGCAGCACGGTGATCGCAAGGGCAAGGCTTTCGTGGCTTTCAATTGTGCGGCCATTCCGGCGAACCTGCTGGAGAGTGAATTGTTCGGCCACGAGCGCGGCGCCTTCACGGGCGCCGAGACCCGGCGGATCGGCCGCTTTGAACAGGCCGACCACGGCACGCTTTTCCTGGACGAAATCGGCGACCTCTCCCTGGAGACCCAGGCGAAACTGCTCCGCGTGCTGCAGGAGCGGGTGATCTCCCGCATCGGCGGGCGCGAGCCGATCCCCGTGGACGTGCGCGTGATCGCCGCGACCCACCGCGACCTGCCCGCGCTGGTGGCCGGCGGAAAATTTCGCGAGGACCTGTGGTACCGGCTGAACGTCGTCGTCATCCGGCTGCCGCCGCTGCGCGACCGGCGGGAAGACATTCCCGCGCTCGTGAAATATTTTGTTGCGCGGCATGGCGCCGATCTCGGCGGGATGGCGGCCGTGCAGCCGGCGGCCGGAAGATTTATTTCCGCGCAGCCGTGGCCCGGCAACGTCCGGCAGCTGGAAAACGTCGTGAAGCGCATGCTGCTCGTGGCGCACGGTTATGCCATCACCGAGGAAGTGGCCCGGGCGGCGCTGGCCCAGGGACCGGCGGGCGCCGGCCCGGAAACCTCCGGCCGCACCCTGACGGTCCTCTGTGAGGAAGCTCTGAAGCAGGCCAGGAAAGAACCGGGTGTCGGTGCGCTCACGAATGTTTTTGCCGCCGTCGAGCGGGAACTGCTGGTCCAGGCGCTGGCGGCCACGGCGGGCAACATCACCCAGATGGCGCAACTGATCGGATGGTCGCGTCTCACCGTTCGCGAAAAACTCAAGTTGCACGGACTTCGCCCCGAAACGGCGGCGGAACCCGGCGCCGCTGACAGCCCGGGTTCCTGAGCACCGAAACGGAACGTTGAGGGCAATGCACGGGCCGCTGCGGTCGCAGGGATTGGTTAGTAAGTGACCGCTTGTCGGCAGCACAGCGACCAACCTCCGCGGGAGCCAAAGGCCAAAAGAATTGTAAGGATAACGAAGCGAGTTGCTTGCGAATAAAATATGCATGGCACGTTGCAGGCATCCTGTAGTGGCATGTCATTCCTGCCACCAGCCGTCGCCGTGGAAAAACCCGCGCCCACCGTGCTCCTCGTCGATGACGACTCTTCCGTCCGCACCAGCCTCGGCCGCGTTCTCCTCGCGGAAGGATTGCAACTCATGACTGCGCGGGGAGTGAAGGATGCGCTCGAACACATCTCCCGCCACGCCCCCGACCTTGTAATCACGGACCTCTGTATGGCTCCGCTCTCGGGCTGCGACCTGATCACCCATCTGGCAAACAAGTTTCCCGCTCTCCCCGTCTTTGTCATCACCGCCCTGCCGCTGCAGTCCGCCGGTGGAGTCGAGCGCCTGGCCGCCGGGTTTTTCCAGAAGCCACTCAACCTTGAGGCTGTGTTCGCTGCCATCCGGCGTGCCCTCGGGGTGGTCGGTCCGGCCCCGCGAGCCTCCATCGCCCGCCAATGAAAGAACGGTGCCATCAACGGGTCTCCCGCGTCCGCCGGTCCCGTGCGAATTTGGCGCGCTTTCTCCTGACCGTCGGGCTCGCGCTGGGGCTGTATTCACTCCTTGCGGCCGGTTCTTCCAGTGAGTCGGCTCCATTGTTCACCCGGGTGTCCGCCTCGACCGCCGTCCCGGCTGAGATTGCCGGCCATGTGATGTTCGTTGACGTGCTGGTCAACGGCCAGGGCCCATTCCGGTTCATGGTGGACACGGGGTGTTCCGTGACGCTGGTCTCCCCCGAGCTCGCCGGGGCGGTGGGCGCGATGGTGGAGGACCAGGACGAAAACCCTTTCGTGGCGTCGAACGGTTTGGGCGATCCGACCCAAGTGCAGCGGGTGATGCTCGGGTCCATCGACCTTGGCCGCGCGTCGTTCGAGGGCGTGCCGGCGGCAATTTCCGATTCCTTTGCCAGCCTCTCCGCGATCGAAGGCCGGCGCATCGACGGGGCACTCGGGTTCCCGCTTTTTCGGGACCTTTTTGTCGGTCTCGATTTTCCCAACCGACGTCTGCTGCTGGGAAACCAGTGGCCGGCAGACGCGCCGTCGATCCGCGCGAACCTCGCAGTAGTAGAGCATGCCGACGTGCCCTTCGTGCGGGTTCTGATCCAAGGCAATCCGATCGAGGTCATGATCGATACGGGAGCCAATCAGGGCCTGCAGCTGCCGGTCGAACTTGCGCCGGCGTTCGAATGGAAGGTCGAACCGCGGGCAGGCCCGCTGGTGGCCGTGGTGGGTGAGGTGGGACGGGAAGGGATCGGCCGGCTGTCGGGAACTCTGTCGCTCGGCGACCTGCAGCAAATCGAGCCCACCGCCGTGATTTCCACGGGGCCGGCCAGCCTGGGGCTCCGCTCGCTGGAACGCTTTTGCCTGATTTTCCACCAGGCGGAGGACCGGCTGTGGATTTGCGGTGGGGATCCTGCTCCCGTCAAGCCCACTGCCGAACGCAGCATCGGTCTCAGCCTTTACGCCGCTCAGGGCGGATTGCGCATCGCCGGCGTCATTCCGGGCAGCCCGGCGGAGGCGGCGCACTTGTCGGCGGGTTCACTCGTGACGCACATCGAGGAAACACCGGCGGCCGACTGGACCCGCGACCAGATGGAACAGTGGATAGCTTCGCATCCCAGCATCGCGCTCGTGGTGGCGGACAACGACGGCGAACGCAGGTTGACGCTGCCGGTCTGGGACCTGGTCCCGTGAAAAACCGTCGCCTGTTCGCAAGCTTGGGGCTATCCTGGCAGACAACACATCTCTCGACATGGCGCGACGGCCAAAATTCACTACCGGTCAGAAATGTATTTCACGACGAATTTCATGGTGCGGGTTTTTGCGGACTGTTGCTTGCGGTTGACGGCGTGGTCGCGGCTTCGTCGACTTCAGCCGGACGCGAAAACATCCGGACGAATTTCAATCCGATCAGTCCAGGCAGAACCAGCGGATAGCATAAGAACCGACCCCGCCCGAAACGGCGGGTTTTTTTATTCCCTTTGGGTCCAATACCCCGGAGTTTTTTCCGGCTTGATTTAAGAATGTGGTAGCGAGCTTGCTCGCGATGTCGAACGAGTCGCGAGCAAGCTCGCTCCCACAAATGGAAAGTATTGGCGGGGAATGCCCCGGAACTTGCTCCGGGGATCTTTACCGGCGAATTTCGCGTGCGCAGTCCCAGCGACAGTCCCTTTAACGGCGAGCGAATCCGAGTAGCTGAGCCCAGCTCCGACGCAGCCAGATGTTCCCGATCGTCCGCTGTCGATGGTCGAGCTGTTGGATAAGTCAGAGGACACACCAAAACGGGGCTGCCCTGTGTATTCGCATATTCTCGGGCGTTTTCTTGGTGCGCAAGTACTCAGACCCAGTGGGAGCGGGCTCGACAGTTCGCAAATTGTGGAGTTTGCTCCGGCGAAGCCACGGTCGATTTAATGCGGCCGCGGTCTGACTGGTCGATGAAAACGCTTACTCCACCCAAACCGCAAAAGCGTCTCCCCTGGCCAGGGCCGCGGCTGAATCCGGGCACAAACCAGCCGAAGCGAGCTTCGGGGTATCGGACCCACCGCGAATGAAGAAGCAAAAGGCCACGATCGGGCGTAAACCGACGAAGAAAGGCGCGGGGCGGCCGGCCAAAGCTGCTCGCCCGAAGACATCCATGGCGCGCGCGAGTCGTTCATTTCCCGTCATCGCCATGGCGGCGTCGGTCGGCGGCTTGAACGCTTTGTCCGTCATTTTGGGCGGCTTACCGGCGGATTTTCCGGCCGCCATTGCCATTGTGATGCACCTTTCGCCGGATCATAAAAGCATCCTGGCCGAGATTTTAAACCGACGGACTCATTTGAAAGTGAAGCAGGCGCAGACGGGCGACAGGTTATGCCATTCGATGGCTTTTGTGGCTCCCCCCAATCATCATTTATCTGTCGCCAGCAACGGACGTCTCAAGCTGTCCTCTTCCGTTGCCCAAAAAATTCACTATGCCCGGCCTTCCGCCGAACCGCTGTTTGCCTCGGTGGCAAACGTTTATCAAAGGCATGCCATTGCGGTGGTTCTCACCGGCGGAGACGGGGACGGCTCGTTCGGAGTGCAGATCATCAAGGAAAAGGGCGGCAGGGTAATCGCCCAAGACCGTCCGACGTCGCAAGATTTCAGCATGCCCGAAACTTCGATCAAGACTGGCGATGTTGATTTTGTCCTGCCCTTGGACAAGATCGCGGCCAAATTGATCGAACTCGTCGGCACCGACAAAACGACAAAGTCTCGCTGACCCTGCGCCGAAACGTTTATGTTGAGACCACCACGCCAATTGAACGGGCGCAACGCACCGGCAGAAAGGAAAGCTCCGTTGAATCGTTCAATTCAAACTCTGGAATATGCCTGGTTTTATCAGGTAAACTGCACCAACGATGCTCCCCAATCTCGGCGGCACAGGGAATAAACCCGTGAAAAATAAACCTTCCCCCAGGCACCGGCAGAAACGGCCCGTCAAAAGCATCGCCGCGGAAACCTCCGCCTCGCCCGCGGGTGGTTCTTTCCCCATTGTCGGGATTGGGGCCTCGGCCGGAGGGCTGGAAGCCTTGGAGCAGTTTCTGGGCGCCGTGCCGAGGCAAAGTGGCATGGCTTTTGTCATCGTCCAGCACCTGGACCCGACGCACAAAGGCATCATGCCCGAACTGCTTCAGCGGACCACCGGCATGCGGGTCGTCCAGGTCAGGGATCGCACCACGGTTCGGCCGGATTGCGTCTATGTGATCCCGCCGAACAAGGACATGTCCGTTTTGCACGGGGTGCTGCATTTGCTCGCGCCGGCGGCGCCGCGGGGACTGCGTCTGCCCATTGATTTCTTCTTCCGCTCGCTGGCGCAGGATCAGCTGGAGCACAGTGTCGGCGTGATTCTTTCGGGCATGGGCTCCGACGGCACGCTCGGTCTGCGCGCGATCAAGGAGAAGGCGGGGGTGGTGCTGGTGCAGGAGCCGGCGACCGCCAAATTCGACAGCATGCCGCGCAGTGCGATTGACGCCGGACTGGCGGACATCGTGGCCCCGGCGAAGGAATTGCCGGAGAAGATCCTCGCCTACCTGCAGCGCACCCCGCTCATTGCCCGGACGGAGATGGCGCGGGAAGACAGGACGCAGAGCGCCTTGGAAAAGGTGGTCATTTTGCTCCGCACCCATTCCGGCAACGATTTTTCCTTCTACAAACGGAACACGCTTTATCGCCGGATTGAGCGCCGCATGGGCATTCACAAAATCAACAAAATGGCGGGTTATGTCCGCTACCTGCAGGAGAACTCGCAGGAGCTGGAGCTGCTTTTCAAGGAGTTGCTGATCGGGGTGACGAACTTTTTCCGCGACCCCGCGGCTTGGGAACAGTTGGGCGAGCAGGCCATTCCCGCGTTGCTCGCGAGCCGCTCGCCCGGCCAGGCGCTGCGGGCGTGGGTGCCCGGCTGCTCCACCGGGGAGGAGGCCTATTCCCTGGCGATCGTGCTCAAGGAGGCGGTCGAGGAGATCAAGCCCAGGGGGAAATTCACGATTCAAATCTTTGCCACCGACCTGGACCGGGACGCGATTGCGAAGGCGCGCCAGGGCGTCTTTCCGGCCAATATCGCCGCCGACGTGTCGGAAGCGCGCCTGAAGCGATTCTTCACCAAGGAGGAAGGCGGCTACCGGGTGCGCAAAGAGATTCGCGAGATGGTGATTTTTGCGCCGCAGAATCTCATCATGGACCCGCCCTTCACCAAGCTGGACATCCTGAGCTGCCGCAACCTGCTGATCTACCTGAACCCGGAGGTGCAGAAGAAACTGATTCCGCTGTTTCACTACAGCCTCACCCCCGGTGGCATTTTGTTTCAAGGCAGTGCGGAGACGATTGGCGACTACACGGATCTCTTTGCTCCGCTGAGCGGCAAATCGCGCCTCTTCCGACGCATCGAACCCGTCTTGCCGCCGGACCAGATCGTCTTCCCCTCGGCCTTTGCCGCCGGCCCGCCGATCAGTTCCGAGGCCCGTCCGCCGACCAAACCGCCGGCCAGTCTCCAGTCCCTGGCGGACCAGCTGGTCCTGCAAAGTTACGCTCCGCCCGCCGTGCTCACCAACGAGGCGGGAGACATTTTTTACGTCAGTGGCCGGACCGGCAAATACCTGGAACCCGCCGCCGGGAAGGCCAATTGGAACCTCTTTGCCATGGCCCGCGAAGGGCTGCGTTACGAACTGACGGGCGCCTTCAAGGAAGCGCTCCGGAAAAAGGAAGGTGTGACGCTGTCCGGACTCACCGTCGGGACCAACGGGGGCACGCAGTGGGTGGATGTGACCGTCCGGCAACTCGATGAATCGGGACCGCTGCACGGTTTGATGATGATCGTTTTCACCGATGTGGCCGCGCCCGCGGCGGCCCGGGCAGCGGGTCGGACAATGCAGCCCCACGCCCGCAGCCCGCGGTTGGCGGAACTGGAGCAGGAACTCCTGCGGGTCCGCGGCGAATCGCGGGCCACCCACGAGGAGATGCAGACCTCGCAGGAGGAACTCCGGTCCGCCAACGAGGAACTGCAGTCCACCAATGAGGAACTGCAGTCCACCAACGAGGAACTCACCACTTCGAAGGAGGAGATGCAATCGATGAACGAGGAGCTCCAGACGGTTAACACCGAGCTGCAGGCGAAGGTGGACCAGCTCTCGCAGGCCAGCAACGACATGAAAAACCTGCTGGATAGCACGGATATTGCGACCCTCTTTCTGGACAAGGATCTCAACGTGCGGCGCTTCACCCCCCAGGCGA
>CAYZGG010000146.1:0-8115 GCA_964477955.1 uncultured Opitutaceae bacterium
TTTCGCTGACGATTTTGCGGTGCCAGAGTTCGCGCCAGGCGAGGGAAAAATCGATGTCCTTCGCGAGGAAAAACGGTTCGCGCACTTTGCCATTTAGCCGGAGAATGCCGAACCCGTGCAGGCTGTAGGCCCCGCGCCACAGATGGATGCCGATCTCGTTCACGTAACCGGTGTAGCCCGGAATGCGCTGCAGGCGGTCGTTCACCATCCGCTTCACCACGGAGGGCATCGCAATCCGCGCCGCGAGCAACAACATGGCCACCACCATGACGGTGATGACAACGCGCCGCGGCCAAGTGCGGACGCGCACGAGAACCTTCGAGTTTCGGAGCGGCATAGGGTGCGGACAATACGCAGCCCGCGCCCCTGCCGCCATGGGGCGTTGGCCTACTCATAGCCATTACCTTAGCACGCCATTGTGCGCGTGGATGAGTCGAGCCTCCTAAACGCCGCAATGGCGGCTTCGTCCGGTCTGGTTACACCCCATATCAGGCGCTGACCCTTTGCGCGCATCCTGATGATGGCGGGGCGCCACCAAAGTCATGGATAAACCAATCTCATTCGCGCTGCTCGTCGGCGGGATCGTCCTTATCGCCTGCGGCAGTGGGGCCTCAGATTCCACTGCTTCCGGCCTCTCGCGCTTTTTCACCGGAAGTCCGACCGCCAAGACCATGTGGCTGCTCATCGGCGGCGCCATCGCAATCATCGCCGGTGCGCTGGGCTCGTTCCGCGGATCGAAAACACCGTAGTCGTGTACGATCGTGCTCCGTCCGGGGAGGTCCGCCGGGGCAATGAAAAAAAATCAAAACCATGCCGCAAAAAATCACCGGAACCGTGCCGCCTCCATCCCGCGGCGGCGAGCCCTCCAAACCCGCCCAACCACTGCCCCGTCGTCGGCCGGCGCCGACGTCTTAGAGTCCATCCCTACGAACTCGTGTCACGATGATCGAAGCCACTTCATCAATGCGGACTCTCGCCACGCTTCTCCTGGAGAATGAGAGGCGGGGGAAGAAATCCGGCGAGGCCGGAGCCCCGGCGGCGGTCGCCGTTAACAATAAATTGCGCTCAAAACTGATGGCCCTGATGGGAGCCGCCGGGTATCACGCGCTCCTCTCCCGCGCACTCGCCTTGACCGTCCCGAAAATTCCCTGGCTGCACGGGGTGCAGGCAAATGCAGACGGGACGTTGAAAGGACTGGAAGACCTTTGCGCGCAGCTCTCTCCGGAAGACTTTTCCGAAGGCGGAGTCGCACTGGTGGCCCAATTGCTGCGCCTGCTAACTGCCTTTGTCGGCGAAAGTTTAACGGTGCGCCTGGTCCGCGAGGTGTGGCCGAAACTGCCGTCACCGACATCCATTTCAGTCAAACCCCATAACGTAACATGAAAGCACCCGGTAGGCTCGCCAAAGTCGTGATCAACAAACTGCCGGCCGGCGTCCGCGGTCTCGATGAGATCCTGGGTGGCGGCATCCCTGAGTTCTCCTTCAACATCATCGCGGGCATGCCCGGTTGCGGCAAAACCACACAATCCGGTGTTCACCGTCGCCGATGGTCTTCTCTGGCTCTCGCAAATGACCGAGCGAAATTCCGTGGTGCGAAAATTGCAGATCATCAAACTGCGCGGGCAGGCCTCGGTGCCGGGATTGCACACTTTCCGGATCAGCGGAGACGGGTTGCAAGCCTTCTCGCGGACGCTGGGCCTGGCCCACAACGATACCCGCCAGCGGGCGAGGCGGCGGCGGCTGTCCATGGGCATTCCCGAGCTCGACCGGATGATGAACGGAGGCCTGCTCGAAGGTGACAGTCTCCTCGTGGCCGGTCCTTCGGGCACGGGCAAATCGGCGCTCGCCACGCAATTTGTCGGTGAAGGATTGCGCCAGGGAGACGCCGCCATCATGGCGCTTTTCGAGGAACGGCCGAACCAGTATACGAATCGTGCCGAGAGCCTGGGTTTGGATTTCAAGACCCCGGAGAAAAGAGGGAAACTGGAAATGCTTTACCTGCGTCCGCTCGACCTTTCGGTGGATGAAATCACCCAGGAGATTCTCGACGCCGTCAAAAGGGTCGGGGCGAAACGGCTCGTGATTGATTCGCTGGTCGGTTTTGAAATGGCGCTGGCGCCCGGCTTCCGCGAGGACTTTCGCGAATCGCTTTACCGCATGATTGTCGCGCTGACCGGAGCCGGGGTCACGATTCTCACCACGGTCGAAGTGGAGGATAGTTTCACCGCGCTACAGTTCAGTCACTATGCGATTTCGTTCCTCACCGATGACATACTCCGGCTGCGCTATGTGGAAATCGACGGCCAGCTTCGCAAGGCGATGGTCGTGATTAAAATGCGCGGAGGCAATCACAGCAAAGATATCCGCGAATACATCATCACGGACAAAGGCGTGGTGGTCATCCACCCGCGAACCACGGAATACGAAGGGCTGATCACCGGAATTCCCCGGCGGACCGGCCCGCGTCTGCCCCAGAAACAAGAGGCCGCGCCCGAACCGAAGGCGACCGCGTAGGCGTTGCCTTGGAACAGGGCAGAAACGAACGATGGCCTTCTCAAACCAAATGGTCGCGAATCCAACGTCGTTCCCGAATGCACCCGCCCCGCCGAGCCTCCGCCAGGCGGTCATCGAGCATGCGCCTTTCCCGTTGGTCTGTGTGGAGGGAACCAACCACGTCGTGCGCGAGGTGAATCCTTCCTTTTGCCGCCTGCTGAACAGACCCCGGGAAGAGTTCGTTGGAAAATCATTTTGTGATCTGTTGCCGGAGCGGGGCCGGGTTGGGGAGGTCCTCGATCGCGTTTACCGCTCTGGAAACCCCGAAAGCCATCTGCAACAGCAGCCCCGTGAACTCCCGAAGGTCTTCTGGACCTATACGATGTGGCCGATAAAGGCGAATGAAGGCACCGCCGGGGTCATGCTGCAAGTGACCGAGACGACCGAACTCCATGCGCAGGCGGTTGCGATGAACGAGGCGTTGGTGCTCGGATCGGTGCATCAGCATGAACTCACCGAAGCCGCCGAGTCCTCGAACGCCCGGTTGCAAAAGGAAATCGGCGAGCGCA
This sequence comes from uncultured Opitutaceae bacterium, assembly GCA_964477955.1. GTDB lineage: Bacteria > Verrucomicrobiota > Verrucomicrobiia > Opitutales > Opitutaceae > Didemnitutus. The sequence continues at coordinate 3,063 of CAYZGG010000146.1, forward strand.
AACAGGCCGAAGCCGGGTTGCACCGGGCCCAGGCCCAACTGGCTGACCGCGCCGGACAGCTGGAAGACCTGGTGGCTGAGCGCACTGCCGAACTGACCGCCACGAACAAGCAGCTGGACGCCTTCATCTACTCGATCGCGCACGATTTGCGCGCGCCGCTGCGTTCCATTCAGGGCTTTTCAACGCTGCTCGTCGAGGAGGCCGGCACGGCCTTGAGCGAAAAGGGCCGGGACTTTGCCCGTCGCGTCGACAAATCGACGAAATTCATGGACACCTTGCTTATCGACCTGCTCGCTTTCAGTCGCATCAGCCAGCAGCGCGTCGAGCTGGCGGCGGTGAACCTGAGCAAGGTCGTTGAGTCCGTGATTTCACTCTTGCAGCAGGATATTCAGGAGAAGAATGCGCACGTGGACAGTCCCGGACCGTGGCTGGTTGTGCGCGCGCATGAGACCACGCTGGCCCAGATACTATTCAATCTCATGAGCAACGCCTTGAAATTTGTCCGGCCGGACGTGCCGCCCGTGGTGCGGCTGTGGACGGAGGAACAGGCCGATTCCATTCGCATTTGGGTTGAAGACAACGGTCCGGGCATAGCGCCCGAATACCAGGAGCAGATCTTCAGGTTGTTCACTCGCTTGGCCGGCGAGAAGCATCCGGGAACCGGGGTCGGCCTGGCGATTGTCCAGAAAGGAGTCGAGCGCATGGGCGGGCGGGTCGGGGTGGAATCCACTCTCGGCCAAGGCAGCAGATTCTGGATCGAATTGGCCAAGGTTCCCTCCGGGGCCGTGGCAACCGCCTGACCGGACGAGCTCGATCGGGATCAATTGCGGAGCGATTCCGGGACCTTTGCGCCGCGAACTTCCAGCAGTATCTTGAGCGAGAATTGGCCGATGGGTTCGGCCGCGTTCGGCCGCCGCGATCCTGTAAAACCGTAGGCGTGAGTTCCACCGGATCGACGGCCATTCCACTGACATGGTCGGTTGCCCGCAATAGCGTGAGTAGCGGCTTTGTTAGTAAAAACCCACCTCTGTGGCCGGCATGACTTTCGATTTACTACCCGCGCGCCGATCGCACCCTTGAACAAGTCCGTCCGGCCGCATCGGGGCGGAGCGCCGGGATCTTTCTGGAACCTGACAAAAATATCGCGCCCCCGTTTTTCGCCGCCGGCGAATAACCTCCCCGCGGACGGTCGCACTCGGTCAGGTCGTGCCGCCGACCGCGGCAGACGGGTCTCCTTCAATGGACCCCGGAAATACTGCTGAGATACTGCCACTGTCCCTCTTTGAATCGAAAAAAGGCCCAGCGGAATTGGTTGTCCAAATCCGGGATAAACACGTCGAACGTCGGGTCGTCGGTCTGGCGCACGATCATGCCGTGCAGGGCCAGGTTGTACTCCCGCACCACCGTTTTTTCGACGGGCTGATACTTGACTTTTTTCCCGGATGCGCGCGTCTCGGTCCAGACATTGTTCGCAAACACCCAGCTCCGCTTGCCCGGATCCGGATCGTATTTGTACGTCCATTCGAACGCCACGGGTTGCCCTTGGGAGGCGGAAGCGGCCGTCTCGGCGAAGACGAATTTCGCCAGGAACACGGCCACGACGAGGATCGCAAGATTGCGATAACGAGTTTTCATTGTTGTTTTATCGGAGGGAGATTGGCTCCGGCCCAAAGAGTCAAAAAATCGCCTCGGGCACCCGGTTGTCTGGCGCGCCCGCCCCGAACGACTGTGCGCTGGAGGCTGTCCGTCATGGCGCAAACCGTGACAGTCACACCGGGAAAGTCGACTCGAAATTGACCGGCTCCGATGCGCGACCTTCGCGTCCCGTCGTCCCGGATCTGTGTTTTCCCGTTTCCCCGCATAATGCCTAACAATGTAAATAGCCTGTTAATTCGTGACCGGGAGGGCGCCGCGGTCTTTGCTCCCGCCCGGCGGCGCGGCCGCACGCCGACAAAACCTCCCGCCCGAATGCGCTGGCGCTTGGGGCTGGTGTTCCGGCTGGCTCCAAACTCCGGGCACAGCTTGGTCACCGTGAACCGGCCGGTGCTGGCGCGACTGACCAGCCGAGGCATCTCTGCCAGCGGGGTTACTCGTTACTCGGTTCCAAGACATCGCTCCGAAAGCGCAATTCAGGTCCCCGGACCATCCAGTTACTTATGTCCCTTTGTCCCGGAATCATACCCAGCAGACAAACAGTTTTTCGCTTTGGGGACTTGCCTGGGTTGGAGAAACCTTCCTGGCCGGACCGCCGTCATTTTAACAGATGAAGGCAAAACATAATATTCTGATCGCCGCCTTGGGAGTCTCCGCGCTTCTGGGCGGATGCGTTGGAACCGGACCAAACACGCAGCAGGGGGCCGTCACGGGAGGCGCGCTGGGCGCCATCGCCGGAGCGGTCATCGGCAATAACTCCGGCGGCCACAATGCCGGCCAAGGCGCCTTGATCGGAGCCTTGGCGGGATCCGTTCTCGGCGGAACGTTGGGGAATGCCGCCGATCACGAACAAGGCACGATTTACGGCGCCGGGCCGCGGACGAGCGGCTATCGGTATGCCGAGGTGCCACCGATGCCGCCCTACCAGCCCCCGGAAGTCATCCCGCCGCAGCCAGCTCCGTACGCGGTCTGGATCAGAGGCTACTACTTGTTCACCCGAGACGGTGGTTACGTATGGACGTCAGGGCACTGGGAAGTTCCACCGCCCTACTGCAGCGTTTTTGTGACGCCGCACTGGATCCGGCGCAGCGGCGGCTACTTTTATGTCCAAGGTTACTGGCGCTCTTAGCCCGCGCTTCGGAGCATCGACGCCCCGCCGTCGGCGAAATTCTTCGCCGTCGGCGGTCAAGGTCCGGTCGCAGGTGGCGAGGCCGCGATTCTGACCGAAACGAGCGGCCGGCCGGTTTTTCGCGGGAACTCTGTGCTTCCCGGACGGAAACCGGGGATAAGGAAGTCGCAGCTGGACGGGAGCGCCGCGGCAGGGTACGCGAGTCGAAACGATCCTCGGCCCCGACACCGGCCCGCCCGCGCGGACGCCTTTTCGACGACATGAACGCTGCTGACCTGACCTTGCAGCCATGATAACCGCTTCTCATATCCGCCATATGACGGACCGCAGGGCTGCTTGATGGGGATTGACCCCCTATGTCATCGCCTTTCAGCTTTTAAAACCACCTCAAACAACGATGACAGCAACTGGCGGCCAGCACGCAAATCCCTCTCTCGTCCCGGCTTTTCCTCCCTCCGGTGCTCCCGCTTCGGCTGACCGTTCCCGCCGGCCCGGCAAACAAGGCCTCTATGACCCGTGGTTCGAGCACGATGCCTGCGGCGTCGGCTTCGTCGTCGATATCAAGGGCCGCAAGTCCAACCAGATCATCCGGCAGGGCCTGCAGATCCTCACCAATCTCGATCACCGCGGCGCCAGCGGGGCCGAGGTCAACACGGGCGACGGTGCCGGCATCCTCCTGCAGACCCCGCACAAGTTTCTCGCCGAGGCTGCCAAGAAGGCCCGCATCAACCTCCCGGCCCCGAATCACTACGCCTGCGGCTTGGTTTTCCTCCCGCGCAACCCCGCCGCGCGGCGCAAGCTCGAGGAGGTTTTCCTCGGCATCGTCCAGGCCGAGGGCCAGACCCTGCTCGGCTGGCGCACCGTGCCGACCGACAACTCGATGCTCGGCGAAACCGCCAAAGCCTCCGAGCCGTTCATCCGCCAGGTTTTCATCGGCCGCAACCCGGATCTGACCGACGACATGGCGTTCGAGCGCAAGCTCTACGTCATCCGCAAACGCGCCTACGCCACCATCCGCACCGCCACCTACCCCGGTGCCGAGACCTGGTACATGCCGAGCCTGTCGTTCAAGACCCTCGTCTACAAAGGCATGCTCACCACCGAGCAGCTCGAGCCGTATTTTCCCGACCTGCAGAATCCGGCGATGGAGTCGGCGCTCGCCCTCGTCCACTCGCGCTTCAGCACGAACACGTTCCCGAGCTGGGATCGCGCGCACCCGTACCGCTACATCGCGCACAACGGCGAGATCAACACTCTCCGCGGCAACATCAACTGGATGCACGCCCGCCAGGCGCTCTTCGCCTCGGAACTCTTCGGCGACGACATCAAGAAGATCCTCCCGATCATCAATCCGAACGGCTCGGACTCGTCGATGTTCGACAATACCCTCGAGCTCCTCGTCCTCGCCGGCCGGCCGCTGGCCCACGCGATGATGATGATGATCCCCGAGCCGTGGTCCAACCACGAGACGATGGCCGCCGACCGCAAAGCTTTCTACCAGTATCACTCCTGCCTGATGGAACCGTGGGACGGTCCCGCCGCGATCGCCTTCACGGACGGACGGCAGATGGGTGCGATCCTCGATCGCAACGGCCTGCGTCCCTCGCGCTACTACATCACCCACGACGACCTCGTCATCATGGCGTCGGAAGCCGGCGTCCTCGACATTCCACCGGACCGGATCCGCGAAAAGGGCCGCCTGCAGCCCGGTCACATGTTTCTCGTCGACACCGAACAGGGCCGCATCATCAGCGACGAGGAAATCAAGCAGCAGCTGGCGGCCGAGCGGCCATACCAGGAATGGATCAAGCAGCATCTGGTCAAACTCGAGGATCTGCCCGCCGCACCCGCCGTGCCCCCGCCCGACCACGCCACCCTGCTGCACCGGCAGATCGCGTTCGGCTACACCTTCGAGGACCAACGCATCATCCTCAGCCCGATGGCCCGCGACGGCGTCGAGGCAATCGGCTCGATGGGCAACGACACGCCGCTGGCCGTGCTCTCCAACAAGCCGCGCCTGATCTACGATTATTTCAAACAGCTCTTCGCCCAGGTCACGAACCCGCCGATCGACTGCATCCGCGAGGAGATCATCACGTCGGCCGAGACGCGCATCGGCTCGGAGGGCAACCTCCTCAGCCCCGACCCCAGTGCCTGCCGTCGCGTCGAGCTGAAGTGGCCCGTGCTCACCAACGAGGAATTTGCCAAACTCCGCCGCCTCGACCAGCCCGGCTTCAAGGTCGGCGTGCTCCCGATTCTTTTCCGCGCCAC
>CAYZGG010000147.1:0-7833 GCA_964477955.1 uncultured Opitutaceae bacterium
TGAAATTTGGCATCAGTTTCACGCTCACCCACTACAACCAGGCCGGGGCGCTTGTGCATATTTATCAGGACGGCACGGTGCAGGTGAATCACGGAGGCACGGAAATGGGCCAGGGGTTGCACACCAAGGTTCTTGGAGTTGCGATGCGCGAGCTCGGGCTGCCGGCGGCGAGCATCCGGCTGATGCCCACCAGCACGGACAAGGTGCCGAACACTTCGGCGACGGCGGCGTCGAGCGGGGCGGATTTGAACGGCGCGGCCGTGGCGGCCGCGTGCGTGATTTTGCGGGAGCGATTGGTGCCGGTCGCGGCGGAGCTGTTAAACACCGGCCCGGAGAATGTCGTATTTGCGGATGGATTTGTTTTCGCCCGCGGAAACGAAGGGGAGACGGCGACTTCCGGGCGCCGTGGGGACGCCGCCGGCGAAACCAACGCGCCCGGAGGTCGCGTTCCACCTCAATCCGTTCCGTTTGCCAAGGTTTGCATGAAGGCCTACGCGGAGCGGATCAGTCTTTCGAGCACGGGCTATTACAAGACGCCCGGGATTCGCTGGGACTGGGCGACGGCCTCGGGCCGGCCTTTTCACTATTTTGCGTGCGGGGCGGCGGTGGCCGAGGTGGAGGTGGACGGCTACACGGGGATGCACCGGGTGCGGCGCGTGGACATCGTGCACGACGTCGGCGATTCGCTGAATCCCGGTGTGGATCGCGGACAGATCGAGGGCGGATTTGTGCAGGGCATGGGCTGGCTTACGAGCGAGGAGCTGAAGTGGGATGCGAAGGGCCGGCTGCTCACGCACAGTGCGAGCACCTACCAGATTCCCGCGATCAGCGATGCGCCGGCGGAGTTTAATATCACCCTGCTCCCGCAGGCGGCGCAGCCTGGGGTGGTTCACGGCAGCAAGGCCGTGGGCGAACCGCCGCTGATGCTGGCGTTCTCGGTGCGGGAGGCGATTCGCGATGCGGTGGCCGCGTTCGGACCGCCGGGCGGCGAGGTGCCACTGGCGTCGCCGGCGACGGGCGAGGCGATTTTTGCGGCAATCCAAGCCCGGCTTGGGGCCCGGCAAGTTCCAAAAGTCCAAGCGGCAAATTCCCAATAAGTCCCAAGATGCGGCGCTCAGTATTTTAGCTTTTGGGTTTTGTTTGGCCTTTGGAACCTGGCGTTTGAGATTTGAGCGCATCGCGCTCTGAGACCAGTTGTGCGGCAATGCTGAGGGCGATCTCGTGCGGGTGATTGGTGCCGAAATCCAGTCCGACCGGACAGTGAAATTTCTCGGCCCGCTCCGGCGGAAGGCCGGCCGCGCGCAATTCGCGGCGGAGGACCTCGGCCTTGGCCTCGCTCCCGATGACGCCGACAAAGGGGAAATTCCGTTCGGCCAGCGCGCGTTGCAGCACAGGGCGGTCGCTCGCGTGCCCTTTGGTCAGGCAGAGCAGGTAGGCATGGTCGGGCATTTGCGCGACGAGCGCCTCCGGTTCCTCCGCCTGGATGTAGCGGGCGTTGTGGGCGCGCGGCAGACGGTCAAGCCACTCACGGCGCGGGTCGACGACGGTGATCTGGCAGTCGAGCGGCGAGAGCACCGGCACCAGAGCCTGCACGACGTGCCCGGCCCCGAAAATCCAGATGGGCCAGCCGCCGCCGCGACCGCCGGCCGGATGCGGCTCGAAATAGAGTTTCACGGAACCGCCGCAGGTCATGCCGACGTCCGTCTTGAGGGTCCAGGTGACAAAACTCGGCCGGGTGGTGCCCGCCGCCAGCAGTTCCTGGGCGAAGTCGATGGCCTTGGCCTCGACTTTTCCGCCCCCGACCGTGCCGGTGGACAATCCCGCGGAGGTGACGAGCATCTTGGCGCCGGTGTCCTGCGGGGTGCTGCCCAGGGCCTCAACGAGTACGACCAGCACGAAAGCAGCACCTTCCTGTTCGAGAGCGACGAGCCGCTCATAAAGGGAGGAAATATATCCGGCCGGGTGGTCCATCGCGCCGCCAGCATGCCGCCAGCACCGACCCGGGGGCAAGCGTGTTACCAGTGTGTCGAGGCCGCGCGACGGTAAAAGCACCGTAAGCAGTGTGGCTGGGGGAGGGATCGGGCTAAAGTTTTGCAGAACGTGTGCCGATGACTGGCGGTGACATCAGAACCCCGATGTCAGAATTATGAACCGATTCATCGTCAGTCTTTTCGTTCTCGCCGCCGGACTGCCGGCCCTTCTGCCCGCGGCCGACCAAGCCAATGGCTCGGTCCGGGTGGAGTCGTCGCGAGGTTTGAAGCTGGCCGTGGTCAACGCGGACCGGCACAATCCCGCGAACGACCAGCTACACCAGACTTTCGCCGAAAGCCTGAGTTTTGAGATCAGCCAACGGTGCAAGACATTGATGCCGGTCAAGGTGACCGTACGCAATGCCCAGGAAGCATCCTTCGGCCTCGGCGAGGGCAGTTGCGATTTGGTGGTGGTCATCGGTTCGAATGTGCCGGCGGCCCTGATCAACTCCGATTTCCAGATTTTGCGGGCCCAGCCCGCCTCCGGCAGTGTGAAGCGTTACGTCAGCCTGATTTTCCGCGCCGAAGATGCGGGGCTGGTCAACATTCTCCAGCAGTCCTTTCCCGACGCGCTCAAAGGAGATTTCTTTCAGAAAGCCCTCATGCGCTACAGCGGCGAAACCGGCGAGAAGGAAAAGACGGATTGGAAGATCGCGACGAAGTGACCAGGCGCGCCGCGTAGTTGTGGGGTCGGTGCGCCCGGCTTCGGGCAACAATTAGCCCGACGCAGAGCGCGAATGAATTCCGGACTGAACGAGCTTGGGACAGAGTGACGCGGCCTCAGCGCCGAACTAACCGGCCGTGTCGGACCGGTTTGGAGCGAGCCTCATAGGGCGGATAAGTGCGACCGAACGCAGCGGTCTCCATCCGGGCCGAGATCGGCGCGATCACCCGCCGCGCAAAACTTGCACCTGATACAAATCGGATCATTGGGGGAGATATGGCGGATTTGCCAACAATTGAAATGCGCAAACAGAACGAGGCGCTGGAGACGGTGCGGGAACCGGCGCGGCGCGATCCGCTCCTGCTGATGGGTGAGAGCGAGGCGATTTGCCGCGTGCAGCAGATGGCGGTGGGAGTGGCCCAGACCGATGTGACCGTGCTCATCCAGGGTGAGAGCGGGACCGGCAAGGAACTCGTGGCGCGGACCATCCACCAGCACAGCGCGAGAGCGGCCCGTCCGTTTATTTTTGTCAATTGCGCCGCCCTGCCGGAACAGCTGGTAGAGGCGGAACTCTTCGGCTACCGCAAAGGGGCGTTCACCGATGCGCGCGCGGACAAGGCCGGGCGTTTCCAACTCGCCGACGGCGGCACGCTTTTCCTCGACGAAATCGGCGATCTCTCGCCCAAGGGCCAGGGCGATTTGCTCCGCGTGCTGGAAGACGGGGCTTTTCGCATGGTGGGCGGCACGGAGGTCATCCGCGTGGATGTGCGCATCGTCGCGGCGACGAACAAGGATCTGCAGGAGGCGGTGGCGGCGGGGAAATTTCGCGAGGACCTCTATTACCGTCTGCACGTCGTGCCCATCCGGATTCCGCCGCTCCGTGAGCGCAGCGAAGACATCCCGCTGCTGATCGAGGCGTTCGTCGCGCAGTTTTGCACGAAGCACAAGCGGCGGCTCAAGCGGCTCACGCCCGAGGCGATGCGGCTCTGCCAGCGGTTTCCCTGGCCGGGAAACGTGCGGCAACTGCGCAACGTCGTCGAGCACCTGGTGGTGACTGCGCCGGCCGTTGTGATCGGGCTGGACGGGCTGCCGGACCAGCTGCGGGAGCAGGAGAACAAATCGCCGGAATTCACCGTGCGGCCGGGAGTCACGCTCGCCGAAGTGGAGCGGCTGCTCATCCGGCAAACGTTGCGGCACGTCACCACGAACCGCCAGGAGGCCGCGCGCCTGTTAGGAATCAGCCGCCGGACGCTGCAGTACAAATTGAAGCAGTACGGGCTGCTCAAGCATTGACGGAGACCGTCGCGGGCGATTGCACAACCGGGCGATTTTTTGTGCAATAATTGCGCATAACTGCTTGGATCGATCGAGACGGCGGATCCGGATTTGCGAAGAGAAATATTTTATTGAACAGTCCTCCAACGACTAACGAAACTCTGCTTCCGGAGCGGCACGGCCATTGCAGAAGGGAGTACTGCGTCCGCAAGGACGCGCTCAACAAGCCTCCATTCAACCATCCATCTAAAATGAACTCCGATCTCAATTCCGGCGCGACCGCGCCGACCCTCCAGGCCAACAAGCCCGTTGTTTCCGTTCCGACCACCGTGAATGTCGCGCCCGCGGCCCAACCCAAAGCGCGCCCGCAACGGACCGGCAAAAAGTCGGCCGCTCCCGCCGCGACGACGTTCACGCCCATGGCGAAATAAGACGCCGCCGTTTTGCGTCCTTTCAATCCAGTTTAACCTTTTGGTGGCGGTCTCTCTCGCGGGTGACCGCCACTCTTTTTCACTCCCATGAATCCACTTGTTGAAACCATGTCTGTGCTTCAGCGGTTGCGCCAGACGGCGGGCCCGGTTGACGCCGCGGCTGTGGCCGAATTGCGCCGGGTCATTCCGGAGCCGGTGTTGGCGCATTTTGACCGGCAGCTCGCTCGCGGCAAGAAAGCGGTGGCCGAGGCGCGCCGCGGCGTTTGCGGGGCCTGCCATCTGCGGCTTCCGGCGGCCACGGTCGCCGCGCCTGCGGCCGTCGGTGAGCTCGCCCTCTGCGAGAGTTGCGGAGCATATCTGATTTTCCCGCCGGAGGACGTTTCCGCGCCCGTGCCCGCCGTCCGTCCGCGCCGCCGGCCTCAGGCGGTGGCCGTCGGCTGAACGGGAATCACGCAGTTGAATCGATAAAAATTCTGCCGGCCGAGGCTCGCGTATTAGACTGACGCATTGGCCGGAAGGAGTGTCCGTCTGCTGACGGACCGCGGCCCGTCCGGAGACGGGCCCTCCAAATTTTGCGCCAGCGACGAAAAGCCTTGGCGGGCTGTTGCGCGACTCTCAACGAGCGGATGATCTATCATGCCGGATTCGGCAGAAATCCATCCGCGAGGCTGTTCACGTTTTGGTTTCGTCCGGGAGAGTTCGAAGCGAACAATCGGAAGTAGATTGCGTGCTCGCCGCGCAACCGGAAGTGGCGGGACCAGCCCGCCACCTGCTGGATTTACTTCCTGGCAACTGGCCGAGTCCGGCTCAGATCAGGCCGAGCTTCATCTTCCCCTCTTCCGAGATCATGCTCTGGTTCCAGGGCGGGTCCCAGGTGATGCGGACATCGGCCGTCGAGACGCCCGGAACGAGCAGGACTTTGCCCTTGGCATCCTCGGCGATGACCGGGCCCATGCCGCAACCGGGCGCGGTGAGCGTCATCGAAACATCGACGCGATGGCCGCCGTCGTCGGGCTTCGTGATCTCCATCGAATAGATGAGTCCGAGGTCCACGATGTTGACGGGGATTTCCGGGTCGAAAACCTGGCGGAGCTGCGCCCAGACCGCCTCGGGATCGGGCGCCCCGCTGGTTGTGGCTGAGGGCTGAGAGCTGAGGGCTGAAGGCTGCGCTTGTTCGCCGAGCGCGTCGGCATCGGGGCCGTTGATCCGGTAGAGGCCGGAGTCGGTCTGCACGGTGTAGCTGCCGCCCAGCACCTGGTGGATGAACACCCGGTCGCCCTGGTTCAGCGTGTGCTTGTCACCGGAGGGGATCTGATGTGCGACGACGTCGCGGGAGAGAAGGCGTTCGCGATTGGCGATCATGGGAGCGGGACAGAATGAACAGAATTTCCAGAATGACGCGGGTCGGACTTCAAATCTATTTTGTGCATTCGGTGAATTCTGTCGAATGGATCACTGTTTGAATTTTTCGCGGACAATCTCGGTCAGGCGGTCGTGCAGCGGCTGGTGGGCGATCTTGCCGAGCACTTCCTCGAAAAAGCCGAGGACGAGCAGCTCGTCGGCCTGCGCTTTTTTGATGCCGCGCGACTGGAGGTAGAATTCCTGTTCGGCGGGGATGCGGGCGCTCGTGGCGCCGTGGGTGCAGCGGACGTCGTTGGCCTGGATCTCGAGGCCGGGCAGCGAATTTGCCTCGGCGTCGTCCGACAGCATCAGGTTCCGGTTGCTCTGGTAGGCGTCGGTCTTCTGGGCGTCGGGGTCGACGACGATGAGGCCTGAGAAGATGGTGCGGGCCTGGTCGAGCAGGGCATTTTTGTAGAGGAGGTTCGACGAGGTGTTGGGCGCCTGGTGGATCTGCAGGGTGCGTTGGTCGAATTCCTGCGCATCGCGCGCGATGGTGAGCGCGAGCATTTCGGAATGCGCGCCAGGCGCCTGTAGCTGAGAGAAACTCTCGTGCCGCGCCTGGCGCGCCCCGGCGTGGAGATTGATCGAAAGGACCCGCGCGTCGCGCCGGGCGACGATGGCGTTGAACTGGAAGGAGAGCGTGTCGTGGCTCCAGTCCTGCATCGCGATGTAGGTGACCTGCGCGCCGTGGCCGGCGTAGAGGTCGTTGCCCCCGCAGGCAAATTTGGGGCCGGCAGTACCGGAGGAACGGAAAATGTCGGCGACGGTGACGCGGGCATTTTCCTCCGCGATGACGAGCGTGTGCGGAAACAGGGCGGTACCGGCGTCGATGGCGTGGTGGAACACGGCGACGGGCTGGTCGACTTCGACCCCCTTCGGGACGTAAATGAAGGCGCCATCTTCGAGGAAGGCCTCGTGCAGCGCGGCGAATTTGTCCGAGCCCAGTTTGGAGGGCTGGGTGAGCAGATGGGCGCGGACGAGGTCGCCATGCTGGAGGAGGGCGTTCTGCAGGGTTTCAAAGATCACCCCGGGTTTCGCCGTTTCGCCGGCCAGCGGCAGGTGCCGCACGAGACGATGATTGGCCAGCATGAGGGTGCCGGCTGCGATCACGACGTCATTGTCGAGGGCCGTCTCAATCGCACTCGGAGGTTCGGGCAGAACCAAGCCGTCGAGGGAAAGTCCGGACAGGTTGGAGAACCGCCAGCCCTCATCCGTGCGTTTGGGCATGGGCAGGGCGGCGAAGCGTTCGTACGCGGCGCGTTTGCGTTCGAGCCACCAGGCGGGCAGGTGCTGCACGCGCCGGAGGTGCGCCTCGAAGAGCTCGCGGGTGAAGGAACCGACGGCAGTAACGGAAAGGGGAGCGGAAACGGACATGGGATTTTCGATTTTTGAATCTCGATTTTCGATTGGGATCCTCGTTTCCGATCAAATCGAAAATCGAGAATCCAAAATCAAAAATACTGGCGTCAGCCGACCGAACCCTCCATCTCGAGGTCGATGAGGCGCTTCAGCTCGACGGAGTATTCCATCGGGAACTGGCGGGCCAGGTCGTTGATGAAACCATTGACGGCGAGGCTCATCGCCTGCGCCTCGGTCAGGCCGCGCGACTGCATGTAGAAAATCATGTCCTCGCTGACCTTCGACACGCTCGCCTCGTGCTGCGTGGCGTTGCGGTCGCCGCGGACGGTGATGGCCGGGTAGGTGTCGGTGCGCGAATTGGTGTTGATGAGCAGCGCGTCGCACTCGGTGTTGTTCTTGCAACCCTTGAGGTGCTTCGGGATGTGCACGACGCCACGGTAGGTGCTGCGGCCCTGGCCGACGGAGATGGACTTGGCGATGATGTTCGAGGTCGTCTCGTCGGCGGCGTGGACCATCTTGGCGCCGGTGTCCTGGTGCTGGCCGTCGTTGGCGAGGGCGATGGAGATGACCTCGCCGCGGGCCTTGCGGCCCTTGAGCACGACGCCCGGGTATTTCATGGTGAGGCGGCTGCCGATGTTGCAGTCGATCCACTTGATCTCGGCCTCCTCGTGCG
>CAYZGG010000148.1:0-7812 GCA_964477955.1 uncultured Opitutaceae bacterium
AGCCCCTGCACCCAATTTAACTCCCTCGTGGACCTAATGGTTACGGGGGAGTTTTGGTTTAGAAATCAGGAGAATCGCCGAAAGTGAGTTAATGGCCGCTTACGAGGGGAAGAAATGATTTTGAGCCGGGATCGAATCGCCAGGGCCGGCCTCAGGAGTGGGCGGACGGCGCGCGGCCCCCGAGGCGCCGGCGCACGGCGCGCGCATAGTACGCGATGGGGACGAGGGTGCAGACGACCATTACGATCAGGAGAATCATGTTGTGTTGCCCCGCCCGCGGATCCGCCAGAATTTCTCGTGCAATCGGATCGTTGGCGTGGCGCGCCAGCGCCACGGGCCCTTCGGCCGCGACCCGCGCGATGGCAAAAGCGCCGCTCTGCGCGGTCGTCCAACCGAGGGCGGATAGCCACGCGTACGCCTTCAGACCGACCGTGACGCAACCGACGGCGAGCGCACCGATCCCCACTGTGCCGAGGCCGATCACGCCGACGCTCAACGCACCGACGGAAAAAATTCCTACCGAAACCGCGCCGATGCTGATCGGGGCAACCGCGCAGGCGCCCCACGCCAACAAAAGGCCATAGGCGCGATCCCCGCCCGCGATCCAGCCGAACACGGGCCCCTCGCCCTCGTCCGGCGACGAAAAGCGGAGGTGGACCAGCGGCACGCCGAACAACGCCGCGCGGCTCCGGTATTCACGGGCGGAAGACCCGGCCTGATGCCTTGGGTCACTAAAACATTCGGGATGCTCCCGTCGCTCCGCGGAGCGCAACACGCGCATTCCGCGCATCACCCGGATCAGCGCCACCGGCCAGACCACGATGAATGCCAGCACGAGCACCTGGGCAATCGCAGCAATGAAGACACGACTCTCCCACCAATGAAACGCAGCGGCGCGCAGACCGTACAGGGCGGCGAGGAATCCAACGCTGCCGAGAAAGCATGCCAGTGTGATCTTCACCACGGCGCGGCGCTCCCGCGGCGTCCGCGCCTGATCGAGATTGGCCCGCAGCGTCAACACCAGTTGGGCGACGCTGCTGATCGAAGCGAGCAACGCCGCAATGCCAGTGAACTTGGCCAGCATGCCGCCATGCGCCGCCGCCACGCCGATCCCCGCGGCCTTCGCCGGCGTCGCAATCTCCGGCAGCGCCGCGAGCACGCCGAGCGTGAAAACGTTGCCGGGCGTACTCCGGACGAGCGCGCCCTCCACGAACGCCAGCACCTGCTCCTGCAAGATTTTCCGGCCGCGCGCCAGCCGCTGCTTCACGGCGTCCTCCGTCAGATCGAGCGCGTCGGCCACGTGCTCCACCGAGCGATGCTCGCGGTAATAGAGGACGAGGGCCTCGCGATACAACGCGGGCACACGCTCCAGCGCACTCCAGAGGATCGCCTGCTCCTCCTTCTGGATCGCCAGGTCCGCGGCCGGCGTTTCGGCCGACACCAGCTCCCCCGCGTCCTCGAGCGTTTCCGCCTGACGCACGGGTTCCCTTCCGTCGGCTCGACGCAGCCGCCCGACTTTGTGGCGCAAAATGCCGCACAGCCACGACCGCAGCTTTTCCGGCTCGCGCAGCGCACCGAGCTGCCGCCAGGCGTCGACAAACGCTTCCTGCGCCAGGTCCTCGCTCTGGCTCAGCTGGCCGGTCGCGGAATACGCCAGCGAGCAGAGCAACCGCTGGTAACGCTCCACGATCCGGCCAAACGCCGCCCGATCGCCGGCCACGCAGGCCGCCACCAGTTCCGCGTCGCTGGTCAGTTCAAGGGAGGGCATGGATTCCGGGGTATTCATGATGCGTGATCTATAGGTGCCCGAAAAGCCTGAATCGGTGACAAAATATTTTTCGGCCTGATCCTGCCGCTTGGAAAGCAAAAGGCTGGAACGGTTGCGCGCGAACCCCGGCCCCGTGCCTCCTGGAGCAGTTCCCCTGGCGTTGGGCGAGCAATCGTCCAACGCGCAGCGGGTCGATAGATGCCTGCCTGCCACAAGGTTCCACCGGCTCAAAAAACATTTGTCACCGGGTGCCCCGGTTTTGGCACTTAAAGGCGAACAACATTCCAATCAATCCAACTCATCCGCGAAAATGAACCTGCCTTCCTCTTCCTTCCTCAACCGCCGTATTTTGGCGGCGATCACGCTGCTCATTTCACCCTTCACGTTTGGCTCCGTTTCAGTGGACGCCGAGACTGCTCCGGCCCTGCTCGACGATTTCTCGAACGCCCAATGCACCCGCAGTGGGGCCGCCCGGCTGCTGATCGACGACAAGGCCCTGGGCAGTCAGTCCCATGCCACGCAGAAGTGCGAAAAGGGAGTGCTCGTGGTCCAAGGCGAATTGGTCCCCGGCCGTGGCCGGCCCGCGTTCATCACCGTCCCGTTGCTTCTGTCCCCGGATGCCAAACCGGTGGATTTGGGCAACTATCAAGGTGTCCGCCTCCGCGTAAAAGTCATCAAGGGCATTCTGACCGTTCAGGTCGCCAGTTCCGAGATCCAGAATTTCGACTTCCATACCAGCGGTCCGGTCGCGGGAAAGTACGGCGAGTTTTCGGAAGTCCGCCTTCCCTTCAAAGACCTGAAGCGCGGGTGGTCGGAGCAAACCGCACTCAACCTGAAAACAATCACGAGCGTCAATCTCGTCTCGTTCGGCATGGCCAAGGACGATTTCTCCTACGAGGTGCAGGAAATCGGTTTCTACTGAACCCAGCCAAATGATTTCCGTTGGAATCCAACCGCCGCGCCGCCTTCTCGCCATGAATCTTCCCTCCGCCCAATCCGCCGCCATCGTGCCGCGCCCGCCGGAGAGCTCCCGGCTAGACTACCTTGACGCTGTCCGGGCATTCGCGCTCCTGCTCGGGATTGTGTTTCACGCCAGCATGTCGTTCCTGCCCTTTTTTACCGGATGGGCGGTCCAGGACGTTTCTACCAGTTCACTCGTCACGATCTTCTTCACCGTAAGCCACGCATTCCGGATGGAAACCTTTTTCCTGTTGGCAGGCATCCTCGGCCATTTAACCTTTCATCGCAAGGGCGCCGGCGCCTTCGTGCGCTCGCGCGTGCTCCGGATCGTGGTGCCGTTTGTCGCCGGCTGGTTCTTTCTGCGCCCCTTGGTCGTGTCCGGCTGGACAATGGGTTCAGCCAGTCTGCAAGGGGACTACGATTTCTGGGCGGGCATCCGAAGCGGGTTCGAAACCCTTCGCAGCCTTCCGGCCGGGATCTTCACCGGAACCCACCTCTGGTTCCTTTATTACCTCGCGATGATCACCGGCCTCACCCTCGCCCTCCGGGGACTGGTGAAGTTGACCGGTGCGTGGCAGGTCACGGTGGCCCGACGCGTTGATGCCGTCGTGGCGTGGCTGGCGAGCTCCTCGTTTTCCATTCCGGTGCTCGTGGTACCAACGGCGTTTGCGCTCTGGTTCATGCGCTATTGGGGCATGGACACACCGGATCAGACGCTGCAACCTAGCTTGCCGGTGCTCGCGGTCTACGGTGGTTTCTTCGTCCTGGGCTGGTGGTTCGACCGTCAACGCGAGCTAATCACGCAGTTCGCACGACTCACGCCGCTGCATTGGGTCTTCGCGGGGGCTGGAATTGGCGGCATCCAGTATTTGGGCCGATTCCAGCTCGACCTGAGCCGTCCCCACCATGGGGCGGCGCACATTGCCTATGTCGTGAGCTACGCGCTGACGACCTGGTCGCTCGTCCTCCTGACAATCGGGATCTTCAAGAAACTCTGTGCGCGGCCCCGCCCTTGGGTTCGCTATGTCGCCGACTCTTCCTACTGGCTCTACCTCGTGCACCTGCCGGTCGTCGTCTGGCTGCAAGTGGCGGTCGCCGAGGTGCCGCTGCATTGGTCACTCAAGCTCGCGTTCATCTCCGGCTGCGCGATCGGCCTTTCGCTGCTGACCTACGATCTCTTTGTGCGATCGACGGTCGTCGGTTGGGTGCTGAACGGGACTCGCCGCGACCGCAAGCTGTTGTCCTACCGGTCCAAACGGCTTTTGCCGGTCGCATCTTCGCTCACACCGCCGGGGCCGGAAGCCCACTCCTCCGCGCAAACTTAGTTATTGAGCCTTAGCCTCACGCGCTCGATGTCCCGACCGCTATTTTGCAGGTGAGCAGCCGGGAAATCAAGCCGAGCAGAACGACGAGCCCGCGCGAGGGAGAAGGCCTGCGCCTGGGCGCGCCGACGGATGATCTGCCCGGCGCCGCGTTGCGACTGGCCGCTCCGTCACGGTCCAAGGCTGATCGTTTGGGCGCCAGCGCGCAGGATTGCCTTCTGGCCATGCCAGAAAAACTCTCCAGTCACACCCACGGGCAACACCACCTCCGCAGTCAGCTGGTTGCCGTTTCTTTCCAATTTCACCGCGATCTCGCCCGCGGGATGGGCCACCACGCCCTCGGCCCGCCGGAGCGCCCCGAGATGCGGCTCGATGCGCACGCTGGCAAAACCCGGCGCGGCGGGCTCGACGCCGCACACAGTCGCCAGCAACTCATACACCGGCGACGCGCTCCAGGCGTGGCAGTCCGAGCGCGTCGGCTCGCCCTTTTCCGCGAAGGTCGTCAATCCCAATTCGAGCATTTTCCGCCAAGGTCCCAACCGGTCGAGGTATTCATCGCCCAGCCCGGCGCGTTTTATGGCCCGCAGCAGATAGAACCGGAAATAGGTTGAACATTGGACAATCGACGGGTCCGCCAGCGCGCGCCGCATCAGCCCGGTGGCGCGCTCGCCCTCGATCGCGCCGGCCAGCACGGCGAAAGCATTGGCATGCTGGCTGAACGTCCGTCGCTCGGGCGTGTCCGCAAACATCTCTCGGTTCTCATCCCAGCAGAGTCGGTTCACCGCCGCCCGTAGCCCGGCGGCGCGTTGCTCATAATGGGCGGCCAGCTCGCGTTGGTCCCAGGCACGACAGAGCTCGGCCGCGTCGGCGAACGTCGCGGCCAGTTGCAGCGAAACGATGCTTGAACCGCCCGTGCGCGCACCCGGCGGTTCACCGCCGATCCCGCGGGCATTGTCCCACGGCCATTCGTCCGTCCAGTCGACAAAGGTCCAGTACTCCAGCGGGCCCACCAGTCCGGTCCGCTCGTCGAGATGGCGTTCGAACCATGCCAGCACAGCCTGAATGCCGGGAAGCCGCGCGCGCAGAAACTGCTCGTCGGTCCGGTGCATCCAGTAGTCGTGCACCATCTCGATCCAGAACAGCGAAAAGGTGTTGATCACCTGCGGCGTCGTCGAGGGGACCCGGCTTTGCGTGAGTCCCTCGGCCAGCCGCGATCGATCATACAGTTCGATGGCGTTCCGCATCAGCCGGTCGTCCCCCGTCACATAAAGCGAGATCAAGGCCTGGATCCGCGTGTCTCCCACGTACTGCAGCTGCTCATAATACGGACAGTCGTAGTAGGTCTCGCCGGCGCATAACCGTGCGGTCCGCCAGCCTGTCTCCCAGAGTTGGCGGAGCGTGGGATCGTCGCTTTCAAACCGACCGCGCGCCTGGAAAGGGTAGCCGGTAAAGACCGCGTGGAAATCGTCGACCCGCAACGGTTCCGCCCCGGTCGCAATCTCGACCTGAACATAGCGGTAGGTCCGGAACTCCAGCGTGGTGAAAAGGCGACCGTTGCCGCCATCCGGTCGGAATTCATCCGTCATGCCCGCGACGTGGCGTCCAGCCACCTCATCGCGGTCGCCTTTCTCGCCGCGGGCATCGAGCAGTGCCTCGGCGTAGGTGAGTCGCACCTTGGCGTCACGACCGCCGCTAAGCGTGAGCTGGGGAAAGGCGTTGGTCTCGGTCCCCTGGTCCAGCAAGAAGGAGGCGCGCGTTTGCGCGGGCACGATCAGGGGTGCCGCACCCTCGACGAATCCGGCGGTCACCTCGACTCCCTCGGCCCGGCGCACCCGCGTGAATCGCAGTGGCGTTTCTTCCATGGCGGGGATGTTGCGGGGCCGCAACCAATGATCGATGTCCGTACCGTGACCGTATGGCGTGCCGTACCCGAGCAGGCGTGGCGCCGCCCAGGCGGAATCGTCGTAACTGGCCTCCTGCCAGCCCCAGAGCTGCTTCAAGCCGTCCACCTGCTCGCCCGGCCCCACCACGATATAGGTGGGCAGGTTGACCGGTAGCGCGGAGAAACCGGCGTCCCGACGCACCTTCCACGACCCGCCAGTATCGACCGCTTGCTCGGCTTCCGTGTCGCCCTGCACGATCAGACCCGTACGCTCGCCGATGATCGCGCACGGCGTGAGCGCCCCATAACTCCAGACCTGCGCGGCCACGACATTGGCTCCCGCGTGAAGCCAGGGCGCGAGGTCGACGGTGTCGTATCGCCACACCCAGTGGTCGCTTCGTTGCGGTCCGAACGTGACGGATCTGCCGTTGACGAAAAGACGATAACGCGCGTCCGCGGTGACATGCACCACAAAGGTCGTCGGCCGCGCCGGCAGGTCCAGCCGCTTGCGGAACAGGTAAACTCCGAACTCGTTGGCCGGTGCCTCTGGCGCCGCGATCCACCGGGCGGGCCATTCGTCATGCAGCAGCCAACCTGGGACGGGCTCCGCCGCTCGCGCGGGCAGAAATCCGGCGGCGGCCAAGACAAAGCAGGAAAACAGACGCATGGGATCGCCCCGTGATGAGGGCTATGGCCAACGGCTGCAATGTTAGTCGCAGCGGCCCTGATCTGGGACGGGGCGCTTTGGTGCGATCGTCGTCGTGATCGCTGACTGCCGACCAGCCTGAACCGCCGGTGCTGTCCGACACCGATCCGAGGGCCGCCGGCTATGGCTGCGCGCCATGACGGGTGCGCCGCCGCAGCTTCCGGCAGGCTTCTTGTGCTTCTGCTTCGCGGACGCAACGTGAGCGGCTTTCGTGGACGAGACCGGCAGCGTCACCGGTTCGAGAACCGCGGCACACCTTTGCACGATACTCGGCGCGGCGTGCTCATCGGTGCTTTGTTTGATGGCTCGACCATGGGGATGATTGTTCGGGCAGACCCAAACCCAGAATGGCGCCGGGACTCAGGGCGGAGCTGAGGCCTCGAACTCTCCCAAGACCCGACAGAAGCAGATCGAAGAAAAGCTCAACAGCCCGCGCCCTTCGATTCAACAGGCGGGATCATAGACATCATCGCCAAACCGGGCAACGCGAGGAGAAGGCGCGACAACTCCGCGAGCGAAGAGGAACGCCGGCGACTTCCACGACCGGCTGGGATTTCAGAGATCCCGAAAGAACTTCTCTGGCCGGGGCTGCCTCGCAAACATGATATGCGTGCAGCAAACAGTGCCCCGAAAGTGTGCAACTCTTGTTGAATTGTGGCCAAGGAGCAGTTTTATCCCAATCCATGCTTACCCGAATCAGAGTGTGTTTCCTCCTGGCGCTGACCTCCGCCCCCTGCCTGTTCGCCGCCGATTTTGCCATGAGGGTGACAGACAAGAATTACCTCGATACCCAAGGTTTCAGCGTGTTCCTCTACGACAGCAGGTACCATCCGGTTTTCGTCGACCAAAAGAACACCGCGATGGAGATGATTCTCCATGGGCAGCGCATCGCCACCAACGGCGACGTGCGTCTGATCGCGACGCCCGAACAGTGGGACTTGGTGGCAACCCTCAAAGGGCGCCGGGCCGACAAGGCGGACAACACGCTCACCGCCAACCTCGCTTTCCCGACCTTCGACCTCGCCTACACCCTCGAAGTCGCGGCCGAGCCAGGTGGCGTGAGGGTCAGCATCAATCTCGACCAGCCGCTCCCGCAGAACCTGGCCGGGCGGGCGGGCTTCAACCTGGAGTTTCTGCCCTCGATTTACATGGGCAAGGCTTACCTCGTGGACGG
>CAYZGG010000149.1:0-7638 GCA_964477955.1 uncultured Opitutaceae bacterium
TAACATGGCAAACATCAAAAACGACATCACCGAAACCATCGGCAACACCCCCCTCGTGCGGCTCAACCGCACTGCCGCCGCACACGGCGCCCAGGCGGAAATCCTCCTCAAGCTCGAGTTCTTCAACCCCCTGTCGAGCGTCAAGGATCGCATCGGCTTTTCGATGATCGAAGACGCGTTGAAGCGCGGCGTGATCAACGCGAAGACCGTGCTGATCGAACCCACCTCGGGCAACACGGGCATCGCGCTGGCGTTCGTGGCGGCCGCCAAGGGCCTCAAGCTGATCCTCACGATGCCCGAGACCATGAGCCTCGAGCGCCGCAAGCTGCTCAAGATCCTCGGCGCCCGCCTCGTGCTCACCGAGGGCGCCAAGGGAATGAAGGGCGCGATCGCCCGCGCCGAGGAGCTGCAAAAGCAGATTCCGAACAGCGTCATTCTGCAACAGTTCGCCAACCCGGCCAATCCCGCAATCCACCGCGCCACGACGGCCGAGGAGATCTGGCGCGACACCGACGGCAAGGTCGACTTCCTCGTCTCCGGCATCGGCACCGGCGGCACCATCACGGGTGTCGGTGAAGTGTTGAAGGCCCGCAAGCCGTCAGTGAAAATCATCGCGGTCGAGCCCGACGCCTCGCCGGTTCTCTCGGGCGGCGCCCCGGGGCCGCACAAGCTGCAGGGCATCGGCGGCGGATTCATTCCGCAGGTGCTCAACACCAAGATCTACGACGAAGTCATTCGCGTGAAGGAAGCCGATGCCGGCCCGATCTCGAAGCAGGTCAACCAGCAGGACGGCATTCCGATCGGCATTTCGTCCGGCGCAGCCGTGTGGGCGGGCATCCAGCTCGCCAAGCGGCCCGAAAACAAGGGCAAGCAGATCGTGGTGATCGTCCCGTCGAGCAGCGAACGCTACCTCTCCACCTGGCTCTTTGCCGACGTCAGCGCCGAGAGCGACGCCATCGACGACCTGATCGCGCCGGCCGCGGTTTGACGCGACGTGATTTCCCGCCCGCCCCCGGTCCCGTCCCGGGTGGCGGCAGGCCAGTCGGCCACCGATCCCCTTGGCCAACGCCAGAGTCCGATCGGGCGGCAAATGATAGCGGTCAATTGTCAGCCCAGGCCCTTCCGTTATTGCGCGGGCTGCCTACGCCGAGAAGCCGACCATCCCGCCCGGTAACACCTGTCCGTACCGCCCCAAGGCCGCCTTTTTCATATCCTGGAAAAAACTAATCCCTCCTGCTTGCGCGTTCCCCTTTCTCGAAGAAAATTGACCTATGTTGTTCACGGTTTCAGGCATGGCGCTATCGATCGCGACCGTCGTAGGCATTTTAAACTGTTTCGGTGTCGGGATATTTGCGATTCGATTGAAATCCAGCGGCTTCAGGACAAGTCTCGCTGTAATTTCTGCCCTGTACATGCTCGGTCTATGGGGCTGGGCAGACATGGTTCTTAATTTTGGGGCAAGCTACCTGCCGTTCCGGTTGTACATCGCAGCTTTTCTCCTTGGGGCCGTGGCAGTCTTCGTCGGGTGGCTACGGTCGAGGCATCGACCGAAGCACAATGACTGAATGCCCTCGTACGCGAGGGGTTGAAACAGCTGGATGGTGTGCATTCGGGTTGGGATCTCGTAGACACGTGGTAGTGGCGACGATTCTTAGATGGTACGGACCGGGTTGATAGGTAACAGATAAACAGAGCTGACGGGTTAGATTTCTGGGCTACGCCCGGGAACACCGTAACCGCGATGGAACAGATCAATCGGTTTGTCTTCCTCGCCGCCAGCGGCCGTTGGGCGCTGACCGGATACCGGCATGATCCATTCAACGCGATAACCACCAAGCCGGGCCCAACCGAACCGGACTCTCTCGTGCACAGCGCGGCATTGACGCCGCCAACCCGGGTGCGTATCGAAGCCTGACCTCGGGGGAATTTTTTCCGGCCACGCCCCAAACCCCAGCCACCAAAAAGGTGAACCTTTTTAAAACAAAACGTCGACGCGCCTTCTCATCGAAGGCGCCCGTGCCGCCCGATCCCCCGGCCGGTTGGTCCGTCCGAAGCCCCTCCGCCGGCTTCGCCGGGGCGGGACCCCACAAAGTCTGCGCCGTTTCGGGCCGCAGGTGCTCCGCCCCTCACGCATCACCGGCCATACGTCGCCGTGTTGCTTCGCTTCGCGACCAACCTGGATTTCTTCGCCCTCGTTCCGGTGCGGCAAAATCGAGTGCTCGGGCGATGCGTCTTCCCGGGCTCATGGTTTCCTTGCTCGCGTTGCTCGCGGCCGATCTTCCTGGCGCGGCGGGCGACAACTGGGCGGCCTACCTCGGCGACCCGGGCGCCACGCATTATTCGAGCCTCGCGCAAATCACCCCGGCCAATGTCGCGCAGCTTAAACCGGCGTGGATCTTTCACACGGGCGGATACGACCCGCGCAACCGTTCGCAGATCCAGTGCAATCCGCTGGTGATCGACGGCGTGCTCTACGGCACTTCGCCTCGGCTGGCGCTTTTCGCCCTCGACGCCGCGACGGGGCGCGAGTTGTGGCGCTTCAACCCGGAAGGCACGACGAACAATAGCGGTCCATCGGGCGTGAATCGCGGCCTCGCCTGGTGGCAGGATGGCACCGAGCGCCGCCTGCTGTTTTCCGCCGGTCAGTTCCTGCACGCAATCGACCCGGCCACCGGGCGGCTCATTCCGACCTTCGGAGATAACGGCCGGATCAATCTGCTCGACGGCCTCGATCGCGACACGACGGGCCTTTATCTTGCGGCCAACACCCCGGGCGCGATTTTTCGCGACCTGATCATCGTGCCCATGCGCGTCGGCGAGGGCCCGGCGCCGTCCGCGCCCGGACACGTCCGCGCCTACGACGTGCGCACGGGCAAGCGCCGCTGGATTTTCCACACAATTCCATTTCCCGGGGAGTTTGGCCACGACACCTGGCCGGACGACGCCTGGCAGCGCGTCGGCGGGGCGAATTGCTGGGCCGGGCTCACAATCGACCATGAGCGCGGTCTGGCGTTCGTGCCCATCGCCTCCGCCAAGTTTAATTTTTTTGGGGGCGACCGGATCGGCGCGAATCTCTTCGCCGACTGCCTGGTCGCGCTCGATGCCGCGACGGGCGAGCGCAAATGGCATTTTCAATTCGTGCACCATGACCTCTGGGATCGCGACCCGCCCGCCGCGCCCGTCCTGTGCGAGGTGTTGCGCGGCGGGAAAAAGATCGACGCGGTCGCGCAGATCATGAAGTCGGGCCACATCTGGGTCTTCAATCGCGAGACCGGGGAGTCGTTGTTTCCGTGGCGCGAGGAACCCGTGCCGGCCTCGGCGCTCGCGGGCGAGCAAAGCTGGCCGACCCAGCCGGTGCCGCTGAAGCCGGAGCCCTTCGCGCGGCAACGTTTCACGGAAGACGAGGTGACCAACCGCACCCCGGCCGCGCACGATGCGGTCCTCGCGCGTTTGCGCGCGGCGAACCCCCACCAGCCGTTTTTCCCCCCGAGCGAGCGCGGCACGATCGTGCTGCCGGGCTTCGATGGCGGCGGCGAATGGGGGGGCGCGGCGGTCGATCCACGCGGCGTCCTCTATGTCAATTCGAGCGAGATGGCCTGGATCTTCCGCATGGGGTCGGTGCGTGAGCGCGGACCGCAGGCGCTCTACACGCAACTCTGCGCCATGTGCCATGGCCCGAACCGCGAAGGCAACGCCGCGCAGAACATTCCGTCGCTCGCCGGCGTCGGGAAAAGATTGAGCCCCCTCGACATCGTCGCCCAGATCACTACGGGCAAGGGCGCGATGCCGTCGTTCGGTTTTCTTTCCCCGGCGCAAAAAGGCATGCTGGCGGATTTTCTCCTTGGTGAAGGAGTGCCGGCGCCGGACGCAACCCCGACCGACCAGGTCGGCCCGCTGCCGGGCAGCGAATGGGTTGTCGTCCGCTACAATCGTTTCTTCGATCCCGACGGATATCCGGCGCTGCGGCCGCCGTGGGGCACGCTCAATGCGATCGATCTCAACACCGGCGACTACGTGTGGCGGCGGGTGTTGGGTGAGTTGCCCGAGCTCAGCGCGCAGGGCCTGCCCCCAACCGGTACGGAGAGCTACGGCGGGCCGATCGTGACGGCGGGCGGGGTGCTGTTCATCGCGGGCACGCGCGATGAAAAATTCCGGGGGTTCGATGCCGGGTCCGGCAAACTGCTTTGGGAAACCGCCTTGCCGGCGGGTGGCTACGCGACGCCCGCGACCTATGCCGTCAATGGCAAACAATACGTCGTGATTGCCTGCGGTGGGGGAAAACTCGGCACGAAATCCGGTGACGCCTACGTAGCGTTTGCGCTGCCGTGAGGCCGCCGTCGGAGGTCGCTTGTAAACAGGCTCCTACATTCCATCGGGTATGGACGGGGCTGATAGGTAACAGATAAACCCGGCTGATGGGTTACACTGTAGGGATTGGAGCGGCATAATGAGTTTGCATGATCCGGGCCTATTTCGTTCGGCACTGTCGCCCGCTGCGAAAGGCCGGGTTTTATTTCAACCTGGGGCGGACCCGATCATTCTGCCTCAACGCCGTGGCGTCGGGATGCCTGCGACCCAAGAAACCACGGTGTCACCGCCACCGCACCCCACGAACCGGGGTCGTGGTTGGCGAGGAAGATTTTCCGCAGGGTCGCGTCGTAGGGGACCAGCGCGGTCCAGAGCACGCCCGGGGATTTCGGCCAGCGGGCGTCGGGCGGGTTGCCGTCGATCCGTTGGAATTTCGCGCCGGCCACCTGCTGGTTCCACATGAAATCCCGGTTGGTGGCGATCAGGCGGTCGACGTCGACGCGCGTGAAAACAACGCCGTGCTCGAAAGCCGCGACCATGCCCCAGACATCAATGTCGTAGTAGCCGCCGTGTGGATGCACGCCGACCCAATGGCGCGGCGAACCGTCGGGTCGGTAGTCCCACGGGCCGGCGGGATCCCAGTAGTTCCAGACGAGGGATTTTTCGCCAGGGTGGAAGCGCAGGCGCGATTTCATGACCCGGAACCAAGCTTCGGCGCGCTCGCGATAAACGTCCTTCTTCGTCACGTCGGACAGGGCGAGGAGCCAGCGAGCGATCAGGTTTTGCTTGTTGGCCGGATTGGAAAAACCGTCGACCTGTCGCCGCGCGTATCCGGCCGACCACCCTCCAGATTTCAAATCGACGCCGAAGGCCGGCACGACCCAGAGGCCGCCTTTTCCCGATTCGCGCCAGCAGCCGCGCGAGTCCCATTTTTGGAAGATTTGCTCCGCTAGCTCCAGATAGCTGCGCGCTTTCTGACCCCACCGCGCGGCCAGCGCCGGGTCCTGCAGGATTTCGCCGGCCATCAGGGCCACCGGGCGCAGCAGCATGGCTTCTCCCAGCAGGCTGTCGGCGGCGTACACGGTCGAGTCCTTTCCGTCGCCGTCGCCCTTCGGCCAGCCGAGAAATCCGTCGGGTTCGCGCACCCCGCGGGCGACGCACGAATCCGTCCAATCGACCAGCCGCTCAATCCATCGCGGATCGCGCGTGGCCTTGAAACCGTAGTAGAATCCTTCGAGTACCGGGCTGATGAACCAGCCAAGTTCCTCGCCCATCTCCCGATCGCAGGCGCGCTTGCCGGCCTCGCCGAGGATGTTTTTTTGCCAGCGCTCCAGCCAGCCGGAGGTGCCCGGTGACGTCGGCGCGAGGCCAACGGCCGGTCCTTCCGCTCCGAAAAGTCCACCGGGCCGAAACAGTCCCGCTCCGGCCGCCAGAAGCAACGACTGCGCGGACAGGTTTTTCAGGAATGTGCGGCGGTGCATCATTTCTTAGCCTTCGCCAAACAGTTGGACCTGAGAAAGGCAGTTGAAACCACGGATTTCACGGATGAGCACGGATTGCCTGGCAAATACAATCCAGTTGGAATTCACGCGGCTGATGGATGGATTTGATCGGAATCTCTTCCTGGATTTTTTCTGTATCCGTGTACATCCGTGCCATCCGTGGTCAATTCGATCTGTTACTCTATGGGATCTGGGTTGAGAGGAGGCGGAACCGGACCTCCGGGCCGGTTTGCCTTGCGCGAGCCCGTCAGCCTGCCCGGAGGTCAGGCTCCACCTTTCTAGACCGGAAGCAGGCGCGGTTGTTGGTTTCAAATGCATCGTTCCGGCTTAGGGCGAGATGATCATGGATTTCCCGAAGGAGACGGCCACAAAAAGCACAAAAGACTCAAAGGCTGAAGTTCGCATCCGGCCGCCGTGGCGATCACGGACGTTTCTTTTCCGACTGCTTGTACCAATGATAGAAACTGACGCCGAAGGCGATCATCATGATCGCCATGCTCACCATTTTCATGCCGGCGCCCGCGAGCAGCTGGTCGTCGGCGGGTGACATCCAGCAGATGCGCGGGGCGTATTCGTAGGTGGGATAGAGGATGTCGTTCGAGAACGTGATGTAGGCGAAGACCGGGGTCATGCCGATGGTGACGGCCACATAGTAGAACATCTGCGAGGCATACTTGGCGGGCGGGAATTCCCGCGAGGGGCTGCAGATG
Source organism: uncultured Opitutaceae bacterium (assembly GCA_964477955.1). Classification (GTDB taxonomy): domain Bacteria; phylum Verrucomicrobiota; class Verrucomicrobiia; order Opitutales; family Opitutaceae; genus Didemnitutus. The sequence goes on from CAYZGG010000149.1 coordinate 6,521, forward strand.
GGCCACCAGAAAAACAGGGCCGAGCCGTACATCGTGAAGTGTTCGAAGACGTGCAGCAGACGGAACTGCAGTGCCCAATCGTAGAGAAAAGTGAAATGCCAGCAGGAGTTGACCACGACGAAGATCAGGCCGCAAACGACCGGCCGGGTGAGAAATCGCAACAACGTCTGGAGGGAAGGCTGGGCGGTCACGGGCCGGACCATCCATTCCGGCAGGCCGAGGAGAAACAGCACGGCGGACGGGTAGGTCATCAGCTGGTGCTGGAGCATGTGCGCGCTCAGCAGGAAGCGTTCGCTGATCTGGTCGAGCGGCGAGCCCACGGCGAGGTAGAAGATGGCCAGGGCGCTGTAAAACCGGAGGGCGTGGCGGCGCGGGAAGGGGGTGCCGGGGCCGGCCAGCCACTCGCGCAGCGGACCGATGAGAATCGCGTAGGCCCAACCGAGGAAAATGAGCCCGCCGATCAGGAGGGGTTCATTATGCCAGTGCTTCCAGTCGATCATGAGCAATAAAAAAGGCGGGGTCAGCGACCCCGCCCTACAATTGGCATTTGGCCGACCGCGTCAAACCAGCGCGGTGCGGGTCAGCTCCAGGGCGGCGGAGGAGAGCGGTTTGCTGGCTTCCGCGCCGAAGAGATGCAGGAGCGCCCACATCGTGCCGGCGGCCAGCACCAAGCCGATGAAAAACAGGATCGTGCAGAACACCTTGTCCCACCGCAGATGCATGAAATAAAAAATGACGAACATGAACTTCACGGCCGAGAGCGTGGCCAGGGCGGTGAACACGATCCAGCGGGCCAGAGGCAGGTAGACCAGCACGATTTCGACGCCGGTGATGACGCCGAGAATCATCGCGATCTGGACGTAGATGTGGAGTTTGCTCGACTCGGAATGGCCGGGAGCGGCGGCGGTAGCGGGGGCGGACATGGTGGGAAGAGAAAGTGAGAGTGAGAGTGGAAAGTGAGAATGGACGACGAAGGCGAGAACCGGGTGTGGACAGGAGGATTCAGAGTTCAGCCACTTTCACTCTCACTTTCCACTCTGGCCTTAGATGTATTCGATGAGATAGACGGCGGTGAAGATGACGATCCAGACGATGTCGACGAAGTGCCAGTAAAGGCC
>CAYZGG010000150.1:0-7549 GCA_964477955.1 uncultured Opitutaceae bacterium
TCCCAATCACTTCCCAAACGGCGGCACTACCTCAACTGCATCGTTCCGGCTCAGGTGAGATGAACTCCGAAAATCCGTCGCTTTTCTTCGGCGGAAAATAAACGATGTTCTTCAGGCGCGGAGGGAAATGAATCCAATTGCGGCGCGAAATCCGCAATTTCCTTCCATCCGTCAGGGTCAATTCAAGCGGATAAGCCCGGGGATTGGCCAGCGTAGCTCGAAGTTCTTCGTGCATTTTTTGAAATTCCTTTCGAACTAGGTCGCGGCCGATTGAGGACGCGCCTCGTGCGGAGCGAGACGATCTGTTCGGGATTTACCACGAGGGAGAAAGGTCCGTCGTCGGGATACAGAATCAAATCGCGGGTTAGCGGGTGAAAATAGACATGATCCGGATGAGGCACCAAGTGCCTGTCCCCGTTCGACAGGTTGATTTCCAACGGAAAATCAACGGGCCGGCCCAGGAATCTTTCCAGCGATGCTCTCACTGACTCACCCTAGCCCGCCTGCTCGCGCTTTCAAGCCCTCCGTCCGCAAAATATCACCTGAAAACAGGCGCAATTCGTTTTCGCTGCGCTCGGTAGGGTCGTTGCCCTCAACGGCCCTCCGGCGAAAGGGCGCTTGAGGGCAAGCGCCCCTACCGGGCATCCGGCCACCTCCGCCAACCCGGCGCTTTCCCTGCTTTGTGCCTTTTCCGCGACTCCTCGCATAGCCGCACCTCCGCATTGACACGCGGCCGAACTCCGGCGCGAATAACCGTTCCGGCCCTGCATTCGTAGGCAGGACCAAAACCAACCTCCGCCATGTCCATGACCCCGCTCGAAGAACTGCGCCACTCGTGCTCGCACGTGCTGGCCACCGCCGTCCTCCGCGTCTTCCCCGACGCCAAGCTCGACATCGGCCCGCCCACGGACACCGGCTTCTATTACGACATCGACCTGGACCACCAGCTGACCGCCGAGGATCTCGTCAAGATCGAGGAGAAGATGAAGGAGGTCATCGAGGAAAACCAGGCCTTCACCCGCAAGGAAGTCCCCCGCGCCGAGGCCGAGCAGATCATCAAGACACGCGGCCAGGAACGCTACAAACTCGGCCGGCTCGCCGTCATTCCCGAGGTCGAGGCGATTTCGTTCTACACCAACGGCGAATTTTCCGACCTCTGCGCCGGCACCCATGTCCGCTACACCAAACAGATCAAGGCGTTCAAGCTGCTGACCATCGCCGGTGCCTATCACCGCGGCGACGAACGCAACAAGCAGCTTCAGCGCATCTACGGCACCGCGTTTCCCTCGAAGGAGGAACTCGCCATCTACCTGACGCAGCTCGAGCAGGCCAAGCTGCGCGACCACCGCAAGCTCGGCAAGGACCTGCGGCTTTTCCACATCGACGAGGACGTCGGCCAGGGCCTCGTGCTCTGGACGCCGAACGGCTCCATCATCCGCCAGGAGCTGCAGAACTTCATTGCGGGCGAACTGCGCAAGCAGGGCTACTTCCAGGTCTTCACGCCGCACATCGGCCGCCTCGCGCTCTACAAGACCTCCGGCCACTTTCCGTACTACAAGGAATCGCAGTTCCCGCCCGTCGTGGAGCGCGAATTCCTCGACCAGCTCGTCGCCTCCGGCTGCTCCTGCGCCGAGATGGCCAACCGCATCGAGGCCGTCTCCCAGAAATTCGCCGACAATCTCAACGCCCGCACCGGCCGCGAGACGATCACCAAGGACCGCATTTTGCCCGAAGACCAGCTCATCGACGGATTCTTGCTCAAGCCGATGAACTGTCCGCACCACATCAAGATCTTCGCCTCGCAGCCGCATAGCTATCGCGACCTGCCCGTGCGCCTCGCGGAATTCGGCACCGTTTACCGTTGGGAACAGTCCGGCGAGCTCAACGGCATGACCCGCGTGCGCGGTTTCACGCAGGACGACGCGCACCTTTTCTGCACCGAGGAGCAGGTGCAGCCGGAGATCCTCGGTTGCCTTTCGCTCGTGAAAACCGTGCTGACGACGCTCGGCATGGCCGACTACCGCGTGCGCGTCGGCCTGCGCGACCCGGATTCCAACAAATATACCGGCGATTCCGCCAACTGGGACAAGGCCGAGAACGCCTGCCGCGAGGCCGCCAAGACCCTCGGCGTGCCGTTCACCGAGGAGCCGGGCGAGGCCGCGTTCTACGGCCCGAAGATCGACTTCGTGATCAAGGACGTGATCGGCCGCGAGTGGCAGCTCGGCACCGTGCAGGTCGATTACAACCTGCCCGTGCGATTCGACCTCACGTACATCGGCGCCGACAACGCCGCGCACCGGCCCGTCATGATCCATCGCGCCCCGTTCGGTTCCATGGAGCGCTTCTGTGGCGTGCTCATCGAGCATTTCGGCGGCGACTTTCCGCTCTGGTTGGCGCCCGAGCAGATCCGGCTCGTGCCGATCTCCGACAAGGTCCTCGACTACGCCAAGGCCACGCTGGACAAACTGGTCGCCGCCGACTTCCGCGTCTCGCTCGACACGCATTCGGACAAGCTCGGCGCAAAAATCCGCCGGGCTGAGATGGAAAAGATCCCGTACGTGCTCGTGCTCGGTGCCAAGGAAGCGGAGGTGCAGAGCGCTTCCGTCCGCTCCCGGGCGAAAGGCGACGAGGGCGTGCACAAGCTGGACGACCTGCTCGCCCGTTTCAAAACCGAGGTCGCCACCCGCGCCCTGCCGGAAAAGAAAGCTGCAAACCCCAAGCAATAAGCGCCGGGCGAACTCAGGTTGTTGCCGGGAGGTAAGCTTGGGAGGTGGCGGCCTGGTCCCGCCACTTTTTGTTGCGCGCCAAGCGCGCAACCCATTTTCAATTGTTTGCTCCGGGGATGCGCAGGGCGGTCGGTGCGCGCGACCCCGGCCATTCCCGATGCTGGCCGGGATTTGCCAAATGTAACAGCACTGTTACCAAATCCTGTTTTCGGTTTTCCCGGGATGGGCGGAGGTTGCGCCCGGATTGCTAATCGGAGGCACTGGCTCAGCCGGCGCCCCTTCTGGATAACACACCCTCATCGTCAGGAGAAAAACATGAATACGAACCACCGCGGAATTTTTCTGCGCGCGCCGGCCTTGGGATTGCTGGCGCTTTGCCTTGGGACGGCCGGGCTGCGGGCCCAGTCGAACACCTTTCAACAAACCAACCTGGACTCGGATCTGCCCGGAATGGCCAAATTCACCGATCCCGACCTCGTGAATCCGTGGGGCATTGTGGCGAGCTCAGGCTCGCCCTTCTGGATCTCGGACAATGGCACCGGCCTCTCCACGCTCTACGGTGGCACCGGCGTGAAGAACACCGGGCTGATCGTCACGATTCCGCCGCCGACGGGTGGCACGCCTCCGGCCGCTCCGACCGGAGTGGTGTTCAACGGCAGCTCCAGCAGCTTCGGCGGCGCGCACTTCATTTTCGACACCGAGGACGGCACGATCGCAGCCTGGTCGGGCGGCAGCAGCGCGGCGCTGAAGGTCGACAACAGCGGGACCGGCGCGGTCTATAAAGGTCTTGCGATCGGCAACAACGGCTCCGGAAATTTTCTCTACGCGACCAATTTCAACAGCGGCAAGATCGACGTCTATAACAGCAGCTTCGCCCCGACCACGCTGAGCGGAACGTTCACGGATCCCACCCTTCCGGCGGGCTATGCGCCGTTCAACATCGAAAACATCGGCGGCAAACTCTACGTGACGTACGCCCTGCAGGACTCGGCCAAGCATGACGACGTCGGCGGCGCGGGCCACGGCTACATCGACGTCTATGATCTCAACGGCAACATGCTCCAGCGCCTGGTCTCGAACGGCCCGCTGGATTCACCGTGGGGCCTGGCGATGGCTCCCACCGGCTTTGGCCCGTTTGGCGGCGACCTGCTGGTCGGTAATTTCGGGAGTGGCTTGATCGACGCTTTCAATCCCACCAGCGGAGCATTCCTCGGGATGCTGATGGACCCGTCCAGCACGCCGATCTCGATCGACGGATTGTGGGGCCTCTCGTTTGGCAACGGCGCCGGTTCGGGCAGCACAAACAACCTGTATTTCACCGCCGGCATCGCCGGACCCGACAGTACCGAGGACCACGGTCTGTTTGGTGACCTGTCGCATGTGCCGGACGCCGGATCCTCGCTGCTGATGGCCGGCGCGGCGCTGGCAGGGCTTCTGCTGGCCGGACGCGGACTGACGCAAGCCCGCAACGCGCGGACCTGACCCGATTCGAAACCAAAAATCTTCCCGACTCTCGCCAGGCGATGCAAAGCCCGGCGGATAGTGCCAAAATTGGGGCGGTTAGGCCCCTGCAGGACAGTAGAGGCGCGGTTTGTGCAGACAGACCGCGCCTTTTGTTGGGCGGGCGCCAAAAGGGGGAAGAAACACGTGCGATTGATTTCGCTCGTCTTTCGTTGTGGGCGGCGTGCCCTCATCCCGCCGGTTTGGGTTTTCGCAGCGCGTGCCTCGCGGGGTGAGGGCACCCCGCCTATACAGACCGAAGCAGGTCGATCCGCATCTCGCTGCACCGGTTCGGATCTGCGACACCTTGGGCGCAGCAAGACTGGGCCCTGCCGCGGATTCGGTGACCCCTCCGCACAACGCAGCGGGAAGGCCTCCGTTATTTTGCGCTGCGGTTGCGCGGGTGGTGTTTCGCGTGCTGGGCCAGCAGCCGCGAAGATTCGACCGCGGTGTAAATCTGGGTCGTCCCGATGCTGGCATGGCCGAGCATTTCCTGGATGGCACGGAGGTCGGCGCCGCCGCCGAGCAGGTGCGTCGCAAAGGAATGGCGCAGCAGATGCGGCTTCACGGATTTTGCCAGGCCCGCAGTCTTGGCGTGTTTCTTGACGATCACCCAGAGCGTCTTGCGGGAGATCGCACGGCCACGCTCGCTCACGAAGAGTTCGCTCCCCGTCCGGGCCTTGACCAGCCGGGGGCGGCTCGCGACGAGATAGGATGTCACCGCCTCGGCCGCCCTGCCACCGAGGGGAACAACCCGCTCCTTCGAACCTTTGCCAAAAACGCGCACGAACCCGTTTTCCAAATCGACCTGCTGGAGTGTCAGGCTGCACAACTCGGAGATGCGCAGTCCACTCGAATAGAACAGCTCGAGCATCGCGCGGTCGCGAACCGCATAGGCGTCGCCGCCCGTGGGGGCGGCGAGCAGACGGCCCATCTCCCCGGCCGAGAGCGTCTGCGGCAGCTTGCGGCGAAATTTCGGGCCGCTGAGCAGCGCCGAGGGATCGTCCGGGCGCACGCCCTCGCGCACAAGATGGCGGCACAGCATGCGGACGGCGGCGAGTTTGCGTGCCTGGCTGGCTTCGCTGAAACGGCCCGAGCCCAGCCAGTGGAGCCAGTCGGTCAGCTGGGCAGGCGTGACCGTGGACCAAGAGGTCGCGCCGTTTTTCACCAGCAGGTGGGCCGCCTGCTTGAGATCGCTTTCGTAGGATTTGGCCGTGTTGCGGGCCAGGCCGCGCTCAAGTTCGACATAGCCCAAAAACCGGTCGATGCCTTCGGCGAAGCCTGGAGGTACGGGCGGAACGGATCCGTCCTTCGTGGTCGGTCGAGTAGCCCTGGCTTTCATGCGGTCTGCCTCTCCGAAGTGCGCATCAGAATGCAGAGGCCTGCTTGCAAGCGACCAATAGGACGTGGCCCGGGTCTCCGACCCGTGATGAGCCGAACACGGGTCGGGAGACCCGTGCCACAAAGAGTCGCCTGCGAGCAGGCTCCTGCAAAGGGCATCGAATTCATCTGGCAGAACACTAGTTCGTTCAGCAGGTCGCGCCAAGCTCGGAGCGCCGCTTTCGCGACGATGCCGGAAGTCGGGGTGCAAAGCCCCTCCCACATGCCGAGGCGTTCAGCCTTCGCTCAGCGCCGCTGCTGGCGGCGGGCTCCGGGCGGCGGGGGCGGAGCGGAAGTGTCACGCAGGCGGAAGGTGATGCGGGCCTTGTCGAGATCGTACGGGCTCATCTCCATCTTCACCTTGTCCCCCGCGGCAATCTTGATGAAATGCTTGCGCAGCTTGCCCGAGATGTGCGCCAACACCATGTGGCCGTTGTCGAGTTGGACGCGAAACATCGTCCCGGGGAGGACGGTCACAATCTTGCCTTCGACTTCGATCGCTTTGCCGTCAGACATGGAGGAGTTGGGGAACGGGGAGATGCTGCATGCGGTAAAAGGACATTGTAACACCGCAGGTGCGCACCTAGTCAAGGCTTACGTCAAAAATCACCCTCCCTCCGCGTTTCATGGACCTCTCCAACCGGCCCTCCCTGCCCTGCCCTTTTGCCAAGGTCTTTCCCTCCGAATTGGTGCGAAACGACGAATATTACCTCTGGCAGGCCTACAACGAAGCGATCGAGGCCTGGAAACAGGACGAAGTGCCCATCGGCGCGGTCATCGAACTCGACGGCGCGGTCATTGCCTCCGCCCATAATCAGCGCGACAGCACGCGCGACCCCACGGCCCACGCGGAGATTCTCGCGCTCGGACAGGCCGCCCGGGCCATCGGGGACTGGCGGCTGAACGCAGCCACGCTCTACGTGACCAAGGAGCCCTGTCCCATGTGTTCCGGCGCCATGCTGATGTCACGGGTGAAACGGGTGGTCTACGCCGTATCCGATCCGAAGATGGGCTGCCTGGGTGGCGCCACCGATCTCAACGCGTTGCCTCGCGTCAACCACCACTTGGGCGTCACCCGCGGTCTCCTGGAGAAACCGTGCCTGGAACTGTTGCAGGCCTATTTCCAGCTGAAGCGGAAGGAAGAATAAAGAGCCCCGGAGCTCCGGGGCATTCCCGACCAAGCCAATCCATTTTTGTGGGAGCGAGCTTGCTCGCGACCCGTTCGACGTCGCGAGCAAGCTCGCTCCCACATTTTAAGCCAAGCCGAAGCCGCTTCGGGGTACTACGCCCACTGGGAACAACGATTGAGCCCATTGATCCCAACGCGCCGCTCGCAGCCAAAGAAAAGAACGCATTGAGATCAATGCGTTCCACCTCTCATCATCTGGCGTCGCTCAAGGCGAAACTTCGGTGCCGGCGGTCGGAGACTGCGACTTGAACTCGAGCTTGTCGCCGTTGCGCACGACCAGGAATGGCTCCCCTTCGCGAACGTCGCCGCGCAGGACGGCTTCCGCCAGCGGATCCTCCAGGTAGTGCTCGACCGCCCGGCGGAGCGGACGCGCGCCGTACTTCTCGTCGTAGCCCTTCTCGATGAGCAGGAGCTTGGACTCGGGGGAAAACTCCAGCAGGATGTGACGGGCCGCCAGGCGCTTGATGACTTTGGACGCCTCGATTTCCACGATCTTGATGAGTTCCTCGCGGCCGAGCGAGCGGAAGACCACCATGTCGTTGATGCGATTCAAAAACTCGGGTTTGAAGACACGCTTGGCCTCCTCCAGCACCTTTTCCTTGAGTTTGTCCTGGTCGCGGAAGTCGGACGAATTCACGGCGCCGAAGCCCATCGTCGTCTGCCGCTGGATCAGCTGCGCGCCAACGTTGGTCGTCATGATGATGATCGTGTTCCGGAAATCGACCGTGCGGCCGAGCGAGTCGGTCAGGCGGCC
>CAYZGG010000151.1:0-7538 GCA_964477955.1 uncultured Opitutaceae bacterium
TGCTGGAGTTCATGGCGCAGCACATCGTCAAGAACATCCGCCGGCTCGAGGGCGCCTTGATCAAGATTTCCAGCTACTCGCACCTCACCGGCAAGCCCATCGACCTGCCGACCGCCGAGCATCTCCTCAAGGACGTGCTGATGGAGGAGGCCCAGAACCGCCTCAACATCGAGGGCATCCAGAAACGCGTGGCCGAACACTACCAGATCCGGCACTCGGACATGACGAGCAAGCGCCGGCCCAACGCCATCGCGTTCCCCCGCCAGATCGCCATGTACCTTTGCCGCAACCTCACGCGTCATTCCCTCCAGGAAATCGGCGAGGCTTTCGGCGGACGCGACCACGGCACGGTCATCCACGCCATCAAGACGGTCGAGAACCTGATGGAAACCGACGACACCGTCCGCGGCGGCGTCGATTTCCTGAAAACCCAGCTGGCGAAGTAGTTTCCGATTTTCGATTGGCGATTTTCGATTAGATCAACTGCGTGGCAGTCCCGGCTGTACGCTTGATATCGAGAATCAAAAATCCAAAATCGAAAATCCGATGAACCTCTCTCCCGAACAAAAACAGGCCGTCACCTCCTGGGTCGCCGCCGGCGACAACCTCTCCGTCGTCCAGAAGAAGCTCACCGACCAGTTCAAGCTGTCGCTCACCTACATGGATGTCCGTTTCCTGGTCGACGACCTGGGCCTGGAACTGAAAAACGCCGCGCCCAAAACCGACGCCTCCGATATTACCAAAGCGCCGGCCGGCGCTCCCGGAGCGGGCCATGGGGGCGGGGTGCCCTCACCCCGCTCCGCCCCGCCCGAAAAGAAGGGCTTGATCGACAAATTAAAGGAGAAGGTCGGCCTCGGCGGTGACGACGAGGCCGCGCCAGGCGTCCCTGACGAGCCGATAGATGAGGAGGGGGATTTTCCTGCCGAGGAACCCTTGCCCGACGCCGCGCCGGCCGGGGCAAGCAGTCTCAAACTCGAGGTCGACCGCCTCGTGCGCCCCGGCGCCATGGTGAGTGGCAGCGTGACTTTCACCGACGGCGTCACGGGCAAGTGGGCGCTCGACCAGTACGGCCGCCTGATGCTCGACACGAGCCAGAAGGGCTACCAGCCGACCCCCGCCGACGTGCAGGCCTTCCAGCGCGAGCTCAGTACCCAGCTCCAGCGCTCCGGATACTGAAGTTTTTTGCCACTTCGGCGTTGGCCTGAACCCGAGCTGCGCCGCGAGGCAGTTGTCCGGATCATCGGCAACGACTGCAGAGGAAGGAAAAGCGCCGGGCCTGCCATCCTCAGCGACGGGACCCTGCCAAGGGAAGCCCCCGGGGCTGCCTCCTCCGGCGTATCACAGGCTATCGAACCAGTTTTCAGTTCAGCAGACCCGGCCCCACGGCAACAAAGCCGGCGGTTGACGTCCCGACCGACTAACGCATACTGCAGCCCACCGGCGGACATGACGCCCGCCGGATTCCACGTTCCAACCCCAGGAGTATTTATGGAAAACCTGCGTCAACCCCTTCGTTGGGCCGAGACCCACCCCAAGGTCTGGCTCGACTGCGTCCGCATCTACCTCGGCCTCGCGTTGTTCATCCGCGGCGTGCTGATCATCACCAGCACGCGCGCCGACTTCGTCCAGGACATGCTGCAACGCACCGGCCAGTCGTGGCTGATTTCGGCCGCCCTGTTGCACTACGTGGCCCTCGCCCATTTCGTCGGCGGAGCCATGCTGATCGTCGGTCTCCTCACCCGCATCGCCGCCGTGGTGCAGATTCCCGTGCTGGCGGGCGCCGTGCTGCTGGTGCACCGCGCGGAAGGCCTGATGGCCGCCGGCCAGTCGCTGGAACTCTCCGCGCTCGTGCTCTTCCTCCTCGTCGTGGTCGCCGTGGCCGGCGCCGGGCCGCTGTCAATCGACGGCGACAAGACCGCGCTACACCACGCCGAACCCGACCACGCGCAGCCGGCGACCGGCTAGCTGGATCTTGCGTTCGCTCGTCGCTGTAGGGCGGGTTCGCTGACCCCGCCTTTTCACGAAATCGGTTTCAGGTTCGTGGCGGGGTCGGCGACCCTGCCCTACACCTGCGGCCGCGCCTTAGTCGCATCACGGTTCTACGACCCCAGCATCCGCAAAAATTCCTCCTCGTCGATCACGGACACGCCGAGTTCCTTCGCCTTGTCCAACTTGGAACCCGCCTCGGCGCCGGCAAGGACGTAGCTCGTCTTTTTACTGACGCTGCCCGACACCTTGCCGCCCGCGGCTTCGATCCTGGCAGCGGCGGCCTCCCGGGTGAGAGAAGGCAGCGTGCCCGTCAGGACAAAAATCTTGCCGGCGAAAATCGTGCTTCCACCCGCGCGCTTCTCCGGCGCCTGCGGTTTCACGCCAACCTGCAGCAGCGCGCCGACCAGCTCGCGGTTGCGCGGCTCGGCAAAAAATCCGGTGATGGCCGCCGCCATCGTTTCCCCGATGCCGGAAATCACGCTCTCCTTGTTGGCGATGAAATCCTCCGGTTTTGCCGCAGCTAGTTTTTCGATGTCGCGAAAATGCGCCGCGAGATCCTTCGAGGCCGACACGCCCACATGCGGGATGCCGAGACCGTGGATCAGGCGCCAGAGTTCGCAGTGCTTGCCCGCCTCGATCGCCGCCAGGAGATTGTCCGTGGATTTTTCCACCTTCTTGCCGAGCGTCAGCAGGTCCTCGCGTTTCAGCCGGAAAATGTCGGGCAGCTCCTTCACCCAACCGCGCGCGACCAGCTCGTCGATCAGCGCGCTGCCGATCCCGTCGATGTCGAGGCAGGCCTTGGAAACAAAATGTCCGAGACGCCGCCGGACCTGCGCCGGGCAGCCGAGATTGGGACAGCGGGTGGCGACCTCGCCCTCCAGCTGAACCGTGGCGGTGCCGCATTCCGGGCATTTGGCCGGAAACCGGTACGGTTGGCATTCGGGGGCGCGCCGCTTCAGGTTCACCTCGATCACCGCGGGGATGATTTCCCCCGCCTTTTCCACCAGCACGTAATCGCCCACCCGGATGTCCTTCCGCGCGATCTCGTCCTTGTTGTGCAAAGTCGCCCGCATCACAGTCGTGCCGGAAAGCAAGACCGGTTCGAGCTCGGCCACCGGCGTGAGCACGCCCGTGCGGCCGACCTGCACGGTGATGTCCCGAATGCGCGTTTCGGCACGCTCGGGTTCGAATTTATAGGCAATGGCCCAGCGCGGCGCCTTCGAAGTGCTGCCGGCCTCGCGCTGCAGGGAGAACGCATCGAGCTTCACGACGGCACCGTCGGTCCCGTAGGCGAAGGAGTGGCGCAGGGCGTCCAGCTCGCGCACCGCCGCCCAGACCGCATCGATGCCCTGCGTCTTCCAAAAGCGCTCCACCGTCGGCAGGCCCCACTGTCGCACCTGCTCGTGGTAGTGGCTCTGCGTTCCCGTCGGGGCCGGTTCGCAATAACCGATCCCGTAGAGCACGATCTCCAGTTTGCGCCGGGCGACTTCACTCCGGTCGAGCTGCTTGATCGTGCCGGCCGCCAGGTTGCGCGGATTGGCGTAGACCGGCTCGCCCGCCTCCTCGCGTTCCTGGTTGATGCGCTGGAACTCCGCCGTCGTGAAATAAATCTCGCCGCGGATCTCGATCACGTCCGGTACCGGATGCGATTTGCCCGCCCGCAGCTCCGACGGCAGCGTCCGGATGGTCCGGGCGTTCGCGGTGATGTCATCGCCCTCCTCGCCGTTGCCGCGCGTGACGGCGCGCACGAGCCGGCCCTTTTCATAGGTCACGCTGACGGCCAGCCCGTCGATCTTCGGTTCCACCACATAGGCCAGATCCTCACGTTCGAACAATTTCACGAGGCGCTGGTGAAAGGCGCGCAGCTCCTCCTCCGAGTAGGTGTTGTCGAGGCTTTGCATCGGCTGGCGGTGCCGGTAAGTGACGAAGCCCTCGAGCCGGTCGTCTCCGACCCGGGCGGTCGGCGAGCTCGCGGCCGCCAGTTGCGGAAACTGTTTTTCGATCTGTTCGAGTTCGCTTTTCCGCCGGTCGTATTCGCGGTCGGTGATCTCCGGCGCGGCCTGGCGGTAGTACAGTTCGTCGTGCCGCGCGATTTCGGCGCGCAGCTCTGCGATTTTTTTCTGGGCCTGACCGGACGTCATCACGCCCTCAATTTGAGGGAAACCCGGGGCCGCGTCGCGGAGAAAATCGCGGCCGCGGCAAGTTTTTCGCCGACGCGCCCGGGCCGCAGCGCGAGGGAAACCCGCCCGACGTCCGGCGCTTTCGGCCTGACATGCCCCGGGAACCGACCCAAGCTGCCCCATCCTTCCCGTGAAAATCATCCGCTGCGACCCCGGCCACTCCGGCGCCATTCTCGCGATCTTCAACGACGCGATCGCCAACTCCACCGCACTCTACGACTACAAGCCGCGCACGCCGGAGATGATGCGGACCTGGTTTGAGGCGAAGGCCAAGGGCAACTATCCGGTCATCGGCGCCGTGGACGACACGGGCGAATTGCTCGGCTTCGCCAGCTACGGCCCGTTCCGGGCCTGGCCCGCCTACAAATATTCCGTCGAACATTCCATTTACGTCGACGCACGGTTCCGCGGGCGCGGTCTCGGGAAGGTGCTGTTGCGTGAGGTCATCGCCGCTGCCGCCGCCCAGGACTACCACATGCTGATCGGCGGCATCGACGCCGCCAATGCGGTCAGCATCGCCCTGCACTTGAAAGCGGGCTTCACGCGTTGCGCGAGCATCAAGCAGGCGGGATTCAAATTCGGACGGTGGCTCGATCTGGAATTCTATCAACTCCTGCTGCCCACCCCGACCGAGCCGAAGGACGGCTGACCCGCCCAAGGCGGAGGCCGAAGTTTCCAAGCTGGTGCCCCGAACCCCCTTGACGTAGCCTGAAGCCCGTACCCCTGCCTGCTTGTCGTCTCACCGATGAAATTCCGTCTCGCGGCCCCAGCCTTGTTCGCGATCATCGTTTTGCTCGGCACCAGTTGTGTCGTGTTGCCTCCCGAAACGGCGGGTCCCGAACCCGAGCCAAGTCCGCCACCGGGACCGGTCGCAGTCGAGAGCCCGTCATCTGCGCCCGCTCCAGATTCCTATCCCGCGGACACACCTCCGCCTCCACCCGCGCGCGCCCTCGCCACGTTTCTCGTCGTCATCGATCCGTCAGGGCAGCTGTCGCCGGAGGACTTGAGCGACCGCCGCCACGAAGTCGTCAGCTACCTGATCGATCAACACTATATCTACAGCGGCGATGCGCTGGCACGAAACGCCGCCGAGGCCGAGCAGATCATCCGCGCCGTGCTGGCCCCGGACGGCAGTTTTGAACTGAGCGTCTACCAGCCGACCCGCGTGGCGCGCCGCGAAATCAGCTTCGATCCCGCCGGCCAGCCCGAATACGAATATTTTCCGGGCGACGCCGGCTACGAAGGCGACGGCTTCAGCCCCTTCTTCATTCCGATCGTTCCTCTTTTCCGGCCGTGGCGCGAACGGGACTGGGACCGGCGTTATCATCACGACCGCGACCACGACCGCGACAATGATCCCCAGCACCGCCAGCCGAAATGGCCGCCGGGCGACGATCGCGCCCACCGGCCCCCGCCGGCGGACCGCCCGGCCGACCGGGATCACGGCCAACCGCCGGTCACCGGCCACCGACCCGACGACAATCGTGGACATCAACCGCCGCCGAACCAGGCCCAGGCCGACGACCATGGACACGACCCCGCGCCTTCCGGTCACAAAGATACCCGCCCCGGGCCGACTCATCCGGCGCCGCCCAACGGTCAGCCGGCGGTTGCTCCGACGCCTCGTCCGCCTGGGGACACCCACCCCAATGCCGTTTATCCGCCGCCGGTCGCCGGCCCGCAGGGCACTCGCAACAACCAACCCCATCCGCCCGCCCCGGCTCCGCAACCCGCTCCGTCGGGCCCGAAACCGCCGGACCACCCAAATCACCCGGTCCCGCCGGTCCCCGCAGAAGTGCCGGGCAGTCGCAGCGGACCGCCCCACCCGGATCAGCCGTCGTCGCCTCCGTCGACCCCGAAGACTTTCTCGCCTCCGCCCGGCCGGCAGTCGCCGGTCTTCGTTCCGCCCACCCGGAACCAGCCGCCGCCCGCGACACCTCCGCCGCCCAAGGCCGACCGGAGCACCCCGCCGCCGGCGGACCGACCGGCGCGGAGCAGCGACAAGGCCGATTCCACCGACTCCGGCAACAAACAGCAGCGTTAGCCCGCGAATTTGCCGGGCAAAAAGGTCGAGCCGACCCGCAAGTAGCGCAGGCTTCCAGCCTGCTTCTTAGACCGGCAGGCAAGGATGCCTGCGCTAAGCCAGAACCTCGGGCGGGCAGCGATGGTTGCGTCAGGAGAACCGGCCACGGAGGGCCGGTTCCTCCTCATCTCAACTGTGTGATCCCGCCTCAGCCTGACGCGAGCATCCGCACGCGTCGGTGCTTTTGCGGGAACTGCAGCGTCACCACGGTGCCGACGCCCTCCTTGCTGTCGATCCCGACGTGCCCGCCGTGATCGCGCATGATGCGTTGCACGATCATCAGCCCGAGTCCGTGCCCGCTCACCTTGGTCGTGTGGTAAGGCTGGAACAACCGCGCCAGATCCGCGGCCTTGACGCCGCTGCCGGTGTCCGCGATGGCCACGAAAACCGAGTCGTCGTCGGCGCGAACCTTGATGCTCAAACGCCCGCCAGGCTGCATGGCCTCCGCGGCGTTTTTGATCAGGTTGAAAAAAACCTGCTTCAACTGGTCGCGATCGGCCATGATGACCGGCGTGCTCGCGGGCAGCTCGCCCGCGATCTGGACGCCGCGGTCCTCGAGCTCCTTCGACTGGAAGCGCAACACGTCCTCGATCACCTCCGGCAGGTTGACCTCCGCCAGCGCGGGTGGACGCGGCCGGATCGCCTCGAGGAAGTTCTTGATGATGCCATCCAGCCGCGCGACCTCGTCGCGACACACCTTGATGGAATCCTCCAGCGACCGGGCCTCCTTCGACGCGGACAATTTCTTCAGCTTCCGCTCGATGAGCTGCAGGTGGATCGTGAGCGAATTCAGCGGATTGCCCAGCTCGTGCGCGACGCCCGCGGCCAGCAGGAGGACCGACGACACCTTCTCGTTCTCGATCAGATCCGCCGTGGATTTTTTTTCACTGGTGATGTCCGAGAGGATGACCGTGAAGCGCCGCCGGTCGTCGTCCGCCGCATCGAACGGCACGAGGTACAGCCGCACCACCCGCGACGCCGGGTAGGTCAGCTCGAATTCCCGGGTCACCACCGGTGCCGCCGCGGCGCCGGCCTCCGCCCCCGGCAACGACACGCGCAGGCCGGGCACCAACCGCCACAGGCTGGCGCCCACCGCCGGCTCCTTCAGGCCGACCAGCCGCGCCGCGGCCTCGTTGGCGTAGTCGATGATGCCCTCGGCGTCGATGACCAGGACGCCTTCCTGCAGCGTGTTGAACACCGATTCGAGCAGCGCGCGCTCGCGCGCCAGGCGCTGCACGAGATTGTGCAGGTTGGCGGTGTCGAGCTGGTCGAGCCGGCCGAGGACC
>CAYZGG010000152.1:0-7171 GCA_964477955.1 uncultured Opitutaceae bacterium
GGGGGGGGGGTGGGGGGGGTTGGCCGGGGGGGGGGGGGGGGGGGGGGGGGGGGGGCCCGAGCACGGCCCCGAAATTTCGGGTCAATTCGCCGGCAGGGTGCGAGTGGAGAAGTATCTTGATCGGTGAACAGGGCGGGGCTGGTCGGCCGCAATCAGCTGCGGAGCATTGCGTCCGCTTGCCTGGTCGATGGAGCCTCAACGAGGCGCCGGGGCATGAAGGTTCCGATCCGGTTTGCCCGCGCCCGGAAGGTTCTGCGGGGCTTCGTTGGGGACAAAACGAACAGGGCCGTCGAGCACCTCGCGAATCAGCCGAAGCAGCGATTCCGCGGTATAGGGCTTTTGCAGAAAACTCCGAACGCCGGAGTCGCGCGCCTTTCCGAGGCTGGCATTTGAACCCACGCCGCTGGCCGCAATGATCTTCACGGCGGGATTGATCCGCATGAGCACCTCGATGGTGGCCTGCCCATCCATAATCGGCATCATCATGTCGGTGAGCACGACCGCCACCTGGTCCATTTGTCTGGCATAGAGGGCGACCGCCTCGGCTCCGTCGCTGGCGACGATCACGCGATAACCGAAGGCTTCGAGAGTTTGTTCGGTGATTTCACGGATGGAGAGCTCGTCGTCGACCACGAGCACCAGTTCGTCCTGGCCGCGGGGCAGCGCGGTTTGGAACGGGTGCACGGTTGCGGCGATCGCGGGGGCGGGTTGGGCCGGCAGATAGACCTTGAACGTGGTGCCCCGACCGACCTCGCTCTCGACGTTGATGAACCCCTCGTGGCTTTTGACGATGGCATGGGCGGTGGCGAGACCGATGCCGGTCCCTTCACCGACCTCCTTGGTGGTGAAGAAGGGTTCGAAGATGCGTTCGCGGACCTTGGGCGTCATGCCTTGCCCGGTATCGGTCACCTGCAGCATCACGTAGGTGCCGGAGCGAGCGCCGGGACTCGTGCCGGCGTACTGGGCGTCAAGGGTCACGTTGTTGGCGCTCACCGTGAGCGTGCCGCCGCGGGGCATCGCGTCACGGGCGTTGACCGCGAGGTTGAGCAACACCTGATGGATCTGCGTCGAATCACCCGTGACCGGCCAAAGATCATTGGGAACATCGGTCACGATCCGGATGTTCGGGGGGAAGGTTTCGCTGACAATACTGTCAAGATCGCCGATGAGATGGCGCAGCCGGATGGGGATCCGTTCCCCGTCCACGCCTCGGGCAAAAGTCAGGACTTGGCGCACCAGGTCGGCCCCCCGACGGCAGCTCACTTGCACACAGTCCAGAATTCTGGCCGTTCGAGGGTCGTTCCCCGAGTCGGACTTCAGCAGCTCGATCGACATCATGATCGGTGCCAGAACATTGTTCAGATCGTGGGCGATGCCGCCCGCGAGAGTGCCAATGCTTTCCATCCGTTGGGCCCGCAAATATTGCGCCTCCATTTTTTTCTGTTCCGTGACATCGCGCATGCCGCGCACCATGCGGACCGCGAGGCCGGCTGCGTCGCGCAGGATATAACCGCGGTCGTGGACCTGGGCATAGTTGCCGTCCTTGCGCTGAAAGCGATAATCCGCGCTCCACGATTCCGCGCCCGTGTCGAGGGCGGCGTGCAGACTGGCGAGGATTTGGTCGCGCTCATCGGGGTGCAGGCGACAAGTCCACGATTCGATTCCCGGTTTGAGGTCATCGTTGGTGTAGCCGAAGATGGCCAGAAAACCATCGTTGCGCCAGAGTGTGTCGGACGGGATGTTCCAATCCCAGACGACGTCGCTCACGGCGCGGGCGACAAATTTGAATCGCGCTTCGCTCTCCACCAAAGCGAGCTCCGAGGCTCTCCGGGCGGTGATATCCTGAGCCATTACGACAATGCCGATCACCTTGCCGTCCTTGTCGCAGTAGGGCACCTTGTCGGTTTCGACCCAGGTTTCCCGGCCTTTCGGATCCACCACCTTCTCGACGATCCCGAGCTTGGGCACTCCCGAGGCAATCACTTCCAGGTCATCGGCCAAGGATCGCGCGGCTTCCCGGGGATGAATTTCGAGTTCCGATTTTCCTTCGATTTCCCCCACCGGTCTGCCCACGGAATCGGCTCCGCGTTGATTCACGCGCAAGATGTGATTGTTCGTGTCCTTGAACCAGACCATCGCCGGCATCAGGTCATACAGCACCCGGAGCTCGGTCGTCCGCCGTTGGAGGATCTCCTCGGCTTGTTGCCGTTCCGAAATATTTTCGACCGTGCCCACCAATCCCATGATCAGTCCCTCCGCATCCTTGCGGACTCCGGCCAGGATATGAACCCAGCACACCGAGCCATCGGGTCGCAACAGCCGCAAGGTCTGATCCCAAGTGCCGCCCTCGGCGAAGGCCCGCGTCAGATTGCGATTCAGAATCTGACGGTCGTCCGGATGAACATGCTCCTCCAGCTTCTTGCCGCCGAGACTGACTCCGACCGGCGAACCGGAAAGCGCGGTCAACGCCGAGTTCGAATAGATCACGCGGCCGCCCGCATCACTCTCAAAAATGCCGATCGGCGCCGACTCGCTCAGCGCGCGAAAGCGGGCCTCTCCCGCCCGCAACGAAGCGATGGAGCGCTCCGACTCGGTCATGTCAATGGCGAGCACCAGCTGGGCCGGCCGGCCGGCGAAATCGATTCCATAGGCGAGAATATCGACCGGGAAGGCGGTGCCGGTCTTTCTCTGGTGTTCGAACCGCCCGACCGCGTGGAAGCGGTCCACAGAGTTGGCGCTGCTTTCAACCAGACTCGCCACCAGCTTCGGGCTGAGCACATCCTTGACGTTCATGCGCAGAAATTCCTCCCGGGAATAGCCGTAGAGCGCGATGGCCGAATCATTGACCGCAAGAAATTCCATGGTCTGCGGATCGAAGGCCCACATGGGAGACGGATTGCGCTCAAACATGATCCGATAACGCCGTTCACTCGCACTCAGGGCGGCCTCCGTGGCTTTGCGCTCAGTGACGTCCTGCAGGGTCCCGGACTCCCGCGTGGGCCGGCCCTGGTCGTCGAAGACGGTGCCGGCAATCTGATGAATGTACCTTACTTCGCCGTCGGCCCGGATGATGCGGTGCTCAAACTCAATGCGCCGGGCACCTTCCGTCGCTTTCCGCTTCTCCTGGTGGACAAAGGCCAGATCGTCGGGATGGACCTGACGGTAGAAGGTGTCGGATTCCGGCGGAAAATCGTTCCGCGAGATGCCGAGGATCCGGTAGACCTCATCTGACCAGAAGAGGCGGCCGTGGACAAAATCGTGTTCCCAATCCCCGAGGTTGGCAATCTGCTGGGAATTTTCCAGGCGCACTTCATTGGCGGCGGTCTCGTCGCGATGCAGGAGATGGGTCTCAAGCAGGTTGTGAACGCGCATCAAGACCTCGCCCAGGACGAACGGCTTGCTCACGAAATCGTTGGCTCCGGCTTGCAGCGCCCTCAACATGTGATCCGGTTGCGCGGTGACCACGAGGACCGGAAGCGAGCCCCGCTCGTCGAGGGCGCGCAGATCTTTCATCACCTGAAAACCGTCGTGGCCGGGCATTTGCAGGTCGAGCACAACGAGGTCGGACTGTTGTTGCAAAGAGAGTTGGCAGACCGCATGGGGGTCGGTGGTGGTCGCGACGTGCTTGTAGCCGGCGCCCCGCAACATTTGTTCCAGCAGCGCCACATTGGCCTCCAGGTCGTCGACGATGAGAATCCGGGCCTCAAGGATCTTCTCCAAGTTTATCATGGGTGTATATCCGCTGGGGTGGGTTTTTAGAGAGGCGATTCCACCAAATCCGAAACACTCGAATCCCGACGAAAGGGAGTCAGCCTTTCCCTGCGCGGCGCCGCGGCGGGGTGGGGTCACCTCGGGCGGACCTTCTATTCCTGAGCAGCGATGCCTTTCCGGGCGGGATCCGCGGCCGGCCGCCGCGGACGCTGCGCATAGGCGATCTTCCGTGGCACATTCAGCGTCTTCGGCATTAACCTGACCATGGTGATCACAAAAAACATGATGGTTGTGACACATATCAGGTGGCCGACAGGTCTGATATATGAAAACGAAGCTACTTTAGGAGCCCATTTCGCTCCGGGATAGGGGGTGAGTACCCTAGGGAATACACCCTGGACATGGCTGCGGCACTGGATGGCTTCGAGAAGGTGTTGGGTAAAGCGCGCCAGCTGGAGCCGGCGGGCGATGTCGACGCGCGGGCGCATCGCGGCGGAGGCTTCGCCAAGCTGGTCGGCGCGGAGCTCGGCGAGCGAGAGGGCGGGCGCCTCGATGTGCAGGTCGATGCAGTAGAGCAGGAGACCGCTGAGCCGGCGGCGGTACCGCGGCACCTGCGACGGCAAGCAGCGGCATTCCCGCGTTGGATCGCCCGGATATTGCCTCCATTTCACGCTTTCCCATCTCCCCGGCAATCCATTCGAAATACCATCCGATCAATGTTTGCGGAAGTAATATGCGCCCTCCTGGTGTTATGCTCCCGTGCGTTCCCAAATTTTCCCGAAGATGGTATCAAAGACCCTTCCGCCAATTGTTTCCCAGTCAGAATGGCAAGCGGCCAGAGATCGACTTCTGAAAAAAGGGAAAGCATCGCCCGATGGTCGCCGATGTATTTGCAGCCTAACAATTTGAATGAAAATGAATAAAATCTCTACCTGCCTCGTCGTGGTCTGCATGACCTTGTCCGCCATTTCATGTTTCGCTCAAAAATCACCCGACATCAGCATGAACGAAAAAGTCATTCGCGAATACTACTCCGCCTACGAGAAAAAGGATTGGCATATGCTGGAGCTGATTCTCGCTGACGGATTCACGTTCACCAGTCCGGCCGGCGACAATCATATCAGTCTGACGCAATACAAGGAGAGGTGCTGGCCCAATTCCGAAAACACCAAAAAATTTGATTTGGAAAAGGTTATCGTTGCTGGAGACGACGCCTTTGTAACCTACAATGGCTGGACCAATGACGGTCGATTGTTTCGGAACACGGAGCGTTTTAAATTAAAGGAGGGGAAGATAGTTGAGAACGAGTGTTTTTTTGGGACGGGCGTAAACTTCCCCAACAATCAGACAAAAAAATAACTCCTGCTTCAAAGAGCGGGCACCTCCCGGCCGCTGAGCATTTCCAGTGACGAAATGGAAGCGCCCTGACTGAGGAAATCGAAGCGCGGGAATTGCCGCTGATTCGTGTGCAGTGTAGGATATATTTTCCCGTCGTACGAGTTTCCAGACAGGTTTCCGTTGTCATCGAATGATCGAAAGTGCTCAGCCGGGCCCGGCCGGGTGCCTCATGGTCGGCGGCCCTCAAATCGGACAGGCTGCGTGGATGGGAGCAACCGAGGCGCAGGTGGACCAGGGAGACAGCCGTTTACGCGCAATCAAGATTTGTCACGGGCCGACCTTTTGCGCGGCAGTAATCGCCCGATGGACGGCTGGCTACGCAGGAAACCTCCATATCGAGGGACCGACACATTCCGGACTTTGGAGCGGGCATGCCGATGATCGATGAGAACGAAGCGCGCTTGATCAAGAACAGCACCCGGGATGCCGCATCGACGTGACAGAGCTGGCCGATCAGCCGCAAGACCAGTTGCCCGAGCGAAATCCAGTTGCGACGCGCCCGCACACGATTACGCTTTCGACGGTTGGGCATGAATTTAGAACGGCGAACAAACAGAATGAAATCGATCTACCTACTCTCCGTCCTCTGCGTGTTAGTCATCGCCGGTTGTTCGACGGCAGTTACCCCAAAAAATGCCTCCAGCGTAAACCTGAACAAGAATGGACTGGTGCTTTCGAGTTGGCAACATTCCGGCGGTCCGGCGCACGGGATGGACTGGCAGGTTGAAGTTCCTCTGTACCCCACCGGCGAGAGAGCCCAGACCATTCCTGTGATCAAGAGCAGCAATGAGCTTTCGCTGTTGGAAGTTCCGCCAGGGCACTATCGGATTGTAGATTGCCAGTTCCTGCCGATGAAGATGAATCAGGAGGGTGCGCGGGCGGAATTCGAATTTGACGTCCGCCCTGGCGAAGTGACGTATCTGGGCTGTTTCGCCGTCGCGTATGAAACAGGGGTGCGCGTGAACGATTATCTGGAACTAAAAGCGCAATTCGTTCTCGAGGATCGGAAAGCGATGGATTATGGAAGGTTTCGCGAGTCTTATCCGACACTTGCCTTGGTGAAAATGGGAAATGCAGCTCCCAAGCGATTTGAGTGGGACGAGGAAAGGACGCCTGAATTTAATCCCCGCGGAACCGGCCTGGAAACGCGATTGTGGTGAAGTTTTTTTGAGAATCAGCGCGCAAAGGACCGGCTAAAACCGGCGCCGCCCTACGTTCCCGCAGGCAATGGACCGCGTCCTTTGCTGGATGGCCGGCCCGATCCGAAAACCAGCCCGAAAGGGTCAGGACCGGCCCGAAAGGGTCAGGTTGCAAATATTATATTATTACCGTTGCGCGGCAGCTCGTCGTGGTTTCCCATCCTGGCAAAACACTGGCAGAGCGAGGTCAGGTTTTATAGTTTGTTGTGCTGCAGAATCGGAAGACTCGCGCCGATTTAACGACACGGAGAAAGTGTCGGGGACTTCACGGGCACCCCACGTGGCCGCGGAATAGCCCATCGTTGCAAGGATAACAGGGAAATCAAACACCGTTAAACAAAGACGTTGCGATCGAGGGAGCGATACTGGATGGCCTCGAGCAAGTGCGGGGCGGCGATGGTCTCGGCGGCGGCGAGGTCGGCGATGGTGCGGGCAACCTTGAGGATGCGGTCGTAGGCACGGGCGGAAAGGTGCAGCTGCTCCATCGCTTGCTGCAACAGGTCGCCGAGCTTGGCATCCAGTGCGCAATGCCGGCGGATCTGCGCCTGGGTCATGCGGGCGTTGGCGGCGATGCGCGTGCCGGCAAAGCGCGCCAGCTGGAGCCGGCGGGCGGTGTCGACGCGCGCGCGCATTGCGGCGGAGGTTTCGCCGGGCTGGTCGGCGCGGAGCTCGGCGAGCGAAAGGGCGGGCGCCTCGATGTGCAGATCGATGCGGTCGAGCAGGGGACCGCTGAGCCGGCCACGATAACGCTGCACCTGCGACGGCGAGCAGCGGCATTCGCGCTTCGGATCGCCCAGATAGCCGCATGGGCATCCATACGTTGCCTTTCTGCCAATTGCAGTTGATCACTAAAATCATCAAGG
>CAYZGG010000153.1:0-6968 GCA_964477955.1 uncultured Opitutaceae bacterium
GCGGTTGGCTGATGCCAATCGCCTGATGCAGCAATGGTAGGGCGGGACCGCCGGGACCGCCGCGAATGTCGTTACGGCGCGCCCAGCGGTCGCGCCCTACCCACTGAAAAGCGCAAATGCACCGGGCGATTGGTCTGCGGCTGCTTCGGCCCGACGGATCCGTCACCGGTCGGCTCCAAAGTTGCGTTTGCGGCGGTTTCGGGTGACCGTCGGCCGGACGTCATGAACGATTCGCTTTCCGTCGAGTGTCCGCATTGCGGGGAATCTTTTTCCCTGGCGTTGGACATGAGCGAAGGCAGCGCCGAGTTCGTGGTGGATTGCGAGGTGTGCTGCCGTCCCATGACGATCACCGTGCAGATCAGCGATGGTGAGTTGACGGGCTTTGATGTGGCGGCGGAGTGAACGTCACACGACCCCCGACTGACGGAAGCTGTAGTAACCGAGTCCGCGCGGATCCGCGGCCGGGCGGCCGAGGATGACGTGGTCGAGCAGTTGGATGTCGACGGCCCGGGCGGCTTCGCGCAGCTGCCGGGTGATCTGCAGGTCCGCGGCGCTTGGGGCGGGGTCGCCGCTCGGGTGGTTGTGGGCGCAGATGATGGCGGTGGCGCCGTGACGGATGGCTTCCCGAAACACTTCGCGCGGATGGGCGAGGCTGCTGGTGGCGGTGCCCGAGGTGATGGCCACCTGTTTGAGCAACCGGTTTTTGCGGTTGAGGCAGAGGACCCAGAATTTCTCGATCTGCAGACCGGTGAGTTCGGCGGCGAAATGTTCCAGCACGGATCCCGGCTGGTCGAACGCCCGGTCCGCAGGGGCCTTTTGCGAGAGAACGCGGCGAGCCACCTCCATCATGGCGATCAATTGCAGGGCCTTGACGCGGCCGATCCCCTTGAGCCGGCGGTAGTCGGCCTCGACCCAGGTGACGAGCCCGGCCAGCGAACCGGCCTCGGTGATCAGGCGCTGGGCCACGATCAGAACATTCATTCCGCGGCTTCCGCTGCGGAGGAGCAGGGCCAGCAGTTCGGTGTCGCTCAGGGCGGCAGCCCCGAGTCGTTGGAGGCGCTCCTGCGGGCGTTCTTCGACTGCGAGGTCTTTGACCTGCAGGGGAGGGTAATCGGTGCTCATGGGTCCGGGCGGTTGCGCCCGCCGGCCCGCGAGCTGAATTCCTCAGAAGTGTTTCACGTAGCCGTTGCGCCGGAGTTTCTCGAGCCAGCGTTCCTGCGCCTGGCTGGCGCTTTGCTGCACCAGCATGCGTTCAATCTGGTCCCGCACATCGTCGATGGGCAGAATGCCGGCTTTCTTGCGTTCCTCGACGAAGAGCAGAAAAGCCCCCTCTGGCATGATGACCGGATCGCTATACTTGCCGGCATCGAGCGAGAAAATGATGTCGCTGAATTCCTTGCGCAGATCCGAACGGCGCTGCCAGCCCCAGTCGCCACCCTTCGTGCGCCGCGAGTCGGTGCTGAACTGCCGGGCCAGGTCCGTGAAACTGGTGCCGCTCTTGAGCTGGGCGACCAGGTCGTCCGCCTTCTTGCGCAGGGTCTCGTCGGTGTCGTCGGCGCCGCGGGCGAGCTGGATCAAACGCAGGTGAACCTGGTCCTCCTGGTAGAAACGGTCCTTGTTCTCCCTGTAGAAGGCCTCGATTTTCACCGGGCTGATGGTGCTGGCCGACTTGCGTTTCTGCTGGCGCATGTAGCCGTAGACAATGTTCTCCTCGACTTCCTTGCGATAGTCCTTCTGCGAAATGCCGCGCGAGCGCAGGTAGGCGAGAAACTTGCTGCGATCGCCGTCAAAGTCCGTGGCGATCGTCTCGGAAATTTCGTTGTCGACGTAGCTGGGCGGGATCTTGTGCTTCTCGTCCTTGTAGAATTCCTTCACGATCAGCACCCGGTCGATCGAGTCCTGCACGATGCTGTCCTGCAGCTGCTGCAGCTTCTCGTTGAACTCGCGCTCGTTCTTGCTCTCGCGTTGCACCTGCTGGATGAGCGGGGCGATTTCGCGGCGGATGTCGTCGACCGTGATGATCTTGTCCTCGGCGATGGCGGCGATGCCGTTGGCAAAACGCAGGTTCAGGCCGTCGTCGACGGGGGTTGCTGGCTTCTCCTCCTCACCCCAGGCGGTGAGCACACCGGTGGCGGTCAAAAGCAAGGCGAAGGTGGAAACAGACAGGGCGCGGAGGTGACTCATGAACTGGGCAGATTTAGCAGGAATATGTTTATTTCCCTCAACCTTGCAAGGGGGTTGGTGGCGGTCAAGCGGGGAAACCGCTGCCCAGGTTGGATAAAGTCATCGTGGCGGCCCGTATTGCGCAAGCATTTCAGGCGGCCGCCGTCGCTTTCGACGGACACGAGCCCCTTTTGTTCCGCCCGGGTGCGGATTTCCGTCACGAGCAGCAGGGCCCGGACCTCCTCCCGAAACTGGCCAAACCGGTCGCGCAGCTCGCTTTCGAGCGCCTTGACCTGCTCCGGCGCGCCGGCGAGCGCGAGGCGCCGGTAAAAATCGATCCGGAGCCGCGTCTCGCCGATGTACGAGGACGGCAGCCGGGCCTGGATCCGGTCGATCGTGCCCGCCTCCCGCTCGGCCTGCCGGAGGGCGGTGAAACTGTCCACCGCGCGCGGTTGCTCGGTTTCCGCCCCCTCGCCGACGAAGACGAAATCGAGCTTCACGCTGGCGCGCACGTTCGCGGCCTGTTTCTCACCCTTGAGACGCGCAACGCTTTGTCGGAGCAACTGGCAATAAAGCTCGAAGCCCACGCCGACGATGTGCCCGCTTTGTTCCGCGCCGAGCAGGTTGCCCGCGCCGCGGAGCTCAAGGTCGCGCATGGCGATCCGGAAACCGGCGCCGAGCTGGTTGTGCTGGCGGATGGCCCCGAGGCGCTGCCGCGCCAGGTCCAGCACCCGCGCATGCCGGTGCAACAGCAGGTAGGCATAGGCCTGGTGGCTGAACCGGCCCACCCGGCCGCGCAGCTGGTACAGCTGCGACAGCCCGAAACGGTCCGCGCCCTCGATGATGATCGTGTTGCAATTCGGGATGTCCAGGCCGCTCTCGATGATCGTGGTGCATACCAGCACCTGGTACCGGCCGGCGACAAAGTCGGTCATCATCCGCTCCAGTTCGTCCTCGTCCATCCGGCCGTGACCCACGCCGATGCTCAATCCGGGCAGCAGCTCGCGCAGGCGGGCGGCGACGAGGTCGATGGTCTGGACGCGGTTGTGGAGATAGAACACCTGGCCGCCGCGCCGCACTTCATGGCGGACGGCCTCGACCACGAGTTTCTCGTCGTAGGTTTTGACGACGGTCTGGACCGGCAGCCGGTTGACCGGTGCGGTTTCGATGGTGCTGAGGTCGCGGGCGCCGGTGAGCGCGAGGTAGAGGGTCCGCGGGATCGGCGTGGCGCTCATCGAAAGCAGGTCCACGTGCGCGCGCCAGCGCTTGAAGACCTCCTTGTGCTTCACGCCGAAACGCTGTTCCTCGTCGATCACGACCAGCCCGAGATCCTTGAACTGCACGTCGTCCTGCACCAGCCGGTGGGTGCCGATCAACACGTCCACCTTGCCGGCCGCGAGAGCGTCGAGAATCTGCTGCTGTTCCTTGCGGGTGCGGAAGCGGCTGATCATCTCCACGGCCACCGGATAACCGGCCATGCGTTCGCGGAAGGTGTTCAGGTGCTGCTGGGCCAGAATGGTCGTCGGCACGAGCACGGCCACCTGCTTGCCGCCCATCACGGCCTTGAACGCGGCGCGGATCGCCACCTCGGTCTTGCCGAAGCCGACGTCGCCGCAGAGCAACCGGTCCATCGGCCGGGTGCGCTCCATGTCGGCCTTGGTGGCCACGATGGCCTTCGCCTGGTCGGGGGTCTCCGTGAAAGGAAACGCGGCTTCGAATTCCTGCTGCCAGGCCGTGTCGGGGGCGAAGGCGTGCCCGGGCTGCGCCTCGCGCTGCGCCTGGATCCGCAGCAGCTCCGCCGCGAGATCGAGCGTGGCGCGCTCGGCCGCCGAGCGGATCTTCTCCCAGCGCCCCGAGCCGATCCGGCCGAGCTGCGGCTTGGCTTTCGACAGACCGACATAGCGGCTGACCAGATGCGACTCCTGCAACGGCACGTGCAGCGTGACCTTGTCGTCGAACTCGAGCGAGATCACCTCGCGCACCCCGTCGCGCGACTCGAGGCGGGTGAGTCCGCGGAACACGGCGACGCCGTGCTGCAGGTGCACGACGAAATCCCCTTCCACCAGCTCCGAGAAATCCAGCAGCTGGTCCACGGCCGACGGCGCGACCAGGGCGCGTTTGCCCGTGATGCGGTGCTGCCGTTTGCGGCCGAAAATCTCCGTCTCGGTCACGATGACGTATCCGACGGGTAGGGCGGGACCGCCGGGCCCGCCGCGAGCGGGGCGTCCCGCCGAACCGTCCGACGGCTCTCCCGGAGGATTCCCTCCACCATTCCGAAAAACGACCCGGAAGCCTGCGTTCACCGTGCCGCGCACGAAGCGGGGTTTCAGTTTTTTGAGGACGGCATCCGTCTCCAGCAACTCCCGGGTGCGCTGTTCCTCGCCTTCCTTGGAAATGACGAAATCAACGGCGCAGCCCTTCCGCTTCCACGCCAGCACTTTTTCAAGGAAGGTCCGGCGCGCGTCGTCCTCGGCCTGCAGGCGCTCGTGCGCCAGCAGACTTTGTTCGGGATTCACCCGATGGTGCGAAAGGGCCTCGGTGTCCCAGGTTTCTTCGCTGGCGGCGCCGTCGAAAAGCGCGCTGGCGAGGTCGAGGTCGCCGATGCCGAAGAGACCGGCGCTGGCCTGGGCGAGCTGAGTCAGGACGGAATCCTGCTCCGGGCCGAGCAGGGAAAAGGCCTCTTCGATCGCCTTGGGTTCGAAGACCACGACATGGGTCCGGGGATTCAAATAAGCCGGCAGCAGGGTCTGACCGCCGCCCGCCTGAAGCCGCGGGGCCGCCGTCAGCGTGATCTGCGTCGCGGCCTCGCCGGAGCGCTGTGTAACGGGGTCGAGTGCGCGGATTTCCTCCAGGTTGTCGCCGAAGAAATCCAGCCGGTAGGGCTGATGGGCGGTGATGGGGTAGACATCGACGATGCCGCCGCGCACCGAATATTGGCCGGGCGCTTCGCACACCGCCTCGCTGTCGTAGTCGTAGGCGCGAAGCAGCGCGAGCAGGCCTGGAAAGGTGAGCGTGCCGCCGGTCGCGACCGTCGTTTCGCGCGAGGAGAAATCCTCCGGGGGCGGCACGGCCTGGAGCAGGGCGCCCGGGGTCGTCAACACCACGAGCGGGTCGGACACCGCGGTCACGTTTTTCCGGCCGCGCAGCCGGCTGAGCACCGCGAGGCGGTCGCTGGCGGCGTTGAAAGCCTCGCGCATGTCGCGGCTGTCCGCCTGCGATTCCGGAAAGGGCAGGAGGTCCAGCGGGGCGCCTCGGCCGAGCAGTCCGTGAAACAGCGCGACATCCTCCGCGAAAACGTCGGCGGTGCGGGCCTCCTCGATCACGACCACCCAGACGGGCGCCGGCTGGTCGCGGATCAGCCGGGCCAGGGCGAAGGCGCGCGCTTCGGGACACACGCCGGTGATGCAGGTGCGGGTGGCGGACGGCGCGGCGGACAGGGACATTGCGGGAAAAGACGCTCCGCCGGGCTCGGGCAAGCCGGCGCGATCGCGGGCGGGGTCAGATCGGGCTCGGAAGATCCGGTCCGCGCAACGTTTCCAGCGCGGCCTGGGCGGCGGCCTCCTCGGCCTGCTTCTTCGACGTGCCGCGACCGGAGCCGAGCTTCCGCTCTTTCAAGCGGACCGCGACGGTGTATTCGCGGGCGTGGCGCGGGCCGGTTGAGTCGACGACTTCATAGAGCAACGCGCCGTTGCCGTGCTCGGGCTGGATCAGTTCCTGCAGGCGGCCCTTGGGGTTTTCCGCGTCTTCGAGCGAGGCGAGGCGGGCGGACAGCGAGCCGTACCATTGGAGAATCACGGCCTGCACGGTGGGCAGGTCGCTGTCGAGGTAGATGGCCCCGGTGATCGCCTCGAAGGCGTCCTCGAGGATCGAGTCGCGGTTGCGCCCGCCGGCATCGGCCTCGCTTTTGCTCAGGAGCAGAGCGGAGTCGATGCCGAGGTCGCGCGCGAGCCGGGTGAGGAAGCCGCCCTTGGACAGGGCGGCGCGGCGCCGGCTGAGCACGCCCTCGCGCTCCGCGGGAAATTCGCGGTACAGCGCGTCGGTGAGGACGAAATGCAGGACGGAATCGCCGAGGAACTCGAGCCGCTGGTTGTGCACCTTGGTGGCGGGGTGATCCTGCAGATAGGAAGGGTGGGTGAGCGCTTCGAGCAGACGCGAGGGCTGGCGGAACTTGTAGCCGAGGCGTTTTTGCAGGGCGCTGAGGATGGCGGCGGTGGTCATGGCTCAGGAGCTCGCGCTGGAGTAGCGGCGCAAGCCGCGGTTGAAGACAAACACCGCCAGCGCAAACCAGGCCACCGTGATGACCAGCAGCCAGCCGATCGCGCGGAGGTCGAAGCCGTGGAGGAGCGTGCGGGCGGGGGTGTTGCTCACCACCACGACCGGCAGCAGCCAGACGAAGAGCATGCGCGTGAGCAGTCCCTTGAACGCCTCGCGCGGCAGGCGGGAAAATTCGCTGAGCGTGAAATAACTGCCCTCGATCCCCTGGGCGCTGGTGATCCAGAAGGCCGGCGAAATGCTGAGCACGAGCATGCTGTAGTGGATGACGATGCCGCAGACGATCAGCAGCGCGTATCCGGCGCAGTCCGCCACCCCGGGGTGCAGGCCGAGCCGGTGGGCGGAATAAATCACCACGGACAGCGCGACGAGGGAGTTGACCAGGCTGTCGGGGTCGAGCTTGCGCGTGGTGGCCATGAACATGAGATTACCGGGCTGGGCGAGGAAATAGTCGAAATTCCCGGTCCGGATGTTGCGGCCCATCTCGAAGATGCTGCTCCAGAAAAATCCCATCAGGAAACGCTGGATCAGCA
>CAYZGG010000154.1:0-3371 GCA_964477955.1 uncultured Opitutaceae bacterium
TTCGCTCTACGGCGCCCATCACTGCACCATCGACGGCCTTCTGCCGGGAACGGACAATCACCACTACAGCACCTCCATCCAGATGTTCAAAACGGTCGGCCTTAATACCGTCCACGCCGGTTTGAGGACGCTGCATGCCAACAGTGTTCTCATTCGCGAATCAGATGGAGCCACTGTCCGCGGCGTGGAGTGCGACCAATCCGCGCTCAAGGCCTACGTCGACGATGGCGGCATGCAGCAGCACGGCGTCGCGGTGAACGGCAGCGTCTACAACCTGACCGTCGAATACAATTACGTCCACGACACGATTGGCGACGGCCTCAATTACATCTACAGCAGGCAAAACCCCACTTCATTCACGAATATCATCACGCGCTACAATTATGTCTACCGCGTCGGCGACGACTGTCTTCAAGGTGGAGGCAACCAGGACATCTACGGCAACCTGCTCGACCAAGGTGGCGTGCCGATTTACTATGGCGCCCATCCTGACGCCATTCAGATCAATCCATTCTGCAGCTATGTGAAAATCCACGAAAACGTTATGGCCGACACCGGCCAGCAGCCGTTTTTGGAAAACGTCGAGGGAGAGATCTATGTCTACAATAATATCATTCTTTGTCTGCGGTCGGGTGCCCTAGCAACAAGTCCCGGCCAATCACACGCAGCCGTAATAACCTCGGCAGACGGTCGGTCTGGCAACGGATATACTGGGCCCAGCTATGGAAATCTCATTTTCGCCAACAACCTCATTTTTAATTGCACCTCCTTCCTGGCGATCAATGGCGGCTGGCCCTCCAACGCCAACAACCACGTAATCCTGACTGGAAACGTGTTCATCAACTGCAAATATGGCGCCCCGAAAGAAGCCCAGTATTTTTGTGAAAGCTCAAGCGTTTGGTGGGATCTTCCTCACACGGTCTGGTATGCGTTTCACGGTGAGGAGACCTCAGCACCTAGTCCGCGCTATTTCGGAACCGCCCTGCACAAAAATCCCGGACTGGTCGACCCAGATGGATTGAATTTTCATCCGGCGGCGGCAACATCTCTCGTCGTCGGACTGAGCAGGAACCTAACGGAGTACGGAATAAACACTGATTTCGACGGAAATCCTCGGCCTGCCACTGGAAACTGGACAGCAGGCCCCTACGAATGGCATGGCGTCAGTGCCAATGATGGCCTGCCGCTCGTACCCGATTCACGAAAACACTAGGTTCGGCCGGATCCACCTATGCGGATTGCCCGTGGAGGTTTTCTAGTTCGGACACGTGGATAACTGGACGCTTAGCCTGCCTGCTCCGCTCGACATAAAGCAGGCGCTTCAAAACTCAAATATTCTCGCCTATTGTTTGCATTACGCAAGTCGGGTTCCCCCAACTAATTCCGTCGCGATAGGTTCACATATTTTTGCTCTCGGTTGCCTGACCATGTTGTCGATAATGGTGTCCTAGCAAATCACACTCCAGTCCTCCCCTCCATTCCCATGTATTCAGCCCTCCTCTTTTGCCGCTCAATTGCCTTCCGCCTTCACCGGTCGTCGGCTCGCGCGCTGTATTTCTCAATTTTGTCCCTCGTGTGCTCAAGCGCCCACGCCACCATTTGGTATTTGGACGCTGCGGCGGCACCGGGCGGAAATGGTTCGCTCGCGAGCCCGTGGAACTCGACTTCCGCGATCGCCTTGGGCAGTCTCAAATCTGGCGACACCGTCTATATCCAAGGAGGCGACTATTCCAAGCAAGAGTTAGCGCTCCTCTTTGGCGGCAGCCAAACCGGGCTTACTTTTGCCATCAATCCGACCGCAACCAAACAAGCTGTCTTCAAAGCCATCCAGCTTTATGGTGCGGATGGTCTGACGGTGGACGGCCTGCTGCCCGGAGTCAGGACGGCAACCGGCCCACATTATAGCAACTCCATTCAGATGATTAAGACCGTAGGCCTGAATACGGTGGGACTAGCTGGGCCTTCACACTCCATCCTGATTCGCCAATCTACCGGAGCAACGATCCGCGGCGTTGAATGTGACCAGTCTGCCATTCAGTATGGCGTAAACGATGGCAACACTCAACAGCATGGCATCGCCGTAAACGGCACCGTTTACAATCTCATCGTCGAGTACAATTACGTTCACGACACCATCGGCGACGGGCTCAACTACATCTACAGCGGGCAAAACGCCACTTCATTCACGAATATCATCACCCGCTACAATTACGTGTACCGGGTTGGCGATGACACCCTCCAAGGCGGCGGAAATGAAGAAATCTACGGCAATCTCTTAGACCAGGGTGGTGTGCCGATTTACTATGGTGCCCATCCAGACGCGATTCAGATCAACCCGTTTTGCAGTTACGTTAAGATTCACGAAAACACCATGGTTGATTGTGGCCAGCAACCCTTCCTGGAAAACGTGGAGGGCGAAATCTATTGCTACAATAACGTGATCCTTTGCTTGCGCACGGGTGCCATTGCGACCAGCCCGGGCCAAACACATGGGCCCGTTATCACCTCGGCAGATGGTCGGTCTGGATCCGGGTACACCGGTCCCAGTTTTGGAAATCTCATTTTCGCCAACAACCTCATCTACAACTGCACCTCTTTCAGCGTTTTCAGCGGCAGCTGGCCGTCTAACTCAGGCAACAATGTCGTCATCACCGGCAATGTGATGATCAACTGCAAGCAGGGTGCTCCCCTCGGTGCCCTATATTTCTGTGAGAACACGAGCATCTATTGGGATCTGCCCAATGTTACCTGGTATGATTCCGGCGGCAATGTTGCCAGCGTGCCAAACCCCCGCTATTTCGGAACCTCTCTCAATGAAGATCCCGGTTTGATCAATATTGCGGGCCTCGATTTCCATCCGGCCGCCGCGACCTCGCACGTTGTCGGTCTGAGCCTTAATCTATCAAAATACGGCATCACCTCGGATTTCGACGGAAGCGCGCGCCCCGCCACAGGCAATTGGACGGCCGGGCCCTATCAGTGGACAGGCCAGCTCTTGTCTGGCGTTGTGCCGCTCGTGCCCTTGCCGAACAACACCGTTACGCCTCCCCCCAGCCTGCCGCCGGCTCCGGTTATTACGAGCCAGACTTCGGCGTCAGGGACCTCGGGCACCGCCCTTGCCTATCAAATCACGGCGACGAACAGTCCAACCGGCTATACCGCCTCCAATCTGCCAACGGGCGTGACCGTCAATACCGCCACCGGCGTGATCTCCGTCGCCACGACGGCGGTCGCGGGAACCTATTCCATCACCATCGGCGCGAAAAACGCCGGCGGTTCGGGAACTGCAACCCTGAAGTTGGTCCTGGCGGCTGCGGCTCCCGTTGTTGTCGCCCCGGCGAACGCCGTCGTCGGCGTCAAGGTGCAGTAAC
>CAYZGG010000154.1:3471-6887 GCA_964477955.1 uncultured Opitutaceae bacterium
CTCCGTGGTTCCAAACCTTCTTGACCACGGATTACGCGGATAACACGGATCTAACCGAAGGAGGGTCGGCGCCACGGTTGCGGCGGTCCCCGGCAGCAGGTCAGGTCTGGTCTGTATTAGCGCCAATTAGCGCGGATTAGTGGTTCAAATCTGGTCCGCCCGACATCCGTGTCATCAGTGCAATCCGTGGTTGCCCCTCTGCGCTCTCCGCGAACTCCGCGTTTCAACTGCCTTTTCCGGGTTCAATTGCCGAGTTCGACTCGACCCCATTAGCGATGATTAGCGTAGATTCGTGGTTACTGGTCTTGTTGGTCGGCGCCCGCCGAGATCAAGCTTGCCGTCACATGCCACCCTGACAAGGCATTGGGGCCTATTTTCGTCCGTTCATGACCGACTCCTCCCACCCGCTCGCACCCGCCGAAATCCCCGCCGACTATTCGGTCAAACCGGCGCGGTATTTCTCCGGAGCGCGCAAGCTGTTTGTGGACGACCTGCCGCCGAATCCGACCGCCCGGCTGCTGGAGATCGGCTGCGGCAACGGAGACACTGCCGCGTATGCCCGGAAAACCGGCAAATGCGGATGGGCCACGGGCGTCGAACTTTGCGCCGAACCCGCGACGGAAGCGGCCAAGCAGCTGAATCAGGTGCTCGTCGGCGACCTCGAGCAGATGGATCTGCCGTTCGCGCCCGCGTCCTTCGATCTCCTGATCATGAGCGAGGTGCTCGAGCACCTGCGGGATCCGTGGGCCGCCTTGCGCAAGCTGCATCCATTCCTCAAACCCGGCGCCCTCGCCCTTGCGGGCTCGCCGAATGTCGCCCATCACAGCGTCCTCCGCATGCTCTGGCGCGGGCAGTGGGATTATGCGCCGATGGGCATCATGGACAAAACCCATCTGCGGTGGTTTACGCCGGCGACTTACCGGGGACTTTTTGAAGACTGTGGATTCGACGTCGAATTCTCCGGTCCGGCGGCGCCGCTGCGTTTCAAGGCGCGGCTCTTCAACCGGCTGACCTTCGGGCGACTGCAACACCTGCTTCATTCCCAGGTTTACCTGAAGGCCCGGCGTCGTTGAATGTGCGATGCCTTCCCAGCTTCGATGGCTCGCGGGAGCCATGACCCAAAATCCAGTCCGGTTCCATCAGCCGCAGCGGTCGCCGCCCGGCGACGAATTCCTGAGGAACAAGCATGTCGGTAGCAAAAAAAGCCTTTAAAGGATCCGTCATCATCACGATGGGGGAAGCCATCGGGCAGATTTGCGGCCTGTTGCGCAACATCGTGCTCGCGCGGGTCCTGACGAAGGCAGATTTCGGCATCTCGGCGATGATCGGCATGACGATTTCCATCTTCGAGATCGGTGGGCGGCTCTCGATCGAGCAACTGGTGGTGCAATCCAAGGATGGCGACCAACCGCATTTCGCCGCCGGAGCCCATTTGGTGCAGGCTTCACTCGGACTGCTCAGCACCGTGCTGATCCTGCTCGCCGCGCACCCGATGGCGAAATATTTCGGCGTGCCCGACGCGGCCTGGGCCCTGCAGGTGTTATCCGTGATCCCGCTTCTCCGTGCGCTCTCGAACCTGGATGTTTTCCGCATGAACCGGGAACTGCATTTCGGCCCCGGCGTGATGATCGACCTCATTCCCCAGATCGTCACCACGATCGCCGTCTGGCCTTTGAGCCTGATCTGGAACTCCTATGTTGTGCTGGTCTGGATTTTCCTCGGAAAGCAACTGGCCTCCACCCTGGCGTCGCATTTTGTCGCCAAACGGAGCTACCGCTGGGCCTACGACCCCGAGGTCATCAACTCCATTTTAACCTTCGGCTGGCCGATGCTCATCAACGGTCTTCTCCTGTTCGGCATCATGCAAGGGGACCGTTTTGCCGTGGGGGTTCGCTATTCCGCCACCGAACTCGGCGTCTACTCGATCGCCGGAACGCTCGCGCTGGTACCAGCGGCCACCTTGCTCCGGTTGAGCGGCGGCATTCTCCTGCCGCTGATGTCGTCGGCACGCGATGATACAAAATTGTTTCTGCGCAGGTTGGGCACCACATCGGAGATCATGGCCCTTTTCTCCGGTGTCTACGCGATGGTGATGATCCTCGCCGGCGGACCGCTGGTGTTGATAATCTTCGGCTCCAAATACAACGACTCCGGAGCGTTGACCGCCTGGATGGGTCTGAGCCAGGCGTTGCGGCTGCTGCGCAACGTGCCCACGATTGCGGCCATGTCGAAGGGCGACACGAAGAATCTGATGTTTTCAAACCTGCTCCGGCTGATCGGGCTGGCCCTGGCCTTCCCCATCGCCAAAGCGGGGGGTTCGCTCGCCTCCATCGCCGCCTGTGCCGCCATCGGCGAAGGCCTCGCCTTGCTGGGTTCGTTCTGGCGCTTTACCCGATATCACTCCGTTCCGGCCTCGGCCTATCTTCGAGCCATGTTACTGGCCGGAGTCTTCATCGCTCTCAGTGCCCTGCTTTCCTGGCTGGGTCTGTCTGCCATGAAACCTTGGATTTCGCTGGGCGTGACCACCGTCCTCGTGCTGCTTTTTGCCGGTCTGCACCTGGCCATTTTCAGCGATAGCCGGCGGCTGCTCCTCGCCCGGATCGTTCCCCTGCTCCAAGCCCGTTTCAAGCCCGGCCCCCAGGCCGCCTGAGACCATGGACGTCGCCTTCATCGCCGCGAGCAACAATGAGGAGGTTTTGCAGGCGAACCTGCTGGCTTCGCCCGACGTGGCGGCCGCCGAGATCAGCGTGCAGCGCGGCGCGGCCTCCGCCGGCGAGGCCTACAACCGGGGCATCGCGGCCACCCGCGCGGACCTCATGATCTTCGCGCATCAGGATATGTTCCTGCCCGCCGGCTGGCTGGAAAAACTGCGGCGCGTGCTCGCCGGTCTGGAACAATCGGATCCCGCCTGGGGCGTGCTCGGCATGTTCGGCGTCACCGCGACCGGCGTGGGCGAGGGCCATCTTTATTCCACCGGGTTGCGCCGGGTGCTGGGTTCCGATTTCGAAGGCGTCCGGCAAGTCGAATCCCTCGACGAAATCGTGCTCGTGCTGCCTCGCGCGCGGGGCCTCCGCTTTGACGAGCGACTGCCGGGTTTTCATCTTTACGGCGCCGACATCTGCCTCGAGGCACACCGGCGCGGGCGGAGGTGCTATGCCTTTTCCGCCTTCGGTCTGCACAACACGAATGGCATCCGTCTGCTTCCCGGGGACTACTGGCGCAGCTATCGGTACATGCACCGCAAATGGCGGAGCCGGCTCCCGGTGATGACGCCGTGCATGCCGATCGCGCCCTGGCATGGCCCGGCGCTGCGTTACCTGGTGCGCTATCTGGCCTCGGCGGTGCGGTCCGGCCCCAAAACCGGCAAACGCGTCGCAAATCCGGCCGAACTGCTGGCCACCCTGCCCGGGCGCGGC
>CAYZGG010000155.1:0-6665 GCA_964477955.1 uncultured Opitutaceae bacterium
TCCAGTGACGGTTCGCATAATTTGTGATCAAGGGTCTTACCCGCACCCTTTTGAGGCGAACGAAGCAATGAATCTGGAATGATCAGGAGCATCGCTTTTGGAGAAGGGATGGAGGAACACCGCCTATTTCAATCGAGCGCGCAAAACGGGGGGCACCAGGCTGAGGGCGAGGGCGCGTTGGGTCGGCGGCATGTTCACGCCAAATCCGCGACACAGAACCAGCAGGCGATAAACGGATTGGGGTGACAGGGAGCGGATCTTTGCCTCATCGATGTCAGCGATACACACCTCCAATTGTTTTTTGGCGAGCGCCTCGACTTTGGCTCGAGCCAGGACCACGGCGAGATCGACGCGGCGGTTCCATGAAATCAACGGCTGAACTTTTGCCGTCAGGCGTGACTGGAGTACCTTCAGGGCCCTGGCCAATTCGGGATTGTCGCCGGTGGCTGCAGCCACTTGGGCACGGACGACCCATGTACCGAAATCGATCGAGAATCGGCTGAGACCCGCGGCGGCCGACCGGGCTTGATCCAGGTCCCCCATTTCGATAAAATAGAGCGTGATGTCGCCCAAGGTGGTCGCTTCGTCCTGTTCCTCGACCACCTCGAAAACCGTGACGGATTTGTCCTCAAAACCCGGGATCGACGGCCACGGGTAGGCGAGAGGACGCAGCCAGGGCGGAAGCGTCGTGAATTTCAATTGATCACGAAATGTTCCTTCGATCTGGCCCGCCGCAGCGCGGGTGCAGTCATCGAAGAACGTGTCCCAAGACAGCAAAATGATGTGCGTGATTTTGCGGCGATCCACGATCGCCTTTGCCTCCGGGACGCTCCGGTCGCTCATGAGGCGAATCGCTGCCATAATACCGTCTTTGTTTTCCTCGGACAACGAGCCGATGCCACGGAACGCTCCATAGTAACAAAGCGCCGTGGACGCGCTTGGGGGCGAAAGCACGTTCACGGTCCCCGGCTCGGAATGCTCGCTGATCCAACCGGCAAGATCGCGGAGAATCAGGCCCTGAAGCTCTGTTCGGTCAAGCGCAGCACCCTTGCTCGGCCGGTCCCAGGCTAAAACATAAATAAACCCGGGGACCAGCATAGCGAGGATGACGCTGATCCAGCCGGTGCGGGCCCTGGCGGCCATTTCTTTGGATGAAATTCCCGGCGCCACCGCAGCCAGAGCAACCAGGAGCGATGCATCGAGCGTTTGCCACCAGCTGAGCTTGGTGCACGCAAATGCCAATGCAACCAGCACCGGTCCAAGCGTAATCGCGACGGCTGCCCGGGTGGACCTCGCGGTCTGGCGATTCGCCAGCACCCAGACGGCAGGAAGCAGCAAACCCAACGGCGCGAGGGTCAGAAACAGCGAGACCGAAGGTCCCTGGATTGCCATCCATGTTGCGAGGTTTCGCGACACAATTCCATCGTGGAGCCGGGTCAGATGCGAGCCCATGCCATCAATAACGAAAACATCGGCGCCGTGACGTTTCAAGAGTGCGGCGGGCACGGCGGCGACCGTTGCGATGGACAGTGAAACGAGGATGAGATTCCTGGGAGACCGGGAGAACGTCCTGTTTTGCAGCCAAGTGCTTGCCTGGGCCAGCAGCTCTCCCGCACCGAGCCACGCCAGACCGTGGAGTGGGTGGACAAACGATAGCTCCCACGTCCCTAGTTCGGAAGGCGAGTATTCGATCAGTGAGGCAACGCACGTCGTCGCGGCTCCGGCGCAAGCCCAGGCCCGCCAGGGCAGCAGGGGGGTCGGCGCGGTTTTGGGCGAATTGCCGCGCAGAGTGAGGAAGGAGACGAGGAGACCGCCACCAACAATTCCCCATAGCACCGGCAGCTGCACGGGAACCTTGACCCACAAACCCAATCCGCCCGCGATGCCGCCAAGAATGAACCAACGCTGCCGCACTTTCTCATTCTCGGGCGTCACCACGGCGGCCATGGAAAGAAGCAGCACGCTCGCCATCGCGAGCGCCTGAGCGAGACCTCGATCATCAGGCGCGCCCGGCAAAAACCCCGTGATGAATGGATAGAGAGAGACGAGGCCGATGGACACCAGGGAGGCTGAAAGCGAACCGAAATATTTTGCGGCGAGAATCACCGATCCCACCAGGATCATTCCCCATAAAATCGGATCGGCCCACCGGGCTGCTTTTTCGACCAGCGTGGACGCAGGGGCGCCAGTAACCATGTGCTCACACCAGGCGACGAAACCCAGCCACCACCGATAAGGTGAAGGGGCCAGCACGGTTCGACCGAAAGGCGCATTTTCATAATCGATGTGGCGCACCCTGGCTTCGCCGCGATTCAGCATCCGCTGCGTTTGGGCGAGCCAGTGGTAACTTGCGTCAACTTGACCGGGCACGAGCAGCGAATTGCCCCGCGTCAGCTCCGGGTTGGCTTCATCGGAACCGGTGACGTCGGCGGTGTGATCCTCATCGGTGACTCTGATTGCTGAGACGTAGTCGAGGTGCTTGATCCGGGCGGTCGTGTTCCAAACGAGAATGGAGCAGGCCCCCAGCAGGAACACAATCCAGACCCATGACCCATGCTGTCGCGATCTCATTTGGAACGGGGGTGGTTTTGCATTCGAGAGGGAAAAATGACGTACAAGGTTCGGTCCCACGTGCCTAGTCAAATGTGAAGCCTCTGCTTTGGCTGAACGCTCTTGACTTCCAGAATGCGGTGCGTCGTCTCAGGATTTTTTAGAATGAACCTTCCCGGCCGCAGTCAGAATGCATCACGACGAACCCGCTTGTGGCCTCTTTTTAAACTGACCGCGCTGTGCCTCCTTGTTTCCGGTGCCGCCCGCCTTCACGCCGCGGATGAGACCGCGCCATTGGTGGGGCAAAAGCTGAATGCACGCTCCGGCCCACGCGGTGAAACGATGTTCACCATGCTTCCGCCCGAATCCACGGGCGTGCGGACGGAAAACCAGTACGCCGATCCCCAGATGAAGGGCGATCTTTTCCAGCAATACAACGGGGGCTCCGTCGGCACGGGCGTGACGATCGGGGATTTCGACAACGATGGGAAACCGGACATTTTTGTCGTGAGCAAAACAGAGTCATGCCGCTTGTTCCGCAACCTCGGCAACTTCAAGTTCGAGGACGTGACGGACAAGGCGGGGGTCGGGGACAAAGGCGACGCGGCGAGGATCTGGAAGTTCGGCGCCACGTTTGTCGACGTGAACAACGACGGGTTGCTGGATATCTACGTCTGTCGCTTTGATGCGCCCAATCTTCTCTACATCAACCAGGGCGATGGCACATTCAAGGAGATGGCCCATGCGTACGGCCTCGACGTGAAGGATTCATCGGTGATGGCCGCCTTCTGCGACTACGATCGCGACGGCTTCCTTGATCTCTACCTCACCACCAATATGTTGGGCACCACCACCAATGACGGTGGGCGGCGCGGGTACCTGTTCCATAATCAAGGCAACGGGACATTCCAAAACGTCACCGACAAGGCGGGCATGGACGTGCGCGCTCGCAGTCATTCCGCGACCTGGTGGGACTATGACAACGACGGCTGGCCGGATCTTTACGTGGCCTGCGACTACGGCGTGCCGGACGCCCTCTACCATAACAACCGGGATGGAACGTTTACCGACGTTTCCGGCCAGGTGTTGCCGCACACGTGTTTCTCCTCCATGGGCTCGGATTACGGTGACGTGAACAACGACGGGCTGATCGATTTCATCGTCGCCGACATGGCCTCCGCCACCCATGAGAAGGACCAGCGTATGATGGCCGATTCCAGAGCGCGCCTCGACGAAAGGCCGGATGGCGCCACAACAGTGGCGAAGATTCCTCGAAATGCCCTGCTGATCAATACGGGAACGGGTTATTTTCAGGAAGCGGCGTTTCTGGCGGGAGTCGCCGCCACCGATTGGACTTGGTCGATCCGTCTGGTGGATTTGGACAATGATGGTCGCCTCGACCTGCACGTCACAAATGGATTTCCGTACGATCCTAACGTTGACGTCGTGAAACGTCAGATGAGCGCCGAAAGCGTGTCCGAGTCCATTCGAATCATGACGGAGAGTCCGATCCGGGCGGAAAAACACATTGCCATGCGCAATCTCGGGAACCTGCAGTTTGAAGATGTCAGCGCAGCTTGGGGGCTCGATCAACGCGGGGTGAGTTTTGGCGCCGCCTACGGCGACCTGGATGGGGATGGTGATCTCGACGTCGTCTATAGCAACTACCACGGCGGCGTCACCGTCCTGAGGAATGATTGCCAGACGGGACATCGGGTGATTTTCGATCTGCGTGGGACGGCGTCGAATCACTTTGGCATTGGGGCCACCGTTCGGATCGAAAGCGCGCTGGGAGTGCAGGTGTCCACGCTGGGGCTTTCACGGGGCTACCTTTCGAGCAGCGAACCCATGCTTCACTTCGGTCTCGGCGATGATACGGTGATCAAGCGTCTTGTCGTAACTTGGCCGGGTGGTCGCGTGCAGACTTGGGAAAATGTGCCGGTGGATCAGCGCTATTTGATTACCGAACCCACTGGGCCGGCAGCACCTTCATCCGTTGCCAAGCCAGCCGAGGCTTCCCCGCCAGGGGCGTCGTTCAAGGAGGTGAGCCATGACCTGGGTCTTGACGTCCGCATGCGTGAGGAGACCGTCGATGAAGCCTCGCTGCAGCGTTTGGTGCCGTCTCGCTTCAATCGCCGTGGCCCGAGTCTGGCGGTGGGAGGATTAGCCGGACGAGACAGGGAATCCATTGTGATCGGGGGTACCACGCAGGACCTGCCGAAGATCGCCCGCGGCACCGGCGAGGCAAACTTTGAGGTCGCTCCCCTTTCGGGGATTTCTCCCAGCCCGGTAAATCATGGACCGATTCTGGTGTTCGATGCGAATGGCGACGGTAACGACGATCTTCTCGTCACCATGGGGGGCAATTCGCTCCCCGCCGGGATGCCGGAGTACCAGCCCCGTCTCTATTTTGGCGACGGTCATGGCGGTTTGCGACCGGCCGACGAGGACGCCTTGCCGCCGTTGTCCATCAATGCGGGCGCGATCGCCGCAGCTGACTTTAATCGCGACGGACTATTGGATGTGTTTATCGGTGGCCGGATTATGTCGGGGCAGTACCCGTTTGCGCCGCAAAGCGCCCTGCTGCAAAACCACGGCGGCAAGTTTGAAGATGTGACCGACACTTTGGCTCCGGGACTGCGTGAAGTCGGCATGGTCACATCAGCTCTCTGGAGCGATGTGGACGGCGACGGCTGGCTGGACCTGCTGCTGACGCTCGAGTGGGGCAACGTGAAATATTTCCACAACAACCAGGGAAAGGGCTTCGCGGACTGGACGGAAAAGGCGGGATTTGCCGCGGCGGGCACCGGGTGGTGGACGTCCCTCGCGGCGGCGGATTTCAATGGCGACGGCCGGCCCGACTTCGTGGTCGGCAACGTGGGCTTGAACACCCAGTACCACGCGGATGCCGCGCATCCGGCGCTGCTTTACGCGGGCGACTTCAAGGGCGACGGTTCCACGCAGCTCATCGAGGCCTATTACGAAGGCGATCGCATCTATCCCTGGCGCGCCCGCCGCGATCTGGGGGCCGTCTTTCCGGCCATTTTGAAACGCTTTCCCCTGAACAACAATTATGCCCGTGCGACGGTGGCCGAAATTTTCGGCGAGGATAATCTGGCAAAAATGCAGCGCTTCGCGGCCACGGAACTGCGCAGCGGCGTGTTCCTGAGTCAGAGCGACGGAACGTATCGCTTCGAACCGTTGCCGCGAATCGCACAGATCGCCCCGCTGCAGGGCCTCGTCGCGGGAGACTTCGACGGCGACGGTCATGCCGACATCTATGCGGTGCAAAACTCGTTTGCGCCCATTGCCGCGGTCGGTCGTTTTGACGGCGGCCTGAGCCAGCTGCTGCGCGGCGATGGCCATGGTCACTTTACCGCGGTGCCGCCCGCCGAGAGCGGTCTGCTCGTGCCCGGTGATGCGAAAGCGCTCGTGGCGCTCGATCTCGATCACGACGGCTGGCCCGACTTTCTCGTCTCGCGGAACAACGACGACATGCTCGCGTTTCGCAACAACGGTGTCGCCGGCCGCAAATCGGTGCGCATCGGCCTGCGCGGCCCGGCCGGCAATCCCACCGCGGCAGGGGCGACGATCACCGTCGAGCTGACGGATGGCTCCAACCTGACCAGCGAGGTCTATGCCGGTTCCGGCTACTACAGCCAGTCCACCGCGGCGTGCTTCTTTGGTTATACGGACGCCAATGCGCCCTGCCAGGTCCGGGTCCGCTGGCCGTCGGGGGCGACGACGACGCATCCCTTCCCCGCCGGGTCGACCTCGCTGCTGCTCTCCGCCCCGCAGCCCTAGCCGACCCAAACCCTCGTGAAAGACGTCGAAACCAAAAAGAAGCTGTCGCCAGAACAACGGGAGACGCTGCCCGATTGCGGTCATCGTCAACGATCTTCGCTTCGGTGGCGGCATGTTCAGCGGCCGATCAATTTCTGCAGGTGTTCCGGGTAGCGCGCGCCTTGCAGCGTGATCTTGTCGGCAGCGACGTTGATTTCACGGAGGTCGTCCGGCGTCAGTGCGACGGACGCGGCGCCGAGGTTTTCCAG
The DNA here is from genome assembly GCA_964477955.1 of uncultured Opitutaceae bacterium. Classification (GTDB taxonomy): domain Bacteria; phylum Verrucomicrobiota; class Verrucomicrobiia; order Opitutales; family Opitutaceae; genus Didemnitutus. Next base: position 6,603 of record CAYZGG010000155.1, read on the forward strand.
CAGGCGCGGCAGCTTCGTCGTGCCGGGAATCGGCACGATCCACGGCTTCTGCGCCAGCAGCCA
>CAYZGG010000156.1:0-6613 GCA_964477955.1 uncultured Opitutaceae bacterium
CCGACCTCGTGGTTCGCGATCTCGCCGAAACCAGTCTCGACGAAATCGCCCGGCTTGTCCGGGCCCGGCGGGCCGGCCTCCCTCCCACTACCCCCTAAGGCCATGCGCAAAAAACCCCTGTTAAGTTTCTGGCAGCTCTGGAACATGAGCTTCGGCTACGTCGGCATTCAGTTCGGCTTCGCCCTGCAGAATTCCAATCTAAGCCGGATTTTCGAAACTCTCGGTGCGAAGCAGGACGATATTCCCGCGCTTTGGATTGCCGCGCCATTGTCCGGACTGATTGTGCAGCCGATCATCGGTTACATGAGCGACCGGACTTGGAATCGCTTCGGCCGCCGGAAACCCTATTTTCTTACCGGAGCAATTCTGGCGTCGCTCGCGCTGCTGATTTTGCCCAACTCGCCCACACTGTGGGTCGCCGCCGGCATGTTGTGGATGCTCGATGCGTCGATTAACATCACCATGGAGCCCATGCGGGCCTTCGTCGGCGACATGCTGTCAGACGAGCAACGCACCAAGGGGTTTGCCGTCCAAACGTTTTTCATCGGCTCCGCGTCGATTGTCGGTTCGCTGTTGCCGTGGATCCTGACGAATTTGCTCCACGTTTCAAACACGGCGGAAGCGGGCTTGATTCCTCCGTCTGTGCGTTGGGCTTTTTACGCGGGCGGCATCATCTACATTTCCACCGTGCTGTGGACGATTTTTTCGACCAAGGAATATTCGCCGGAAGAGTTCGAGGCTTACAATACACCGCACGCTGATGCGGCGGCGAGGGAAGGCGACGCGCTGACCCTCAACACTGGAAAATATTATACGTCCGGTATCATCCTGGTGATTGTCGGCCTGATCTTCACCTTCTGCGTGAACCATTTTGTTTGGGACAAGGCGATTTATATTTTGTCGATCGGCCTCGGGGTCTACGGCGCGTTGCAAATGCTCGCCGCCCAGCTGTTCACGGCGGGCCGCAAGCGTGGTCTGATGGAGATTATATATGACCTGAACAACATGCCCAAGGCCATGCGGCAACTCGCGATGGTCACCGTCTTCACGTGGTTCTCCATGTTCTCGTGGTTCATTTATTGCACGCCGGCCATCACCAGTCATCACTTCGGCACCGGCGACCCGCTGACGCAGGCTTACAACGACGGCGCGGATTGGGTGGGGGTGCTGAATGCGGTTTACAACGGGGTGGCGGCCCTCGTGGCGTTCATCCTTCCCGTCATTGCGCGAAAGACTGGTCGCGTGACCACGCACGCCATTTGTCTCGTCATCGGCGGCCTGGGTCTGATGTCGATCCGCTGGTTCGTCGATCCGCATTGGTTGGTGGTTTCAATGGTGGGTCTCGGCGTTGCCTGGGCCGGCCTGCTCACCATGCCCTACGCGATCCTGTGCAGTGTCGTGCCGTACAGGAAAATGGGCGTCTACATGGGCATGTTCAATTTCTTCATCGTCATCCCCCAGATTCTCGCCGCCGCCGTGCTCGGACTGCTCGTCCGCACCGTGTTTCACGGCCACGCGATCAACGCGATCCTCCTGGGCGGCCTTTCGATGATCGCCGCCGCCATGCTCATGCTGCGCGTGCACGACGAGCCCAAACCCGATTAACGGAACAATGAAATCTCTTTGGTCAGTCAGCACCAACGAACATGCCGGAGACCGCGAAAGCGTGATGCGGCGTGGGAACGTCTATCAAATTGCCAATGGCTACATGGGCTATCGCGGCACCCTCGACGAGTTCGGCCCGGACGAATCGGTCGGCCTGACCCTCGCCGGGATCTTCGACCAGGTGGGCACGGCCTGGCGCGAGCCGGTCAACGCCCCCAACGGCGGCTTCACCCAGGTGTCGCTGGATGGCGCGGCCCTCTCCGCGCGCGGCGGCCGGGTCCGCCGCCACCGGCAGACGCTGCATTTTGCCAATGCCCTGTTCGAACGGGAGACGGTCTTCGCCTACCGCGCCAAGACCCTGACCGTCCGGTCCGTCCGTTTCCTGAGCGCCACCACGCCCAACCTGGGGGTGATCAGGTACAGCCTCACCTGCAACCGGGCGGCGAAGCTCGTCATTCGCACCGGCATCGACGCGAACATCTGGGATCTGAACGGCCCGCATCTGCCGCAGCTGACGGCGGACGAGCAGGATTCGGTGCTGCTGGTCCACGGCCGCACGGGCGAGGCCGGCAAGCAGGTGATCGTGGCCGAAGCGCTCCAGTCCGGCGCGGGCGAGGAGACGCGCGAGTGGAAGGACCGTCGCCACCTGCGCGTGATCACGCTCGCGGCGGAAGCCGGCCGGACCTACACCTTCCTCAAGTATTTCGCCGTCTTCACCGACCACGATCGCGTCGGTCGGCCGCTGGCGTCGGCCGCGGGCGAGGCCGTGCGGCAGGCGCGGGAGCGCGGGTACGACGCCTGTCTGGCCGAGCACAACGCCGCGTGGGCGCGGCAATGGGAGTACTGCGACGTCCGGATCGAGGGCGACGACGAGGCGCAGCATGCCCTGCGCTACAGCATTCTGCAGTTGCTGATGGCCGCGCCGCGGCCGGGCAGCGCGAACTCGATTCCCGCCCGCGCGCTCTCGGGCCAGGTCTACAAGGGCGCCATCTTCTGGGACACGGAAATGTTCATGTTCCCTTTCTTTCTGCACACGTATCCGGAAAAGGCGGTCGAGCTGCTGCGTTACCGCATCCGGACGCTCGACGGGGCGCGCCGGAAGGCGCGGACCGAGGTGCCCGGCTATCGCGGCGCCTTCTACGCCTGGGAAAGCCAGGACACGGGCGACGAGGCGTGCACCTATTACAACGTCGGCGATCCCTTCACCGGCCGCGATCTGCGCACCTATTTCCGCGACAAACAGGTCCACATCAGCGGCGACGTGGTGATCGCGATGTGGGCGTACTTCAAGCTGACCGGCGACGACTCGCTGCTGCTCGAGGGCGGCGCCGAGGTGATCCTGGAGTGCGCGCGCTTCTATTCCTCCTACATCTACTTCAAGGCGGACAAGGGGCGCTACGAGGTGGCGGACGTCACCGGCCCCGACGAATACCACGAGCGCGTCAACAACAACGCATTCACCAACCTGGTGGTGAAGGAGACGTTTGCGATCGCCGACGCCACCCTGGCGTACTTGCGGCGCAAACATCCGAAAATGCTGCGCGAACTGGTGAAGAAGATCGGGATTGCCCGCGAACTGCCCGAGTTCGCCCGGGTCGCCCGGCGGCTGTACGTGCCCGCGGCGGACCCGCGCACCGGATTGATCGAGCAGTTCGACGGCTATTTCCAGCTCAAGGACACCTCGATCGCCGAGGTCAAGGCCCGGATGGTCCACCCCAACGAATACCTCGGTGCCGCCCAGGGGCTCGCGGTCCCCACGCAGGTCATCAAGCAGGCCGACGTCGTGATGATGCTCAACCTGTTCAAGACCCGATTCTCCGCCGCGATCAAGCAGGCCAACTGGTCCTACTACGAACCGCGCACCGAGCACGGCTCCAGCCTGAGCGCCTGCGCCTACGCGATGGTGGCGACGGAATTCGGCAACCTCGACTTCGCCTACGATTATTTCCTCAAGACCGCGAAGATCGACCTGGAGGCCAAGTACAAGGTGTACGTGGGCACGATCTTCGTGGGCGGCTCGCACCCCGCCGCCAACGGCGGCGCGTGGATGACCGCCGTGTTCGGCTTCGGGGGCGTGCACGCCGACGAACGCCGCCTTACCATCAATCCCCGCCTCTGTCCGAAATGGCAGAGCCTGCAGTTCAACCTTTCCTACCGGTCCGACCGCTTCCGCCTCACCATCACCCCGCAGACTGTCGTCATCGACGCCGACCGCAGCAACCGGCGGGTCCACTCCGTCATGGTCGCCGGGCGCCCCGCCAAATGCCCCCCCGGCGCCTCGGTGACCGTCAAGTACCGCCCCGCGAAAGCGGCTTGAAGTTCCCCGCACCTGTGCCGGACTGCCTGCGATGAGCCAATAACCGGTTTTCCTTCCGCGCGCCGCGCGAAATCCGCGGGCGCCGGGCTTCGTTCTTCTCCCCCGACCGCATGAACTCACCCCTCGGACTGCATCACCGTTTCACCCTTCCGCCCTTTGTTCGCGCCGCTCTGGTCGCAGCCAGCCTGGCCTGCACCGGCTACGCGGCCGGTGGGGCGGGGGCCGACCTGCCTTGGACGACCTACGAGGCCGAGGCGATGAAAACCACGGGCACCGTGCGCGGGCCGAGGTACGAGCCGTTTCTCGTGGAGACCGAATCGTCCGGCCAGCAGTGCGTGCAGCTCGCCGCCGGCGACTACCTCGAGTTTACCGCGGCTGCCGCCGCGAACGCGCTGGTCGTGCGCTACAGCCTGCCCGACTCGACGACCGGGGGCGGACTCGACGCCACCCTGCAGCTTCTCGTCAACGGCCGCGCCGTCCGCACGCTGGCGCTGACCTCCCGCTACGCGCATCTCTACGGATCGTATCCGTTTTCCAACGACCCGGCGGCGGGCAAGCCGCGCAATTTCTACGACGAGGTCCGCGTCCGGGACCTGGTCATCGCGCCCGGCGACGTGGTCCGCCTGCAGCAGCCCAACGCCAACCCGCCCGACTGTATCGTCGACCTCGTCGATCTGGAGAATGTCGCGCCGCCGCTCGCCGCCCCGGCCAACGCGCTGTCGGTGCTCGATTTCGGGGCGGGCGGCCGGGGCGAGACCGACGACACGGCGGCCCTCCGCAATTGCATCGCCGCGGCCGTTCGCGAGGGCCGGGTGGTCTGGGTGCCCGTGGGCGACTACCGGCTGACCGGCGACATCGTGCTGCCCTCCGACGTTGCGATCCAGGGCGCGGGAATTTGGCACACGACCTTTGTCGGCGATGAGGCGCTCTACGGCCACGCCGACCGCCGCGTGCGGTTCAAGCTCGCCGGGAGCCGGATTCGCCTGGCGGACTTCGCGATCCTCGGCCGGTTGAACTATCGCAACGACAGCGAGCCAAACGACGGCATCGTCGGCACCCAGTGCGCCGACTCGTCGGTGTCCCGGATATGGATCGAGCACACGAAGGTCGGCGCATGGATCTACAACGGTACGAACCTGCGGATCGAGGGCTGCCGGTTCCGCGACCTGCTGGCCGACGGCGTCAACCTCTGCGTCGGCACCAACGGCACCATCGTGGAAAACTGCAGCGCCCGCGGCACGGGCGACGATTGCTTCGCCATCTGGCCGGTGCCGACCGACCAGGGTTTCGTCGAGGGCCGCCGCCCCGGGGGCAACGTCATCCGGCATTGCACCGGTCAGCTCCCGTTCCTCGCGAACGGCGGCGCAATCTACGGTGGCGCCGGCAACCGCATCGAGGACTGCCGGTTCACCGACATCACCGCCGGCTGCGGAATTCTGATCAGCTCGACGTTCCCGACCTCCGATGCGGAACGGAAGATCGACAACAATTTCAGCGGTACGACGGTCGTGCGCAGTTGCACACTCCTGCGCTGCGGCGGATACGACCACAGTTGGGCGTGGCGCGCCGCGTTCCAGATCTGCATGGAACGCCGCAGCATCTCCGGCCTCGAAATCAGCCAGGTCGACATCCGCGACAGCCTGTCAGACGGGCTCTCCGTCGTCGGCCCCGGCAGCCCGAAGAGCGAGGGCACGCTCTCCCGCGCCCGCCTGCGCGACGTGGTCATCGCCCGCTTCGGCCTCGGGGCGCCGGGCCGGCACGGCCTGTGGATCCGGCAGGATGCGCGCGGAGATCTGACGCTGGCCGAGAGCAAGATCTCCGAAATTCACTCCGATTCCCCGGACTTCACGCTCCACACCCAGGGCGATTGACCCGTCGGCGAATTCCGTCACCCCGGAGAGGCGGTGCGGAAGCAGACCTCCGCGGAGGCGCGGGATCAGGTTCGGTATTGTTCGTCGCTGACCTTTTCCAGCCAGTCGACGGCCTTGCCGTCGAGTTGCTCCTGGATGGCGAGGTGTGTCATCGCCGTGGTCGGCGCGGCGCCGTGCCAGTGCTTCTCGCCGGGCGGGAACCAGATGACGTCGCCCGGCCGGATTTCCTCGATCGGGCCGCCCCAGCGCTGCGCCCGGCCGCCGCCGGCCGTCACGATCAGCGTCTGGCCGAGCGGATGAGTGTGCCACGCGGTGCGAGCACCGGGCTCGAACGTGACACTGGCGCCTACGACGCGCGCAGGAGCGGGTGCTTGCAACAGGGGATCGATGCGCACCGTGCCGGTAAACCAGTCGGCCGGGCCTTGGCCCGACGGTTGGGATCCGCTTCGTCTGATTTCCATTTTGGACTCCTTTTTTTGGGTTGGTCTGAAAGGTCCGTTTGAGCCATCGAGGCACGAAGGTCAGAGAGGAGAATCCCTGGAAAATCACGAGGACGAAAATCCTCCAAGGGCAGGTAACAGTTTTGTTACCCAAATGCGGTTTCGCATCGCAAGACGCGGGCTAAGCTCTCCTTGGGACCTGCGGTGGATGGCTCCATCGCTTGGCGACTAGCCAGGGTTTGCAGTGTGCTCGGGTGTTTGTGCAGACTGCCGGCCGGAATCATCCACGCGGTGGTTCCGGCCGCTTTGCAAAGGGAGACAAAAAATGGCGTCCCCGGCGTGACTCGAACACGCGACCGTCGGTTTAGAAAACCGATGCT
>CAYZGG010000157.1:0-6540 GCA_964477955.1 uncultured Opitutaceae bacterium
GAAACCACGGTTGCCTTTTTCAATGGTGGCGGTGGCACCTGGTTCCTCCAGACGCAGAAAGCCACCTACGCCACGGCGAACAACAGTGCCCGCACTGTTCTCAACACCCAGTACGATCTCGTCTCCAACTTCACCGGGACAATGGTCGCACAGACTCAAAACTACGATCGGTACGGCAATTTCTCGGCGGTTACGGTGAACCACAATGCCACAAGCAAGATCGTCACCAAGGACACCATTGTGGTTGGATCAAACACCGACCAATATGAGGTCTCCTACAACGGGCTCCCCGTCGAGGCCCGCGACAGCACTGGCATCATCATGCGGACGGAATTCGATGCGCTGGATCGGCAGGTCAAGTCGATCGACCCGCGGACCGCGGGCACCGGTTCGACGCCGAATGGCACGGTTACCAACTACCTTGCCGGCGGATCGCTGGTAGGCACAGTCGTCGATCCAGCGAGCATCACTCAGGCGACCTATACCTATACGTCTGCCGGCCAGGTGGCCACGCTCGCCAACGCGCTCACCAATGTCAGCCGCTTTGAGTACGACAATCTTGGTCACAAACTGCACCAATGGGGCGATACCGAAGTCCCCGTCGAGTACGTATACGACGCGCTCGGTCGCCAGAGCATTATGCACACCTATCGCGGTGGCACTAACTGGTCTAATGCCAGCTGGAGCACCGCTGCGAGCGGCCTGACCGCTGATTCGACCACCTGGGCCTACGATACCAATGCTGGACTGCTCAAATCCAAGACCGATGCTACCGGCACCAACGCCGTCACCTTCACCTACACGATCGCCCGTCAATTGCTCACCCGCACGTCCGCCCGCGCTGGTACCGGCTCTGGCGGGATTGTCACTACTTATGGCTATGATGCGAATACAGGTGAACTCCTGACCAAGACTTACACGAATGATCCCGGAAGCACCTACCCCATCACCTATACCTACAACCGACTTGGCAAACTCGCTACGGCCGTAGATTACTCAGGAACCCATACGTTCAACTACAACCTTAGCGGAACCTTGGAGCAGTCCAGCGAGGATTTATACGGCAGCACACGTCTCACCTACAACTACGATACCACCAGTACGAAGGGTCGCCCCACCGGGTACGGCCTGGGCACCCCGGCGAACAACACCGCCCAGCAGTCCGTCACCTATTCTTATGATTCGCTCGGTCGGGCATACGGCCTCGCTGGCAGTTCCAACGGGACCGGCACTCAGAGCTTCACCTACGGGTATGCGCCGAATGCCGATCTGGTCGCCACCGTGACCAACCCGACCCTCACTTATTCTGATACCCGCCTCTACAACGCCTCCCGCAATCTGCTGAGCAGCCGCACCACCACTACCACCATCGGCACCACGCTCACTACGATCGCATCCTTTGACTACAGTAAGACCGGCACGATGCCGGGCCCCGACGCCCTGGGCCGGATGAAGGATGTCACCAAAACCGGCACTCTCTTCGCGATCTACGGCAACGGCACGCAGGGGCTGGCCACCTCCTGGGGCTACGACAACCGCAACGAACTGACCACGGAAAGCACTGTGCTCGGTCGCACCTCCACCCCCTTGGCCCCGCGCACGGACAGCTACTCCTACGACCCCGTCGGCAACCGGCTGACCACCACCCACAATTCCTTCACCGCCAACTATTCCTCGACCAATTCCCTGAACGAATACGGCGCGCGCGACGTCCCCCGGACCTTCGACGTGGCCGGCGCTACCTACTACTCGCCGGTCACAGTCAGTTCGAGCGGCGGCCCGACCGATATCGTCTCGCATACGACAACCGGCAACTATTATTTCGACGCCTACCTGCTCGCCAGCTCCAACAATGCCGCCTACGGCATCATCAATATCAATGATGGACACAACCCCCAGCTGCAATTGCCGGCCTTCGTCCCCAAGACTCAGGAGCAGTTCACCTACGATGCGGATGGCAACCTGACCTCGGACGGCTTGTGGAATTACCTCTACGACGCCGAGAATCGGGTGACCTTCATCTCCACTTGCAGCTCGGCCGCCGCCGCGTTGTTCCCCAATGTGGCCTATGGGTTCTACTACGACTACCTGGGCCGCCGCTACGCCAAACTCGTTTATAGCTGGAACGTCACGACCTGGGCCTTGCAAAAGAGCCTGCAATTCACCTACAACGGCTGGAATCTGATCCAGACGATCGACTCCAGCACCACGGTGAACAAGAATTATTTCTGGGGCTTGGATCTCTCTGGAACAAGTCAAGGAGCCGGTGGAGTCGGAGGCCTGCTCATGATCCAGGACGGCGGTACGAGCTACCTGCCGGTGTACGATGGGGGCGGCAGCGTATACGGGCTGCTCAGTTCCGCGGACGGCAGCATTGCCGCCGCCTACGAGTATGATGCCTTCGGTAAAGTCCTGCGGGAGTCAGGGCCCTACGGCGCGAGCAATCCGTGGCAGTATTCGACCAAGTACACCGACGTCGAGACCGCGCTCGTTTACTACGGATTCAGGTTTTATAACCCATCTACGGGTCGCTTCGTCAACCGCGATCCGGCCGAAGAAGCTGGCGGCGTGAACCTCTACGGCTTTTGTGCCAACAACGCGGTCAACGGTTGGGATTACCTCGGTATGGTGCCTCGTTGGGTAGAGGATTCTCCGGGAGATGCTACTCATAACGCAACTGGTCACTGGATTGACGATGAAGATGGTGATGCTGAAGGTGCGCCAGCCCTCTCCTTTTTTGACCGGCTAGAGCGAGGTCTGTCAGACAGTCCCTCTTTGGACGCCTACTTAAATAGAATAATTACGCCAACGCACGCGGACCAAAATACAAGCAACTACACATCCCAATACACATACCAATCAAGCACGAATACTTCCGCCCCAAGCATTGGAGGCGGGCCTAGTGAGGGTGCGACGCAGACGGGAAGTAATGGAACAGATACGTGGACTATGACTTGGCACAACATTGGACCTGCCGGACCAGCTTGGTACAATGATGAATTGATAGCCTTAGAAGGAGGTACCCCAAACAGTACCTCTGAATATCCTGCCAATATGCCGAGAGATGGCATTTTGGCGTTCGGTCCGATGGGGAGTCCGTCTGAGGGTAACAGCCTAGAAGGACCATTGCACGTTGGAGGTATGATAGCTGCAGGAGGTGGCTTGATTGTCGCCCCTGGTGATCTGCTGCACAATGATTCTTTTTGGCGGCAATTAAACGGTACTTGGCGTTGGCGGGATGCGGCATCAGAGAGCAATTATTTGCTTAATCGCAGCTACCGATTGATGGGGGAGCGCCTTGAGTTTTTAAAGGCCGCCGGAAAGTGGGTCGGCGGTGTTGGGTTAGGAATCTCGATTCTTGATATAGGCTTCAATGGCTTAAATGGGCGAAACGGTGCTGATGCAGTTTTTGGTGTAGCGGGCTTTTTCCCACCGGTTGGTACTGCGGTTGCAGCAACCTACGCTCTGGCCACCCTCACTTGGGATATTTATAATGCTGTAAATAAGCCGCCCCCTGGTGCAGTATTGGCTCCGAAACAATAAATATCGACTCATGGCTGAATTTTTTGCCGATCTCTATTCGATAGCTTACGAATTCTATCGAATTCGTGATGCAGGATCTGAGAGACAGCTGCCTCGGATCTTATGCATAGTGACGGGTATGTGCGTTTTCATGAATTTGGTGAATGTTTTTGAACTACTCACAGGAATCAGGATACCTCTTCCGTTGGGGAACCGGATGAGCGTTATTGCTTCGGGAGTGGTCTGTTTTGGCCTAGGGGTGCTATGCGTAAATTGGTTTCTCAAGACACATCCAGAGCTGCAATCGCCAGAGAAGATGCGTGACCGTAGTATTGGCCTTTCACGCACTCGCAAAGTAGCTCTACTTGCCGCTGTAGTCGGTAATTTCATTCTGCTGTTTATCTTGTCATCGTTAGTCCGGGGGAAGTAAATGTTCCCGGTCTAGTTGTCGTCGTCGTTTTGGCCGGATTGAGGTCGTAGGATTTTTACGCTGATCAGATTGACCGCCGGTCACGGAATCAAAACCCGTCGGTGACGTGGCGTGAGTTAAAGGACACAGTGGTGTCCTTTATGCATTGTCGGCCCCGCGCGAGAACCCGTCCCCGGCGCGTGAGCGCCGTATGCGTCCGATCGAACGCCTCATTGACCGAGCGTAATGGTGACCATTCTGACGTAGAAGCGATCCGAGCTACAGCGTAATGGTGACCATTACGTCGTAGACTACGGAGCTCGCCAGCGAGCCGGAGTGAGCGCCCCGACATCATCCTGGTTGGTCATCCGCGGCAGGCGTGAGAGGACATCGCGCAAGTAGGCGAGCGGGTCTTTGCCGTGGCGCTGACAGGAGACGACGATCGAGTAGATGATGGCGGAACGCTGGCCGGCGTCGGGGTGGCCGATGAACAGCCAGTTTTTCTTGCCCAGAGCCGACGGACGGATGGCATTTTCGACAAGGTTGTTGTCGATCCGGGTTTGACTATGACGCAGGTGGGCGGTCAACGGCTCCCAATGCTCGAGCAGGTACGTGCAGGCTTTGCCGAGACCGGACTTGGGCAGCGCTTTCGCGCGTAACGCCACGCCCAGACGCCGCAGCCAGTACAGCGGCCGGGCAAAGTGCAGCTGACGGAGCGCGGCGCGTTGGTCGCCCACCGCCGCTTGGTCCCATTCGCGTTCGAGCCGGTAGAGTTGGGCGATGAGCCGGAGGATGCGCTCCGCCGTTTTCGGCCGCTCGGCGGCCGCCTCGAAGAAGTAGCGTCGGGCGTGCGCCCAGCAGCCGACCCAGGCGACCCCCTCGCGGGCGCGGGCAAAGCTCGGATACGCCGCGTAGCCGTCGGACTGCAAGATCCCGCGGTACCCGTCCAGCAACGAGGTCAGCTCGCCATGCTGGCGGGTTAGCCGCCAGTCGAAGACGACCTCGCCCCCAGGTCGGCTGATGACCCACAACCAGCCTTGCGTGGTGCCCCCACGTTTTTCATCCGGGTCATTGCACCGCACCGGGGTTTCATCGGCCTGGACGTAGCCGCCAGCCAACAGCTCGCGATACCATCCGCCGGTAAATCGGTTCCAGCCACTGAGCGGTCAGCCCGATCCAGTCGGCCATGCTCTGGCGGGAGATCGCCGCGCCCCAGCGCCGCGACATCTGTTCGAGGCGATAAAGCGGTTGGTGATCCACGTACTTGCTGAGCGCGATCCACGCCAGCAGCCCGGCCGAGGCGTAGCCCCCGGCCACGGGCCGCGCCGGGGCCGGCGCGAGCAGCGGCGGGCGGCTGCGGTCCAGCCGGTGCCGGAACTTCGGACGGATGAACTCGCGCTTGAAGAGTTTGGGCGGGACCACATCGACCTCGAAGGTCCGCTCCTCGCCGATGCGCTCGTAGAGGTCGGGGGCCTTTTGCACCTGCTCCGGGATGATCTCGACGGTCTCCTGCACCGGCAGGTGCTCAAACGTCTCGGCCGGCACCGGGCGCGGTTCCTTCGATCCCTTCGCTCGCTCGTACGTGATCGTCTCCGTCTGGGGCGCGGTGGCCGCGGCGAGCTTCTCCAGTTCGCCGAGCTTGAGCAACAGCTGCGCCCGGTCGAGCTTCTCGCTCCTGCCCGGCCCGAAGAGCTGTTTCTTCAGCCACTCGATCTGCGTGCGCAACACCGCGTTCTCCTGGCGCAGCAGGTCGACTTCCTCGGCGGTCACGGTGGCGCTCATCGCGCGCGTTTGGTCCGCGGGCTCCGCCAAAAGTTCCCGCGCGAGAAAACTATTTTTCCCGTTAGCGTTCGTACCAGGCTTTCAGCGAGCCGTGCTTGAGCTCCACCCCGCCGACTAACAGCGCCAACGCTTCCGGGGCGAGGGAGAGCTTCGCCTTGGTCTCGCTCGGCGCCGGCCAGGAGAAGCGGCCCTTTTCGAGCCGCTTCGCCAGCACCCACACGCCGGTGCCGTCCCAATACAGCAGCTTCAGCCGCGTGCGCTCCTTGTTGATGAAGGCGAAGAGCGCGCCGTTTTTCGGATCTTCGCCGAGCGTCTCCTGCGCCGCCGCCCACAGTCCATTGCACTGTTTGCGCATGTCCACCGGCTGCACCGCCACGTAGACCTTGATCGCCGCCGGAAACGCCAGCATCGCGCTCAGCCTTTCAACGCCCGAACCAGGGCCGCCAGTCCCGTTGGATCGCCTCCGCGCAACACCGTGCCGTCGGGCAAGCGCACCTCGAAGCCCGCCGCCGCGAGCGGCACCGGCAAGTTCACCTCGGCAAAGCGCACCGGCACCCGGCGCGGCTCAGCCCGCCGCCCGCTCTTCTTCACCCAGCCGGCGAAAGTCGAGTACTTCACCCCCTCCCGCCGCGCCATCTCGGCGATTGTCAGGCCACTCTCCCGGTAGGCCTTCACCAGTTCCGCCCGCCGCGCGGCGATCGTCACCCGGCGCCCGCGCGTATCCCGTTTCTCTCCCGTGTCCACCAACTCCGCGAGCATCGTTCCCATCGGCCAACCTTATCCCAAATCCAGTCCTCAGCCTAGGAGGTCCCCGGCCGGACGCTTAC
>CAYZGG010000158.1:0-6467 GCA_964477955.1 uncultured Opitutaceae bacterium
GAATTCCTCGTCGATGACAAGGGCAACTATTACTTCATCGAGATGAACACCCGGATCCAGGTCGAGCATCCCGTCACCGAGGAAGTCACGGGCATCGATCTCATCAAGCAGCAAATCAGCGTGGCCAACGGCGAGAAGCTCAGTTTCGACCAGGGGGACATCAAATTTGGTGAAAGACATGCGATCGAGTGCCGGATCAACGCTGAGGATCCGGCCCGCAATTTCGCTCCCTCCCCCGGTACGATCAGCCTTTACTACGCGCCCGGCGGGTATGGCGTCAGGGTCGATTCCCACGTCTACAGCGGCTATACCATCCCCCCGTACTACGATAGCATGATCGGCAAGCTCATCTGCTACGGGCCGACCCGCAAGATCGCGCTCCAGCGCTCTTACCGCGCCCTCAGCGAATATCTCGTGCGCGGCATCAAGACCACCATCCCGCTCCACAAGGCGATCATGAGCGATCCCACTTTCATCGAAGGCAAGGCAACCACCGCCTACATGGAAGACTTCATGTCCCGGACTCCGGCCGACCTCTTCTAGGTCGCCAAACCGCCTGCCTTTTCTCTTTCCCGCCGCATCCGCGCCGATGCGGCGGATTTTTATCCCAGGATGACCACCCGGACCTATTTTTTGGCCTGCCTTTGTTTTCTTTGTTTGATTGCCACAAAATACAGCGCCCAAACCGGCTTTACCGGACTCATCCGTTTCGGCGACCAATTTCACGAGCGCGCGCTGCCCGCGGTGCGCTTGTTGCCGGTGAAAGTATTCGCCGGGACGCCCGGCTACGACGGACAATTCTACGCCCAAGTAGCCTTGGACCCCCTGCTCCGCAGCAGCGAGATCGGCCCCGCTTTGGACAACCCGGGCTATCGCGCCCGGCGCATTCTTTTGTCGGCCACCGCCGCCCTGATCGGTTTGGGCAATCCCTGGTGGACGCTCCAGGCGTACGCCCTGCTGAACGTGATCTGCTGGCTCTGGCTCGGCTGGCTGCTTCGCGAACTCGTCGGCCTCCCCGGCCTGCTCGGCACGGCCCGCTGGCTCGGGTGCATGCTGAGCGTGGGAGTGATGGATTGCGTGTCACGTTCCCTGGTGGATCTGGCTGCCGTTGCCTTGACTGCATTCGCGATCCGGGAGCTCGCGGGAAAACGCACCCGGTCCGGGATGCTCGGGTTTGCTCTTGGCGTCCTGGCTCGGGAAACCGCCCTTTTCGGAGCAGGGTGCGTTCTGCTCCGGCCGAAAAACCCCCTCCGCTCCCTGTGGCAGATTCTCCTGGTCGCGCTGCCTTTGGGCGCTTGGAGCTGGTACGTTTTCACCCGATTTGACGGCTCGGACAGCTCGGGACTGGGCAATTTTACGTGGCCATTCATCGGAATGTTTCGGGAGGCCCGGCTGTCTATCGCCGAACTCGCCGCCGGGCATTGGGACACCCGGTATGTCTTCGCGCTCTTGGCCGTCCCCGGCCTCCTTGTCCAAGCCGCCGTCCTCGCGACCAACCCGGACCGGGAAAACCCGTGGTGGCGCGTCGGGATCGCGTACGCGGTCGTGCTGCTTTGCCTCAGCTCCTGGGTTTGGTCCGGTTACTGGGCCGCCTGCCGCGCGGTGTTGCCCATGACCATCGCCTTCAATCTGCTGCTGCCCGCCGATCGGAAATTCTGGCTCCTCTGGGTCGCGGGAAACCTTACGATGCTCCACGCCGTGTGGCGCTTCCTCTGAAATCCAATCAGGCGGAGCGGGTCACCACCAGATCAGACCACTCTCCCATGACGCGGGAGTCCGTACGCCACCCCGGGGGCATGGCTTCAAACCAGTTTCTGACCTGTTCTAGCTCCGTCGCCAAAATCCCGCTCAACACGAGCGCCCCCGCTGGCGCCACCGCCGCGACCAGCGGGCCGGCGAACTTCATCAGCACGTCCGCCTGGATGTTCGCCAGCACCAACTCCGCCTGGCGCCCGGCCAGACCGGTCACCAGGTCTCCTTCATAAAAATCCACCCGTCCGGTCAGCCCGTTGAGCTCCGCGTTTTGCCGGCTGATCGCCACCGCCTGCGGATCATTGTCAAACGCCGCCACCGCATCGTACCCGAGTTTGACGGCCGAAAGTGCCAGGATGCCCGAACCGCACCCGGCATCGATCACCCGGCCGTGCGTTCCTCCCTTCCCGGCGAAACCAACCAGTCGCTCGACCACGAGGCGCGTCGTCTCGTGATTGCCCGTGCCGAAGGCCATCCCGGGATCCAGCCACAGCACTTCGTCGCCCGCGGGCAGCCGGAAAGTCTCGCGCTCCCAGACCGGCACCCAGTGCAATCGCCCGAATTGCCACGCCTTGAAATGAACCTTGTAGCTTTCCTTCCAATCGGCATCCGCCAGTTCGCTCAGCGAGGGTTCCTCCGCCAGCCATTCCGCCTCAAGACCGTCGGCCAGGCCCCGCCAAACCGCCTGTGCTTCGTCTCGCGACGCGAAAAACCCCGTCAACCAAGCGCGTCCGGACGGCTTGTCCTCGATCACCATCACGCGTTGCTCCTCGGCCTCCGCCAGCAGCTCCTCCAAGGCCGGCACTGCACCCAGCGCGACCTCCACCTTGAGCTCGATGACCGCCATGTGATCAGGCCCCCGTCGCGCTGAGCCGGGCGATGACTGCAGGCAGCAGCTCATGCTCCGCCGCATGCATCTTGGCGGTCAGGGTTTCCAAAGTGTCGCCCGGTTCGATCCGCACCACCGCTTGGTCGATGATCGGGCCGCCATCGACCTCCTCCGTCACGCCGTGCACGGTGCATCCCGTGACCTTCACGCCCCGCCGCCAAGCCTGGCCAATGCCATCCAGGCCCGGAAAACTGGGGAGAAGGCTGGGATGCAGGTTGATGATCTTCCCCGCAAACGCCTTCAAAAACCCCGGTTTGAGCACGCGCATGAATCCGGCCAGCACCACGAGATCGGGCTTACTGCCCTGCACGGCGGCAATGTAGCGCTCCTCACCCGGCCCCTCCAGCTTGGTCTTGAACGGCGCCGGATCGAGGAATGCCGCCGGCACGCCGAACCGCGGCCCCAAGGCCAGCACCCCGGCATCCGGCCGGTCCGAAAAAAGCTGCACCACGGCAGCGCGCCCCAACCGGCCGACTTGCTGCGCAGCCAGGATCGCCTCCGCGTTGCTGCCCCGACCGGAGCCGAGAATGACCACACGCATTTCAGATCTCCCCCGCCGCCTTGATCTTTTCAATCAGGGCGGTCGTGCTGAAGCCCCGCAAAAACGGCAGGAACTCGATCCGGGCGTTCACCCGATACAAGGCGGCCAGCTCCGTCGGATCCAGCGTCGCCTCGGTGTAATCGCCCGCCTTGCAGTAAATATCGGGCTGCAACGCCTCGATCTCCCGATCCAGCCGCGTCCGTCCGAAGATGATCACGCCGTCCACCGCACTCAACTGCGCCAGGTTGTAAGCCCGGGACTGCTGATCCAAAATGGGCCGGAGCGATCCTTTCAACCGCCTCACGCTGCGGTCGGAATTCAGGGCCACGTAGAGCTGACCGTCCCTACCCCCGAGTTGCCGGGCGGCGGCCAGATACGAGGTATGCCCGGGGTGCAGCAGGTCGAACACCCCGTTGGTCAGCACCAGCTTCCGGCGCGCTTTCCTCAACACCCCGCGCGCCGCCACCGCCTGGGCGAGCGTCATCACTTTGGGATGGGCCAGGTTCATGCGGCTCGGGTCAGAAGAATTTCTTGGCTTTCTCGAAGAAGCTCCGCGAAACCGGCTCGTCCGAATCGCCGCAGGACTGGGCAAAATCCTCGAGCTTCTTCCGCTGCTCGCCGTTGAGGGAGGTGGGGACTTCGACATGCACGCGGATGAGCTGGTCGCCGTGCGCCCCGCCGCGCAGATGCGGCATGCCCCGGCCTTTCAGGCGGAACGTCGTGCCCGACTGCGTGCCCGTGGGAATTTTCAGCGTGGCCTTGCCCCCCAGCGTCGGAACCGCGATGGTCCCGCCCAGGGTTGCCAGCGTGAACTTGATCGGCATCTCGGTGAACAGATCGTCGCCCTGGCGCTCGAACACCTCGTGTTCCTTCACCTGGACCACGATGTAAAGGTCACCGGCCTGGCCACCCTGCACCCCCGCCTCGCCGTTGCCCGACGAGCGGAGCTTTGAGCCGCTGTCCACTCCGGGCGGAATGCGCACGTTGATCTTGGCCGTCTCCTCCAAGCGGCATTCGCCGCTGCATTTGGCGCAGACCCTCTCGTAGCGCAGCCCGGAGCCGTGACAGGTCGGGCAGACCTGGCGCACGTGAAAAAATCCGCGCGAAGTGGTCACCTGACCCGCACCCCGGCAGGTCGTGCAAGTGGTGCACTTCGAGCCGGGCTCGGCCCCGGTGCCGTGGCAATGCTTGCACTGGCCCAGGCGGCGGAACGAAATTTCCTTTTCCACCCCCTGCGCGGCCTCTTCCAGCGTGAGCTCAAGATCATACCGCAGATCCGAACCCCGGCCGGCGCCACCCCCACCTCCGCCGCCGGCTTCTCCCCCGAAAAATTCCTCGAACACTCCGCCGGCTCCCCGCTGGCCGAAAACCTCGCGAAAGATGTCAAACGGATCGTGGAATCCGCCGCCGCTGAAACCGCCCGAAGCGCGCGGGCCGCCCCCGCCTTGCTGGAAGGCGGCATGACCGTAACGGTCGTAGGCCGCCCGCTTTTCCGGATCCTTGAGCACCTCGTAGGCTTCCGAAACCTTCTTGAAGGTCTCCTCCGCCTCCTTGTTGCCGGGGTTTTTGTCCGGATGGAATTGCACGGCCTTCTTGCGGTAGGCCTTTTTCAGATCATCCTCGGTGGCGTTCTTCGCCACGCCGAGGAGCTCGTAATAATCCTGCTTGTGTCCGGCTGCCATGGTCAGGCCTTGGTCTCACCGGCCGGCGCACGCCCGCTGGAGACGATCACGGAGGCCGGCCGGAGCAAACGCCCGTTCAAAGTGTACCCGGCCCGCACGACCTGGATGACGCTCTCCGCCGGTACCTCGGCGCTCGGCTGGTGCGCGATGCACTCGTGCAAATGGTGATCGAAGGCCTGTCCCGCCGGGTTGATTTCCTTGAGCCCGTGCCGATCAAGCAGGCTTTTGAACTGCTCCAACACCAGGCGCACTCCCTCGGCCACGGCCGTCACGTCGGACTGCTGCTTCGCGGCCGCCAAACCCAGACTGAGATTGTCGAGCAGGGGAATCAAATCCTGCATAATGTTGGTCGCGGCGAACTGGCGCAGCTCGTCCTTCTCCCGGACCGAGCGTTTGCGGAAATTTTCCAGATCGGCCACCGTGCGCAGGTAGCGGTCCTGATTCGCCGCCGCCTCCTTCCGGGCCGCAGCCAGCTGCTCGTCCAAGGCGGCGGGCGCCGACGGCTGGGCGGACGCGCCTGCGCCCGCAGTTTCGGTGCTCTTGAATTCGGTTGGATCGGGTTCACTCATGCAAAGGGGCGCAAATTACCTCACGGTTTCTTGTTTTCAAGCGAGCGAAAAAGATTCTTGAGGGTTTCGCCCGTCTTCCGGCCGGCCGCCTGCAGGGAGTCCACGGCGTTCAGCAGCACATCCGGCTTGGTCTTTGAGAGCCCGCCCAAGGCGTTGGCCAGCACGCCCAGCGCCGAGCCCGTGACCGGACTGATGATCTTGGCCACGCTGTCGACGTCCCGCAGGTCGCGGTTGAGATTGAGGTTGTAAGTCTTTACCAGCGACCGGCCGCCCGAATAATCAGCGTATACGAGCTGGTCGCACTTCAGCAGGAGGTGCCGGATCAAAAACCCCTGTTTCTTGCCCGTCTGCGCCACGGGCTGGCTCGCCGCCGTCTCCTTGGATTTGCCGGCCAGACCGTCCCGGAACAACATCACGTTGGTCGTGCCCTGCGTGCCGGTCACCAGGGTCAACCGCGCCACATCGACGACCGCGTCATCGATCACCCAGCGGTCGGACAGAAGCGAAAACAGTTCCGCCTCGGCCCGGAATCGCCGCAGGTCGACAAAGTTTTTTTCCGGCCAGCCTTCGGGGTTTTCCAGCAGAAGACCGTCGATCTCGACTCTGGCGGTAAGCGGATTGACCGAGAGATGTTCGATTTTGACGGTAAACCCGGTGCGGGAGCGGATCGTCGAAACCAAAACGCTCGGCAGAAGCAGGACCCAGGCGATGAGCGCCAACAGAAACAGTCCGCCCATGGCCAGGAGCAGGCGAATCAGCAGGCCGCCTCGCCGGGTCGAAGGAGAAAACTGATGTCGCTTCATGGTCACGCGTGGGTGAAATTGTCCGTCACCAGCACAAGGGATTCCTCGTCGGCGGTGAACCGATGATCGCCGGCAAACGGCAGCAGAAGATTGTCCCCCTTGCGCACCGTCGACCCGCCGGCGGTACTCCGCGTTCCAAGTCGGGCTGCCGAGAGGGCCGATGGCGTGGCCGCTCCGAGCGCCGCTGAGATAGTTGTGCGCATCGTCGGCGCCGAACGAGAGCACGACGGC
>CAYZGG010000159.1:0-6442 GCA_964477955.1 uncultured Opitutaceae bacterium
ACCAGTGACCCCCTGCGTGTGAAGCAGGTGCTCTAACCAACTGAGCTAAGCGTCCAAAACGAGCGGCAGACGGTTAACGCCCGGCCCGCCCGAATCAACCTAAATTCCGCCGGGGATTTCGCGGCTACCGAAGCGAAGGCGACATCAGACAAATGCACGAAGACCAAGCCAGTTAACCACTAATCCTCACTAATGAACGCTAATCAGGAATCGGATCGGTGTGATGCCACACCCGGATTCACTTGGTCGGGGAACGATACGCCGCGAGTGCGGATTGCCCGGACCTCAGCATTAGCGTCAATTAGTGGAAATTAGTGGTTAACCCTCTGCGGATTTCAGGTTGGAGACTTGGCCGCCGATCCATCTTCTGTCGGTCGCATTGCCGAGGTGTAGGAGCTTGCTTGCAAGTGACCCTCGACGGCCGCCTGCAAAAATGCTCCTCAGTCGTGCACCAGCGCGCAGATGCGCTCCGGCCAAGCGTCTTTCTCTCCGCGACCTCCGCGTTAAACTGCATTTTTCGGGATCAGGGTCGGGCCAGACCTATTTTCGGGTGACCACCGCCGTCTTCCGCATCGGAAACAGGGTCCGGCAAATCTCGCACACCGTCCCATCGCACCCGCGGGCGGTGCACTGTCCGCGCCCGTAGTAAATCATCCGGAGGTGCAACTGGTTCCACTTCTCCGGAGCGAAAAGCTCCTTCAAATCCCGCTCCGTCCGCTCCACGTTCCGGCCGGAGGTCAGTTCCCAGCGCTGCGCCAGGCGGTGGATGTGCGTGTCGACGGGAAACGCCGGCACGCCCCACGCTTGGCTCATGACCACGGAGGCGGTCTTGTGGCCCACGCCGGGCAGCGCTTCCAATTCCTCGAACGTCCGGGGCACGGCCCCGCCGTGGCGCTCCACCAGCAACCGCGAGAGCCCGTTGATCGCCTTCGCCTTCTGCGGCGAAAGCCCGCACGGCCGGATGATTTCCTGAATCTCCGCCGCCGCCACGACGGCCATCGCCTGTGGCGTGTCGGCCAGGGCCCACAGTTTGGGCGTGACCTGGTTCACGCGCTCGTCCGTGCACTGCGCCGAGAGCACCACCGCCACCAGCAGCGAATAGGGGTCGCGGTGACGCAATGGAATCGGCGTCTCCGGATAAAGCTCGGCCAGCCGCCGGTCGACGTAATCGGCGCGCCCCTCCTTGGTGGTGAATTTTGGAGAGTCGGACATGACGGAGCCTGCTTCCAGGCGACCAACAACTGAACGCGGGGAGGGTCGCCTGCAAGCAGGCTCCTACATCTTGTCGGCCCGAGCGGAGATAAGCAGTTCGGGAATAGGTTCCAAATGCAGATGTCAGAGTTCGCATTTGAGCCTGACAAATTGCGTTCCATGGCCAGGGCGGAGCGCCTCCCTCCGCCGCGACGCACCGGGCCGGTGCACCCTACCTTCCAATAGGTAGAGCCATTCTCGCAGAACCGGTCAAGGCTCCGCCGAAATCGCAGTTGCGCAGACCCTGTCCGGGCCTAGCGTGCGCGCATGGTTCCGACCCGCGATCTGCTCGCCCCCACCGACACCTTCGAACGCCGCCACAGCGGCTCCGCGATGGCCGAAATCGCCGCGATGTTGCACACCACCGGCTACGATTCGCTCGATGCCCTCGCCAACGACGCCGTGCCGGCGAACATCCGCCTGGCCCGCCCGCTGCAGCTCCCGCCCGCCCTCGGCGAATCCGCCGCCCTGGCCGAGCTCCGCGCGTTCGCGAGCCAGAACCAGGTCTTCCGCAGTTTCATCGGCCTCGGCTACTACGGCACCGCCACCCCCGCCGTCATCCAGCGCAACATCCTCGAAAATCCGGGCTGGTACACCGCCTACACCCCGTATCAGGCCGAGATTTCCCAGGGCCGCCTCGAGGCGCTGCTGAATTTCCAGACGGTCGTGACCGACCTCACGGGAATGCAGATCGCCAACGCCTCGATGCTCGACGAGGGCACCGCCGCCGCCGAGGCGATGATGCTCGCGCACCGGGTGAAACTCGGCGAAAGCCACGCCGCCTCCGTGTTTTTCGTGTCGGAGAACTGCCACCCGCAGACGATCGACATCGTCCGGACCCGCGCCAAGCCGCTGGCCGTGTCCGTCGTGGTCGGCGATCACCGCACGTTCGAGCCGCCCCCGAACCTCTTCGGCGTGCTCGTGCAATATCCCGACACGACCGGCAGCATCCACGATTTCGCCGGCTTCTTCGCGAAGGCGCACGCCGCCGGCGCGCTGTGCATCGCCGCCACCGATCTGCTTGCGCTTACCCTGCTGCGCCCGCCGGGCGAGTTCGGCGCGGACGTCGCCGTCGGCTCCGCCCAGCGTTTCGGCGTGCCGATGGGTTTCGGCGGACCGCACGCGGGCTTTCTCGCCACCAAGGACGAATTCAAGCGCCAGATGCCCGGCCGGCTCGTCGGCGTCTCGAAGGATGTCCACGGCAACCCGGCCATGCGTCTCGCGCTCGGCACGCGTGAACAGCATATCCGCCGCGACAAGGCCACGTCGAACATCTGCACCGCCCAGGTGCTGCTTGCCGTCATGGCCTCGATGTATGCCGTCTACCACGGCCCGGAGGAACTGAAGAAAATCGCCCGACGCGTGCTGCTGCTCACCCAGCTTCTCGCCGACGGACTCCGCTCCGCCGGCGCCAAGGTGAATGCCGAGCCGGTGTTCGACACGGTGACCGTTTCTGGCATCGACGCCGCCAAAGTGCACGCCGCCACCAAGGCCGCCCGGTTCAATCTGCGCCCGGTCGACGCCTCGACCGTCGGCGTCTCGCTCGACGAAACGACGACTGTGGAGGATGTGGAAAAGTTGCTCGGCTGTTTCACTGGTAGGGCGGGACCGCTGGGCCCGCCGTCAGACGCGGACGGCCCGGCGGTCCGTCCCTACCCCGAACCGCACGCACGCCAGTCTGCGTTCCTCACCGCGCCGGTCTTCAACCGCTTCCACACCGAGCACGAGATGCTCCGCTACATCAAACGGCTCGAAGCGAAGGATCTTTCGCTGTGCCACTCGATGATCTCGCTCGGTTCGTGCACGATGAAGCTCAACGCCACGAGCGAGATGTTTCCGGTCACGTGGCCCGAGTTCGGCCAGCTGCATCCGTTCGCGCCGGCCGACCAAACCAAGGGTTACGCCAAACTCTTCGCCGACCTCGAGTCCTGGCTCGCGGAGATCACGGGCTTCGCCGCCGTTTCGCTCCAGCCCAACGCCGGCTCGCAGGGCGAATACGCCGGGCTGCTGGTGATCCGCGCCTACCACGAGTCCCGCGGTGATGGCCACCGCAACATCTGCCTCATCCCGACCAGCGCCCATGGCACCAATCCGGCCAGCGCCGCGATGTGCAACTTCCGCGTCGTGCCCGTGGCCTGCGATGCCAATGGCAACATCGATCTCGCCGACCTCAGGACCAAGGCGACCGAACACGCCGCCCACCTCGCCGCGCTCATGGTCACCTATCCGTCGACTCACGGGGTCTTTGAAACCTCGATCAAGGACATCTGCGAGGTGGTCCACGCGCACGGCGGCCAGGTCTATATGGACGGCGCCAACATGAACGCGCAGGTCGGCCTGACTTCGCCTGGCCACATCGGCGCCGACGTCTGCCACCTGAATCTTCACAAGACGTTTTGCATCCCGCACGGCGGCGGCGGCCCCGGCATGGGCCCGATCGGCGTGGCTAAACACCTCGCGGAATTTCTTCCTGGGCACGTTTTCTCAGGCCTTCAGCCTTCAGCTTTCAGCCTTCAGCGCGGCGCCGTCAGCGCCGCGCCCTTCGGCAGCGCCAGCATCCTGGTGATCTCGTGGATGTACATCCGCATGATGGGCCCGGGCGGCCTCACCCGCGCCACGGAGTTCGCCATCCTCAACGCCAACTATGTCGCCAAGCGCCTCGAGCCGTATTTCCCCGTCCTTTACAAGGGCGGTAGCGGACTTGTCGCGCACGAATGCATTCTCGAGTTCCGGCCGTGGAAAAAACACGGCGTCGAGGTCGAGGATGTGGCGAAACGCCTGATGGACTACGGCTATCACGCGCCCACGATGTCGTTCCCCGTCCCAGGCACGCTGATGATTGAGCCGACCGAGAGCGAAACGAAGACCGAGCTCGACCGTTTCTGCGACGCGTTGATTTCCATCCATGGCGAGATGTCCGCGGTGGCCAGCGGCGAAAGCGACCGCCTCGACAATCCGCTGAAAAACGCCCCGCACACCGCGGCCGCAGTCTGCGCGACCGAGTGGCCGCATCCGTACTCGCGCGAACGCGCCGCCTTCCCCGATGCGTGGACGCGCGCCGCCAAATTCTGGCCCGCCACGGGCCGCGTCGACAACGTCTATGGCGACCGCAATCTGGTGTGTTCGTGCGCGGGGATGGAAGCCTATGCCGGAACGGCGCAGGCTTGAGGTCTATGCGGCTTCAGCCGCGCAGACCTGATGCGTATGCCGGAACGACCTACGTTTGAGAAACACGCGGTTGGTCAGGTTGTAGGGCGGGGTCGCCGACCCCGCTTGCCGCGCGCACGATGAAACGTTCGAGGCGGGGTCAGCGACCCCGCCCTACAATTGACTTCCGCCGGCTGGCCGCTCGGCCGTGACCTTCGACAAAGCCCGGCGCTCCACCGGCTAAGGCGCCCTACCCAGGAGCCTCCATCCGAAGCCATGCCGCATCGGTTGGCTTGGCGCGATGCGAATGGCAATAAATGCACAGTCCGGACGGGGCAAATTTGGCATCATGGCGTCCCGGAATCATTCACGTCATCCCCCCCCACGCCATGTCCCGTCCTGCCGCTGATTTTGTCACTTGTGATGCCAACGAAGCTGTCGCCTCCGTCGCCTACCGGCTCAACGAACTGATCGCGATCTACCCGATCACGCCGTCATCCACGATGGCCGAGTTCTGCGACGAATGGGCGGCCGCCGGCCGGCCCAACCTCTGGGGCCAGGTCCCACGCGTCGTCCAGATGCAGTCCGAAGGCGGCGTCGCCGGCGCCGTCCATGGCGGCCTCCTCGGCGGAGCACTCACGACCACCTTCACCGAGTCGCAGGGCCTCCTGCAGATGATCCCCAAGCTCTACAAGATCGCGGGCGAGCTGCTGCCGCTCACCCTGCATGTCAGCGCCCGCGCGCTGGCCGCGCAGGGCCTGTCGATCTTCGGCGACCACCAGGACGTCATGGCCTGCCGGGCCACCGGTTGCGCGCTGTTGTGCAGCAATTCCGGCCAGGAGGCGCACGACCTCGCGCTGATCGCCCATGCCGCCAGCTACCGGGCCCGCGTGCCGTTCATCCACTTCTTCGACGGCTTCCGGACCTCCCACGAAGTGTCCAAACTCGAGCTGATCGGCGACGAGGTCCTGCGCGAGCTCGTCGATCCCAAGGACCTCGCTGCCTTCCGTTCGCGGGCCATGACGCCCGATGCGCCGACCCTCCGCGGCACGGCGCAGAATCCCGACGTTTATTTCCAGGGCCGCGAGGCGGTCAACCGCTACTACGATGCGTTGCCGGCCATCGTGCAGAAGGTGATGGACCAGTTCGCCGCGGCCACCGGGCGGGCCTACCACCTGTTCGACTACCACGGGGCGCCCGACGCCGAACGCGTTATCGTGGCGATGGGCAGCAGTATTGAAACCGTCAGTGAAACGGTCGACTGGCTGAACGCCCGCGGGGCCAAGGTCGGCGTGATCGCGGTGCGGCTGTTCCTGCCGTTCCGTGTTCCCGCCTTCCTCGCCGCGTTGCCATCCACGGTCCGCTCCATCGCCGTGCTCGACCGCACGAAGGAACCCGGTTCGCTTGGCGAGCCGTTGTACCTGAATGTGCTCGGCGCCATCGCCGAAGGCCGGCGCACCGGCCTCGGAAACGTGCTCGGCGGCCGCTATGGCCTGGGCTCCAAGGAATTCACCCCCGGCATGGCCCGCGCCGTCTTCGAACGCCTCGCCCGCCGCGAAGGCCCGCTCCATTTCACCATCGGCATCAACGACGACATCACCGGCACCTCGCTGCCCTACGACGAGGACTTCAACCTCGAGGCCTCCGACGTCCGCCGCTGTGTCTTCGTCGGCCTCGGCGCGGACGGCACCGTGGGCGCGAACAAAAACTCGATCAAGATCATCGGCGAGCAGACGGATAATTTTGCCCAGGGCTACTTCGTCTACGATTCGAAGAAATCGGGCTCGATGACGATCTCGCACCTGCGCTTCGGTCCCCGCCCGATCCGCGCGCCCTACCTGATCAGCCAGGCGGATTTTGTCGCCTGCAGTCAGTACAATTTTGTCGGCCGCACCGATGTGCTCGGCTTCGCGGCCACCGGCGCCACGATCCTGCTCAATTCCCCGCACACCCCGGCCAACACCTGGGAGCAGCTGCCGCTCGAATGGCAGGAGGCGATCATCCGGAAAAAGCTGCGGCTCTTTGTGATCGATGCGACCAAGGT
>CAYZGG010000160.1:0-6434 GCA_964477955.1 uncultured Opitutaceae bacterium
TCCCCGGCGTGACTCGAACACGCGACCGTCGGTTTAGAAAACCGATGCTCTATCCGGCTGAGCTACGAGGACGGATGCCGGTGCGTTTATTGAAGGTTCCCGACGCGGATTGCAGCATTTTTTCGCGAGCGGGTGGCAATGGGCTGAACAAAAGGGATGGCGTGAACCTAAATTCCGCAGAGCAACCGATCGAACCAACCACGGATACCACCGATCTACACGGATGCGGAAAAATTCAGGAAGGAATCCCGGTACGAATCCATTCATCTGCGAGGGGAGGACTCACTGGATTGTATTTGATTGATCATCCGTGCTCATTCGTGAAATCCGTGGTTTCAGCTGCGTTTTCAGGATGAATCGGCTGAACCCCGAACTCGGCGCCGCCTGCCGGGACAGGTGTGATCGGTTGGTCGATCGAATGAGGTGGGGGCCGTTGTCCTCAACGGTCCTGGCCGGGGATATTCAAGTGGAACGGAGCGGGTTGAGCGGCCGCTTCGTTTCCGTGGCCCGGCGGTGCCGGCCTTCGCTGAAAATAATGACTTGCCTCGCGCCGGGGCATGCGGCTTCTTCGACCTTCCGATGGATCATCGGGCTGTAGCGTAGCCTGGTAGCGCGCTTGCATGGGGTGCAAGAGGTCGTGAGTTCGAATCTCACCAGCCCGACCATTTTAACGAAACCGTATCAGGGCGACTTGATACGGTTTTGTGCGATTGCTCGCGACTTGTCAGAGGACTTGGCTTCGGCGAGAGGCACATGGTTCACAGCGAGCATGGTACAGAATGTTGCCCGCAGCGCATGGAAATCTAGTCTCCTCCCGGTATCATCAATGAAAACAATTCCCGCTTTCGATAGGTCTTTTTGAAGAGTCCGCACGCATGGCACCTCGTGATGAAACACATAGGGAAATGTTTCCTTCTTTGCGCAGGACTAAAATAAACTAGGTCGACTCGGCGAGCCTGGTTCCGGAGCGTGGCTCGATATTTTTGATTCCGGCGGGGCGCGAATTGCCACAAACACAGTCGTCCGTCATCAGCCGTATTCCGAAGGCTCTCGCTCACCTCAGAGATACGCTGAGTGCCGTCGATCACCGCTATTCGCGCCAATCGGCGTCTAGGGAATCGCCG
Organism: uncultured Opitutaceae bacterium; assembly: GCA_964477955.1. Lineage (GTDB taxonomy): Bacteria > Verrucomicrobiota > Verrucomicrobiia > Opitutales > Opitutaceae > Didemnitutus. Next base: position 1,125 of record CAYZGG010000160.1, read on the forward strand.
TTCTGTCGAACTCTGGCCCAACAAGGGCATTGAACATTGGTCGATCGGCTGAACGAGACGTGTGATTTTCTCGGCGCTTTCGGAGAGATATGAAATTCCATTCGATTGGGGTCCAAGCCCCATAGCATCCGCAAGGGTTTGCTTTAGAATCGCGTCCAATGGATGTTGCGGAGCCAAATCTAACCATCCCGGGATACTCTTACGGATCTGCCGACGTTCCTCCTCCGCCCGTGTCGATGGACGAGCTTGTGAAGCTCGAGGCCGCTGTTGGGTGGAGCAGGGAAGACGCTGGCTGGCTGCTCGCGGCAGGGTCCACGCCCGCGAAGAAGAACCGGACCGACGGCGGCCCTACGGAGCCCATTGTCCCGCGACGTTACCTGATCGGATTTACCGCCGGTGTCATCACCAGTGCCCGCGGAGTCCCGGGCGCGACCGGGAGGCCGCAACTTGAAATTGACCTGATACGGCTTTATTTCCGCCTAAATGGGGTAGAGCTGGGAAAGACATTCCGGGCGGAAAAGTGACGAATGATTGGACCAACCATGTCATTCCTAAGTGTTATCTTCTGGGTATTTTTCGCATCATACGTTGTTCACGTTCTTGATGAAACGCTCCTTAACGGCGGCTTCGTCAAATGGATCGCGGACAAATTTTGGCCAACCTATCACGTGCGGATGTTCTTCTGGTTCAATGCGGCGTTTCTTGGAGCGATCGCGGCCAGCAACGTTCTCTTTGATGGCCTCGGCGGCCATTGGGTAATCCTGCCGCTCACCTTCGTCGCCGGATTTGTCACGCACGTTCTGACTGTTCACTTGTATTGGACCATCCGCCTCAAAACATACTCGCCGGGTCTGCTCACAAGCCTACTCTACGTGGTCATCTTCTATCTCTTGGTCAGATATGGTCTCGGCGGACATCTCATTACCGGTGCGGACTTCGCTATCGGCACGGTGGTCGGCGTTGCGACTATCGGTGCGTTCTTGACCGTGGGACCAACTGTGCTCTTTCCCAGACTCATGCAAAGGCGTTAGGGAAGGTCGCGATACCCGAGCGCCGGAAGATGATGCAGTGCTAGGCGGACTCACCTGACGGGGTCGCGCCCAAAAACTAATAGCTGCCTTGCTTCCCCGGGTTGCTGAGCAGCCCTTGGCGGTCGTGAGCCGAGATTCACCCCCAGTCCTTGGCTTAGACCCTGGCCAAAAAGCGCGGCTTACCCGCCCCGGTCATTCCGAATCTACTTTCCGTCGGGTAAACTAAAGTCGAATTCATATGCATGGGCGCAATCCGGGGCGACCCTGATCGTCATGGTTCCACTCAGGCCCTCAAGCTCCCCGGTGCCGGAACCGGGCACCACCTCGAGGGTTAACCGAAAATCACCGCCGGCCATGATACCATAGTGCATGAGATATCTCCGCCCGTCCTCAATGTTGTCAGTCCATCGTTGCCCGACCGGATATTTTGAGCCCGACACGCCTCGCTAAATCATTTGCCTTCGGATCAGGCCGTCATCAAAAAGTTGATTTTCCCTCGGTGGTTTTGGGCCAGAAACGAAGACTATTGCATACAAATGATCACCATTGACGACGCCAAGAAACGCGCTGACGAGTCCCTCGTCGGGTTTCCGGAGCGAATTGTGAACGCGTACTATTCCTACGCGGAAAGCCCGGATCCGGTCAGTTTGGACGTCGTTGTTCTGGGCGTGCTCCATTTCTATCTGGCCAAAAAACCGGCGGATGCCTTGGACGCTTTTCCGGGTGGCACCAGGCTGGTGGAGGATTTGGGGGTCGATTCTCTCACCATGATGGACACCGTATTTACGGTGGAAAGCCTCTTTGAGATCAAAATGGAGGATGCCGAGCTTCCCCGCATTCTGACCTTGGACGACTTGCGCCAGTACCTCCGCCGCCGGACGGGTCTGGACGCCAAGTCGGCGCTCTGATCAGAACGGTCTTATGTCTTCACCGCGTGTCGTCATCACGGGCGTCGGGTTTATCACCAGTATCGGAAACGATCGAGCCACGGTCGTCGACAGTCTCAAGCAGCTCAGGTCGGGCATCGAGCGGTGGGATTTCCTGCCGGGTACCGCGTTGCCGGTAAAAGTGGTTGGAACGGTCAAGGGGTTTGATACCTCGACGGTCCAATGGGCCGGTTGGCGCTGGCCGGACGGCTATGCTTTCGCCAAGGAAGCCCTGCGAGGCATGCCACCCCATGGGCTCTACGCGTTGTGTGCCGCAGAGCAGGCGATCTCCGACGCCCGCCTGACCCGGGCGGAAATCTCGGGCGACGACACCGGGCTTTTTTGCGCCTCGGCCGGCTCCGCGCGATTGAGCCGTTACCATCTCAACCAGCTCCACGATTCGAAGGGCTCTCGGATAGCGCCGATGGGGGTGGTGAGTGCAATCGCCGGGACATTGAATTTTAATCTAGCCGCCTATTACGGCATACGCGGAGCGGTGGCCGGTTTCGCGTCCGCTTGCGCGTCCGCCGCGCAGGCGGTGGGCTATGCCTTTGACGAGATCAGACTGTCGCGCCAGCGAAGGATGCTCGTGGTCGGCGGCGAGGACCTCACCTTCGACTCGCTCTATCCGTTCCATGGCATGCGCGCGTTGTCGCGGAATCCCGACCCCGCGCGCGCCTCGCGGCCCTTCGATCGAGCACGAGACGGTTTTGTTACCACGGGCGGAGCCGCGGCGTTGTGCCTCGAGGACGCCCGGATCGCGCAAGCGCGCGGCGCGCCCATCTATGCCGAAGTGCTCGGGTGGGGCCAGGCGGCCGACGGTTGCAGTATTGCGGAATCTGAACCGGACGGACGCGGGCTCGCCGTCGCAATGCAGCGGGCCATCGTCGCCGCCAGGGTTCTTCCCGCCGATATAGACTACGTCAATGCGCATGCCACGTCGACCCAGACGGGAGATGTGTCGGAGGCGAAAGCTTTGCATGCGACCTTTACCGCAGTGGGAGCGCACCCCCTGATCAGCAGCACCAAGTCGTTGACCGGCCACGGTCTTTCGTTTTCCGGCGTGATGGAAACCGCTTTCTGCGCGGCGGGTATTGCCGATGGATTTGTGCCGGGGGGGGCCAATCTGGACGATCCCGATCCCGTTTGCGAGGGGCTCAACCTGCTTCGCACCACCCAACTGACAGGCCCTCGGACCGTGCTGAAAAACAGCAGCGGGTTCGGCGGAAGCAATGTCTCGCTGATTCTCCGCCGCTGGGAGAACTAAACGGGCGGAGGATTTCTCCGCGACCGACAAGGAAGAAGGAGGTCGTCGGGTTTTCGAGCTATCGCGTGGAAAGCGCCCGCTTCTTTGCAGTTCTTCGGGCGTTAACGCATACTTGGCGGTGACCGTTTTCGTTTCCTCGTCCAACTATGAATATCCCGACCCTCTGTTGCACGTTCAAAACCGTTAGTGCGCTACGCGAGAGAGTTGAAGAAATTGCAGGATGAATTTTTGGCTCCGGGCCATTTCCCGAAGAGACGCGTTTCAGAAACTCTCGCGGGCGAAGCCGGACTCAGGTCATTGCCGGGAGGTAAACCCGGTAGGTGGCGGGCTCGTCCCGCCACTTTTGTTGCGCGGCAAGCGCGCAAGCTACTGCCGATTGCTCGCGCCAAACTCTTCGCGACGGATCCGATTGCATCCGACAAGCAGGCAGGAAGCCTGCGCTACGCCGGGTCATTTGACGATGTGTGACATCGCGTCTCATTTCCCGTTGACCACGGCGGGAGGGCCGGGCTTCATGAGTCCATGGTACCTAGCGTCCTGATCGTCGATGACGAGAAGCATACCCGCGAGGGACTCCAGCAGGCGCTGCAGGAAAACTACGACGTCTCGGTCGCGGGCAGCGCCGACGAGGGCTTCAACTTGATGGATGCGCAGGAGTTCGACGTGATCGTGACCGACCTGCGCATGCCGGGAAAAAGCGGCCTCAAGGTCATCGACAAGGCCCTAACCCTGGGCAACAAGCCGGCGGTGATCATGATGACCGCCTACGGGAGCATCGATTCGGCCGTGGAGGCGATGAAGCGTGGGGCGGTGGATTTTCTGACCAAGCCGGTCAACATCGAGCGCCTGGAAATCCTGATCCAGCGGGCGCTCAAGACGAAGACCCTCGAAGTGGAGGTGAAGCAGTTACACGAGCGGCTGGAGGAGAAATTCAGCCCCGATGGAATCGTCGGCACGGCGCCCAAGCTCAAGGAGCTGATCGAAAAGGTGAAGCTGGTGGCGCCGTCGAAGGCGACGATCCTGATCGAAGGCGAGACCGGCACTGGCAAGGAGCTGATCGCGCAGGCCATCCACCAGGCGAGTCCGCGGGCGCAGGCGTCGTTCATGCCCGTGCATTGCGCGGCGCTGCCGGCGACGCTGCTGGAGAGTGAGCTCTTCGGCCACGAGCGCGGGGCCTTCACGGGCGCGACCGAGCGGCGGATCGGGCGGTTCGAGAGCGCCGACGGCGGCACGGTTTTTCTCGACGAGATCGGCGAGATCGGCCCGGAGATCCAGGTGAAGCTCCTTCGCTTCATGGAGACGAAGAGTTTCGAGCGCATCGGCAGCACGAAGACGATCACGGTGGATGTGCGGCTGGTGGCGGCGACCAACCGCAACCTCGAGCAGATGGTCAAGGAGGGGAAGTTTCGCGAGGACCTGTTTTTCCGGCTGAACGTCGTGCGGCTCACCACGCCGTCGTTGCGCGAGCGCGCCGAGGACATTCCGCTGCTGCTGGAGCATTTCATCAAGCAGTTTTCGAAAGAAAACGGCTACGAGCCGGTGACGGTCGAGGCTGGCGCCCTGCGCTATCTGCAGAGCTACGCGTGGCCGGGCAACATCCGCGAGCTGCGGAATTTCGCCGAGAACACGGTGGTGTTGCAGCGCGGCGGCTCGCTGAACGAGTTCGGGCTCGACGCCAAATATCGCGGCGAGGCGCCCGGCGCGCCGGTGCTCAGTTCGCCGGCGCCGTCGAACCCGTTGTCGGTGGAGGAAAACGAAAAACGGCTGCTGCGCGAGGCGCTGATCAAGGCCCATGGCAACCGGACGAAGGCCGCCGGATTTCTCGGAATTTCCCGCCGGACGCTGCACCGGAAAATCGCGGAATGGCCGGAGTTGGACGTGGTGGACCGGTGAGCCCGAGGTAGGGCGGGACCGCCGGGCCCGCCGTTCGGCCTAGGGTTTGTCAATGTCCGTCCGGACCTGGACTTTTCGTTGTGGGCGGGGTGCCCTCACCCCGCGGGCTTCAGCCTTCGCAGCGCATGCTTCGCGGGATGAGGGGGCACAGTGCCATAATTCGTTTACACTTTGTGCCATGATTCGCTGACAG
>CAYZGG010000161.1:0-6197 GCA_964477955.1 uncultured Opitutaceae bacterium
CCTGGAAGTCGATCGGGGCGTCGGAGTGCGCGCCGCCGTTCATGATGTTCATCATCGGGACGGGCAGCACCTTGGCGTTGGGTCCGCCGATGTACTTGTAGAGCGGGAGCCCGGCGGCGCTGGCGGCGGCTTTGGCCGTGGCGAGCGAGACGCCGAGGATGGCGTTGGCGCCGAGCTTGGATTTGGTCTCGGTGCCGTCGAGGGCGATCATGGCGCGGTCGACGCCGGTCTGGTCGAAGGCGTCGACGCCGGCCAGGGCTGGAGCGATCTTCGTTTTCACATTGGCCACGGCGGTCAGGACGCCCTTGCCGGAATAGCGTTTTTTGTCGCCGTCGCGCAGTTCGATGGCCTCGTGCTCGCCGGTGGAAGCCCCGGAGGGCACGGCGGCGCGGCCGAAATGGCCGGAGGCGAGGCGGACATCGACCTCGACGGTGGGATTGCCGCGGGAGTCAATGATTTCGCGGGCGGTGATGGCAGAGATGGTGGTATTCATCAGGTTTGGTAAAGGCGAGAGCCTAGCGGACGGAAGGGGCGGACCGAAGCCTGCAGTGTGTCACAGTTCAAGTATTAGACGTTGGGCGGACGGCTGAGACCGGCCTTGATAAGCAGGCGGCGGACCAGACCGGGCGGTTTCGGGCGGAACTCGGCCGGGATCTGGTCGAGGTGGCCGTGGCGGAGGGCGGCTCCGAGTGGGGTGCCTCCGTTGTAATTGCGGATGAGCACGGTGCTGCGGTTGAAGAATTCGCGCGGGATCTGGTCGAGGTGGCCGTTGACGGCCGCGGCATGGAAGGGAGTGTCGCCGTAGTCGTTGCGGGAGAGCAGCAGGTCGATCGTGAGGTGATCGCGGGGGATTTGGGCGAGATAACCGGACTCTGCGGCGGCGTGGATCGCGGTGTAACCACTCTTGCTGCCCAGCAGAAGGTTTTCCGGGGTGAGCACGGCGACGGGAATCTGGTCGAGGTGGCCGGCAATCGCGGCGGCGTGAAGGACAGTGTCCAGATTCGAGGTCTTGCTGAGCAGATTGGCCGGGGTGAGAAACTCCGCGGGGATCTGGTCGAGGTGGCCGTTGAGCGCGGCGACATGCAGGACGGTTTCGCCGCTGATGTTGGAGGCGGTGACGTTGGCGTCGCTCAAAAAGTGGCGCGGGAACCGGTCCAGCGTCCCGGCCTCGGCCGCCTCGTGGAGGAGGGTGTTGCCGTGGTCGGTTTTGGTCAGGGCCAGGTCGCTCGTGAGCAGCCCCGTCGGCAGCTGGTCGAGTGCGCCCGAAGAGGCAGCCAGGTGCAGGGCGGTATAACCGCTGTTGGTGCGGCTCAGCAGGTTTTCGCGGTTGAGCAAAGCGGTCGGGATCTGGTCAAGATGTCCGCCGCGGGCGGCGAGGTGAAGGGCGGTATAGCCCGCGTCGTTCTTGCGCAGCAGCAGGTCCGCGGTCAGCGCGGCGGCCGGCAGCAGGCGCAGGGTGCCGTATTTCGCGGCGAGGTGGATGGCCGTGTTGCCGGAGGCATTGGCCCGGAGCAGGTTTTCCGAAGTCAGCGAATCCGCGGGCAGGTCGGCAAAGGTGCCTTCGCGGGCTGCCGCGTGTAGATCGGGTGGGGCCATGACAAACAACTGTGAAAGAAGCAGGCGGCGCCCGGCAGGCAAATCAATTCAGGTTCGGGGATTGCCGACCGTGTTTGGATTTGCCAAGTTCAAGGCCCATCACAAGATGCCAATAATGACCGCACCGGACAAAACCCCGTCGCCGGCCCCCAAAGGGCAGGTTCTGCTGGTCGACGACGAGGTTTCGTTGATCAAGCTCTACGCGGAGGCCCTGTCCGGTCATTTCGAGTGCGATCTGGCCAGCTCCGCGCGCGAGGCCGGATTCATGATGCACAAGAAAAATTACAAGGTGGTGGTGTGCGATCACCTCATGCCGGGGGGCAACGGCCTGAATTTTCTCGTGCACACGCGCGAGGAACATCCCAACACCCAGCGGGTCCTGGTCACCGGTTACATGAAACCTGAAATGCTGCTGCGCAGCGTCAACGAAGCCGCCCTTTACCGCTACCTGCTCAAACCCGTCTCCATGGCCGAACTGCTCAAGACCGTGATGGATGCCGCCAACCTTTACGACCAGACGGCGGCGGTGCCCGTCGGCTGATTGCCATGAGCGAAGAGACCAAACCGCTGCCGACGATTTTGCTCCTGGAAGACGAGGCCCAGCTGACGGCGACGTACCGGGCCAATCTCGAAAGCGAGTTCGACATCGAATCCGCGGGCAACGTTGAGGAGGCGCTGATGCTGCTCGGGACGCGCAATTTCGACATTCTGCTGTCGGACCAGATGCTGCCCGGCAAAAAGCAGGGTCTCGACTTTCTGATCGAGGCGATGCGGCGTCAGCCGACGGCCCGCCGGGTGCTGCTGACAGGCTACCTCAATCCCGAGCTGTTGGCGCGCGGCACGGCGATGGCGCGGCTGAGTGCCTGTCTCCTCAAACCGATCGGCATGGATAAGCTCAAGGAAACGCTCTATCACGTGTTGCGCACGCCGCAGCCGGAGTGACCGTGAAGCGGCGAAAACTGGGTGCGTCGAACCAGGTTGCGAGCGGCTGAGGTCCTTTAAAATCCAAGCTGCCAGAAAAACTGCGAGCAGGATTGCGGCAAAGGTGGAAGCGTAGAATTTGGATAGAAGCCGTTGCCTTCAATGGCCCCGTTCGTTGCGAATTTTTGCGGAGGGCGGTTGGGGCAATCGCCCCTACCGACTTGCTGCGCATCGTGCGTGACGTCCGAGGCGGGGTCGGCGACCCCGCCCTGCAAGCTACCGCTCAATCGTACCGGCGGCGGAGGTTGCTGGGGAGCAGGCCGAGCTCCTCGCGGTATTTCGCCACGGTGCGACGGGCGATCGTCAGACCCTTGGCGACGAGAGCGGCCACGATGTCCTGGTCGCTGAGCGGCGAACTCGGATCCTCGCCGGCCACGATGTCGGCGATCATCTCCTTCACACTGGTGTTGGCCACGGATTGGCCGGCGTCCGACTGATAGCCGGAGGTGAAAAAGAATTTCATCTCAAACACGCCGTGCGGGGTCTGGATGTATTTGTTGGCGAGGGCGCGGCTGACCGTCGTCTCGTGCACGCCGATGAGGTCCGCGATCTGCGTCATCGTCAGCGGCTTTAATTTCGACACACCTTCCGCAAAAAACTCGCTCTGGTGCTTGAGGATTTCGCGGGTGATGCGCTCAATGGTGCGCTGGCGCTGCTCGATGGCGTTGATGATGAATTTGCCCGAGCGGAGCTTCTCCCGGAGATAATCACGCTCCTGCTTGGCCAAGGTGCCCTTGGCGATCAATTCCTTGTAGGTGTTGCTGAGCCGCAGCCGCGGAATGTAGTCGGAATTGAGGATGATCTTCCATTCGTCGCCATCCTTCTCGACCGTGACGTCGGGCACCACGACGCGGTTGGCGTCGTCGGCGAACTTGCGTCCCGGGGCCGGGTCCAGCGTGCCGATTTCCCCAAGGGCGTCCTGGATGATCTCGGCGGAGAGGCCCATTTTGCGGGCGATATCGGGGATGCGGCGGCGGACGAGGAGGTCGAAATGGTCGCGGATGATCCGGCTCGTGACGGATTTGTCGCGGCCTTTATGCACGAGCTGGATGAGCAGGCAGTCGCGGAGGCTTTCGGCGCCGATGCCTGGGGGATCAAAGGTCCGCAGGAGCTTCGCGCCGGCCTGGACGGTGGCCAGGGGCAGGCCGGAGAGCAGGGCGAGATCGGGCAGTGTGGTGGTGAGAAATCCGCGGTCGTCGAGGCTGCCCACCTGGTAGCGGACGGCTTCCAGGACGTCCGCCGGGCAGTCGGCCATCTCAGCCTGCTGCATGAGGTGTTCGGAGAGGGAGGTTTCGCTCGTGAGCGAGTCGAAGAAATGCTGGCGGCGTTCGCTGTCCTCGGCGGTGCCGCCATTGCGGATGCCGCCGGTATCGTTCATCTGGTCGCGCCAGTCCTGTCCGATCTTTTCCAGCATCTGGAAGTCGGACTTGAAATTCATTTCCTCGCTGGAATCGGCGGTGGGTCCTGAATCGGAGTCGGTGGTCTTGGCCTCTTTTTCCAGGCTGATGCCTTCCATCGGCAGCTCTTCCAGGGCGGGATTGGACTGAAGTTCCTCCTGGATGGTGGCGCGGAGGTCCAGGGCGGCGACCTGCAGGATCTTCAGGGACTGCCGCATCTGCGGCGCCAGCACGAGTTGCTGGGTTTGCCGCTGTTGGAAGCTTTGGTTGAAGCCCGGGCCACTCATGAGAAAAAGCGTCTAATGCTGGTTCTCGCGAGTGGAGATGCTGGGCTGGAGCGGCAGCGGGATGAAGGGCAGGGGGGAACGGCTGGAATTGTCCTGCAGGTACAGGTCGCGGATGTAGACGGCGAGTTTCTCGTTGGTCGGGCCGTAGCGGTCGCTGTACAGGTACAGCTCGAGGTCCGTCATCATCTCGAAAGCGGTCTGGTAGCGTTTATCCCGGTCGCGCTGGAGGGCGCGCTGGAGGACGGCTTCCAGCTTGGGGTCGATTTCGGCGCGCAATTCGGAGAACTTCGGAACGGGCATCGTCAGGATGTTGCGGCGCGAATCCAGGCGGTTGACGGCGCGGAAGATGTTTTTGCCCAACAGCAGCTCGGTGAGCACGATGCCGAGGGAGAACAGGTCGGAGCGGGCGTCGGTCACGCCATAGCTGGCGCCCTCGGGGGAGATATATTCGTCCTTGCCCGGGATCACCTTGCCCTCCTCGTTGTACATCAGGTCGAGGGCCTTCGCGATGCCGAAGTCGGTCAGCTTCACGTCGCCTTCGTAGGCCAGCATGATGTTCTTGGGATTGACGTCGCGATGGACGATGCCGAGCAGGCGGCCGTCGCGGTCGCGCTTGGCATGCGCGTAGTTCAGGCCGCGGCAGACCCGGGAAATGATGAACGCGGCCAGCTCCACCGGCAGGGTGCGCCGGTGCTCGGAATGGCGCTCCATGAACTGCTCCACGTTGACTCCGGAAACATATTCCATCGTCATGAAATATTGCCCGCCGATCTGCCCGAGATGGTAGGTCTGGACGATGTTCGTATGGATCAAGTCAGCCACCAACCGGGCCTCGCCGATGAAGTTTTTCTGGAACTCGTGAATGCTGGAATATTCTTCTCTAATTAGCTTGATGGCTACAGTTTTACGAAATTGACCGGTGCCCCGCTGCACCGCTTCATAGACGACGCCCATGCCCCCTTCGGAGATCTTGCGGACGAGTTCATAGTGGAGCTCGTTGATGATATGCTTGGGAGAGGACACTAACCTAGAAAAGCAGGGCCAAGTGAGCGAAGCAAGAACACTCCTGTGGAATTTGCACGATTCCTGCTACAGGCTTGACTTTGGTGCGGAGCGTATTGATTGACAATCTCGGTTTTGGACCGAACTTACCGCATGATCACGCTTACGCCCAGAGCCGCCCGACAGGTCAGCGCCATGCAAAAGGATTCGGGCGATCCGACCAAGAAACTTCGTGTTTTCGTCGAATCCGGCGGTTGCTCGGGCATGCAATACGGGATGTCGTTCGACCTGCCCAAGGCCGACGACCAGGAGATTGTCAGCGAAGGCGTGGCGGTGTTGCTCGACCCGACGAGTCTGGCCTATCTGAGCGGTTGCAGTGTGGATTTTGACGACGGGTTGCATGGCAAGGGATTCGAGATCAAGAATCCCAACGCGCAGAGCACCTGTGGTTGCGGCAAATCGTTCAACTAAGCCTGAGCTTGGTGGAGCGCCACGGCCCCGAAGGTCAGCGGCGCGGCCGTGACTCCAGCGAATCCCGCCCGGGCAATCTCCGCGCTCAGAATCGCGCGCGCGGGGAATTGCTCGATCGATCCGCAAAGATAATCATAGGCCGACCTGTCGCCGGTGACCACTCCCGCGATTTTCGGCAAAACAAATTTCAGGTACCCAAAGTAGAGCGGCCGGAACCACCACGCCGGCTGCGAAAACTCCAGCACGAAGAGCTGTCCGCCCGGGCGGAGCACGCGGTGCATTTCCGTCAAGCATTTGTGCCGGTCGGCCATGTTGCGCAGGCCGAATGAAATCGTGACAGCGTCGACGCAGGCATCGGGCAGCGGCAAAGCCAGGCCGTCGCCTGGTTGAAAATGTATTCCCGTCCAGCGGAGATCGGTTACGCGTTTTTTTTCCGCTTCGTCCAGCATCGGTTGGCAGAAAT
>CAYZGG010000162.1:0-6066 GCA_964477955.1 uncultured Opitutaceae bacterium
GACGGCCAGCCCGACATCCTCTGGGAAAATCCGTCCACCGGCGAACACCTCATCTGGTTCATGAACGGCGCCGCCTTCGCCGGCAGCTGGGCCGACCTCGGCTCCGTTCCCACTGCCTGGCAGGTCGCCAAGTAGCCACCGCTTGGCTCTTGCCCGGACTTCCGAAGAAAACCGATTCGAACAGCTCCTGCGAAAACCGCTACCAGCGCTACCGTATCATGGGCCTCTACCGCGAACCGGCGGCAAAGTGAGCCGCGCTGGACAGAGCAAGTATCCACGCGAAATCCGAGCTTTCCCGGCGTCTTATGCGCAACAGTGGTTTTGAGATTTTCAAGAAACGACTATTGCTCCCGTTGGCCGGTTGTGATTTTGCCAAGGCAGTTTGTTAGGCAGACCAACCCAGCCGAACACTATGCGCGCCCCCTCCACCTTACGCCCGACCTGTGCCATATTTACCTTCCTTTTTGTGGCTTCGGCGGCCATCGCGACGACGGTTATCCCGCCTGCATTTGACGAGCTGGTCGGGCGGGCAGACTACATCGTTCATTCGGTGGTCAAATCGGTTACCTGCGAAATGCGCAGCGACGGGGCGGGCCGGCACATCATTTCCAAGGTTGAGCTGGAGGTAAAGGAGGTCATCGCCGGACAGCCGCCCACCCCCCTGGTGCTCGAAATGCTCGGCGGCACCGTTGGAACCGACCGGATGGTCGTGCACGGCAGCCCGGAATTCAAGGTCGGCGACGAGGATATTCTCTTCGTGCACGGCAACGGCGTGCAGTTCAACCCGTTGGTGGCGCTGGGCCATGGTCGCTACCCGATCAAGCGCGATCCCCAAACCGGTCGGAACTTTGTCGCCCGCAGCAACGGGGAACCGCTGGTCGATGAACGGGAAGTGGTGCTGCCGCTCATGTCGTCGGGCGCGCACCCGGAACAGACTGCGACGCCGCCGCTCACGACCGAGTCGTTCATCGCCAAGATCAAGGCCGCCCGGCATTCCAACGCATCGACCGCCCTTGAAAACTAGATTCGTCCGGCTGGTTCTTTCCATACTGTTCGGTTTGATCGCAACCGCCGCGGGCTGGGGCTATGTCTTCATCATGAACGGCAGCACGCCGATCAAATGGCCCGCGGGGACCATTCCCATGAAGATCATGGTGGACAATGCCGTCGTGCTCCAAGATGGAACGACCCGGGCGGGGAGCATCCAGGCGGCGATGCAGGCGTGGAATGCCCAGCTTGGCACTGTGCAGTTTTCCTGGCAGATCGCAGCGGTGGGCTCAGGGGCTGATAACAACGGCATCAACGAGATTTTCTTCTCCAACACCGCCTACGGCCAGACTTGGGACAGCAGCACGCTGGCCGTGACCACTGATTGGTACAACACAGCAACTTCACAACGGGTGGAGGCGGACATCATCTTCAACACAGCCTTTTCGTGGAGCTCCTATCGAGGGCTGTTGCAGGCGCCAGTCTACGATATTCGGCGGGTGGCTTTGCACGAACTCGGCCACGTCTTGGGGCTCGGGCATCCAGACCTGGCGATTCCGTCACAGTCGGTCAATGCGATCATGAATAGTACGACCAGTGACATCGACTCTTTGCAACCCGACGATATTGCCGGCGCCCAGGCCTTGTATGGCGCGCCGAACGTCGCACCTTATTTTTCACTGCAACCTTTGACGGAGACAGTTACCGCCGGTCAGAGTGTTTCTTTTTCAGTTACGGCCGGCGGCAATCCGTCGCCGACCTACCAATGGCAGCGTCTGCCTGCCGGCGGCACCACTTGGGCCAATCTCAGCGATAATACTACCTACAGTGGCACCGCCACATTCACTCTTAGCATCCCCATCGCCTCGCCGGCTCTGAACGGCGACCAATACCGTTGCATCGCCTCAAACAGCCAGGCTGGTATAACAAGTACTGTCGCTACCCTCAATGTAAATGCTGCCGTGGCTCCGATACTTTCCGGCCTGCCATTGAGCGTTACTTTTAATTACGGAGACGAACTCGAAATGTACCCGTCAGTTTCTGGTTCGGATCCCATGACTTTGCAGTGGTATAAAGACGGGGCCGCAATTCCCAATGCCAACCGTCTGGAATACTTTGTGTATATGGTCACTACCGCCGATAGCGGGCAATATACACTTACCGCGACCAACTATGCCGGGAGCACGAGCGCGACTATTTTGATCACCGTGAATCCGGCCGTCGCACCTTCGATTTCGGGATTTCCTTCCTCCGTTACATACAATTCTGGTGAGTTTCTCTCCTTGACTCCCGCGGTTTCAGGCACGGCCACAATCGCATATCAGTGGGCCCGAAATGGCGTGCCGATCACCGGGGCCACCAGTCAGTTCTATACCAAGGCCAACGCCGTTCCGGCGGACAGCGGAAGTTACACCGTCACTGCCACCAACATTGCAGGCACCGCAAGTTTCACGGTAACGGTGACTGTCAATCCCGCCGTCGCTCCCGTCTTCTCCGGGTTGCCGGCGATGATCATCTTGGCTCCCGGGGACACGTTCTCTTTGAATCCGACGATCTCAGGCACGCAACCGATCGCCTACCAATGGTTGAAAGATGGCGTTCCGTTGCAGGGTGCCGTGGCCCTAGCCTACTCGAACACCGCGGTCACGGCCGCCGACACCGGGCAGTACTCGATTTCGGCGACCAATATAGTTGGCACCTTCGAGAGCCCGAGCGTTGCACTGAGCGTCATGGTGGGTGCAATGACCAAGATCAGCCAGGCCGCTGCCGGGGGCAGTCACAGTCTCTTCGCGTCGTCGGACGGGACCTTGTGGACCGTCGGATACAATGGGTATGGTCAACTCGGCAATGGGACCCTCACCTCCCGGACTCATCCCTTACCGGTTGCCAGTGCGGTCGCCGAGGTCGCTGCCGGAGGAGCGCACAGCCTGTTCGTCAAAGCCGACGGCACCCTCTGGGCCACGGGCGGGAATTCCGTCGGCGAGCTCGGCGACGGCACAGTTAGCATCATCCACATCTTGCCCGAACAAATTTCTGGAAACGTGGTGGCCATTGCCGCTGGAGACAGGAACAGTTTCTTCATCAAGTCGGATGGCACGCTCTGGGCGATGGGCGAGGATACCTATGCACAGCTCGGAGACGGGAACCCTAGTTTTAGCGTATCGGTCCCAGTGCAGGTCGGGAAGGATGTGGTCGCCGTGGCCCCCGGGGGTAGCCACAGCGTTTTTGTTCAAGCCGATGGCACGCTCTGGGGCATGGGCGACGATAATTCGGGGCAGATCGGTCGCGGTGCCTATCCCGGTTACAGCATTAATCCGACCAAGATCGCCACTGGGGTGGTGAGTGCCTCAGCTGGAATTCAGCACACCCTGTTCCTCAAATCCGACGGGACGCTCTGGGCGATGGGAGACAATTCCTATGGCCAACTGGGCGATGGCACGACGACAGCACACCCTGACCCGGTTCAGGTTGCCACGGGAGTTGCGTCGGCCTCCGCCGGAGGCAATCAAAGTCTCTTCGTCAAACTGGATGGCTCGCTGTGGGCGATGGGAGACAATTCCTTCGGTCAACTGGGCGACGGCAGCACGTTGAACCGCGCCACGCCGGTGCTGATCGCGAGTGGAATCGCTTCAGTGTCAACCAGAGACGAACACAGCTTCGTGGTGAAATCCGACGGTTCTTTATGGGCCATGGGTATGAATCAATCGGGACAACTGGGCGACGGGACCTCGACCGATCGTCTGAACCCTGTTCAAATAGCCGCGGGCCCCCTCACTCCGCCAGCGGCACCGGTTGGCTTGACGGTCGGTTACGGCGCCATGGCTCGGTCCCTTCGCTTGTCGTGGAACCCGACGATCGGAGCAGCCAGCTACGAAGTTTGGCGCGCTTTGACCAACAACCCGGGCTCGGCCGTCAAACTCGGAGGTATGGTCCCAATTTCTCTGTATTACGATTCCACCGCCCTACCTGGTGTCACCTACTACTATTGGGTCAAAGCGGTGAATTCGGCCGGAACCAGCGCCTTCAGCGGGACGGTTTCAATAACACTCAATAGTACACCTTCGTTCACGCTGCAACCGGCGAGCGCGACGGTGGTGACGGCTGGGAGCATGATGTTCACGACCGCGGCAAGCGGAAGTCCTGCGCCGACGTACCAGTGGCAGAAGAACGGCGTGAACATCGGCGGGGCGACGGGCAGCTCGTACACCATCGCCCATGTTGCCCCGGCCGACGCGGGCAGCTACACGGTGGTGGCCACCAACTCCGCCGGCTCGGTCACCAGCAGTGCGGCCAGCTTGACGGTGCGTCTTCCGTCCACGGATTTCAACGGGGACGGCCAGCCCGACATCCTCTGGGAAAATCCGTCCACCGGCGAACACCTCATCTGGTTCATGAACGGCGCCGCCTTCGCCGGCAGCTGGGCCGACCTCGGCTCCGTTCCCACCGCCTGGCAGGTCGCCGCCGTGGCCGACTTCAACGGGGACGGGCAACCCGACATCCTCTGGGAAAACGCCTCCACGGGCGAGCACCTCATCTGGTTCATGAACGGCGCCACCTACGCGGGCTGGGCCGACCTCGGCTCCCAGCCTACCGCCTGGCATGTCGTCGCTGCCGCGGACTTCAACGGGGACGGCCAGTCCGACATTCTCTGGGAAAATCCGTCCACCGGCGAGCACCTCATCTGGTTCATGAACGGCGCCACCTACGCGGGCTGGGCCGACCTCGGCTCCGAGCCCACCGCCTGGCAGGTTGCCGCCGTGGCGGACTTCAACGGCGACGGCCAGCCCGACATCCTCTGGGAAAACGCCTCCACCGGTGCGCACCTCATCTGGTTCATGAATGGCGCCACCTACGCCGGCTGGGCCGACCTCGGCTCCGAGCCCACCGCCTGGCATGTCGTCGCCGCCGCCGACTTCAACGGGGACGGCCAGTCCGACATTCTCTGGGAAAATCCGTCCACCGGCGAGCACCTCATCTGGTTCATGAACGGCGCCATCTTCGCCGGCTGGGCCGACCTTGGCTCCCAGCCCACCGCCTGGCATGTCGCCAAGTAGCCACCGCTTGACTCCTAACCGAGCATCCCGAGACAATTGCAACCGTACAACTTGGACGTAGTGACAGCTAACAGCGGAATCGCTAGACTCGGGGATGGCTACAACCGCGAGGAAGCGGCGGGTGTTCACGGCGCAGCAGCGGCAGAACTGGGTCGAACGTAAGCGTCGCTCCGGATGCCTCGTAGTTACGAGAGCTACGACGTGGAAGAGTATCGCAATGGCGACTACGACGACGCGGGTGACGGACCCTGAGTTGATTGAGACCGGGGAGAAGCGCGATGCACTGGGGCGGCGGCGTACGCCGACCGAGCGTCGGGCCGAGTTGCTGGCCGCGTACCAGGCCAGTGGCTGACGCAGAGCTCGTTCGCGCGGCGGGAGGGGATCAGGTACCCGACTTTCTGCACGTGGGCGCAGGCGGAGCGTGGAAGACCTCGGTGTCGGTCGCTCCTTCGATGGTCAGGCAGGCGCTGGTCCCGTACGGCCGCGCCGAAGAGATCATCGTGGTGGTCCGCCAGCGGCGCAGCCGCGTATGCATGTTGTAGCCGGGGTCGCTGACCCCGGTTTGGGAGCAGACGCGCCGGCACCGGGGTCAGCGACCCCGGCTAAAGTTCAATTCAATATGCTCTAGTCGATGAAGACCAGCCTCGCCCGGTCGAGCGCGCTTTGGCGCCGCTGCCAGCGGCGTCTGGCCCGCGCCACGTCCGGCCGGTTTTGTTCGGCCGCATGGAACGTCTTTTTTTATAGGTCAGTCCCAGTCGGCTCACCACCCAGTGGATCGCCGCCACCGTACAGTCCAACTCCAAGCGGCCCTTCATCTCGGCCAGCGTGAGGTCCGGTTCCTACGCGATGAGTTGCTTCTGCTCCGCGCCATGCTCCGGCAGCAGTCGCGCTTTCCGTCCCGAAAGCCGATGCCGCGGCCTGAGATCTCCGGTTCTCGCCCTCTGACCCAGCAGCTTCTTCACCATGCCCACTGAGACCTTGAAGCGCTTCGCCACCTCTTCTCTCGTCCCTTCCTTCGCGTCGT
>CAYZGG010000163.1:0-5882 GCA_964477955.1 uncultured Opitutaceae bacterium
GAAGAAACCCTCCGACGCGGCGACCGACCCCCGGGTGGACGCGCTGGTGGACGAACTGATCGGCCGGGTGGCCGACAAGTGGACGCTGTTGATCCTGGAACTGCTGGCGGAGCAGGGGGAGATGCGTTTCACGCGCATCGCCGGTTCGATCGCCGGCATCAGCCAGAAGATGCTCACGCAGACCCTGCGGCAGATGGAGCGGGAAGGCCTGGTGAGGCGGACGATCCATCCGGTGGTTCCGCCCCGGGTGGAATACAAGCTGACGAAGCTCGGCCTGAGCCTGGGGGCGGCGTTCTGCGGCGTCTGGCTGTGGGCGGAGGAGCACCTGGAGGAGATCGAGCAAGCCCGCCGCGCCTTCGACCTCAAGACGGCGAAGCCGGCCCCCGCCGTCCGCCGGCCCTAAGCATCCCGGGGTCCGAGCCAAAGGGTCGGGCTGAGGTTGCCCCAATTGAAGCGGGAATATTAGAATCTGAACAGCGAAGTGAAAGGGCACGGGATTTCATGGCGTGCCTTTGCTTGTCTCCCATCGTTCCGTTAGTACCTGCGAAAGACGATCCAAACTTGGGTATATGGTGAATGCGTTAATATTCAAACGATGCAGCTCATCCCGAATTTTGGCCTTCTTCTTACCAGCGACGGCTAAAGTAATTAGCGACTCATTTTTGACAGGATTCGCACGATGCATGTGGAGAGTGAAGCATGAACTTTGCTGGGTAACTCGACCGGGAATGAATTCGGGTCGAATTGGCAGCACATGAGGGTTGGTGCCCGGTGGCAACTCCTGCCAGAAGGATTGGTGGATAGCTTGGTTCACGAAGGAGTTTCGCATGGTCATTACTCCGGGATACAACTTGTGCTTTGCATCCTTCATTGCGAGAGAGGGGATTACTTTTCGCGCATCCATCGCATATACCATTCCATCTAGATCGTCTTTGTTTTCACAGGCGAAAAACAACGCAGCCAAGGGATTGGTTGACCAATCGAGCAAGCGCGTCGGCATGCCATGGTGCTGGGCCATAAAATAGATTTCCGTTAAGCTTTCTCGGTTTAAGTGCGACGCACCAGCTACGCGAAACTGGGAGAGCATTTCCCGTTCAAGGCGTAAGCGTTTCTCTTCGGTATCTCCCTTTGTGGTAAGGCGGCCTGCCCGTTTCGTGAATAGATCACGGTAAACCCCCGGACTTTCGTTCGGGAAACGTTGGTTTACGCCACGATACCAAAATTGCCCCAAGAAGCCTTCGTCTTCGGTCGATTGCGATTTCAGCCATTTTTTGTTCGCGTCAAGAAAGCCAGAAAGGCTGGTCAACAGCTTCCGGGGAGGCGGAGGGGTGACAATGTACGCCATAGTCGTTTTAGCTCTCTTTGAAAATGGCCATGGAATGACCGTTACGCAGGTGAAACACCTGCCCCAACCGGCAAAATCCTGCCGTGGCCAAGTACCCTGCCAAATGCGTGTCGCGCCCAGTAATTGGCACTCTCAATCTTGGAAGCATTGCTTGAAAATTCTGTCGCCTAGTTCACGCCAATGACTTGATTTGAATTTAAATCCACTCGGTTTAAAATCCTGAGTCATCTTCGGAAATGCTTTCTTGTATTCGTCGACGGTTGTGATCTTACCATTTTCCACAAGCCGGCGGATGCAAAATATTACTCCATTGACACCAGTAGTGGTGAGAGCGCGACTCTTCTTCCGATCAACGGTCCACATGTCATGACCGACTGCCGTCCTATAGCCAACAAGGACATCGTTGATTTTGCGTGCGCAAAAATCGATGTAGTCTATCAATGCCGTTTTCGAAGGAGTTTTGAATTTCTTCCTGCCTTTCGAAGCCGCATCAACTGCTTCCGCTAAAGCGTCCTTCTCGGAATGCTTCCAAAGCGTAAACAGTGTATCGAGACCTTCAACTTTTACGACGTGCTTTAGGCCATAGCTCACGATCGAGGAAGACTTGAGTTTTCCTCGGTCGAATTGATGCTCCTCCAGTATTCCACATAGCGGACCATTCGCGCTAATCCGATTGATTACCGCTTTAGCGATGGCAATCACGGAGTAAGGATTGACGATCGCTTCAATTGCTTGACGAAGATCTGGCCGTGTTTTGGTTTGCTTGTCATTTATTTCCAAGAAAAGCCGTGCTTCAAATTCGCGCTGTTGATCATCTGTAATCCCAGGAGGATAGACCACACCTGTAACTAACAATTGTTGCTTTAGTCGCTTAGCAGCAATGTTCGCCTCGAATGAGTCGTTCCCTTCGTGATACGCAAAAAGGCGGTGCTGGCCGTCGATAATTCCTATGGTGTCGAATTCGATTGGTATTTCGACCAAGATCGAACTGGTCTTCGTAACTGATTTGATCTCTATCTGCCTTTTGGTGTCCGGATCCAAAATCTTCGTACTGGGTGGAAGCGAGACAATGGCATTGTTGATGAAGACTCGTTCGTCTTGGGAGAGATACTCGCACGATCTCAGGCAAGAGCTTTTGGTGCAGAGCAACAAAGTCTTCTATCCGATCTTTGCCGTCGTACTCCCTGCGCATACAGTATGGCGGCGAAGTAATCGTTAATTGGACCGAGTTGCTGGGAAGTTTCCGCAACAAATCATGGCAATTGCCGAGGTACAGTATGATTTTTCGTTTACCGGAATACTGGCGATGGACCTTCATGGCTAGAGCCGTAAGTTCAGGGGGTGGATGCTAACACGTCCTACTTTGAGGGGTTCTTCACTAGGGATGTCAATAATGAGCGGCCTTTTACTCTATTTAGCGCGGAGATGATTGGGAGGCCTAGTCGAACCTCAGGGGAGAACGAAGAGGGTCGGGCTTTGTAGTTTGTAGTTACCGGCAGGGCCGGACAGGTCCGAGCAAGGGAATCTCAGCCGCGGAGAGATTTCAGCTGCGCGGCCTGTTCGCGGAGTAGGCGGGCGAACGTCTCGGCGTGGGGGTTCGGGCGGACGGCGGGGAGGCCGAGCTGGACCGAGCCCTCGGACAGGGCCGGGGAAAACGGCCGCGCGACGAGCGTCCGCGGCATGATGCTCGCGACGCCGTCGGCGAGAATCGCGGCGGCGTGGTTGGCCTCCAGGGCCGGGAACAACGTCGAGAGACCGTCGGCGGCGCGCCCGGCGGTCACGCCCTACCTGTACGAGCAGGCAAGGATGCCTGCGCTACGCGAAATCCTGACGTCGCGCCCGGGGCCTGTCGAAAGGGACTGACCGTCAAATCAGGGCAACCCTAGGCTGACCTCTTTGGTCGGCCCGTGTGCAAAAAAACGCCTACCGATGAAGGTAGGCGTTTGAACGAGCCGGCCATCAGCTCGATTTGATCGATAGCATGGGCTGTTCTGGCAGCACCGCGTACCGGCTGGGCGTCATGGAGTAATCGGCTCGTCCTTTGGAAAGGGAGCGGATGTCCATGGCGTAGCCGAAGAGGTTCTGGAGGGGAACCTCAGCCTCGATTACGCAGGTAAATCCATCGGAGTTGACGCGGCGGATTTCTCCGCGGCGGCGGCTCAGGTCGCCCAGGATGTCGCCTTGGTATTCGGACGGCGTGGTGACCTCGACCGCCATGATGGGCTCAAGCAAAACCGGGCCCGCTTCCCGCATCGCGTTTTGGAACGCGATCCGGCCGGCGGTCTGGAAGGCAGGTTCCGACGAATCCGTGGCATGGAAGGCGCCGTCGACAATGCGGCAGCGCACGTCCGTGACGGGGCTTCCATCGAGCACACCCTCGCGGAGAGCGCCCTCGATGCCCTGAATTGTGGGTCGAATGAATTGCCGAGGAATGACGCCGCCCACGATCTCGTTGATGACTTCATTGCCCCGACCGGGGTTGGGTTCCACGATGACGACAACGTCGCCGTATTGGCCCTTGCCCCCGTTCTGGCGTTTGAATTCACCTTCGGCTTGAGCCATGCGCGTGATAGTTTCCCGGTAGGCGATTTGTGGCCGGCCGGCTTCGGTTTCGACGCGAAACTCCTGCACCAGGCGTGCGCGAATGATGTCCAGATGCAATTCTCCCATACCGGACAGGAGAACCTGGCCGGTGTCGGGATCGGTGTGAAATCGCAAGGTGGGATCTTCCGCGACGAGTTGCTGCAAGGCTGCACCCATTCGTTCCTGATCCTCATTGGTGCATGGCTCAATGGCCAGGGACACCACGGGTTCCGGGAAGGTAGGGCGCTCAAGGAAGAGATCCAAGTCGGCCGACAGCGTATCGCCCGTGACAACGTTCCTGAGACCGAGCACGGCACAGATGTCGCCGGCTTCGGCCTGCGGAATATTCTCCTGGGCATTGGCGCGCATGCGGACGAGCCGGGTGATGCGTTCACGTCGGCGGGTGCGCGGATTGTAGACCGCCTGACCCGGCCTGAGGGTGCCTTGATAGACCCGCACGAAGACGAGCAGGCCGTTGGGAGTGGCGCTCAGCTTGAAGGCGAGTGCCAGCAACGGCGCGGTTGCCTCGGCGCGGAGCGGATGAGCCTGCTGCTGCTCGTCGAGGGCATGCGGGTACATGTCCAGCGGGCTGGGCAGATAGTCGACCACGGCGTCGAGAATGCGCTGCACTCCCTTTTCCTTGTACGCCGAACCGGGGATCACGCCGAAGAATCTTTGCGCGATCGTGGCGCGGCGGACCGCCGCCTGGAGATCCAAGGCGGAGATGCTGTGATTGTGGAGATAAAGTTCAGCCAGAGGCGGGTCGACGTCCACGAGGCACTCGATGAGCGTCTCGCGGGCGCGTGCGGCCACGGCCGCGAGGGATGCAGGAATCTCCTCCCATGCGGGCGTCAGGCCGCGCGGGTCCGATTCCGTCGTTCCGAAACGGGTGCTCTTTTGCTGAATGACATCGATCAAGCCGACGAAGTTCTCTTCCGCCCCAATGGGCAGATAAAGCGGATGGCTATGAGCGCGCAGGCGCTGCTGAATCTGTCCAACCACACGGGCAAAGTTCGCACCCGTGCGATCCATCTTGTTGATGAAAACAAGTCGGGGGACTTTATATTTGGTGGCTTGGCGCCAAACCGTTTCCGATTGGGGCTGCACGCCGTCAACGGCGCTGAATACGATGACCGCGCCATCGAGCACGCGCAGCGAACGCTCGACCTCGGCGGTGAAGTCGACGTGGCCGGGTGTATCGATCACGTTGATGGTGTGAGGTTGGTGCGCACGGGTACCCTGATGGGTCGTCCAGGCGCAGGAGATGGCGGCCGCGGTAATGGTTATACCGCGTTGTTTCTCCAACTCCATATGGTCGGTGACCGTATTCCCGTCGTGGACGTCGCCCATTTTGTGGATTTCGCCCGAGTAGAAGAGAATGCGTTCAGTGGTGGTCGTCTTGCCGGCGTCGATGTGAGCGGCAATGCCGATGTTGCGAATAAGATGAGTGTTCATGGATGTCTCCTTGAGGTGAGATGTGCCTTGCTTGTGACAATACAGGTGGGAATGCCCAAAAAAATGGGCATGAAAAAACCGCCGTGCCCAGGCACCGGCGGTTCCAGCAGCAGGTCAGAAGTTGCTTAGCACACGACAACGACGAACCAGCCACGGGCACCGACGGTGCCGTGCAGGCTGAAATTCGACAGAAGGATACGTGTTAGCATTGCGCGATCAACGTGTGGTTCTTGACCGCCCTGTCAAGATGAACAAATCGGGAGCCCATTGAGCAGCGAATCTCAACCGCGGAGGGATTTCAGCTGCGCGGCCTGTTCGCGGAGGAGGCGGGCGAAGGTTTCGGCGTGGGGGTTCGGGCGGACGGCAGGGAGGCCGAGCTGGACCGAGCCCTCGGAGAGGGCCGGGGAAAACGGCCGCACGACCAGCGTCCTGGGCATGATGCTTGCGACGCCGTCGGCGAGAATCGCGGCAGCGTGATTGGCCTCCAGCGCCGGGAACA
>CAYZGG010000164.1:0-5787 GCA_964477955.1 uncultured Opitutaceae bacterium
CAAACCTTAACACAATCCCTTCTTTGTGGCTATAGTTTTATTTGAAATGCTCTAGTTGCAACGGCCACCCGGCTCGTGAGGTGGGCGGATGCGCATCCCGACTACGGTCGCCTCATTGTTCATACTACGAACATTACCAGCCGACCGATCCCGGGTGCGACAGGAAAGCCGCCGTCGCGCGCCGCCGATTGTTCCTAATAAGAACATCCTTTGGGGTGGGCCCTCGGACTTGTGGATCAGGACTGGCAGAAATCTCGGCCGCGATTCCGGTGGGTTTTGGACAAAACGGCGTTGGCTGCGCGGGTCGGCGGTTTGCACTTTCTTTCGCCGGAGAGTGCTCGACGGCGATCCAGAGAGGACGCAAACGGTCCACCGGCCGATTCGCCAGCAGGTCTGTCGCCCAAGCGCCAAGCAAACCGAAGCCGGGTTTCAGAATTTGACGGCCAACTCCGCGCCGTACGTCAGGGGCGCGCCGGGCGTACCGTGGTTCACTCCCGGCGTGATCGCACTGTAGTACCGTTCGTCGGTGAGATTGCGGCCGTAAAACGTAATCCGATAGCGGCCATGGGCGTAGCCTGCCTGCGCCGAGAGCAACACGTACGCCCGCTGACCAAATGCCAGGTCCTCGCCCTCGGTGTAATAGGTGCGGCCGACCGAGGTCAGCTCCAACCCGCTGAAAAATCCGTCCGTCGCTCGGTAATCGGCGCGGAAACTGGCGTTATAAACCGGGACGGCTGGCGCCCGTTTGCCGGCATAGCTCGTGCCGGTGTAGGGGTCGGTGAAAGTGCGCAACGTCACGTTCGTATAACCCAGATCGGCCGCCAACGTCAGGCCCGCGGCGGGATTCCACCGCAGCTCCAGCTCGCTGCCGAAAGAGCGGGCGCGGGGGGCGTTGACATCGATGTATTCATTGCCGCTGCTGCCGGTGGCGAACGACCGCTCGATCTGATAGCCGGTGATGTCGTAATAAAACACCCGGGCGGTCGCGGAGAGTATCTTGTCCGAGGTCGCGCGCGTGACGCCGGCCTCGAGAGTTTTCGTCCGCTCCGGCCCGAAAGAGGCCAGGGACTTGATGCCGGTGAACGCGGAGAAACCGCCCGGCTTGTAACCGGCTCCGGCGGTGGCAAAGAAATTTGTTTCGCGGTCCGGCGTGTAGCTCAATCCAAGTTTAGGCAACACGGCGGAAGACTCGCCCTCGAGATCAAACACCTGCGGCGTGGGCACGGCTTCAATCCGGTGCATCGTCTTGCGCACATCCTCCGCCCGCAGACCGGCCGTGAGAGTCAGCGCCGGGGCGAGACCGAAGGTCGCTTCGCCGAACGCCGCGAGATCGCGGGCGTCGGTGCGGAAGGACGAAATCTCGTAAGGAAAGGGACCGAACAGGCGTTTGTAGGCGCCGGCGGTAAATCCGTCCGAGAAAAACACCCCGGTTTGCCAGCGGACCGCGGCTTTGGCGTCGGAGACCAGTTTCAATTCCTCATTCCAGTCCCGCTGTTTCTGGCTGACGAAGTCCACGAGGTCGGCCGGCCCGAGGGCCAGCGTGTTCATGTACGGTCCGAGGGTCCAGTCGTTCAGGCTGGTGGTTGCGGTCCATCGGCCGACCGGCGTGGCCACGGCCGCGGTCAGGGCCGCGTTGTAGGCGTCGACATCCGTGAAGCCCTCGCTGGCGCGGCTGACCGTGAAATAGGGACCGCCGAGCGGAACGAGCGGTTGCGCGCCGTCGCGCGCGCGCAGCGCCGTCACGAGCAGGGTGAGTTCCGTCGCCGCACTTGGCCGCACACGCATCCGGGCGAGGGCCGAGCTGGACTCCTTGTCGTCCACGTCGCGGTGCAGGAGCGTGTTGGTAATGTAACCGTCGCGGGCGGTATAATCGGCGCTGACATAAACATCGGCCGCGCCGCCGGCCGCCGTGCTGCCGGAGGCCGAAACCTGCCGGGCGCGGTAGTTGCCATAGCTGACGCGACCTTCGCCCTCGTCCGCCGGACCGGGCTCGGGCGTCTGTAAAGTGACCACTCCGGCGGAACCAGCGCGACCGAAGACGGTGTTCTGCGTCGGGCCGCGATGCAGCTCCGCCTGCGCAAATCCCGCCAGATCCACGGGAAAAGTGAAACCGCTGCCGAGCGGCAGGTCATCGAGATAGAAACTGACGGCGGGGTCGCCGAAAAGGGACGTGTTGGTGAGACCGCGAAACGCGAAAATGTCGGTGTAGGAATGGGCGTCGTTGCTCGCGATAATGAAGTTGGCGGTGCGCGCCGCCAGGCCGGCGGTGGTGTTTTCCCCCGCGGGAAGTCCGGTGAGATCGACGGTGGTGACCGTGGCGGGAGAATTCGTGAGGAGCTGGCCTTCCACGACCACGGGCGCCAGCTTCACCGCTTCGCCGGGTGCGGTCTGGGCCGTCGCAAGGACGGAGAGGCTGAAGAAGAGCGGTGCGAACCGGGAGACACGGCACATGGGAAAGCGGCGGAATTTAATTGCGACCGCCGCGAATGCAACGGGGTTTCGCCGCGGGATTGGGCCGTCGCCAAAAAAAAGAGCCGACCCGAGGGCCGGCTCGAAAATCTTATCACGCGGTGCTCAGGCCTCGTGGCTGGGCAGCGTCTTGTCGACCGTCTCCTTGGCGAGGCGGACGAAGGCGGGCAGGCCGTTGTCGAACGGCACGGTGACCTCGCCTTGGATGAGGGGGGTGGCGTAGCGGAAGAACTGGAAGTTCAGGCTGACGCCGTCCTCGTTGATCCACTCGCGGGGCAGTTTCTTCACGTTGCCGCCGAGCTCGGCGAGCGACGTGAGCCCGGTTTCGCAGGTGTAGTGGTCGCCATCGCCGCGCACGAGCGTGACCATCTTGTCGGACTCGCCGTTGACGGCGGCCTTGACGGCGGCCTGGCCGGCGAGGAAGGCCTCGTCGCCATCGGTCTTCGACGCGAGGTGGGCTGCGGCGCGCTGGGCCACGCCGAGGCGGGCCACGCGGACCTTGGCTCCGACCTGCGACTCGACCAGATCCTTCAAAAATTCACCGACGCCACCAAACTGGGCGGCCGCGGCGGTGTCGTTCGTCTCGACGGCCACGTAATTGCCGTCCTTGTCGACCAGGCCCTCGCCGGTGACGATGACGCAGTGCTTTTCCTTTTTGAGGACGCGACGGACATCCTCGACGAACTTGTCGCTCGCGAAGGCGACCTCCGGGACGTAGACGAGATGCGGGGGGTCGTTCGGGTGGTCGCGGCGTTTGGCCAGCGAGGCGCCGGCGGCCAGCCAGCCGGTGTTGCGGCCCATGACTTCGACGACGGTGACGAGGTCGTGCGCGCCGGTCGCGTCGGCATCGACCGACAGTTCCTTGACCGTGGTGGCGATGTATTTGACGGCGCTGCCGTAGCCGGGGCAGTGGTCGGTCGCGGGCAGGTCGTTGTCGATGGTCTTCGGAATCCCGATGACACGGATGTCGTAGCCCTGGGCCTTGGCGAGCTCGGAGATCTTGGCGGCGTTCTCCTGTGCGTCGCCGTCGCCGATGTGGAAATAGTAGCGGATGTTGTGCGCCTTGAAGACCTCGAGGGTGCGCTCGAAATCCTGCGGTCGCTTGAGCTTGGTGCGGCAGCTGCCGAGCGCCGCGCCGGGGGTGTAGCGCAGGCCGCGGATCGCCTGCTGCGATTCGGCGGCGAGGTCGACCAGATCCTCGTTCAGGATGCCGGCCACGCCGTTGAGCGCGCCATAGACTTCCTCGATGCAACCGTGATTGAGGGCTTCGGTGACAATGCCGGCCACGCTGGCATTGTTGACGGCGGACGGGCCGCCGCTCTGACCGATGAGACAGTTTCCTACGAGTTCTGCCATTGGGATGGTGTGGTTAAAGCTGGTAATGTAATCAACGTGAAGGTTCAAAAAAGGCGGCGCCCCGGGTGCTGGCAAATCAAATCTCCTCCGGTCCTGAAATATCGCCGCCGCCGGCCCCCGCGGTTTCCGGGGCTCTGCGCACCGGCAATTCCCCTGCCTGGCCTCCTGGACCGGAACCCGTTGCGCTTTTGACGGGAAATCGCCCAACCGTGGCGATAGACGGAAAACCCTCAGCTGCAGCCGCCCTGCGCGACCGATTCTCGGTGCCACCTTCTTCGTCGGACTGACCAAGGCGACCCCGGGACTTTACCTCAGCCAAAATAATGCCCGGGGGCACAATCCTGACGTTCTTTGTCGCCACGGCCGTTGGTCGCGGGATGGGATTTCAAAATCCCGCCTGTTTTCCGAGCGAAAGTGCGGTTCGGCCTTTTCGACGGGCTCGGAGCGACCGACCTCGCCACACCGCTTGATGGTCGCGAGTCCGCCTCAGCCGGACTCATGCAGTTGAGCGTTATTCTCCTGCGAACTTGCCCTCATGAAAGGTGGAGCCCGACCTCCGGGCGGGCTTATGCGGTCGCGCAACGAAAACCGGCCACGGAGGTCCGGTTCCACCTCATTTCAAGTTCGCGAATCCGCTCAGAGCAGTTTGGCCGGGCGGTAATCCGCCGCGCCCTTGTGCCTCTTCAACAGCGGTTGCACCGCGGCGGCAAACTCGTCCACCTGGTGCGGTGCCGCGCCAACGAAACGGCCGCTCTGCGCCAGGGTCTCCGTCAGCTTCTTCTTGCCCAGACCGACGCGTTTGTCGCCCGCCAGCCGGCCGAGCAGATCGGCGTCGCCGCCGGTGCGCAGCGCCTTCGCGGCCGCCAGCGCATGCTCCTTGATCGCCTCGTGCGCCGTCTCGCGACCGGCGCCATTTTTTACGGCTTCCATCAGAATCGTCGTCGTGGCCAGGAACGGCAGGTTGCGCTCGTTCTCCGCCGCCACCGCCGCCGGGAAAACCTCCAGCTGGCGCAGAACGGTGAGATAGGTCTCCAACAGTCCGTCGATCGCAAAAAACGCATCGGGCAGCGCCACCCGGCGCACCACGGAGCAGGACACGTCGCCTTCGTTCCATTGGTGGCCGGCCAGCCCTGCGGTCATCGCGACGTAGCCCGAAAGAATGGTGGCGAAGCCGCCGATGCGCTCGCAATTGCGCGCGTTGACCTTGTGCGGCATCGCCGACGAACCGACCTGCCCTTCCTGAAACCCCTCGGTCAACAGGCCCGCGCCCGCCATCAGCCGCAGCGTCGTGGCGCAGCTCGCCGCCGCCGCACCCGTCTGGTGCAGCGCACTGACCACATCGAAGTCGAGCGAACGCGGATAAACCTGCCCGACGGCAAACAAGGTCTCCTTGAAACCGAGATGTTTCAAAATGCGCGCCTCGAGCTGGTCCACCTTGTCCGAATCGCCCCCGAGCAGGGTCAGCTGGTCGAGCTGCGTCCCGACCGCGCCCTTCAACCCGCGCACCGGATAACGGGCGATCAGGTCGTCGAGCCGCGCCCGGGCGATCAGCAGTTCCTGGCCGAACATGGCGAAGCGCTTGCCGAGGGTGGTGGGCTGCGCGGGCACGTTGTGCGTGCGGGCCGTGAGCATGAGGTCGCGGAATTCCACGGCGCGCTGCGCGAGGAGGCCGAGCGCCGCCACGGCCTTGAACCGCACCAGCTCCAGCGAGCGGAGCACCTGCAGCTGCTCGACGTTTTCCGTGAGGTCGCGGCTGGTGAGTCCGAGGTGGATGAACTGGCGCTGGGCCAGGTCGGAGAATTCCTCGAGGCGTGCCTTGACGTCGTGGAGCGTCGTGCGTTCGCGCTCGGCGATGCGCGCGAGGTTCACCTCGCCGCGCACACGTTCGTAATCGCGGATGGCCTCGGCGGGGATGGCGACGCCGAGGTCGCGCTGCGCCTTCATCACCGCGATCCAGAAATC
>CAYZGG010000165.1:0-5694 GCA_964477955.1 uncultured Opitutaceae bacterium
TATCCGGCGAACCGGTTTGGCTGGAAGAATAGGCCATCGCATCGCTCGTTCCGCTCGTGGCAAAATACTGCACGGCGCCGCCGTAAGTCTTGTCCCAAAGGTAATCGCCGGTGGCCTTGAACTCGGTCAGCGAATCCGAGCCGTTGGCCGTGTTGCCGAGAGCCTGACTTGCGTCCCAACGCGCGTGCTCATGAATCACGGAAACAAGTGCGGTGAAATCGTTTTTCCCGACCGATTCCTGGAATTCGGAGTCGAGTCCGATGTCCGTGATCCGGTCCTGCCCCGAACTTTCGTCCCGTCCCGGATAGGTTCGAGCAGCTAGGCCAAACACACCCACTTCATAAGTGCCATTGCCGGCCGGCTTGGTATAGGCCAGCCGCCAGTAGGGAGCCAGACCGGCAATCTGCGTTTCGGCTGACGGGTCAACCCCTACGCTCCGTTGAAAGCCGGGACTGAGCGTGCGGTAAGCGCCGACGTCGAGATACACGCTGTGGTCGATCATGGCATAGGCGCCAAGGCCCGCGACCTGGCCGGCCAGCCCGCCATTTACCAGTGTCGCCGCGGCGGGCGCCGGTGCAAGACCGGAACCGGAAAAGGGAAATCCCCAGGCCGGCGTGCTGTTCCAGGGATCCTGGAATGTGGGGTTGTTGTTCAGATAGAATCCGTAGGTGGCGTCGTGACCCTCGACGGTACCCGCGTCCGCGAAACGCACCTCGGTGTTGTCCCATGACCAGGCTTTTCCCACCCCGTCATAGGTCGTCTGCGAGAATACGCCGATTTTGTTCAAAACGGATGAGACCTCGGGGCCAAACCACTTTGTGGCATACGGGCCGAAGAGGCGGCCCGCGTAGAAGATGCTGGTTTGGTCCACCGCGAAGTTGTTGTTGTTTCCAAAACCCGGCGCGGCGCCGCCATCCTGGCCTGCCCGGGTATGGGTGAAGGACGGCATCACCATAATCGCCACGGGAGGAAGTTCCGTCTGGTCGGTGCTCAAGGAATATCCGCTCAACTTAAACTGGCGGCCGAATGCGGTGAGAATCGGAAACTCCGTGTGACAGGCGATACATTCCATGTTCATCTGACGCGCAAAGCTGGGCACCGCGACGCAGTCAGGCAGGGCAAACCCGAGTGATCCCGCCACCAGTAGCCATCGCAACCACAGTGGAAGACCGTGGAGCACGGTGCGCGACGGACGGGCGAATCCCGGTTGCTTGTCCGCCGCGTAGGGGAAGATTCTGTGGCCAATGCCACCGCTGTGAGCAGGTCGAGCGATTCGCCTGAATTCTTTGCTGGCCGATAAAATAAACATGCGATCGGTAGTCTGGCTTTTCGCGTCCGCGGAGAATCCCGCCTTTGGCGTGCGGGAGCATGCATTGTGCGGCGCACGGGTGCCATGGGGTTTAACCCGACAAATGGCTGGCGGGCGTCCGACCACCGAAAGCGATACGCTTCAGGCATCACCCTCAGGCCGGAATCAACTGGCCTGACGGCTGGCAGGTCGGGTTACACCCCATGGCTGGGGCCGACGTCGAGGGCTACCCTCCGTGTCCGCCGTATGGAGATGCCGCGCTCACATTTTTCCGCGAGGCTTGATCGGCACGATGCGGTCGGTGGGGCGATTCAAAAGCGCCTTTCCGATGCTCTGAGCGAGCGACCTATGGACAAGGCCAGCTCATCGCGATGACCCAAGATCCGTCTTTTCAGGAACCGGATCGCCCCCCGACCCCTTCCGACGTGGACCGCCCGCTCTTTTCTTCGCGGGCTTCGATGCTGTTTCGGTGGGGTCTGATCGGAGCCGTGGTGCTGGTCACGGCTTCCGGTATTGTGGCACCGGCATATTTTCACTCGGCGTCGTGGGAGGGAATCGGTTTTGCGCCGGCGCAGCCGCTGCCTTTCAGTCACGAGCTGCACGCGGGCGAACTCCGCATCGATTGCCGCAATTGCCACGCCACGGTCGAAACGTCGGCCTTCGCCGGCCTGCCGGCCACTGAGACTTGCATGGCCTGCCATTCACAGTTGCTGACGCCGGCCTCCGCGCTCCAGCCGTTGATGGCGAGCGATGCATACCGGATGCCGCTACAGTGGGTTCGAGTGACGCGGTTGCCCGACCACGTCTATTTCGACCACAGCATTCATGTCGGTAAGGGCGTGAGTTGCATCTCCTGCCATGGCGAAGTCGGAAAAATGGCGGTTCTATCCCAACGCGAAGCCCTGACGATGCGCTGGTGTCTCGACTGCCACCGCAATCCCGGCCCACGGCTGACTTCATCCCGCGGGATTTTTGCCGCGACGATGCCGACTTCGCGGTCGGGCCCGCCGCCGGCGGAGATGCTCCGTTTCTATCACATTCACACGGAGAATCTGACCAACTGCTCGACCTGCCATCACTGATCGCCATGCCACCGACGACGCTACTCCCCGCCACGAAGTCTGCCCCGGAATTCTGGCGCAGTCTGGATGAACGGGCCATGACGCCTGAATTTCAGGCGCGGCTCGCTGCGGAATTTCCCTTTGTCGCGACGCTCGGGCCATCCGAAGTGGACCGACGACAGTTCGTCAAGCTCATGGGAGCTTCGATTGCTCTCGCGGGTCTGACCGGCTGTGTGCGGCGTTCAGCCGAGAAGATCGTACCGTATGCGGTCGCGCCCGAGATCGCCGTCCCGGGGCGTCCGGAATACTATGCCACCGCGATGCCGGTTGAGGGCTTCGCCCGCGGGATTGTGGTTGAATCGCATCTGGGCCGGCCGACCAAGATCGAGGGCAACGCCGATCATCCGGAAAGCATGGGCGCTACTGATGCGATGACCCAAGCGGCGATCCTCTCCCTTTACGATCCCGACCGATCGCGCGGTCCCCGGCAAAAATCAAAGGCGACCACCTGGGCGACCTTCGACTCCGAGTGGGCGAAACAGCGGGCGGCGCTGCTCGCCATTCAAGGCAAGGGGCTCGCGTTGCTCTTGGAGCCTACGACTTCGCCAACGGTCCGGCGCGAACTCCAGCTCATCCTCGGGAAATTGCCCCAGGCACGCTGGTACCAGCACACTCCGCTAGCCGGGTACGACATCGACGGTCGGCAACCCGATTACGACTTCGCAGCGGCGGACGTCGTTTTCACGATCGGCAGCGACTGCTTCTATCGTCACCCCGCCGCCCTGCGCTACGGGCGCGCTTTCGCCAGCCGGCGTCGCGTGGAAAACGGCCGCGCACGGATGAACCGCTTTTATGCGTTGGAAAGCACGCCCAGCGTCACTGGCATGCTGGCCGACTTTCGTCTGCCCGCCGCGCCGGACCGGATGCGGGTGGTGCTCGATGCGCTCGCACAGGCGATCACCCACGACGCGCCGCCGCCCGCCGGCGGTCTGTCGCCGGACGAAGTCCAATTCGTGCTGACGCTCGCAGCCGATCTGCGCCGCTTCGCGCCGGCGGTATTGTGCGTCGCCGGCCCCGAGGAGGACGCCGACATCCAACGCTGGGTGCTGGCGCTCAATGCGCGTTTCGGCGCCATCGGAAAATCGGTTCGCCTCCTCCCGTCGCAGCGTTCGGACATGGACAAGACATCGGCAGGAGACCTGACAGCGTTGGGCGGTTCGATCAGCCGAGGCGAGGTAACGCATCTCATCATTTTCGGTTCGAATCCGGCTTATACGGCGCCGGCTGACCTCGGGTTCGCCGGTCTTTTGGGCAAGGTCCCGTTTACCGTTCATCACGGCGGACACGTCGACGAAACGGCGGTATTGTGCTCATGGCATCTGCCCGAAAGCCACTGGCTGGAAAATTGGTCGGACCTGCGCGCCTATGACGGCACCGCGAGCATTCTCCAGCCGTTGATCGATCCGCTTTACGATGCACGCGGCGGCTTGGAATTGTTGCGTCAGGTCACCGCCGCTCCCGGTGCCAAGGCTTACGACCTGGTGCGAGAGACCTGGCAGCAAAACCATGGCGGATCGGATTTTGATCTGCATTGGAGCCGGTGGTTGAATGCGGGTGTCGTCGACGGCTCGGCCGCCCGCGCGGTGGACGGCCCTTCGACCGATGGCAGTTTTCCGACCTTGACGCAGTCCGCGACGGAACCGTTGCCGGTCCTTATCCTGCAACCGGACGCAACCATTGGCGACGGCCGCTGGGCCAACAACGCCTGGCTCCAGGAACTCCCCAAGCCGCTTACGACGCTCGTCTGGGATAACGCCGCGCTGGTCAGCCCCACCTTCGCAGCGAAGCTCGCCATCGCTCGCGGCGACTTGCTCACGTTGTCGGTCGGTCCGCGCTCCGTCGACGCAGCCGCTTGGATCATGCCGGGACAGGCGGAGGATTGTGTCACCCTTTCGCTGGGCTATGGCCGGACCGCCGCGGGGACCGTGGGCAACGGCCACGGTTTCAACGCGTATCGTCTGCGCGCGGGAGCCGCGCTTTGGCACCAACCGGGCTTGAAGGTGACCAAGACCGGATCGCGCCACCCGCTCGTGACGACCCAGCAGCAGTTCGCGATGGAAGGCCGCGACCTGGTGCGCGTGGTCGCACCCGATGCCTTGAGCGTTCCGGCGCCCGCGGCCAGTCCCACCCTGTATCCGCCATGGAAGTCGGGCGGCTATGCGTGGGGTATGTCAATCGACCTCAGCACTTGTCTCGGCTGCAGCGCCTGCGTCGTGGCTTGTCAGGCGGAGAACAACATTCCGGTGGTCGGCAAGGACCAGGTGGCCCGCGGGCGGCAGATGCACTGGATTCGGGTCGACACTTATTTCTCGGGCAATCCGGCAAACCCGAGCGTGGTGCATCAGCCCGTGCCCTGCATGCAGTGCGAAAACGCGCCCTGCGAACTGGTCTGTCCGGTCGGCGCCACCGTGCACAGCAGCGAGGGGTTGAACGACATGGTCTACAACCGCTGCGTGGGAACACGCTATTGTTCCAACAACTGCCCTTACAAGGTCCGGCGCTTTAATTTCTTCGACTACCGGTCCCCGGCCGGCGCGCTGTCGCATCTGCAGGAAAACCCCGACGTGACCGTGCGCGAACGCGGAGTGATGGAGAAATGCACCTACTGCGTGCAGCGGATCAACGCCGCGCGCATCGCCGCGGAGAAGGAAGACCGGCCGATCCGTGATGGCGAAATCAAGACCGCCTGCCAGCAGGCGTGCCCGGCGGGGGCCATCGTGTTCGGCGATCTCTCCGACCCCGGAAGTCGCGTGTCGCTCCGCAAGCGCGAACCAACCAATTATATTCTGCTCGAAGAACTCAATACCCGTCCGCGCACGACCTATCTCGCCAAGGTGCGTCACCCGGCTCAAGGAGGCGCGGCGTGAACACCCCCTTGGAACCCCGGCGTGCCGGACCAGACGAGGCGCTGATCGCGCCCGGCCAGACGATGGAGTCGGTGACCCGGACGATCAGCGACATTCCATTGCAGCACCCGTACCCCCGCTTCTGGTGGACGGGCTTTCTCCTGGCCTTTGCGCTCGTCATGCTCCTGGTGACGGCGATCGCATGGCTGTTCACGCGGGGCATCGGGATTTGGGGGATCAATGTGCCGGTCGCCTGGGGCTTCGCGATCGTGAACTTTGTCTGGTGGATCGGCATCGGTCACGCCGGCACGTTCATCTCGGCGATCCTGCTGCTGTTACACCAGACCTGGCGCACCTCGATCAACCGGTTTACGGAGGCGATGACGCTTTTCGCGGTCGCCTGCGCCGGGTTGTTTCC
>CAYZGG010000166.1:0-5600 GCA_964477955.1 uncultured Opitutaceae bacterium
AGACGACCTTGTCCTGGATCGTGAACTCGAAGTCCTGGACGTCCTTGAAATGCTTTTCCAGCGTGGCGCGGATGCGTTCCAGCTCGGCGAACGCCTCGGGCAGATGCTTCTTGAGCTCAGCCACGGGCTCGGGCGTGCGGACGCCGGCGACGACATCCTCGCCCTGCGCGTTGATGAGGAACTCACCGTAGAATTCCTTGTTGCCGTTGGCGGGGTTGCGGGTGAACGCCACACCGGAGCCGGAGTCGTTGCCGGTGTTGCCATAGACCATGGCCTGGACGTTGACGGCGGTGCCCCACTCGGTGGGGATGTTGTATTTGCGGCGGTAGACGATGGCGCGGTCGTTCATCCACGAGCCGAACACGGCACCGGCGGCGCCGACGAG
Organism: uncultured Opitutaceae bacterium; assembly: GCA_964477955.1. Lineage (GTDB taxonomy): Bacteria > Verrucomicrobiota > Verrucomicrobiia > Opitutales > Opitutaceae > Didemnitutus. The sequence continues at coordinate 386 of CAYZGG010000166.1, forward strand.
CTGTTCCCACGGCGTGGCGGGAAATTCCTTGCCGGCACGCTCCTTGACGAGGGCCTTGAAGCGGACGACGAGCTCTTTCAGATCTTCGACGGACAGTTTCGTGTCCTCGATCTCATGGTTGCCGTGGCGTTCGTCCTTGAGTTTCGAGATCACGGTCTCGAACGGTTCGTGATCTTCGTCGGGCCGCTTCTGCACGCCCAGCACGACGTCGCCGTACATCTGGACGAACCGGCGGTAGCAATCCCACGCGAAGCGCGGGTTGCCGGTCTTCTTCGCGAGGGCGTCGACCGTCGCATCCGTGAGACCGAGGTTGAGAATGGTGTCCATCATGCCCGGCATGGAGTCGCGGGCGCCGGAGCGGACGGAGACGAGCAGGGGATTCTGGAGGTCGCCGAACTTCATACCCGTCTGGGCCTCGAGGGTGGCGATGCCGGCCTCCATCTGCGAGCGGAGGGCGGCGGGATAGGTCCGCTTGTTGGCGTAGTAGTAGGTGCAGACCTCCGTGGTGATCGTGAAGCCCGGGGGGACGGGCAGCCCGATGCGGCACATTTCGGCGAGGTTGGCGCCTTTGCCACCGAGCAGCGGCTTCATCGTGCCGTTGCCGTCGGTCTTCTTGCCGAAGAGATAGACGTACTTCGGCGCTTTCGGGGTTTTGGCCGCTGTCTTTTTGGCAGCAGGCTTCTTTGCGGGGGATTTTTTAGCCATGGGATTGGGAATGAAAAAGGACGCTTATCGGAACGGGCCGGTTTGGGGGTGTCAACCTTTCGGCAGGTCCAAGGCTGGCGACGGGGGCCGCCGCAATGTCATATTTCCAGAACCCGCCCCCGTCCGCGCCGCGTTTTTTGTCAAAAACGGCCTATTTATCGTTTTTGGCGGCAACCGCCCGGGCCATGATGGTCGGGTTCTGTTCCAAATGCCGGGTCAGGTGTTCGATCGCCTTGAAGCTTTCCGGGCTGATGTGATGTTCCATGCCCTCGACGTCGTCGTAGATGACCTTTTCGTCGGCGACCCCGATCGCGCGCAGGAAATCGGTGAGCAGGGCATGCCGGTGGGCGATGCGGCGGGCCACCTCGAGTCCGGTGCGGGTCAGCACCATGCCGCGGTATTTCTCGTATTTGACGAAGCCCGAGGCATCGAGTTTTTGCACCATGGCGGTGACGCTGGCCTGGGCGATTTTCAGCTCGGCGGCGATGTCGACCACACGGGCGTAGCCTTTGCGGGCGATCAGCTGCTCGATCTTTTCGAGGTAATCCTCGGCCGCGACGGTGGTGCGGGGGGATTTGCGGGGAGAGGCCGCCACGGGGCTGGGTGGGGAAGACCGCGGCGGACGGCGGCGGTTACTTGCGCGAGTCGCGTTGGAAACGGTAGACGGTCTTGACCATCTGCCAGGCGAGCCAGAACACGCCGCTCATGCAGGCGGCCCCCATCCCGCCCCAGAACGTGATCATCCGTACGTCGGTCGACTGCACGTGGGATTTGATCAGGCTGAAAAGAAAGAGGAAGAATGCCGCGGTCAGCGCCAGGTCGACGACCAGCATGACAGGGGAGAAGGACTTTTTCTCGGACGAAGCCATGGGGGCAGGAGAAGAAGGGTTCCCGGTTTTGTCGACGAGAATTTTTTTGTCGCGCAGAGGAATGTCGATGTCGACCACCTCGCCCCCGGCATCGAAATGGAGGTTGGCATGGTGGCACCGAAAGAGGGCGAGCATGGCGCGGTTTTCGCGCCGTACCTGCGCGAACAGGCGGGGCAGGCCCCGTTGCAAGGCGAGCAGCCGCAGGGAAATAAGCAGATGCGACCCCATGCCCAGCCGGCGCTTGGCGTCATGGACCAGAAAAGAGCATTCGGCGGAATGGCCGTCCGGCGACAGGACGAGGCGGCCCATGGCCCAGAGCGTTTCACCGCCTTCGGGGGCGGGCTCGACGATGCCGAGGGCCGTTTCCCGGGCCGGATCGGCCGCGACGAGGCTATGGGCGTGTTCCGGGGTCATGTGCCGGATGAGGTAGCCATAGCGGGCGTGGATGGATTCCGGGGTGAGATGCGAAAACATCTCCGTTACGAGGCGGGCGTCCTCCGGGCCCAGGGAACGCAGGACGTAGTCAGCCCCGTCGCGCAACCGGATCCGGCGCGCCGGCCAACCGCTGTTGTTCCGCGCGGACGACGGCATAAGCCATTGTACCACGGGAGCGGACGGTCTGCAGCTTTAGTTTTTTGGTCTGGTAGAAAATGTAATTTGCACCGTCGCCGTGGAATACCGGTTGCCCAAGGCCGGGAAATGCCCACCATGCCGTTGTGGTTACACCGGTCGATAACACCCGTCAGAGCAGAGAACTGGTGAAACAGCTCAAGGAGTCGGAGATTTTTCGCGACTATGAGAAGGCGTTTCGCGATACCACCGGGCTGCCCATCAATCTCCGGCCGATCGAGGCCTTCGACCTGCCGCACCACGGCGACCCGAAGGAAAGCCCGTTTTGCGTGCTCATGGCGCAGACCAACCAGAGCTGTGCGGCCTGTCTGCAGCTGCAAAAAAAGGTGGAGGAGGAGGCCTGCCTGGAGCCGAAGACGCTCAAGTGTTTTGCCGGCCTCTGCGATTCGGCCGTGCCGGTGCGGGTGGGGGAAAATCTCGTCGCTTTCCTGCAGACCGGCCAGGTGCTGCTGCACCAGCCGAACAAGCAGGAATTCAAGAAATTCACGCGCGAACTCCTCAGCTGGGGCATCGAGACCGACCTGAAGCGCCTCGAGGAGGCCTATTTCCAGACTCGGGTGCTGGAGAAGAAACAGTACGAGGCCGTGTTGCGGCTGCTGACGATCTTTGCGCAGCACCTGGCCTCGCTCAGCAACCAGCTCATGGTCTCGGCCAAACAGGCGGAGTCGCCGATGATTAGCCGCGCCAAGGTCTACATCTCGGAGCACCAGGACGAGGAGCTCTCCCTCCGCCAGGTCGCGGGGGCGGTGAACACCAGCGCGTTTTATTTCTGCAAGATGTTCAAGCAGGCGACGGGGCTGACCTTCACCGACTACCTCGCACGCATCCGCATCGAGAAGGTCAAGAACCTCCTGCTCAATCCGCACAAACGGATCAGCGAGGCGGCCTACGAGGCCGGGTTCCAGTCGCTCTCGCAGTTCAACCGGGTCTTCCGGAAGATCGCCGGCGAGGCGCCCACGGTGTGGCGGGCCAAGCTGCAGGGCCGCTCAGTGGCCTGAGCGCGCGGACAGCGACGGCTCCTTCCGGCAATGACCGGACGGATGCTGGACACAGACGGCGCAGAGCGTTTCGATTTCCTGCTGGGCCTTGACGTGGAAGACCGTGAGGAGCACGTCGCGGGCTTCCGGCGCGAGCCGGTTGCCGATGGCCGAGTGCAGGGCGAGTTCCCCGGTGGCGAAATAGTTGAGCAGCGGATTGAGGCCGCAGCGGCAGTGTTTTTGCAGCGGGGCCAGCAGCGCGGGGGAGCGGCGCAGCCAGGTTTTCAGGGAATGGCTGCCGGCGCCCTTGAGCACCTGGGTGAGGGTCTCGTCCATCATGTAGGCCAGGGTCTCGGGCAGGCCCAGGGGCGACAGGGCGGGCTCGGCGCGCAGCAAGGAGCACCATTCGCGCTTGATGGCCGGGCGCAGCGCTTCGAACTGAGAGACGACGGCTTGATCCACGTCGGCACTGTGCCCGATTGCGTCCGGACTAGCGCTGCATCGCTTGTGCAACGTTACGCATTTCTTGGAAGCGAGCACGCGGCGGAAGGGCCGTCGGTGATAGCGCATGGATTGCGCAAGATGCAGGAAATCTATGGCAAGGCATGCGCAGCTGGATTTCGACAAAATCCCGATAGTAGCGGCAGACATTCCACGCCATGTCCGTTGTTCCAATCACTGTGTTCTTCAGCCTCCTGCTGGCCGGTTGCTTTGTGGTGCTTTTCGCCCGCGAGCAGCGCCGCCGGCAGTTCGCCAGCGCCGAGCGCGACTCGCTGCTCCCGCTGGCCGACGAAACGCCCCGTCCGGTGACCGCCCCGCGCGCCCCCACCACCGGCTCGCACGTGCATCACGGTGAAGGACGCTGCGGCTGCGCCACTGGTCTGCACGCGCGCTGCGCAGGCTGCGTCAAACGCGCGGCGCCGCATTCCCTTTCCTGAGAATCCCCACGCTTCCACCATGACGACAGGCAAAAAAATCACCATCGAGTTCAACGACCGGATCGTGCGCCAGTTCATGCTCGCCTCTCTCCTCTGGGGCGCCGTCGGCATGCTCGTCGGGGTGCTCATCGCCAGCCAGCTGAACTATTGGCAGCTCAATTTCAACACCTCCTGGCTCACCTGGAGCCGGCTGCGTCCGCTGCACACCAACGCGGTCATTTTTGCGTTCGTCGGCAACATGATGTTCGCCGGCATCTACTACTCGACCCAGCGCCTGACGAAGGCCCGTCTTGCCAGCGATTTCCTGTCCAACCTTCACTTCTGGGGCTGGCAGCTCATCATCGTCGCCGCCGCCGTCACGCTGCCGCTCGGCCTCACCCGCGGCAAGGAATACGCCGAGTTGATCTGGCCGATCAACATCGCGGTCGCGCTGATCTGGGTGGTGTTCGGCGTCAATTTCTTCTGGACGCTGGCCCGGCGCAACGAAAAGTCCCTCTACGTCGCCCTCTGGTTCTACATCGCGACGATCATCACGGTGGCGATGCTCTATATCGTCAACCACCTGTCGATCCCGACTTCGCTCACCCACAGTTACGGCGTGTTCGGCGGGGCGCAGGACGGCCTCGTGCAGTGGTGGTACGGGCACAACGCCGTGGCGTTCTTCCTCACGACGCCGATCCTGGGCATCATGTATTATTTCCTGCCGAAGGCGGCGGAGCGGCCGGTCTATTCCTACCGGCTTTCGGTCATCCATTTCTGGTCGCTGGTCTTCCTCTACATCTGGGCCGGCCCGCACCACCTGCTCAACACCGCCCTCCCGAACTGGCTGCAGCTCCTCGGCACGACCTTCTCGCTCATGCTCTGGGCGCCGTCGTGGGGCGGCATGCTCAACGGTCTCCTCACGTTGCGTGGCGCCTGGGGCAAGCTCCGCACCGACCCGGTCATCAAGTTCTTCGTCGCCGGCGTCACCTTCTACGGCATGGCCACCTTCGAGGGCCCGCTGCTCTCGATCAAGTCCGTCAACGCCCTGGCGCACTACACCGACTGGATCATCGCGCACGTGCACGCGGGCGCGCTGGGCTGGAACGGCTTCATG
>CAYZGG010000167.1:0-5260 GCA_964477955.1 uncultured Opitutaceae bacterium
CGAAAGCGCGATCAATCGCGAGCTGGTGGCCCATCATCTCGCCGGCGGCATCCAGTTGCATTGGATCAAGCGCGACCGGATCGAGGCGTGTGCGGAACTCCGGAAATTCCCCGCCGAGCTCAGGGACTTCGCGATCATCGACAGCCGGATCGTTTTGATCTGGAAACTTTCCAAGGTCCGCAAGGTGACCGGCGGCGAAATCCGGGTGGGCGCGAAGGCGTGCCGGCCGTTTGTGGATTTCTTCAAGGCCCTGCACAACGAAGCGAGTGCCGATTTCTCCGCTGTGCCGGCCGCAAAAACCCCGTGACGGCCTCGCCCATCGAACTGGCTCCGCTCACCGCCGCAGAGGTGGCCGAGATCGCGCGATGGCCCCGCTACCCGGCGCCGGTGGAGGCCTTGGATTACGCGCTGCGTCCGGGAGGCTGGCTCGACACGTTTCCCGAGTCGCCGGCCAACCGGCGGTTTGCAGTCCACGCCGGCCACCGTCTGGTTGGGTTCACGCTTCTGGTGGATATCCGTCCGGATGACGCGGAATTCTACATCGCGATTCATCCGGAAATGTTGGGCGAGGGTTTTGGCCGCGCGGCGACCCAGGCCACCGCCGAGGTCGCCTTCCGCGATCTGGGGCTGCCCCGGATTCATCTCAAGGTCCGCGTGTGGCATGAGGGCGCCATTCACGTCTACCGCAGCATCGGGTTTAAAACGATCGGCGAGCAAGTTCAGGAAATCCAAGGCCGCCCCACGGCCTTTGTTCTCATGGAGCTGACCCGTCCGGCGGGTCAAAGTGGCGGGCAGGCTTAGCTGACCGCGGTCTTCACGCGTGTCCTGCGCCAAAGTTTGGTTTGCGCGCCCGCAATCACCTCAAACAGTTGGCAAAAATCATCGCTACCGTGGGCCGCGTCGCGTTGCCACTTACGCCAGTTGCTTTGTCTTCAGCACGCGGATGCGCCCCCGGTGCGTCTCGATCCATCCTGCCTTGCCCAACCGCCCCAGCTTCCGCGACACCACCTCGCGCGCGGTCCCCAACGACAGGGCGATCTGCTCGTGCGTCGCTTCAACTTCACCCTGGGCATCGACCCGGCGGGCCAGATATCCCTTCAGCCGGTCCTCGATCGAGCGCAGGCTGCGTTCCTCCAGCGCGGCGAGCAGGTCGAACACCCGCCCCGAGAGCTCCGTCACCGTGAAGTCCCGCACCGCCGCCTCATCGCGGTAGAGCGTCCGCCATGCCGGGGCCGGAATGCAGAAGATTTTGACCGCCTCCGTCTCGACCTCGACCGCCGCCGGAAAGCACATCTCCGCGAACAGCGCGCTCGTCGACAACAGGCAGGACTCCCCGCGCTTCACGGTGTAGAGCGTGGTCTCCTCGCCCGCTTCGGTGAGCATGAAGACCCGCACGCGCCCGGACACGATGAGGAACATTCCGCCGACCCGTTCGCCCTTGCGGATCACGGCCTCCCCGCGTTTGAACCCCCGCAAGATCCCCTGCGCCTCGACCAGGTTGCGCGAGCGCGGCGAGATTTTTCCGAGAAACGGATACGAGACGAAGAGCTGGGCGGTGATCACGGCAGACCCGATGCTGGCGTCCGGGCGCCCCGCCGCCAACGAAGAAAAATGTCGTTTTGTGTGACCACAGTCACAGAAACCTCGCGCCACCGGTGCTATCGTCCGCCCCTGTTGCGGCAGCCATTTTCGGCCGGCCGCACGCCCGAACCACAAAAACAAGCCACCCACCATGACCCTCAAAACCAGCATGACGGCAAAGAACCGCATTCACGACGGCGTCGTCGGCGCCCTCGTCCTCACCGGCATCCTCCTCGGCCTGACGCAGGGCCCGATCTGGCTCTACGCGACCGGTGCGCTCGCCGGCCTGATGATCCAAAGCGCCTTCACCGGATTCTGCCCGGTCTACTGGGCCCTCGACCGCCTCATGCCCGACGAACAGCCGCGCCGCGCCAGCGCCTGAGACCGGACGAGGTAAGGCGTTCGTCACCCCTCTCCTCCCTTCGCCCGGCGGCGGAAGGAGAATACGCCTGTCAATAGTCAAGACGTGACGTCTTCAGATTGGCCTCGATGCTGGCGTCCGGTCACCCCGCCGCCAACGAAGAAAAATGTCGTGTTGTGTGACCACAGTCACAGAAACCTCGCCCCGCCGGTGCTACCGTCCGCCCCCGCTGCGGCAACCACTTTTGGCCTGCCGCACGCCCGAACAATAAAAACAAGCCACCCACCATGACCCTCAAAACCAGCATGACCGCGAAAAACCGCATTCACGACGGCATCGTCGGCGCCCTCGTCCTCACCGGCATCCTCCTCGGCCTGACGCAGGGCCCGATCTGGCTCTACGCGACCGGCGCGCTCGCCGGCCTGATGATCCAGAGCGCCTTCACCGGATTCTGCCCGGTCTACTGGGCGCTCGACCGCCTCATGCCCGACGAACAGCCGCGCCGCGCCAGCGCCTGAGGCTGGACGAGGCAAGGCGTTCGTCACCCCTTTCCTCCCTTCGCCCGGCGGTGGGAGGAGAATGCTTCCATCAAAAATCGAGACGTGACGCATCCAGATTTGCCCTGACTGAAAGAATTAAAGTCTGGGCTTCACCCCTTTTGTTCGGCTGGCTGGGCTAAAACAGAACGTTCCCGATGAAGTCCTGGACGTGTTGCTGGATTCGTCGGTGTTGTCGGACTACGACGACCAGTTCGCGGACAAAATGATTGGGCAGGGCGATGCGTCGCAACTGGCGTTTGTTGCGATACAGCGCGAGTGCGCGGATCGGGACGAAGCTGACGCCGAGACCGAGGGCAACGAGGTTAATGATCAGGTCGAAGCTATCGAGCTGCATGGTCGGTTCGATGCGCCAGCCTTGCTTTGCCATCCATGAATGCAGACGATGTCCGGTATTCGTTCGCTCATCGATTTGCAGCCAGCTCTGCCGGCCGATCCATTCCGTGCGGCTCTTGTTCGACTTGGGCAGGGCATCAAAGCCCACGGCCAGATCGGCGGGGGCGATCAGTGTAAACATATCCTCGAAGTGATGAGTGACCCGCAAGGTGCGAGGTAGCCGTTGCGGCGGGCAGAGCACGCCGAGATCGAGTTCGTTGGCTTCCAGCGCCGGAAGCAGGTCCTCGCTGCGCAGGTAGGAAACATGGCAGCCGACATCCGGCGCCCTTCGGAGATTTGCGTGGAAGAACCCGGGCAGATAGGCCAGCCCAATGCTGCGGGAGACGGCGACCCGCACCAGTTTCTTCGCATCGGTAAAGTCCTGGCGCAGGGTTAGCAGCGACTGCTCCACATCGCCCAGCAAGCGGATCGATTCTTGATACAAGAAGGCACCGGCGGGAGTGGCCCGCACGGTGCGGGTCGTTCGCTCGAGAAGCTCCACATCTAGGCTGCGCTCCATGCCCTGGATCTGCCGCGTAATGGCGCTCTGTGTGACTCCGGCGAGTTCGGCGGCCTTGGTGAAGCTGCGATGCTTCACTACGAGGTGAAACAGGCTGAGCTCATACAAATCGAACGGAACGGTTTTCAAATACTCATTCACATAATGCATAGTTACATTAAACTAATGAATTTCAAACAAAACCGGTTACGTGCTAAGCTAGACGTGTCACCAACCCTTCAACACTGTGCCCAACTTACTCGAACGACTTGCCGAAAATATGACCGGCGCCTTTTACGTGGATGCATCCTGCACCGACTGCGACCTGTGCCGCAACACCGCCCCGGCGTTCTTTTCCCGCCACGACGAACTGGGATTCAGCGTCGTGCACCGGCAGCCGGTCACCCCAAAGGAGGTCGCCCTGGCTCAGGAGGCCTTGGAAGGTTGCCCATCGGAATCGATCGGCAACGACGGCATCATAGCGGATGCCTGAAAGTTCGGTCTTTGGACCACAAGCTACAAGGCCGGACCTGGTTCGACTGGCCTGTCATTTCTTTCCGACGCGCCCGCCCCGGATCATACCGTGAGAATTCCCCGCTCCGGCCGCATGGAGCGGTGGCGGCGAATGGAAACGGCTCTGGCAAGAGCCATAACGAGACGTTCTTCGATCGGTCCGGCGAACGCGTGGTCAGCGCTGATCGAACTTACGACGCAGAGCGATCAGTCCCGCCATGGCGACGCCGAGCAGGCAGATGGTTGCACCTTCCTCGGGAACGTTTGAGGGCACCAACGCAGCGTGGATGTATAATTTGGCGATGAAAACACCGCCTCCGCCCGGAGCGATTCCTTCCGAGTCGAAGATAATTTCTGTCGGGGCGGATGGCGAGCCGACATAAGATCCGCTGCCAAACGCCGCGATCGTCCAGGGGTTCAGATTGGAATTCAGCAAATCGACGTCGGCATAAAATATGGTTGCGCCACTCGGTCCAGTCTTGGTGCCGTTCATCCAATTCCGGGGATTTGATGCCAAAGTCATCGAGTACGAGTTGCTCGTGAAGTCCAGCGAGGTGGTGAAGAATTCATCGGAATCGACGAGTTGACTGGGGAAAACCGGCAGCCACGTAAAGGAGCCTGCCAACGCCTCACTGGATCCCGGGCCGCCGACCGCTGTAATCGTGCTGTCAGAAAGTAGTTGGTACGTCAGAGCATTGGCGGCCATCGCCGAGATTGAAAACTGAGTCAGCGCAAGTAGGGCCAGGACGAGGTATTTCTTCATCAGGTTCGCTTTTAATGCAAACTACAGGCCAATTTTCATAAAGACTTTGTGCGACTATTACATATGAATGGTTTATGATATTTTGAGCCATATTATGGCTAAGTACAATCATGCACAAAGTGTAAGATTGTAAGATATTTCGACGCTTCTTTCGCCCGGATTAAATTACGGACGGCCCGGCGGTCCGTCCCTACCGGCTGTGTCCGGTCAATAGTCCAGATACGGCGCCAGCCATTTTTCGGCATCGGCAACGGTGATGTTTTTCCGACCCGCGTAGTCTTCGACTTGATCCTTCGCGAGCTTGCCGACGGCGAAGTATTTTGAATCGGGATGATTGAAGTAATGCCCGCTGACGCTGCTGGCGGGGAACATGGCGTTGCTCTCGGTCAGCTTGATGCCGGTGGTGGCCTCGGTGTTAAGAAGCTCGAACAGCGGGGGCTTTTCGGTGTGGTCCGGGCAGGCGGGGTAACCGGGGGCGGGGCGGATGCCGCGGTATTTTTCGCGGATGATGTCCTTCATCTCCAGGTTCTCGGTTTTGCCGTAGCCGGAGGCTTCCCGGGCTTTCTTGTGCATCAGCTCCGCCAGCGCCTCGGCGAGACGGTCGCCGAGGG
>CAYZGG010000168.1:0-5253 GCA_964477955.1 uncultured Opitutaceae bacterium
TGATCTCCTTGTGCAGCGTGTGGCGCTTGAGGAAGGGGTTGTACTTCTTCTTCTCGATGCGCTCGGTGATGGTCTTCTTGTTACGCTTGGTCAGGTAGCGCGAGACGGGTTTGCCCTCTTTACGGGCTTCAGTGCACTCTAGGATGACGGTTTCTTGCATGGCTTGAAATGGTTGAAGGGTCAGAGCAAAGCCTGCCCCCCGCCCTGCGCAACCCTAAAGTTTTGGTCCGCCGGCCTGGCACCATCCGCCCGGGCAAGCCCCGTGGACTCAGGCGGTTATCTTTTTCTCGGTCAAAGGCATCATCACGCCGCGCCGGAACAGTGTCACCTGGCCGGTGCTGGAGGAGACGACCAGGGCGATGCAATCGGCCGCAACCGACACCGCCGCGGCCGCCGCATGCCGTGAGCCGAGCCCGCCCGGCAGCGCATGATCGGAGTCGGTGGCCTGCACCAGCGCGCCCGCCGCCTCGACCACGCCGTCGCCGCGGATGATGAACGCCCCGTCGATCGACGAAAATTCCTTGATGGTCTCGTCCATGAACGGATTCAGGATGTTGCGATCCTCCTCCTTGTAGCCGTAAAATGGATTCAGCACGAGCGGCTTGGTCATGCGCTCGACCTTGGCGCTGTCACCGACCACGAAGAGGCAGCCCACCGGCCGGCCCTCGCGGCCTTCGACCGCCAGCTCCGTGGCAACCCCGATCACGCGCTCCAGCACCTCGGGTTTCACGTCCTCCGGCAACAGATCGGCCCGACCGGTCATCAGGGTCTGAAATTCCTTTTCCACGTCCACGACCACAATGGTGTCGAACTGGTTGCTGCCCGCCAGGCCGCCGACGCAGCAGACGCGGTCGGAGAAGGTGACGATCTCGCGGGTGAGGCCCACGAGCACGGCGCTCCGCAGTTGGGCGAGGCGTTGGCTGGAATACGAACGCACCTGGATCGTGTCGATGTAGCGTCCCGGGTGCTCGTCCGCCTCGGCCAGATTGCGGGTCACGAGAATGGTTTTGAGCGAGGCGGGCCACTTCGGCGTGTTGAACCGCCCGGTGAACGTGTCGCCGAACACCATCAGCACGCGGCAGCCGCTCCCGCGCGCGATTTTCTCCGCCTCCTCCAGCACGACCCGGTTCACCCGGTTCTGCGTCGGCGCCACCTGTTTGCCGGAAATGCCGCCCAGTCCCGCGAAAAGCCGGTCGTACAGTTCGTCAAGATCGGGTGCCTGCACCAGGCTGTCGACAAAATCCTGTTCCTTCAGCAGCCGCGCCAGCGAGGCCAGCACCTGCAGATAATCGCGGGCTTTTTCGTCGGCAATCAGCATGATCACGAGGCGCACCGGCTCGTTCTCCATGGCGCCGTCGTAATGGATCCCGTAGTGGCTGCGGCCAATGGCGATCACATAGCGCCGGCCCGTTTTGGCCCGGACGTGCGGCATCGCCACGCCCCCGCCGAGATAGGTCGTCATTGTGTCCTCGCGGCGCAACAGGCTCTTCAGCAGCGCCTCCTTGTCGAGGTCGGGAAAACGGTCGAGCGCGTGATCCAGCAGTTCCTCCAGCGCCCCCTCCATTCCGGTGCTGGTCAGATCGACGACGCGGCTGCGGGTGATATATTTGTCCAGCCGCATGATCGATCAGGGCCGTCGCCGCGCGTCACTTCTCCCAGTCAAGCGCGCCCTTGCGCACCTCGTAGAACAGGCCGAGCACCAGCACCCCGAGGAAAAACAGCATCGGGCTGAGGATGGCCAGGTGGTGGGAAAGGAAATCCCGGTAGACGAACGTCCACGGGATGAGAAACACGACCTCGATGTCGAACAGGATGAAGAGCATCGCGGTGACGTAAAATTTGACCGAGAAGCGCGTGTGCGTGATGCCGTCGCCCGTGACGCCGCATTCGTAGGCCGTGTCCTTGATCTTGTTGGGCTTGAAGCGCTGGCCGAAGAACTGGCTGGCGGCGATCACGCCGCCCACGATGACGAGGGCGAGGACGATTTGCACCAGAATGGGCAGATACGCAGCGGGGGTCATGGCTCCAGCGTTGCGGCATCCGCCTCCGATTCAAGGGGAAACTTCGCAACAAGAGTGCGCCAGTTGCATCGTCCTACGCCTTTCGGCCACCTTGCCGATTCGACGTTTGAAATCCTTTCCGGTTCGGCGAAACTCCCCCGGTCGCGCGCTCCCGCCGCAAATATCCCACGTCAGACCCTTCGCTCCTGTCAAAAAAGCCCCAGGTCGTTCCGGGCCCCATCCCTCAAAACCGGAACCCGCTCCCTCCCCTCCGGTCGCAACGCCCCAGGGTTCGATCCCCACCGCTCGATCCCCTAACTGTATTCTCCCACTCGTCCGACATGACGTTTGCCCTTCCCGGGCCCACCGAAACCTGAACCCACCACAGTCATGAAAAAACGCACCAAAAGCAGCGCGCAATTCGCGCACGGGGAGCACGTCCGCGTCGTTCCCCTGCACTTCCCGAAACCGTCCGTTTCCATCGACGACCTGGCCCGCGCCAAGCGCGCCGCCGAGGACGACGATGACAGCGAGCTGTTCGCCGGCAAGCCGTCCGCCGCCCCGAGCAACGCCCACCTGGTCTACAACAAGGGTCCTCTCCTCACGAACGTGCAGGTCTACACGATTTTCTGGGGAAAGAAATGGGGCACGGCGCAGGGCGCGGCGCTGATTCCAAAACTCAACGGCTTCTTTTCCGCGATCCTCGTCAGCCCGTTGATGACGCAGCTGGGCGAGTACAGTGTGCCGGGCAAGACGATCGGCAACGGCTCGCTCACGGGCTCGAAAACGATTTCGACCAACGCCCCCGTGGGCAGCATCACCGACTCGGCGATCCAGGCCCAGCTCAAGAAATGGATCGCCGCCGGCACCGTCCCCAAGAACAACAAGAACACGCTCTATTTCATCTATCTCGACCCGGGCATCGTCTCGATCATGGGCGGCAGCAGCTCCTGCAAGAGCTACTGCGGCTACCACAACCACGTCGGGGCGGTTTACTACGCCGTCATGCCCTACCCGAGCTGCACCGGCTGCCTCGGCGGCATGCAGCCGTTCGACGCCCTCACGGGCACCAGCTCGCACGAGCTCTGCGAAGCCATCACCGATCCCGTGCCCGGCAGCGGCTGGTACGACAACGCCAATGGCGAAATCGGCGACATCTGCGCCTGGAACTTCAAGTCGGTCGCCGGTTACAACGTGCAGCTCGAATGGTCGAACGCCGCGGACAAGTGCGTGTAAGCTGACCATCGCACCCGGCCCTCTCCCCGCCGCGCCCGCTCCCGGGCGCGGCTTTTTTTTGAGACGCAAAGTTTTCCGCATTTTGTTGGGGGGCGGGGTCGCCGACCCCGCCTCGAACGTTACATGCCTTACGAAGCCAGCGGGGTCAGCGACCCCGCCCTACATTTCCCGCTGCATTTTCCCTTTGCCGCAGGCGTCGTTTGGATTGAGAATGGATGCATGTCCGACTATTCCGCCCCCGTCTTCCTGACCGAGCTGCTCAAGGCCAAGTCGCCCTCCGGCGCCGAGGGCCAGGCCCAGGCCGTGTATGATCGCTTCGTGCAGCCCCACGCCGACGCCTACGCCAACGACGCGCTCGGCAACCGCCTCGCCACCCTCCATCCGAAAGGCGGCCCCACCGTCATGTTCTCCGGCCATATGGACGAACTCGGCCTCATCGTCACCTTCGTCAACAAGGACGGTTTCATCTATTTCGATACCATCGGCGGACATGACCGCAGCATCATCTCCGGCCGCCGCGTCATCATCCAGACCGCGCAGGGTCCGGTCAAGGGCGTGACGGGCAAGCGCGCCATCCACCTGATGGACGAAGGCGACCGCAAGAAGGTGCCCGAAATCCATGAAATCTGGATCGACATCGGCGCCAAGACCAAGGCCGAGGCGCTGCGGCGCGTCGCCATCGGCGATGTCGCGACCTACGACCACGAATTCGAGCTGATCACCGGCTCCATCGGCACGGCCCGCGCCTTTGACAACAAGGTCGGCGCCTACGTCGTCGGCGAAACGCTCGTCCGCCTCGCCAAAGCCAAGGCGAAGCTCCACGCGCGCATCGTCTCCGTCGCCACCACGCAGGAGGAGATCGGCGTGCGCGGGGCGACGACCTCCGCCTTCGCCGTCGATCCGCATGTCGCGCTGGCGGTGGACGTCGGCCATGCCACCGACCATCCCGACTGCGACCAGCGGAAATACGGCGAGACGAAACTCGGTGCCGGCCCGATCATCTGCCGAGGACCGAACATCAACCCGAAGGTTTTCACCCGCCTGCTGGCCGTGGCGAAGAAAGCGAAGATTCCCCATCAGCTCGATGCGGACCCGCGCCCGACCGGTACCGACGCCCGCGCCATCCAGATGGCCCGCGGCGGTGTCGCCTGCGGCCTGGTGTCGATCCCGCTCCGCTATATGCACACGCCGAGCGAGGTCGTCGACCTGCAGGACGTGGAGAATTGCGTGAAGCTCTTCGTCGAATTCGCCAAATCCATCGGCAAGGACGAATCGTTCAACTGGTGAGGGGAACGATCCCGAGGCAGGGCGCGACCGCCGGGCGCGCCTCGGTGTAGTGTCTCGCGCTGTGGGTAACGCCGGAGGGCCCGTCTCCCGACGGGCCGCGGACGATCAGGAGATCGTCCCTCCTACTGTGGGCGGGGTGCCCCCACCCCGCGAGGCATGCACTGCGAAAACCAAAACCAGCGGGGTGAGGGCACCCCGCCCACAATTGGCAAATATCTCCGGGGCAGTCCCAGCCAAGGCCATCTATTTTGTGGGAGCGAGCTTGCTCGCGACTCGTTCAATTTCGCGAGCAAGCTCGCTCCCACATTTCCAGCCAGACCTAAGCAAGGTTCGGGCTGATAGACCCGCCGCGAACAAATCCCTTCGCGCAAAACCTCAGGCTGCGTTCTTGTCGCTGGCGTCGCGCCGGGCGGTCTTCTTCAACGTCGGCTTCTTGCGGCCCTCGACGACGGCCTGGTCGATCACGACCTCGCTGACGTCGTCGCGCTGGGGCAGTTCGTACATCACCTCCAGCATCAGTTTTTCGAGAATGGCGCGGAGGGCGCGGGCACCGGTCTTGAGCTCGAGCGCCTTCTTGGCGATCGCCACCACCGCGTCGCGGGTGAAACGCAGCTGCACTCCGTCCATCGCGAAAAGCTTGGAGTACTGTTTCACCATCGCGTTCTTGGTGCGGAGGAGAATCTGCTCGAGATCCTCCACCCGGAGCTGGTCGAGCACGGACACGACCGGC
>CAYZGG010000169.1:0-5211 GCA_964477955.1 uncultured Opitutaceae bacterium
TTGATGCCGACGTATTCGAGGAACGGATCCATCGAACGCGGGCGGCCCAGGAATTTCTCCACCGACTCCGCCACATCGCGCGTGTTGCCAACACCGTAGATCTCGTCGCGCAAACGGCGGCCCACCTTTTCATCCAGAAATCCGCCGGGGGCTTTCTTGAATTCGCTGGCCATGTCGATGGCGAGCACCTTGGCCCAGAGATAGCCGTAGTAGCCGGCATCGTAGCCGGCGAGATGGCCGAAATAGGTCACGAACGCCGTATCCGGAGCCGGCGCGACCGTCACCCGGGCCAGAATGTCGTTGCTCACCGCCACCACATCGGTCGCGGCCGCTTCCGCGGAAGAACGGGTGTGCAGCGTCAGGTCGATCAATCCGAACGACAACTGGCGCCGGGTGGCGTAGCCCTCGGTGGCCTGCCGCGCCGCCTCGATGGAAGCGATGGTATCGGCCGGAATCTTCTTGGACGGGTCGCGATAATCGGCCGCGAAGGTATCGAGCACGGCCTTGTTCCACACCCAGTTTTCCAACATCTGCGAAGGCGCCTCGACGAAATCCTGCGGCACCGCGAAGCCGGTCTGCGCCACATAGCGCGAACGGCTGAGCGTGCCGTGCATGACGTGCCCGAATTCGTGAAAAAGCGTGACGACATCGCTTTGCTTCAACAGCGACGGCTTGTCGGCGGAAGGCGCGGGAAAATTGCACAGCAGGGAATTGACCGGCAGATCGTAGTGACCATCGGCCATGACGCCGCCATTCTTGATCGTGAAACAGGCGAAGTGGTTGAATTTCCCCTCGCGCGGAAACATATCCAGATAAAACGCGCCCATCGGCACGCCGGTGGTGGAATCCTCCACGACAAACAGCTGCACGCCCGGCGCCCAGACGTAGGGCGGCTCCACCTCGGTGAACTTCAGCCCGAAGATCTTTTCGTAGATGTGGAACATGCCGGCCAGCGTCGCCTGGTAGGGAAAATAAACCCGGAGCTTCTCGGTATCGACGGCATAGCGGTCCTTGAGAAGCTTGTTGGTGTAATAGCCGATGTCCCAAGGATCGAGCTTGGCGCTCGGCTGACCCGTCTGGGCGGCTTTCAGCTGCCGGAGTGTTTCCATCTCCTCCGCAAACTTCGGCTGCAGTCGCTCCTCCAGGTCGTTTTCAAATTTCAGGGCGGCGGTACCCGTCTTGGCCATGCGGACCTCGATCTGGTAGTCCGCCCACGTGGCGTAACCCAGCCGGCGCGCAATGTCGGCCCGCAGGACGACGAGCTTCTTCAGGACAATCTCGTTCTTCTCCCGCGCGAGCCGGTTGCGCGCCAGGTAGACCCTGTGCCGGGTCTCGGGATTGTCGGCGTTCTCGGCAATGGCCGCGGCATGAAAGGTGATGTTGGCCATGACGCGATAATGTCCATCGGCCTGCTTCACCCCGGGGCTGTCGAGAAAGCTCTGCGGCACGCCGGCCAGCTCCTCCGCGGTGAAATCGACCGGCCCGCGTGCCTCGTTGATGTTGACGGCAAACTCCGTATTAAGGTTGGCGAGATCCTTGCGGAGTTTCTCGACCTCGGCGCGTTCCGCCTGTGGCAGGGCCAGGCCGGCGCGGCGATAAGTCCGCATTTGCTCGTCGACCAGCCGCTGCGCTTCGTGATCCAGCACCGGCTTGCTGTCGGCGAAGGCCTTGTGCACCTGATAAACATCGTCGCGATAATCCAGACCGACGCCCCATTCCTGAAGCTTGACGCTCATGTCGCGGGCGGCGTCGCGCATGGCCTTGTCGGGATGCGCCTCCGCCAGCAGGCCCAGCTCGAGATTCAGATCGCCCACGGCGGCCGTCGCGGCGTCAAACGCGCCGAAGGTGCTGGCGAGGGTCATTTTGGACCGGTCCTGCTGCGCCAGCGCCGTCAGCGCGGCGTCGGCTTTTTTCAGCGCGGCGTCTCCGGCCGTCGTCACGGCGGCCGGGGTCAGCGGATAGTCCGGCAGCGTGAGCACGGTGCCATGCGTTAGCGCGGCGGCTTGAAAGTCGGCGAATTTGGCCGTGGCGGCCGAGAGAAAAGTAGCCATGGAAAGAAGTCCGATCACTTTAAATACAATTAGATGGGCGGAGCGCATGTGATAATTGGGATTTGGGCCTTCCAAGCTGTGTCATATGCCGGTCACTGCAACCAAATTGAGGCTCATCGCGTCGTGGGAGGCGTCGTTTCTCTCCCGCCTGGGGCCTCACCCCAAATCTGCCGGGGTGCCATCTGAACGCGTCGACAACCTTCCTTCGAGCCGGCGGGCTTCATTCGAGTTATTCTGCAAATCGGCGATGCCGCATAGGGGAGCAGTCCTGCTGCGCCCGCTCGGTTTCGCGCAACCCAAGGCACAGCAAGACTGCTTCCCTACAATTGATTCGGTGCCGTCCTCGGAAAGGTTTGCGATCGCTTTTGGGCTGGGCGGAACCCGACGGCCTGATCGATGCGCGGGTCGTTTTATCGAGAAGCTGCGGGCAACCGCCATGCAAAACCCCGGCTGGACGATTGCAGCGACGAACTGGCGTCGTCGCTTTCCACATTGGCATCGATCAGCGATGCCACCGACATAGTAATCGCGCTCGCATCGGCCAGGATCTAGGATCTGAGGGCAGGCAGCGCTGACCTCGCCGTATGGAGTTGGGGAACGGCATCAGGCCGGATGCGCGCCCGCGGCGCGATGGGGATTGGCCCATTCGACATCCAACGCAGCGTCATCGGCATCGTCCGTCTGACTTGCCGCCAGCGGCCCGCCGTTCGCCAGAATGGTGGTAAAATTGGCGGCCTGCCCTGGCATTCTTTTCGCCAAGATTGCCACCCTTCGTTCACTCTAAAGCCATTTGAGTAATCGATCAACCGACTTTCTGACCTGCTCCTCAGAAATTCGATAATTCCCAGCGAATGTCCGCCCCAAAAGCTCCAGCGCCTTTCCCAAACCCGTCTTTCGTGGCTGAACCTCTTCATTATACATATCGATCACGTAGGAAAACTCCGCCTTAAAGTCCCGCCATTCACGATCGCAAAGCTCGTTGCGCAAACCCGATTCAAGATGATCCAGGATACGCCGCCGCAGCTCATGAATTGAAACTTCATTTGCCAGATAGCAACTAAGCTCATGGCGTAACACAGACCTGTGGAGTGGGAGTGAGGAGGTTTTCACCATGGAAAAGAGAGCATAAGTCGGTTGGTAAATAACGAGACCGGAGTCGGGCGTAAATGTTGCGGAGTTCTCAACGGGCCGTCGCTCCTGGCAAACGCGGCCCGGCTTCCCGGACCGTGAAAGGGACCTCCCCGATTCGCCCGGGTCTGTTTCCGAGGCGAATCAGCGGTGGCGGGGTTATAGTTTCCATCGGCGGAGCCGCCCCGGCCGCCGACGGGGCCGTCGCGCATCCATTCTCCGACGCAAGGCGCCGCCTTGCGTCGGAATGCGCGTGAGCCCGTCGAAAGGAAAATACCGGGAGATTTGTCATCGGAGCGGGCAAGAGAAGGTGTGGGCGGGTGTCCCGAGCCAGAGGCGTCCTGCGTTGCGATTCGGAGGCCCGTGTTTCGCGAAGAGCCGGGATCCGGGGCACAGTGTCATATTATGGTTCTTTTTGATATATAAATTACCTACATTATGCAAAACCTATTCTTTTCATTAGAAAGCGTATTCTCTTTAAGAAATTCTCTTGTTTCGCCGTATCATAGTCATAAATAACTTGCCCCATGAAGACCACCAAGCTGATGAAGGTTAAACGCCATGTTATGCTTCCCGAATGGATTCTGCGTAAAGTGGAGAAAGAAGCCGCCGCACAGGGCTTCGACTTCAGTGCGCAGCTCACCCGGATGTGCGAGCGCTGGATCGATGCCGGATCCCCGAAAAGTTTTGGCGTGGTTGCTCTGCCCCAGACGTCAGAACCCGTGAGGAATCGAGTGCCGATTGAACCGGAAAAAATGCTGCGCGATGCCGCGCGTGCCGCCGCCGCCGTCGCCAAAGGCCAGTAATTGATGCGCAATACCCAACATCCGATCAGGGCGCAGTGGCGCGAACTCTTTGATTCGCTCGCGCAACAGGGATACAAGGTGAGCGCCTGCCGAAAAGAGGACGGCTACTGCCTTGAGATCTCCGACGCCTGGGAGGGCGTCCAAGCCGAGATGAAACGTGACCTGCTCGGCTTTGGTTATCTTGAGTTCATCCATCCCCAATTCGTGACCCCGTTCCTCGAATGGGTCACCCACGACGATCCCGGCCCCTTCTCCTATCCCGCCATCATGCTCCGGCCCGACAATCGCCTGCCGATGGTCCTGAGCCAGACCAAGCACAACCTGGACGACGTCAACATTCTGATCGGTGCCACCGAGGTCATCGTCAATCCGGCGGTTTTGGAAAGATTCAGCTACAACGGCAAAACCCGGATGTTCAGTCCGCATTGATTGCCCCGCGACCGGCCCCAGGCTCGCGAAATGGCGGAGCGGGTGGGATTCGAAAAGCCCCACCCGCTCCGCCAAGAGCCTCATTCTACCGACAAATGCGGAAATGAGAAGACCGAAAATTCACCGGGAGCCTCACAAAATCCCGAACAGCTCAGTCCCAACCTGTCCGAGGTTGTCAAAGCATGGCCAAATCTCCTGCCCGAAATCCGCGCCACTATTCTCGCGCTCGTTCGTAATACGACAACCATCCGGAGAGAATAATTACCGGCCGCATTTCGATTCGTTGAACAGCAAGACCAAGCCAATCTGGTTCAATTTGAGCCGCCCCTTTGACTGGCCCTAAGAGCATTTTGGATAAAATTTCTAAATTGAAGGCGACCATTGGCGCCATGACGGTTTCTGCGATTCCACCAAGCACTCGCGGCATGAGCAACCGCGCAACATTCGAAGCCTGCGGTATCGATATTACAAAAGATCGCACGCCATACCTTCGACGAAGCGACACAAACGTACCGCGGGCGTAAGACTTTGAGCACGTGACGCACCGCTCCCTGCGCGATCTTGCGGTCAAGTTCGCAGTCCACGATGGATTTCCCGTTCATGGCCGGCCTTTGAAACGCATTCATAAAGGCAACGTATCGAAACCCATTCTGGCATCGTTCAAAGCCAGCCGAGAAAAACTCCGATTCGAGGTTGGCGAAAATCCGTAGACCCTTTGCACCCCATCTTCCATTGTTTCCATATCCAATGGTAGCCCTTGTATTGCAGTGCGCGGCTACAGAGGCGGATGTTGGTTG
>CAYZGG010000170.1:0-5133 GCA_964477955.1 uncultured Opitutaceae bacterium
CGACCTTCAGGTTATGAGCCTGACGAGCTACCAGGCTGCTCCACCCTGCAACAAGCGGAAGGGCAACGTGCAAACCGTTTTCGGGGCTGTCAACGTCCATTTTCGGGGAAAACCAGAAAGGGCTTGCCAGAGCGGGAATCGCGCTCTTTTTTCGACCCTTCCTGTTCCTTTAATCCTCCCGTCCCAACCCGCCCGGTCGCTCCGTCTGACAGGAACGAGGCACCCGGGCACAAAACTGCGATCGCAAGGCGGCCCTCTTGGCCGGCCTGTGTGTCGAAGATACATAGATCACCTCATGAACATCACTCCGAAAGACCTGCTCGATGCCGGCGTTCACCTCGGTCACCAGACCAAACGCTGGAATCCGCGCTCCAAGCCCTACGTGTTCGGCCACCGCCAGGGCATCACCATCATCGACCTCGAGAAGACCCACGCGGCCCTCGAAAAGGCCCTGAATTTCATCGAGGCCCTCGTGGCCCGCGGCGAGGACATCCTCCTCGTCGGCACCAAGCGCCAGGCGCAGGAACTCATCCGCGAGGCGGCCAGCGCCACCGGCATGCCCTACGTCACCACCCGCTGGATGGGCGGCACGCTCACCAATTTCGAGACGATCAAAAAGTCGCTCGCCAAGTTCAAAAAGTACCAGACCCAGGACGCGAACGGCGAACTGGCCAAGCTGCCGAAGAAGGAAGAGTCCGCCATCCGCCGCGAAATGGCCCGCATGACCCGCAATTTTGACGGCATCACCGGGGTCACCGGCCTGCCCGGCGCAGTGTTCGTGGTGGACGTCAGCTACGAGGAGATCGCCGTGCACGAGGCGAACCGCGTCAACATCGCCTCCATCGGTCTCGTCGACACCAATTCCGATCCGACGCTGCTCACCTATCCGATCCCCGGCAACGACGACGCCACCAAGTCCATCCGCATCGTCATGGACGCGGTCGTCGAGGCGATCCAAAAGGGCCTCGCGCAGCGGCAGAACCACGGCAACGCCCCCCGCGCCGACAAGAACGAGACGGTGGTGGCGGAAGCCGCCCCGGTCGCGCCCGCCGCCGCAGGTGAACCCGCCCTGCCGGCGATTGCCGAAGAGCTGATCGGCAACGTTCCGGAACGCCCGGTGCACGCGCCGCGCAAGCGTACGGCCGCCGCCAAGGTTTCAGCCGTGGCGATCGAGGACGTCTAATTTTTCAACCGCTTATCACAATGTCCGTAATTTCTGCAGGAATGGTCGCAGAGCTCCGCGAAAAAACCAGCGCGGGCCTGCTCGATTGCAAGAAGGCCCTCGACGAGGCCAAGGGTAACATGGACGAGGCCGAGACGATCCTGCGCAAGCGGGGCGTCGCGTCCGCGGCGAAAAAGGCGGGCCGGTCGACTTCCGACGGCCTGGTCGAGTCGTACATCCATTTTGGTGGCAAGGTCGGCGTGCTCGTCGAGGTCAATTGCGAGACCGATTTCGTGGCCAAGACCGACGAGTTCAAGGCGCTCTGCCGCGACATCTGCCTGCAGATCGCCGCGGCGAGTCCGACCTACGTCCGCCGCGAGGACGTGCCCGAGGCCGAGCTGGCCAAGGAGCGCGAAATCGCCGTGGCGCAAGTGCAGGGCAAGCCGCCTGCCGCGGTGCAGAAGATCGTCGAGGGCAAGCTCGAGAAATATTACTCGACCGTGTGTCTGCTCGAACAGCCGTTCGTCAAGGACAACGCCAAGGCGATCAAGGACATCCTGACCGAGAAAATCGCGAAGCTCGGTGAGAACATGCAGGTCCGCCGGTTCGTCCGCTTCCAGCTTGGAGCCTGAGGCGCCGTTTGACGCACCCCTTTCAAAAGGCGCTCCCGTCAAAGGGGCGCCTTTTTTGTCTCAGTGGGTTTAAAATCCCGATGCTTGCTTCGGATTGTTTGAGTTGTAGGAGGCTGCTTGCAGGCGACCAGTACGTAGTCCGTTGGCGGGCGTTCCGGATCGCCTGCAGCAGGCTCCTACAACAAAACGCCGCGAATTGCAGGGCTGGGTGCGCTATTTTTATTAGTGCCCATCAGTGAGGATTAGTGGTTAAACGCTCGTGTCATGAAAGTCACCCAAGGTCAGATCATCGCCCGCGGGCTCACCAATTGCTGCCCCAATTGCGGCGGGCGGACGCTGTTTGCGGAGGGCCGCTATTTCCAGTTGAACAAGACGTGTCCGTCCTGCGGCCTGAAGATCGAGAAGGACGAAGGATTTTTTCTGGGCGCCATGTCGCTCAACTATGGCATCACGCTGGTCGGGTTTCTCGCCCCGGTCGGGTTGCTGTGGTACGCCGGGGTGCTCGGAGACACGGTCGCCGTCGTGCTGGCGCTCGCTTTTTCGGTGGTCATGCCCGTCGTGCTTTACCGGTCGTCCCGCAGCTGGCAGCTGATGCTGTATTATTTCTTTTTGCCGCAGCATCTCCCCGCCAACCGGACGGACGTCCCGGGCGACGGCGACGAAAACGTCTGAGCCGGGATGCCGGCGGACCGGGTCAGTGGCGGAGAGGCGGCCGCGCGCGTTCGCGGTGACGGGGAAACTTTTCGCTTTCGTTTTTCAGGGCGGACCCTACGTTCGCCGGTCCACCCCCGGAGAGGTGGCAGAGTGGTTGAACGCGCCGCACTCGAAATGCGGTTTAGGGAAACCTAACGTGGGTTCGAATCCCACCCTCTCCGCCACTTCAAAATTTGGCCACGCTTGGACATTGCTAGTCAAACTTCCTCCGACATCGCTATTTGCGACTTTTCTAGCTTCACTTTTTTCCGGGCCCGTTTGGACAGGAAACCCCTCGAAAACCCCCGTTTTGGCGGAATTTTGTGAGCCTATGAGTGAGCATGAAGGGGCAGGGGCGGGTGGGTTGGAAAGCTTTTCCACCTCGCTAAACAGCGGCAAAAGGGTCGCATCTGTGTACGTGTTTTGCGTGAGCCTCATATCGCTGTGTCGCATGAGTTCCATAGTCACGCGCGGTGCAACGCCGGCCTTCGCCAGCATGCTGGCGAACGTGTAGCGGAGCGCGTGAAAATCCACCACTCGGCCGAGATCATCCTCCGGAGTGATGCCGCAGGCCTTCAAGTCGACCCGCAGGGTTTTTGCAGTGGGAATTCCTGTGCGGAAAACCTTTCCAGGTTTCAGCGCTTTTTTCGGAAAACGCTCGCGCAAGCCTTCTGCTAACGCTGGGACCAGCGGGATAAGTGCGCTCTTTTTATTTTTCGTCGTGGAGGCGCGGACCTCCAGATAGGGTTTCGGGACGTCGAGGTGAACATCGCTCCACATCAATTGCTGGATTTCCCTGCGCCGTAGTCCGGTGTACGCGGCGAGAAAATACGGCAATCCACGTTTTCCGCTCCGGCTGACCAATAAATCAACTTCGGCCTGACTCAGCGCCCGGCGTTTTCGTACTTCTTTTCCCCGGGTCTCGGATTTTGTCACCCGGCGCAGTGGATTGAATGCTGTGCGCTCGTTTCGCTCCATCCAGTTGAGAAAAGCGGAGGCGAGGGTGAGGTATTCGTTGCAGGTTTTCGCGGCGAGTTTTTGTTTCGCGCGCCAGGCATTGAATTTATCCGAAGAAATATCCACCAGCCGTGACCATCCGCATTGCTCGCAAAGTCTCGTGATCCGGTTTCGGGCCACCGCCACATGTTTTCTCGTACATCCTTTCGCGGCAAGGTCTGCCGCATAATCTTGCAAGTGGGCGACAATCGATTTTTGCGCACCGTCACGGAGGGATCTTGGAGCGAGCAGGCCGCACATTTCCGCTTCTTTTTCGGTGACGATCAGGTTCAATTTCGCCTGCGCGATATGCTTTTTGTCCGTGTAGAGGGAAACGTCATAAATTTTCCGTTCATTCCCTACGCGAAAACGTCCGCGAAAAACACGACGACCGGCGGGCCTGAAAACATATTTGAGCATGAGTCCTTCTCAGATGGATTACACGAGCAACTTCTGTACGTCACTCCATTTGATCAGAAGAATTCCGCGGATTTTGCACGCAACGAGGCGTCTGGAATCAATCATGCGCCGGATTGTTTTGTCCGAGACCCGGAGCATGTCGGCCACCTCGTTGATTCTGAGCATGCGCTCGCCGTCAGGCGTGGATGGATAATTATTCATGGCTAGTTCTTCTTTTTGTCGGATTTTGTTTGGTTGTCTTCCTGCTCAGCGGCTTTTTCTGCGTTCTCATCACTAATGTGCGGAATGGAATACGACCCAATGAATGGGGGAATTTGTTCAGCTGATTGCTTGAACACCCGGTAGACCTGTCCTCGGGTGATTTTTCTTCCATTCAGTTTTCCCTCCAAGGTGGTGTTCAACCATTGGGCAATTTCTTTAAAACTATAGCCGCGAGTGTTAAGCTTCGTGATAGAGTCGGAGTAAGCGCCTACTTCCGTAAAGGGAAAGTTTGTCTTCCACGGCATGGTGTCAGCCAGCTCAGCGACCCTGGCCGGATGATGTGCGGGGTAATTTGTGTTTTTGGCGACCGGGGGCTTTCGGGAGTTTTTTGGCATAACGACGCGACAGAAAAACAAAAAAACAGATAAGATCAACAACCAAGCGTGCAGAAAGACCACGGATAACCACTTATTTGGCTTGGTCAGGTTTAGACATTCTTGGTCAAAGCTGGTCCGCGTCGACCTTGCCTGTCCAGGTTTGGACTGGCGATTCCCGCCTCGTTTATCGGCGGTCAAAAGAGTGATACCATCCGGCAGAATCACTCTAATATATACAGTGCACGTTAGCGTTTTCGAGCGGAGTTTATCCTCCGCGCTATAGAAACTCATTCTACAAACCTAACGGCCATTAGCTGAAAACATATTAGGCGCGGCTCGACAAAGGTATGGGAAAATAGGAGCCTCTTTACCAAACGGGGCTAACAACAAAATAAATTATGACAAAAGAGACTACCCCTCCGAAGTCCGTTCCCGCACTTCGCGTCAGGCAATGGCTGCCTCAATGGGGCCAATTTCGTTATGAAAAAAAGGATCAACAGGCGCAGCCGGAGCCTGAATTCTTCATTTGTTCGTTGAACGCGAGCTACCTGAAAGCCCTGACCGGAGTGTATCGGCGAACGACGAAAGATGGAAAGCCACGCGCATTGGATCAAAACATCCAGCGCGGACATGAAGAAGAGCGATCAGCCAA
>CAYZGG010000171.1:0-5097 GCA_964477955.1 uncultured Opitutaceae bacterium
AGGACTAGGCGAGTCAAAGTCGCCTGTGCTACCATTACACCATCAGGCAAAGGAAGGCCGAAGGAAGCCCCCGCCCCACCGGGGGTCAAGGGCGGAAATTTCCCCCGAGTTTCCCCGCCCTACCCTGCACCGGAACGAATTGTCACGCCACGGGCCGTCACTCGCCTTCACCTGGAACCCGCGAGCGGTGATCGCCGTCGGGTTCTTTCAAGTGGCCGGACGCAAACCGCGCACCGGCAACGCCTCGTGGACCCTCCCGAGCAGCTCGTCCCCGGTGAACGGTTTGTCCAGCAGCCGTTTCCCGGCCGGCATGGCCCGTTCTGCTCCGCTCATGAAAAGCAAACGCACCTCCGGATTCTCGACCGCCAGGGCCGCAGCCAGTTCGCTCCCGTCCATCTCGGGCATGAAGAGGTCGATCACCACCAGGGAAATCTCGACGGCTCGGGACCGGAACAGGCCCAGCGCCTCGTGGCCGTTGGCCGCAGTCAGGACCCGGTAGCCGGACCGGCTCAAAATGGCCGCGCTGAGATCGCGAATGCTCGCTTCATCATCCACGACCAGGACGAGTTCGCCCTGACCCCGGGTGGCGAACGGATGCGCCGTGGCGGCCCGGGGCCCGGACGCCGCCTCGGGTCCGGTCGCAGGCAGGAAGACCCGGAAGGTGGTTCCGCGACCCACCGCCGATTCGACGGTGACGAACCCCCGGTGCTGTGCGGCGATGCCTCGGACCGTCGCGAGTCCCAACCCGGTGCCTTTGCCCTCCGACTTGGTCGTGAAAAACGGATCCCAGATGCGCTCCAGATCCTCCGGCGAAATGCCGGTGCCGGTGTCGGAAACCTCGACAACCAGGTAGGCGCCCGGGGTGGACTGGCTCGCGGAGGGCTCGATCTGGCGGTTTTCCGCGCGCAAACGCAGCGTGCCGCCGACCGGCATGGCATCCCGGGCGTTGACGCACAGGTTGAGCATGACCTGGTGGAGCTGGGTTGGATTGCCCAGCACCGTCCAGAGATTGCCGGGGACATCGATATCGAGGTCGATGTTCTTGGGAAAAGTCTCGTTGGCCAGCTCGGCAATCTCGCGCAACAGATGCTTGGGTTGGATGAGCACCTGCTCGCCGCCGGCACCCTGGGCGAAGGAGAGGATCTGGCGCACCAGCGCGGCGCCGCGACCGGCGCTGTTCTCAATCGTCTCGAGAATCCGAAGATCCGTCGGACTGGTCGAGTGGGTCCGCAGCAGCGGTGCGGCCATGAGCACGGGAGAGAGCACGTTGTTGAGATCGTGCGCGATCCCCGCCGCCAGCAGGCCCAGGCTTTCCAGACGTTGGGCGCGCAGAAATTGCTGCTCCAGTTGCTTCTTTTCCGTAGCGTCGACCGCGATGCTGAGCCGGCCCCGCAGCAGCCCGGAGGCATCGTAGATCTGCGTCATGTGAAACTCGGCCTGGAAACGCCGGCCGTCCCGGGTGACCACCGGCACCTCCCCGTCCCACTGGCCCTTGATGCGGGTGGCGGCCCACGCGGGCTTGAGTCTTTCGACCGTCTCCAGGGTCAGCAATTCCTCCGGCGCACGGCCCAACATTTCTTCGCGGGAGAGGCCATGGAGCGCCGCGGCGCCGGCATTGCAGTAGGTGATGCGACCCGCCACGTCGGTGACGGTGATGCTGATCGGCGCACGATCGATGATCTCCGCCTGCTCACGGATGCGGTCGTCGGCCAGCTTGCGCGCGGTGACGTCGCGGGAAATACCGAACGTGCCGACGACGTTGCCTGCGGCATCCCGCAGGGGCAGTTTGGTCGACGAGACCCAGGTGACGGAGCCGTCGGGCCAGGTTTCCTGCTCCTCGATCTCGAGCAACGGCTCGCCGGTGCGAATGATGTGCTGCTCGTCGGCAAACGCCTTGCGTGCGTGAACCCCGCTGAAAAGGTCGAAATCGGTCTTCCCCTTGATCTGGTCGGAGGTCAGCCCGCGACGCCGCGCGAGCGAGTCGCTGGCGGCGATGAACCGCGAGTCCAGGTCCTTGAAATAGACGTGATCGGGCAGATGCTCGAGGAGCATGCGGAGAAGATTCTGCTCCTGCGCGCGGGTCTTCTCGGTTTCCCGGTGAATCCCCCGTCCTACACTCGCGCGCAACGCCCGCTCGATCGCGAGGGCCAGGCGCTCAGGGCGGTCTTGCCCGACGCAATCAGCCGCTCCCGCGTGAATCGCCGCAACGGCCCGCTCTTCGCCCGGGGTGCTGGAAAAAAAGAGGAAGGGAACGCCGGGCGCCCGCTCCAGAGTGAGCTGCAGCGCCTCGTGCCCGTCGAAACCGGGCAGCTGGAAATCGGAGAGCACGACGTCGTAGCCGCCTTGCGCCAGCGCCGAAAGAAAATTCTCCCGGGTCGCGACCACCTCGAGGGCGCAGTCGGGCCAGCGCGCCGCAAGGAGACCGCGCACCAGGGCCGCATCGCCGGGATCGTCTTCGAGGTGGAGGATTTTCATGGCGTCGTCGGCCCCGCGTCGGCGCCGCCCCAAGCCGGGGCTTCGCCTCCTCTTGCAGCGCCAATGCGCGGCGGGGTAATTTTCATGGGGTATGGAAGGGTGACGGCCCGACCGCCAATCCTCTCGGATCATGAGGGGGTGCCGCGGGAGGACCAACCAGCCATCCGACCCTGCGGCAGGACAGCGTGGACGATCCGGCCGTCTAAATGGGTGTCCACATATCATGGAACGACGCGCCGCGCAGGCAACCCTTCTTTTCTCCGCCGCCAAAAATGTTGTTGCGCGGAAACATTGGAATTCCGACGGCGCTTTCCGCGGCGACGACGGATTTTTCACCTGACTCGCCGGTGCGACTCTGCGAAGATGTTTCCCCGCCACTTCATGAAACGTTTCCTGGTTCCGGTTTTTATGCTGTTTGCCGCCTGCGCTCCGCTGGCTCGCAGCGAGCAGGCTGTGATCAACTCCCCCGCCCGGCAGGCGCTTTCGCTCAACGGCGTCTGGCGGGTGATTGTGGACCCTTACGACAACGGTTACTTCAATTACCGGCTCGAGCCCTACGACGCGGTGCCCCACCCCACCGGCGGATATTTTCTCGACCGCAAGCCAGCCGCGCGAAGCGACCTGGTCGAATATGATTTCGACCGCAGCCCGGAGCTCCGCGTGCCGGGCGACTGGAATTCGCAGGACTCGAAGCTTTTCTACTATGAAGGTTCGGTCTGGTATCGCCGCACGTTTGATTTCTCGCCGCGCCTCGCCCACGACCGGGTGTTCGTTCATTTTGGCGCCGCCAATTACGAGGCCGATGTCTACCTGAACGGCGAAAAACTCGGCCGGCACACGGGCGGCTTCACCCCCTTCCAATTCGAGGTGACCGGCCGGCTGCGAGCCACCGGCAACTCGCTCGTCGTCCGCGTCAACAACCAGCGCCATCCCGAGGGCGTGCCCACGGTCAACACCGACTGGTGGAACTACGGCGGGCTCACCCGCGACGTCATGCTGCTCGAAACCCCCGCCAGCTTCATCCGCGATTATTTCATCCAGTTGAAACCCGGCACCTCCGACCGCGTCGCCGGCTCCGTGCAGCTCGACGGCACCGCGCGCGACACCAAAGCGACGATCGAAATTCCCGAGCTGAAGATCACCGCCACCGCGCTCGCCGACGCCTCCGGTCGCGCGGAGTTTGAGTTCGCCGTGCCGGGTCTCGCGCACTGGTCGCCGGAAAATCCGCGACGCTACGAGGTCGTGGTTTCGGCCGGCGCGGACCGTATCGTGGAAAAAATCGGTTTCCGCACGATCGAGACCCGCGGCACCGACATCCTGCTGAACGGACGGCCCGTGTTCCTCCGCGGCATCTGCCTGCACGAGGAGAATCCCCTGCGCGGCGCGCGCGCCTGCACCCCCGAGGATGCCCGCCTACTCCTCGGTTGGGCCAAGGAGCTCGGGTGCAATTTTGTCCGGCTCGCCCACTACCCGCACAACGAATACATGGCCCGGCTCGCCGACGAGATGGGCCTGCTGCTCTGGGAAGAGGTGCCCGTCTACTGGACCATCCACTGGGAGGATCCGGCCACCCTCGCCAACGCACAGAACCAGTTGACCGAGCTCATCGCCCGCGACAAGAACCGCGCCAGCGTCATCATCTGGTCGATGGCCAACGAGACCCCGATCTCGCCGGCCCGCACGGATTTCCTGAAAAAACAGGTGGCCCTGGCCCGGCGCCTCGATCCGACCCGGCTCATTTCCGCCGCGATGGAAAGGC
Source organism: uncultured Opitutaceae bacterium (assembly GCA_964477955.1). GTDB lineage: Bacteria > Verrucomicrobiota > Verrucomicrobiia > Opitutales > Opitutaceae > Didemnitutus. The sequence goes on from CAYZGG010000171.1 coordinate 4,235, forward strand.
GCACCGACCCCGCCGACGCCACGCGCATGATTGTCGAGGACCCGCTCGCGGAGGTCACCGACGTCGTCAGCTTCAACGAATACATCGGCTGGTACCTCGGATTGCCGGGCGATTGCGCAAATGTGAAATGGGTGGTCCCTTATAACAAACCCGTCCTGATCAGCGAATTTGGGGGCGACGCCAAGCAGGGTCTGCACGGTGACCGCCTGACTCGTTTTACCGAGGAATTCCAGGAATATCTCTACCAGGAAACGCTGCCCATGCTGGCCAAAATCCCGCAGCTGCGGGGCATGACTCCGTGGATCCTGTGCGACTTTCGCTCGCCGCGTCGACCGCTGCCCGGCATTCAGGACGGATGGAATCGGAAGGGGCTCATTGGCGAAAACGGCGAAAAGAAATCGGCCTTTTTCGTCCTGCGGGATTTCTATGCCCGCAAAGCCGCCGAAGCCGGGTCGCCTTGACGCGGCCGGAGGGCGGCGATGTCGACTTTTTCCCCGCCTTGCAAACGGGCGGCTAATAGGGATTTGCCCCGACATCTCCGTCATTGACGTCGGTTTTGCCGGAACGTTTCATGATCGTAGCATGTGCGCCAAAACCTCCGTCTCACCTGATCTCAAATACAAACGTATTGTCCTCAAGCTGAGCGGCGAAGTCCTCAAGGGCAAGGGCACCGACTCCATTGACGCTGCGATCCTCGAGCGGATGTGCGAACAGGTGAAGGAAATCCACGATCTCGGCGCCCAGCTTTGCGTCGTGATCGGCGGCGGCAACATCTTCCGCGGCCTCAACGGCGCGAAGCGCGGCGTCGACCGCACCACCGGCGACTACATGGGCATGCTCGCCACCGTGATCAACGGCCTCGC
>CAYZGG010000172.1:0-4974 GCA_964477955.1 uncultured Opitutaceae bacterium
ACTCCTCCGCCGAAATCGTCCGCCACCTCCAGGAATACCTCGGCGACAAGGCCGTCGAACTCAACCCCGCGCTCAAGGCCGGCCTCGCCGCCTCGTCCTTCGCCCCCGCCCTCGTCGCCACCCCGGTGAAGGCCCAGATCGTGGACATGGCCGGCCAGTTCGTGGCGGGGGAAACCGGCGAGGACCTGATCAAACAGATCCGGAAAAACGCCCGGCTCGGCCTCGCCACCACCATCGACCTGCTCGGCGAAACCGTCGTCAACGACGCCGAGGCCGACGTTTTTCTCCAGCGCAACCTCGAGATCCTCGACTCGGTTTCCAAATATTTCGCGCTCGCCGCCGAACCGTGCTTCAGCGACCTCGGGCCCGCCGGCGAGCTGCCGCGGTTGAATCTCTCGGTCAAAATCTCCGCGCTCACCCCCGACGTCCATCCCGCCGATCCGGAAAATTCCATCCGCGCCCTCAAGGAACGCTTCCGCCCGATCCTCCGCCGCGCCGCCGAAGTCGGCGCCCTTATCAATTTCGACATGGAGAGCTACAAGCTCAAGGACCTTACGCTGGCGCTGTTCAAATCGATTTTTGAGGAACCGGAATTTGCCCACAAGCCCGCCATCGGCATCGCCCTCCAGGCCTATCTCCGCGATTGCGAGACCGATCTCCACGACCTCGTGGCCTGGGCTCGCGCGCACCGGCGGCCGATCAGCATCCGGCTCGTGAAAGGCGCCTACTGGGACTACGAAACCGTCCTCGCCCGCCAGCGCGGCTGGCCCGTGCCCGTCTGGTCGCGCAAGCCCGAATCCGACGCCAATTACGAGAAGCTCACCCGTTTCCTGCTCGAGAACATCGACCTCGTCACCCCCAACTTCGCCTCGCACAACGTCCGCTCCTGCGCGCACGCCATCGCGCAGGCCGAAAGCCTCGGCATCGGCCCGAAAGCCTACGAATTCCAGGCGCTCTACGGCATGGCCGACGAGTTGAAGGCCGCGTTGCTCCAGATGGGCCACCGCGTCCGCGAATACTGCGCCATCGGCGAACTGCTGCCGGGCATGGCCTACCTCGTCCGCCGCCTGCTGGAGAACACCTCCAACGAGGGCTTCCTCCGCCTGAAAAACACCGGCGAAGCCACGAAGGACGCCCTCCTCGAAAATCCGGTGACGCTGCTGGAGGTAGGGGCGGTTGCCCCCAACCGCCCGACGGCCGTTGCGAATTCCGGCAAGTCCGTTGAGGGCAACGGCCCCTACCGCTTTATCAACGCCCCCAACACCGATTTCTCCCAGGCTTCCAGTCGCGCAAAACAGCAGTCGGCGCTCACCGCTTTCGCCGCCCAGCCCGCGCGGAAATGGCCGCTCATCATCAACAGCCGCAAGATCGCCGACCGAGAATACATCGCCTCCACCAATCCCGCCAGACCCACCGAAGTCATCGGCTCGTGGGCCCGCGCGACGATCGCCGACGCGGAGGCCGCCGTCGCCGCCGCGCGCGCCGCCTTCCCGGCGTGGCGCGCCCGCGCCGTCGACGACCGCGCGCAGATCCTCGAACGCGCCGCTGACCTCATGGAGTCGCGCCGGGCGGAACTGAACGCGCTGCTCATCTTCGAGGCGGGCAAGCCCTGGGTCGAGGCCGACGGCGACGTTTCCGAGGCGATCGATTTCTGCCGGTTCTACGCCGTCGAAATGCGCAGGCTCGCGACGCCCACGGTCACCCAGGCCGTGCCCGGCGAACGCTGCGTGCAAAACTGGACGCCCCGCGGCGTCGGCGTCGCGATTGCCCCGTGGAACTTCCCCCTCGCGATCCTCACCGGTCTGGTCGTTGCGCCGCTCGTCGCAGGCAACACCGTCATCATGAAGCCGGCCGAGCAAACCTCCATCATCGGCGCCTACCTGATGGAAATCCTCACCGAGGCCGGAGTGCCGGCGGGTGTGCTGAATTTTCTGCCGGGTTACGGCGAGGACATCGGCGCCCATCTGGTTGCCCATCCCAAAATCGATTTCATCGCGTTCACCGGCTCGCGCGCCGTCGGTTGCAAGATCTGGGAAACCGCGGGGAAGACTTCGCCGGGGCAGGCCAACCTCAAGAAAGTCGTCTGCGAAATGGGCGGGAAAAACGCGCTCATCATCGACAACGACGCCGACCTTGACGAGGCGATCCCGGCGGCGTTGTCGAGCGCGTTCGGGTTCAGCGGCCAGAAATGCTCGGCCTTGTCGCGGCTGATCGTGCTCGACGAAGTCTACGACCGTTTTGTCGACCGTTTCGTCGCCGCGTGCGCAGCGCTGCCCGTGGGCGACCCGGCATTGCCGGGAACGGTCGTCGGTCCGGTCATCGACGCCGACGCGCAGAAGAAAATCATCGGCCTCATCGAGCAGGGCAAGAAGGAGGCCAAGCTCGCTTTTCAAGGTCCGGCGCCTGCCGAGGGCTGGTATGTTCCACCCACGGTTTTCGTGAACGTGAAGCCGGAGCACGCCGTCGCCCGCGACGAGATTTTCGGCCCGGTGATCGCGATCTTGCGGGCGAAGAACCTCGACGAGGCCTTCGTCCTGGTCAACGGCTCCGAGTACGCGCTCACCGGCGGGCTTTTTTCGCGCAGCCCTCGGGCGCTCGAGCGCGCGCAAAGCGAGCTGCTCGTCGGCAACCTTTATCTCAACCGCGGCATCACCGGCGCGATCGTCGAACGGCATCCGTTCGGCGGTTTCAAGCTGAGCGGCGGCGGCACGAAGGCGGGCGGCAAGGAGTACCTGCAGAATTTCCTCTTCCCGCGCGTCGTCGTCGAAAACGTGATGCGCCGCGGCTTCACCCCGCCGGAGGAATGAGGTGGCATGGGTCTCCCGACCCGTGTTCTTTGCCCTCCCGTCTCACCGACCGAACGACCCGAACGACATTAGATCATGTCAGACCTGCCGCTTCGAACGCACATACATGTCCGCCAAGGTGCTTACTTACCACATTGGACTCTGGACGGAGCGATCTACCACGTCGTGTTCCGCCTTCATGATTCGTTGCCAGCCAGTGCCGTGGCGCGATATCGCGCCGAATCTGAGGCCCTGCTCACAACCGTCGCACGCCAAGGAGCGGATCCGATGAAAATCGAGGCGCAACGCCATGCCTTGTTCAGCGAACGGATCGAATCCGTCCTCGATCGCGGACAGGGAGTGTGCTGGCTCAAGCGCGAGGATATCGCCGCTGTCATGGCCGTCGCATTGCGTCATTTCGACGGGCTCCACTACATCCTGCATGCTTGGTGCATAGTGCCAAACCATGTGCATGCGGTCGTACAGCCGAAGTCCGGCTACGCCTTGCCGGGAATATTGAAATCTTGGAAAGGATTTACTGCAAACGAGGCAAACCGTCTGCTTTCGCGGCACGGGGAATTCTGGCAGCCGGAATACTACGACCACATTATCCGAGACGAGGCTGAATTCGCGCAGACAAGACAGTACGTTCAGGACAACCCAAGGAGGGCAGGTTTCCAGAACTGGCCGTGGGTTTGGCCGCCCTCAGAGTGAGGCGAGATTGCAGGTTCGGGCGTGGCACGGGTCTTCCGACCCGTGTGTTTCGCCCATATGCCCCCTCACGGGTCAGGAGACCCGTGCCACTTCAATGGCCGCCCGCCGAGTGTTCCTGGATGTATTCCTGCTTGAGCCCGAGCTTCTCGGGCGCGTGCAGCACGAGCATCTTCATCCGGATGTCCGCCGGCACCTTCGCCGCCGTCAGCTTCGAAACCACGATCATCAGGCCGATCGCCAGCGGCACCGTCCAGATCGCGGGCTGCTCACAGAGGATGCGCAGCAACGGATTCGCTTTCCAGAGGGCCGTCAGGTCCACCATTTTCAAGTCGCTCAGATTGATCACCGTCGTGCAGGCGAGCGCCGCAAGACCGCCGCCGAGCATGCCGGTGGCCGCCCCGGTCATCGTCATGCCGCGCCACCACACGCTCATGAACAGCAGCGGGAAATAACTCGCCGCCGCGATCGCGAAGGCCTGGCCGACCATGAAGTTGATCTGCAGCTGCTCCACCTGGGTCCCGAGCCCGATCGCCACGGCGCCGACCAACACCGCCGCCACCTTGAAGGCGACCAGCTGCTGCGCCGACGTGGCCTGCGGCCGGAGCATGCGGCCGTAGACATCGTGCGCCAGCGCGCCGGTCATCGACACCAGCAGCCCGCTGAACGTGCTCATGAACGCCGCAAACGCCCCCGCGCAGGTGATGCCGCTCAGCACGCTGCCGAGCACGCCGCCGCGCTCGTTGAGAATCCGGGGCAGTTCCAACACGATCTTGTCCGTGCCCTTTGCGCCGGTGCCGGCATAGAGTTCCGGCAGCAGGTTGCGCCCGAGCACGCCGAAGATCGGCGGGAACACGTAGAAAACACCGATGAGAATCATGACCCACATCGTCGTGCGCTTCGCGGCGACGCCGTCGGGATTGGTGTAGAAGCGCACCAGAATGTGCGGCAGCCCCGCCGTGCCACAGACCAGCGCGATGATGAGCGAGTAAGTGTACAGCAGCGAATACGGCCGCGCCTGTTCCGCGGACAGCCCCGCCGCCTTCGCCGCCTTCGTCGTCAGCGGTCCGAACGGCGAAATCCAGGCCGTGTCCGCCGGCGCCTTTTCCACGAGCGGCTTCCGGCTGACGTCGACCGTCTGCACCGCGGCCACCGCCGGCTGCCCGGCGACCGGGGGCTTGGCGCCGTTGTTGGCCCCGAGATGGCTGCCGTAGAAACCATAAACCGACATGAGCACGAACACCGGCACGCAGATCGCGAACAGCTTGATCCAGTACTGGAACGCCTGCACGAGCGTGATGCCCTTCATGCCGCCCAGCGCGACGTTCAGCGTGATCACCGCCCCCACCACCGCCACGCCCACCCAGTACGGCAGACCGGGGAAAATGTAGGCGAGGGTCGTCCCCGCCCCCTTCATCTGCGGCATCGTGTAGAAAAATCCGATGAACAGCACGAAGCAGACGGCGATCTTGCGGAA
>CAYZGG010000173.1:0-4943 GCA_964477955.1 uncultured Opitutaceae bacterium
ATCCACGCGGCCTGCATGGGTTGCGCGAGGGATCCCTGGTGGATTCCCAGCTCCTCGAGCAGATGGGTGCCGAGCCGGTCATGGGCGCTGAGTTGCACCGCCACCTTCAAGGCGAGGTCAGGCTCAAGGCCTCGCTTCACATAGATCTGCGCCAATTCGTCTAACTCGGCTTGAGGCTGCTCCGCCAGCTCTCGCGTCTCCCGCCCGATGTCCGCCTGCTCCGCATCGCGCTGCGAGCTGACGGAAACATATTCGCCCACGGCCATCGACATCGCTCCGGCCACCAGACCCGCGATGCCCGCGATTAGTATCGCCTCCTTGGTGGCGGCGGAGGCGGCGACGCCGATCATGAGACTGGCGGTCGAGACGATCGCGTCGTCCGATCCCAAGACGGCGGCGCGCAGCCAGCCGGTGCGCCCGCTGCGGTGCGTTTCCACCTGACCCGTCCGGAGGACAGGCGGCGTCATCGTCAGGCGACGTTTGCCTTCGCTGCTGGGCGCGACGGCAATTGCTTGAGGATTTTATCCCAGGTGTTTCCGTGGATCGACTTTTTCGGAAGCACGCGCCCCATGGGCGTTTTCTTGCTGTGCGCTCGTTGCACGCCCAGATCAAGCCGCTCCAGATCGAGGTACTCGTCGCCTTCCGGGAGGCGGGCGGCCGTTTCGGCGGTGGCCACGGCGGAGACTTCCTCGTCGGAGAGCAGCTTCAAGACGCTTTCACGGGTGATGTATTGATCTCGACTGTCTTTCTTCACGGCCGGCTTGTCGGCGGATTCGTTCTTTGGGTTCGGTTGGATGATGTGTTTCATGTTATACTGGCTTTTGAGGGCGATGGTTTTTGGCGCATGGCGCGCATCTAGATTTGGCGCCGGTTGCGCCTTGGGCGGGTGGTAAATTCAGGGACGCAATTGCGGCGTCGCATTTGCGGTAGTCGCTGACATCCGGTCAGACTGGTGCGGCGATGGAAGCAGTGCGGACAAGCTTCTTGTTCACGAACTGCTGGATTCCCATGTCGCCGAGTTCGCGTCCGTAGCCGGAATTCTTGATCCCGCCGAACGGTAGCTCGGCATCGGACCAGCTGATATTGTTGACGAACACCATGCCGGTGTCGATGCGACTGGCCACGCGCTGGCCGCGGGCACTGTCCTGCGTGAAGACGGAACCGCCGAGGCCGAAGTCCGAATCGTTGGCCAGTGCGATCGCCGCCGCCTCATCCTTGACGCGGAAAAGGAGCGCGACCGGGCCGAAGAATTCATCCCGGAAAGCGGGGTTGTCCGGCGTGATGTCGGTGAGGATCGTTGGCGCCATGAACGCACCCGGCCGATCGACGCGTTTGCCGCCCAACAATACCTTGGCCCCGTGGGCGACCGCGCTGTCGACCTGCTTGAGGAGCGCGAGCAAGGCCGATTCCGTCGACAGAGGACCGAGGGTCGTGGTCTCGTCCATCGGGTCACCGGGCTTGAGGTCCGCCAAGGCCGACTTGAATTTTTCCAGGAATTTGTCGGCCAGCTGATCGACAATGATGAAACGCTTCGCGGCGCAGCAGGTCTGCCCGGTGTTGTACATCCGGCCCCAGACGGCCCATTTCACGGTGTGCTCGAGATCGGCGTCCTCCAGCACGATGAACGCGTCGCTGCCGCCGAGCTCCATCGAGGACATTTTGAGATTTTTCCCGGCCCGGGCGGCAAGGCTCCGGCCGGAGGCGATGCTGCCGGTCAACGCCACCCCTTTAATGCGCGGATCGTCCACCAGGTGCTCGGATTGGGCATGGGAGATCAGCAGGTTGGTGTAGAGGCCGACGGGCGCCCCCGCTTCGCTCCATAGTTTTTCGAAGGCGATGGCGCACTGCGGAACGCAGCCGGCATGCTTCACGACCAGCACGTTGCCCGCCATCAGTTGAGGGCCGGCAACCCGGGCCAGCTGGTAATAGGGAAAATTCCAAGGTTCGATGCAAAAGATCGCGCCGAGCGGGCTGCTTTCCATATGGGCTTCGCCGATGGTCGGATTGAGTTTGACCGGAGCGAGGAACCGTTCGGCGTTCTTGGCGTAATAGGACAAAATAGCCGAACTGAACTCGACCTCTCCGCGGGCCTCGCTGATCCGCTTGCCCATCTCGAGTGTCATCGTGCGTGCGAATTCGTCGGCCCTGGCCTGCAGAATCGCCGCCGCCTTGGCCACGACCACCGCGCGGTCCCGGTACGAAGTGTGTCGCCAGGTTTCGTAACAGCGCGCCGCCAGCGCGAGCTTATCCTCCAACTGGCTGTTCGTGAGAGTGGCAAAGGTTTTCACAACTTTGCCGTCATAGGGATTGACGCTCTGGTAGGCTGGAGTGGGCTTTACTTTTGAGGTCGGCGCAAGAGGCGAGGATAATAGCGTTGTTGTCATGTTGATCTCAGGTCATCGCCTGAGATCTTCGAACCTACTCCGTGTCTCGCCCGGGATATAGTAGGTGTTACCCGCAGAGCAAAAAATGTGCCGCGGAGTTGCTTCGGGCCACCGCAAATGTCGGTAAAGCCTGGGAGTGCGATGCCTCATAGACCTGAGAGAACCAGCATCGACACTGTATAAGAGGCTTGTCATTTGCACGGGTTCAGTCCGCACCCGGCCGGACAACACCCCATGGCGTTGCGCGTGCTGGCAGCACATGATCCCGTTCGTCAAAAGGGCCGAACCGGTCAATCAAGAGCTACATCGTCTAACAATTCCACGAACATGCACCCACCTGCCGCCGGCGCGGAGCGAAGCCCGTGAACTGCCGCTCGCCAGATTTGCCGCCCTCGGCCTCGCCAGAAATAGCGTGGAACAAATCGCTGGCGATGGCACTCCACACGACTTTGCGCCGCAACGAAAAACTGATGCAGCGCTGCGCGAAGAAAATCACCTTCCGGCGCGTCCACACTCTGCGGGTCGAAACGCGGCGGCTGCTGGCCCAGGTCACGCTCGCAGGAAACGTCAGCGCGGCGGTGAAGGGAAAATCCCGCCAGGCACTCAAACGCACGTTGCGTGTGACCGCGGGCATGAGCGATGCGTACGCGCAGATTCTGATGCTCGAAGATGTCGCGCCCGGGCATCCCGAATTGAAATCATTTGCCCGTCACCTGTTGCAGCGACAACGGCGGGCGATCGAGTTCGCGGAGAGGAAATTGCAGCGGCCCAAGCCTGGCACGCGGCTCTTGCGACTGGCGCGCGCTTTGCGCGAGCCGCCGGACAGTCATCGAGCCCGGCCGATGCTCCGGCAAACGCTGCGGAAGGCAATTCTGGCGTTGGCGGATTTCACGGCGGCAAAGCGTTGCGACCCGATCGGACTTCATCGGGCCCGGCTGGCGGTGAAGAATGTTCGCTATATGGCAGAATCGCTGCAATCGGCGCTTCCTCCCAGCGGTGCGGCCTGGATTGAAGGCTTGCAGCGCCGCCAGCGCCTGATGGGGCGAATCCACGACCTGGACCTGTTCGCCATCCAACTTGCCAAGTATGTCGCAAAACGGAGACCCGCCAGCGGGGCCCTGCAGCCCGTGCAAACATTGCTGGCCCGACGGCGGCTGCAACTTGTGCGGCGGTATCGGGCTCAGCGGTTTCCGTCACCACCGACCGCGAGGTGGTTCCAACATGGGGAAAATCCACGCCTGCCCGCGTCCTAGTCTCAGCCATGACGACCTCTCGTCATCGCATGAACGCTCCATCACTCACGGGCACAGCGGCTGACGGGCCGATGGAACACTGTTATCGGGGACCGACTTTGACCCGCTGACCGTCAGCAGATCGCGCTTCGTTCAAGACCACGATCGTCTGCGGAAACGGAATTTTGATGCCCTCCGCGGCAAAACGCTTCACGGCCTGTTCCAACAAATCACATCGGAGCGTAATCGCGGTCAAGGCATCGGCGCACCACACGTCGAGGGCGAGCACCACGCCGGAACTTCCCAACTGCGTCACCGGGCATCCGCATACCTCCTTGGCCTTCGGGTGCTGGCCGGCCAGCGCGATCAGAACGGCGCGCGCCTTGTCGATGTCCGCGCCGTAGCTGATGCTGACCGACACGGAACATACGACGCGTGGATCATTCCCGGTCAGGTTGATTGCAGTCTGGCTGGCCATCAAACTGTTGGGCACGACCACGCGCCGGTTGTCGTCCGTCTTCAGCAACGTGTAGCCGAGCGTGAGGCTTTCCACGATTCCGGTTTCCACTCCGGTCGGGGCCAACACCTGCAACCGGTCGCCGAGTTTGAACGGTCGGTAGAGCAGCAGGGCGATGCCGGCCACCAGGTTGCCGAGCGTGTTTTGCGCAGCAAGGCCGACAATCACGGTGAGGAGGCTGAGGCTGGTCAGTGACGCCGTGCCCAGGCTGGACAGCGACGGGACAAAGCGCGCATACGCCACAAAGGCGAAAACATAGACGCAGTAGCGGAGCAATTTCGCGAGAAATTTAACGGCCATCCGGTCAAAGTGGTCGTGCTTGTCGTGGGCTAGCGCCCGCTCGACCGTGGCCCTCAGCAAATGTCCGACCAGCCAGGCCAGGACGCCGAAAACCACGGCAAAGACGAAGGCGCCTTGAAGCGTGGACGGATCGATGAATCCGTCATTTTCGATTTTGTTTAGGATGTTCATGGTTGGGCGGCAGCCGTGTCACCGCTCATTGATCGCTCCGCAATGGCGCGGGCTCTCCCCAGTTTCGCCCGGGGCAGAATAGCGGCGACCGCGGCGACTCCTCGACGGCCGAAATGCCGGTGGTTGCGCCGATCGGGGACGTTGCGCGGGTGAATCGGCCGCCTCGAGCAGTCGCGCCACGGCGCATTTGTGCAAGATCGCTGCAGCGCCACCGGGCGGACGCTGGCTTGTCACGACTGGAGGGGGTCGGCCCTTTTCTGTTGCCGTTGGATCGCCGCGAACAACAGGCGCTGATCATAGGGCTTGTTCAAAAACTCGGTGATGAAACCGGCCGCGAGC
>CAYZGG010000174.1:0-4514 GCA_964477955.1 uncultured Opitutaceae bacterium
GCGGCGGGGGTTTCGCTGGTCGATTCGGCGCTGACGTTCTGGCAGCGGCAGATTGCCGCCCGGATCGGCCTGGAAATCGTGCTCGATTTGCGCACCAAGGTCTTCGTCCACATCCAGCGGATGTCGCTGGCGTTTTTCACCCGCGCGCGCACGGGTGCCCTGGTGAGCCGCCTCAACAGCGATGTCGCGGGCGTGCGCGACGCCTTCACCGACATCCTGTCCACGGCGGTCGGCAACCTCGTGACGGTGACGCTCGTGCTGGCGGCCATGTTTTCGCTGTCGTGGCGTCTGACCCTGGCCACCCTGATTTTGGTCCCGGTCTTCCTGTTGCCGGCGCGGTATGCTGGCCGGCGGCTGCAGGCGCTGACGCGGGAGAGCTACGACCGGCTGGCGGAGATGAACAATCTCATGGTGGAGCGCTTCAACGTCGCCGGTGCCATGGTGGCGAAAATCTTCGGCCGGCCCGAGGAGGAGCGCGCGGCCTTTGCGCGGCAGGCGGGCCGGGTGCGCGACATCGGCCTGACCGTCTCGACCTATGCGCGGCTCCTGTTCATCGGCCTCGGTCTCGTGGCGTCGCTCGCGGTGGCGGTCGTCTACGGCTGGGGCGGAGTGCAGGCGGTGCGCCACACCCTCGACGTCGGCACCGTGGTGGCGTTGATCTCCTACCTGCTCCGGCTCTACGGGCCGCTCACGGCGCTTTCCAATCTGCAGGTCGACGTCATGACCACCCTTGTCTCCTTCGAACGGGTGTTCGAGGTCCTGGATCTCCAGCCGATGGTGACGGAGAAGCCGGAGGCGAGGCCGATTCCGCCGGGCCCGGTGCGCGTGGAGTTCGAGGGCGTTGGCTTCCGCTATCCCACGGCAGAGGAGGTGTCCCTGGCCTCGCTCGAGTCGGTGGCGGTGTTGAGCAAACATCCGGAACGGGAGGTTCTGCACGAGATCAACTTTGTCGCCGAACCGGGCCAGATGGTGGCCTTGGTCGGGCCGTCCGGAGCGGGCAAGACCACCCTGGCCCAGCTGGCGGCGCGCCTCTACGACGTCCGGGCCGGCGCCATCCGGTTCAACGGCGTCGATCTGCGGGACGCCACCTTCGACTCGGTGCGGGGCGCGGTGGGGATGGTGATGCAGGACGCCCACCTGTTTCACGACACGATCCGCGCCAATCTTCTTTATGCGAGGCCGGAGGCGAGCGAGGCTGAGCTGGCCGCGGCGTTGCGCGACGCGCAGATCGCGTCCGTGGTGGCGGCGCTGCCGCAAGGGCTCGACACGGTGATCGGCGATCGGGGTCATCGCCTGTCGGGTGGAGAAAGGCAGCGGGTCGCCATCGCCCGGCTGCTGCTCAAGGCACCGGCCCTCGTCATTCTGGACGAGGCGACGGCGCACCTCGACTCCGAGTCGGAGCGGGCGATTCAGGAGGCCTTCGCCTCCGCGTTGAGGGGACGCACGTCGCTCGTCATTGCGCACCGGCTTTCGACGGTCCAGAACGCCGATCTGATTTTGGTCCTGAACCAGGGCCGGATTGTCGAGCGCGGGCGCCACGAGGAGCTGTTGCAGGGCGGCCGCCTCTACGCCCAGCTTTACCGGACGCAGTTCACCGCGAAACCGGGACTGAAGGCCGGTCCCGGGGACGCATAAAAACGCGTTTCTGACCGGGGCGAACCCGAGAGGGCTGATCTTGCAAATGCGCCATCGGCGGTCTTGACTCCCGAGAGAGATGATCGCCTACCAACATGGCAAATTGCACGGACTGCCCAATGAGGCCGTGCTGGTTACGCTGCTTGAGGAGAAGGCTGACGACCCGAAAAACTATCTCTGGGAAAGCTACGTGCTCGTCTATCCTGGCAGCGTCGGATTGATTGCCAAGTCGAAGCAGAAAATGCCGCGCGACAAGCGTCCGCTGGCGGAACCGTTCAAGGAGGTCCAGGCCGGCACGACGTCGCTGTTCGAAAATTGGGCGACCGAGCTGGCGAATGCCCGCGGCACGGCGTCGCCGCTGGGGCCGGCGATCGTTGATTGCGTGGAGCCGCCTTTTGCCAAGCTGCTTTGGAGCGGGAAGTGCAAAACGCAGGTCGAGCTGATCGAGAAGGAAACCGGTTCGACGGAATTGAAGAAGATCGTGCAGCGCGCCCTCCGCCTGCCGGTGCCGACCCGGCCGGCGATATAGCGCAACGCGCGGCCGCGCACGCATCCCACCACCCCGTGCCGGCGTGCCGAAGCCGCGACCGGTCGAGCTTTGGCCAAAGCAAGGAGCCGCGGCGTACCCCTACGCCGCGGCTCGCACCACACACATTCTGCTAGGCAGAAGATTAATGACGAATTTCCGGTCGCATTCGCTCGCTCGCGACCGGCCGGTCGGGCCGGGCGTCCGCGGTCCGTGAAGTGCAGAGACACCGGCGGATGTCCCGCACCAAGGCGTCGAGGTCCACGGGTTTTGGAAAGAACATCGCGGCGAAGTTTTCGGCGCCACCGGCGTCCTCTCGGGAAAGCCCGGTGACGACAAAAATCGGGAGGAAGGGCCGCTGGAGGCTTTCATGAAACAGCAGGTCCCAGCCGCTGACATCGGGCAGGCAAAGGTCGGTGATCATCAGATCGGGCTGCCGTGCCGCCAGGCATTCGAGGGCCTCTTCGCCCGTCGCCGCGCAGATGACGTTCCAGCCCTCGGAGGCGAGAACGCGGCATAGCCCTGTCCGGGTGGCAGGATCATCTTCGACCAGAAGGATGGTGGGAGCGCAGGTGGCGGACGGCGCGAGGGAGAAAGCATCAACATCCGCGGGTTCGCCGAGGGCGGTCGGGGGGCTTTTCAATACTGAATGAGGTATGGTCATTTTAATGGGGGGCCGGCGAGGCGGCGGCAGCGAGGAACACCTGGGCGAGCGCAGGGTGTTGGTTCAGGAATGCGCGCAACGCGGGATGCGATTCCAGAAACTGCGGATCGCGGACCAACTCCGGGTTTTCATTCAACTCGTGCTGGAGAGTGGGCTGCTGCTCGAAAAGGTCCTTGAAGCTTCCGAGTTCCCGGAATGAAACCGGACCGCTCGCCTGCCGCTGCAAAGCGCGAAAAAGGAAGTAGCGGGGATAGAGCCTGAGTCCGGCCGAAACGTCCGGATTCGCCTGGAGAAAGCTGAGCAATTCGGGGGCTTTCTCCAGAAAGTCCGGGCTGGCCGGCAGGCTTGGATCGCGGCGCAGCTGGTCTTCAAGCAACGGATGGTGATCCAGAAAGCGATCGAACTCCCGCAACGCCCTCCGGATTTCGCGCCGTGAATCGGCGGGCGGAGCGGTCGGTACGGCGGGGTCGCCGGCACGGGCGGATGTGGCCAGGCCCGCCAGCTGCGAGACCGCCAGTGCGACCAGCGCCATCCGAAAAAATCCATTCCACGACCAGAGCGCGAAGGGGGTCATGCGGTGAGTCCTTGCGTGGCCTTGGAGGGGCAAACGAATCATTTTCGGAGCGCTGCCTCAGGCGGCGAGGCAGACGAGGCGCTGGATTTCGGCCTGAAACTCACCGACCGCGAAAGGTTTGGAAAGAAAGCCCGCGGCCCAGCGTTCAATTTCCGGCCGCCGCCCAAAGGCCGCCCCCGAGACGACCAGCACGGGCATGGCGGGATATCGCTCGTGACAGAAGGCCAGGGTTTCCCATCCATCGCAAACCGGCATCTCCAGATCGGTGATCACCAGGGCGGGGCGGGCGCCGTTCTCCAGAGCCGCACGGGCGGCCAACCCGTGTTCCGCCTTGAGCGCCCGGCAGCCGGAGCGACAGACCAGCAGCGCGATGAACTCCCTGACCTCTCCGGAATCGTCCACCACCAGGACGAGCGGCGGCGGCAGTTCCAAGAACCCTGCGATGGCAGTTGCTGCCGGACCGGAACTGTGTTCTCCAAATTTCATTTCCGCTTGAATGCTGCTTCCATGCCCGGGCGGACCGGAATCACACGTTGCTGTGTAACCGCAAGTTACGCTTCCGCGTCCTGTAAGACATGCCGACCGTCTGCGCTTTTGATTACCAGGAACCGGTAAACGGCTGACCAGACGATGAGTAAACCTTTCCGAGTCTTTCGCCGGCGGCTCGTGCTCCTGGTGACCGGGCTGGCGGCGGCGGTGCTGCTCTGCGTTTCGCTGGCCGTGTCGGTGCAACGCGAGGCGGGCGAGAAATTGCGCCAGCTCGCGCACGTCGAGTTGGAAGCTGCGCTGCTGGCGCGCCAGTTCCGCGCCGCGGTGGACGACTTGCACGGGGCGCTGCTCCGGATCGGAATCGACACCCCGGAAGACTGCGCCGACGTGATCCGGCAGCGGCGACAGAATTTGAGCGAGTGGCTGGCGGCGCGGCGGGCCGGCGACCTCAGCGACAGGGAACACTCCATCGTCGACACGATCGCCGCGGAAACGAAATCGTATTTCCTCAAGCTTGACTCCTTGGCGGCGCGGACCAGCGGACTGAAGGACCCGCTGGATCGTGAGACGGTCGTGATGTTCGATGACAGCGCCAACCGGCTGCAAAGCATCGCGGATGATTTTGC
>CAYZGG010000175.1:0-4514 GCA_964477955.1 uncultured Opitutaceae bacterium
ACCCCGTAAACCATGGAGGACCTGAAACTTCTGCCCCATTTGTCCGGGGTGCAGGAGTTGCAGCAACGCCTGTTTGCGCGGGCTGAAACGGGCTGCTTCTGCGGTCATGAGCGCGTCCAGCGCGTTCGCGGCGTGCCGGACGAAGAAACTCTCCTGCGACTCGACCTGGGGCGCGGGAAAGCCGTCGGCCACCAGACCTTCGATCAGCCAGTCCCAGCACACGTGACAGGTCAGATCCTGTTCGCCCGGTTGTGCCAGCAGGTCGGAGCTTTGGCGGTGTCGCGCATAGGCCCGGGCGGTGCCTTGGGGCGTCTCTTCGACCAGTTCCCGCCAAGTCCGACCGTAGTCGAACGCGAGAAACAAGCCGCGCCACGGTTGACCGGCGATCTGGCGCAACAGTGCGCGACTGCGTAGCGGCAGATCCAAATGATAGCCTTCCGGCGCATTCGCGGGCAAGCGCCCGACGAGGTCGGCCACCTCGGGGGACAGATCCGGCAGGATCACTTCAACCAGTCCGCCGCTGCCCGGGGCGACGCTGGCGTCGCGCTGCCAAGCCACGCCGAGCTCGCGCCATGCGCCTCCCTGGCGCACGAGGCGGTGGCAGGGCTGGGCATCGAACAACTCATTGGAAAACACCACGCACTCTCCCGCCAGTTCAACCGGCTGGCCGCGGGCGACGGTGTGGCTGCCGGCGAAAGGGTGGCTCACCCCCGCCAGTACGCCGCCTTCCGGCTCGGCCCCGATTTCCACGAATTTGCATCCGGCCGGATCCTTCGCGCCGAGCAGCTTGACCGCGGCCGAAACGATCAGTTCGCCAAACACCGGCCCGAGACTGGTGGCCGTGTAGAAATCCGTCGAGGCATCGCGCCCGATGCGCCGGCGCTTTTTCGCGTAATAGCCCGCCGCGGGATGGTAAAGAGCGAGTTCCATGAATCTTGCGAAAGACACGCCGGCCTCCGCCCCCGGTTCGGCGGCAAACAGCTCGGGGAATTGGATAGAGGAACCCATTTACAAAAGGAGGCATTTGGCCACTGTGGAGTCCATGCTCAAACGCATTTTCACGCTCCTGACCGCGGTGGTGTTCGGATTCCTGATCGCGCGGTACTCGACGCGGCATCCCGGGGCGCCCAGCTGGTGGCCCGACCGCGAGCGCGACCGGAATGTCCGCTATTTCCGCGAAGTCGTCCAGACGGTGAAGGAAAACTATTACGACGGGTCGAAGGCGGGTTACGACGACCTGACCCGGGCCGCACTCAAGGGCATGGTCGGCCAGCTCGATCCGCATTCGGAGTTTCTCACGGCCGACGAATACGCCGAGACCGAAGAAGAGCTCTCGAGCGAATTCAACGGCGTGGGCATCCAGGTGGAGCAGCGCGACAACAAGATCCTCGTCATCACCCCGATCGCCGGCTCCCCCGCCGAGCAGGCCGGCATCCGCCGCGGCGACCAACTGGTGAAGATCGACGGCCAGTCCATGGAAAATGTCACGCTCGAGAAAACCGTGAAGCTCATCCGCGGCAAACCCGACACCGAGGTGATGCTGACGATGTTCCGCGCAGCCCAGAAAAAGGAGCTCGATTTCAAATTGAAGCGGCAGCGCATCCTCCTGCCCAGCGTCCGCAACGCCAGCCTGCGGTCGGACGGAATCGGTTACGTCGAAATCACGCAGTTCAGCGAGCACACGGGCGAGGAATTCGACCAGGCACTCGTGCAGATGGAGAAACAGGGCCTGAAGGCGCTCGTGATCGATCTGCGCAACAATCCCGGCGGCCTGCTCGACGCCGCGATCGACGTATGCGGCGAGTTTTTCGACAAGGACGAACTGGTCGTCTACACCCAGGGCCGGGCCCCGGATTCCCGGGAAAACTATACGGCCGACGGCAAGCATCCGCGGCGAAACTACCCCGTGGCCCTCCTCGTCAATGGCGGGACCGCCAGTGCGGCCGAGATCGTGTCGGGCGCGATGAAGGACACCGGCCGTGCGGTCATCGTGGGTGAACGCACCTTTGGCAAGGGCTCCGTCCAGAGTGTCATCGACCTGCAGAACGGCGAGGGCATGCGCTTGACGACGGCACGCTACTACACGCCCGGCGGCGCCGTCATCCACGAGCACGGCATTGAGCCGCAGGTGCAGATCGAAATTTCTCCCGACGATGAGGCGAAGCTCCGGTTGCAACAGTCCCGCGCCGACCTCAACGGCCCGGCCGACTTCAAGGACCGGTTCGGGTTCCAGGTGATCGCCGACGTGCAGCTCACCGCCGCCGGCGAGGTGTTGAACGGAGTGCTGGCGGCGCGCACGAAATGAGCGCAGGCCGACCAATTTTGGGGCGGATGCAAATCCGCCGGCGCGTCTGCCATTGCGTTTTGCTGAAGACGGGCCGGGGATGTGGGCGGGGTGCCCTCACCCCGCGAGGCAGGTTTTGCGAAAGTGATGTCCAGCGGGGTGAGGGCACCCCGCCCACAATTACGCCACCTCATGATCCTTGCGCTTGAAAGTTCCTGTGACGAGACGGCGGTGGCGTTGTTCGATCCCGCGCGCGGGATCGTCGGCGAATGGGTGCACAGCCAGATTGCGTTGCACGAGGTCTACGGCGGGGTGGTGCCCGATCTCGCCAGCCGGGAGCACCTCAAGAACCTCGGCCCGCTGTTGCAGCGGGCGCTGGCGGCCGCGCCGGTCGGAAGCATCGCGAAAATTGCGGTGACCAGCGGCCCGGGCCTGGCGGCCTGCCTGGCCATGGGCCTGGCCGCGGCCAAGAGCCTGGGGCTGTCGTGGCGCGTGCCCGTGGTGGGCGTGAACCACCTGCGGGCTCATGCCTTTTCGCCGTTCATTCCGTTGCATGAGGCCGCCCCGGACCGCTTCGACGATGAGATCGCGGGCCTGCTGCCGCACCTTGGACTGTTGGTGTCGGGCGGCAACACCGCGTTGTTCGTTCTCGACGAGTCGCGCCGGATCCAGCTGCTGGCTTCGACGCTGGACGATGCGGCCGGCGAGGCGCTCGACAAGGGCGCGAAGCTGCTCGGCCTGGGCTATCCGGGCGGTCCGCAGGTGGAGAAGCTCGCGCTCGAGGGCCGGGCCGGCACTTTCGAATTTCCGCGGGCCATGGCCCAACGCTCCACCTTGGAGTTCAGTTTTTCCGGTCTGAAGACGAGCCTGCGCTACCAGTTGGAGAAAATGCCTGCCGCCGAGATCGAGCGGCGCAAACCCGACCTCTGCGCCAGTTACCAAGCCGCGATCATCGGTGCCCTCGTGCGCAAGACCGGCCTCGCTTTGGAGCAGGGCGCCTACCGCAGCCTCGGTCTCTCCGGCGGCGTGGCCAACAACCAGATCTTGCAGGCCCAAATGTCCGAGCTCGCCCGCCAGCGCGGCCTGAAATTCCTCTGCGCCCGCGCGCCGCACACCGGCGATAATGCCGGCATGATCGCCTTCGCCGCGTGGGCCGAACGCGAGCCCGGCGGCCTGAACGGCGCCGGCCTCGCCTTGGAAATCGCCCCGAATCTGCCGCTGGCGGGACCGTAATTGCGCGGAAATACCGGTGGGGCCTTGGCCGGGATCACGCCGTGGAGAGTGATTTCCCTGCGAAGATGCTTTCTTATCGGGTGGAGCCCGACCTCCGGCCGGGCTGACGCGGCCACGCAAGAAAAACCGGTCACGGAGGTCCGGTTCCACCGCATTTTAACGGCATGATCCGGGCCTATGCCTCGACATTCCGGCAGGGGCCGCTGCCTCCGACTGCCGGGGGCGCTCGAGCGCAAGCAGCCCTACCGCTTCAGTTTTTCCCGCAGATACGGGGCGGTCGGGCTGCGCTTCACCTTGAGCAGGCCGGCGAGCGGGCCCTGATAAAGGATTTCGCCGCCGTGCGGACCGCCGCCCGGGCCGAGCTCGATGACCCAGTCCGCCTCCGCGAGCAGGTCGAGGTGATGCTCGATGACAACCACGGTGTGGCCCTGGTCCACGAGATTGTGCAGGACCTTGATGAGTTTCTCGCAGTCGCTCAGGTGCAGGCCGATGGTCGGCTCCTCGAGCAGGTAAAGGTTGCGGATGGCGATCCCCCGCGAGCGTTCCTGGTAGCTCTGCAGGCCCTTCGTCAGCTCGGTGACGAGTTTGAGTCGCTGCGCTTCGCCGCCGGAGAGTGTCGGGCTGCTCTGGCCGAGCGTGAGGTAGCCGAGGCCGCAGTCGGCCATCAGCTGGCAGACCGCCTTCAACTGCGAGTGGAAATCGAAAAACGCGACGGCCTCATCGAACGTCAGCTGAAGCACCTGTCCGATGGTTTTGCCCTTCCAGGTGATGTCATTGAGGTCGGGGCCGAAGCGCGAGCCGCCGCAGGCGTCGCAGGGCAGGTAGGAATCGGCCATGAACGCCATCTCGAGTTTGATCCGGCCCGCACCGGAGCAGGTTTCGCAACGCCCGCCGGGGGTGTTGAATGAAAAACGGCCGGCGCTGTAGCCGCGCATTTTGGACTCGGGCAGCGAGGCGAAGAACTGGCGGATGAGATCGAAGATGCCGAGGTAGGTGG
>CAYZGG010000176.1:0-4481 GCA_964477955.1 uncultured Opitutaceae bacterium
AAAAAGCATTCGACCGGTCACCACCGTCTTAAACGCGAACAGATCCCCCGGGGCGGCCAGATCGGAGTAGTCTATTTGCTGGACCCGACCCTCGTCGAAAATGGCCCCGGGCGCCGCGGCGGTCAGATCGATCCATTTCCGGTCGCCGGCGGGACTCACCACCCGGTCATTGCGCACGAGCCAGGCATCCTGGTCCTCGATCCGATCGTGTTTGTCGAGATAATCGACCGAGCCCAGCGCGTCCTTGCAGCCTTCGCGGTTGAGAATGCGCAGCACGACGTGCCGCTCGATGCTATTTCGCCCATCCGGGAAGACGGTGGTGCTCGTCTCATCGAGCAATACGACGGCCGGGGCATTGCCGACGCCAGCGGGGGTCGGCAGCTGGCCCGCCCGGCGCACCCAATCCGGTGGGGCGGCCTGCGCGGAAAGCGCCAGGATCGCCGCCCACGTGAGGCCGAGCCTGACGAGCCCGCCCGGACCGTTGCGCGGGGGTCTCATGGTGTGGGCGAACCCGCGGTCGCAGGCCGGGCCGCCTCCGGCTGCGGCGAAACGGCCAGCGGCGCCGGTGTCTCCGCCGGACGCAGGATCAGCGAGTGGCTGTCCGAGGTCCGCAAGCCGTTGAAGAGTTGCTTCAGCACCGGGTAAGCCCGGGCCTGGAAAGCGATCATGCCGTCGCCGAGGGAGAAATCGCGCGTGTAACGCAACAGATGCTGCTTCGGGGCGAATCCGATCCGGTATTCCGCGCCGAAGAAGGAAGCCGGATCACCCACCTTGGCTGGAGCACTGGGATGATCGAGCTGAAATCCTTCGGGCAGGACGATCTCGATATCATCGTGCTCGGCCCGGGCGTAGTGGAAAAAGACGGGGTACCTGCGGCTCGCGGACGCGAGCACCGCCGGCTGGCCGGCTTCGAAGAATCCGGGGGCCAAAGTCAGGCGCTTGCCTGCGCCCTCAGCATAGCCCGGCACCCGCACCTTGTAGCGCGCGATCACAGGATAGACGTGGTTACGCAGGTTTTCCCAATGCAGATCGCTGACTTCGGCAGACGGCAGTCGCTTGACGACGGCCGCGATGAAGCGCTTGTCGGTATCATCCTGCGATTTTTCCCAATTATTCTGCTTCAGCTCCACACCTGCATGACCGGAATAGGACTCTTCCACCAGTCCCTCGAGGGTGCCTTCGACATCCACCGTAAACCGGGCCTTGCGGCTGACCGGCGATGCCTTGGCCGGAGCGACCGGAGCGTCTTGGAAAGACAATTTTTCGTCAGAGCAGATCAACATTGTCGCCATCTCGTCCTTCCAATCGAGGAGGCCGTATGGTTCCCATCCGTGGCCGGGATCGAAAAACCGCCATTGTCCGCCCATTTTGACCGCCACGTGCGAGCGGTCGAGAAAGGCCCAACCTTTGGTGATGCGAATGTTAAGCATTTCCGCCCGGCTCGCGTTCCGGGCCTCCCGCACTTCGAAGCCGACGGCGCGCGCCAGGCCCGCAAATACACCGTTGATTTCTTCGGGCGTGCCGTCGCCCGCCTTCACAACCTCCGGTGCCCAACGCGTAGACTGGTCCCGAGTGCGCTCCGCCTCTTCGTGCTTTTCCTTGGCCGTCTTCTGATCAGGAGTGTCCGCCCAGTCAAAATTGCCCAGCTGGTCCTGGCAGAACTGATAGATTCGTTGGAGTTTTTCCTCGTCGGTGGTCGCACCCGCCGTGATCTCCGCGGCCTTCTTCTTCAAGCTGCCCGACTTGGTCCGTTCGTCAAAATCGTCGCTCCAGATCAGGCTCAGTTCCTTCCAGACTTCATCGTCGTTGCGAAAACTTTCAGGTGTCCGGATTAGCGTCACCCAACCGCGGAACTCCCGCTCGGGCGGCAGAAAATCCTCGGGCTCGAAGGCGGGCATGCCGTGGACCGTCAACGCCATAGCCTGTTTGCCGTCAGCCTTGAGTTCCCCCCGGCAGTTGAACCAGGAAACCGTGTAATTGTAAGGAAAACTGAGGACCGTGTAGAGGTAGTGTCTGACCGGATACCGATCCTGGGCGTAGTTCCAATACGAATAGTAAGAATGGCCGGGGCGATATGCCTTGGTCCACTGGAAATCGACAACGTCGCCGGGCGCGAGATCAGGGAATGCCAGGGAGGTCTTTTTCAAGCGGTCCGCACCGGAATCCATCACCAGGGTCTCGTGAAAATCATCCTTCGCGGGCAGAAGGATCCGGCCATCGGGCTTGACCACGCGCGCCACGAGGTCTGTCACGTACTCATTCTCTCCCCACTCGACGTCCAGTGCACCGCGGTCGTTCACGCCTTTTTGGGTATAGATTTTCACCCGAAGCGTGTGATGGATGCGCACCGTGGTTTCGGAACAGGAAAATTCGACCCGGCTGTCCAGGATTTCCACATCCGTCCCCGGATTGGTGGCCGAATCCTTGGCCGCCAGGTCTTCCGGCGAAATCGGATCCCATTTGGCGGCGGCCGTGGCCGGCGTGGCCGCGAAGAGGAGGAGGGCGGGCAACACCGCGCCTCGGGCTGCTGACCGCAAGACGGAGGGAGAGATCAGAGGCATGAATCCATTGGTTCGGTTCCTGCCGTGAGGCAATCACGGCGTTGGGGAGTCGGGGGCCCGGGGTAGGGCCCGCCTTTGCCGGGTGACAATTTCTTTTTTGAACGTTGCGACGCAAGAAAATTGGAAGACGTCACGCGGGCACAGCGACGTCTGATTTCCGGTATAAGCCGCCGGCTGCCCCTTTTGCCCGTCAAGCCGGGCCGGCGCGGGCACTCCGGGATCCGGGCGGTCCCTTTACGACGGCCCAACCGTTTTACTCCGGCGTTCCAGCAGCACCGTGTCGCGCCACTGGCCGGCATGGGGGCCGCCGGGCATGCGCCCGATCCTTTCCCGCCGGCCGACCAGCCGGAAACCGTGCTTCTGCTGCAGACCGACACTCGCGGCGTTCTCCGGAAAAGTGACGCCCTGTAGGGTCCAAAAGCCCTGTTCCTCGGACCGTCGGATCATCTCCGTCATCAGGGCCGACCCCACGCCGCGACTGCGTTGCGCCGCCGCGACATAAAGGGCGACTTCGCCCACGCCGGCATACACCTTGCGCTTGGAAAACGGCGACAACGCCGCCCAGCCCGCCATCGCGCCGGTTTCGTCGGTCGCGACAAAGCAACAAGCGGCAATCTTCGGCTCGATAAACGCCTGCCATGATTCCGCCGCGCCCGACTCGAAAGTCCCGTGCCCGGTCGCAATGCCCTCCTCGTAGATGCGCTTCACCTCCGGCCAGTCCGGCTCGGCCATGATTCTGAAGCTGAGCTTCGTCATGGCACCAAAACAGCAAAAAACGCGCCAATCTATTTGGCCTCTTCCACGACCTTGATGTGCAGCTCGCGGAGCTGCTTTTCGGTCACCGGCGTCGGGCTTTGGGCCATGAGGTCCTGCGCCTTCTGCGTCTTGGGAAACGCGATGACGTCCCGGATGCTCGTGGTGCCGCAGAGCAGCGCGCACATGCGGTCGAGACCGAACGCGATGCCGCCGTGCGGCGGGGCGCCGTAGGTGAAGGCCTTCAGCATGTACCCGAAACGGCTCTCCACCACGTCGGCGGGAATCTTGAGCACGTCTTCAAAAATCTTTTTCTGCAGCGCCGGCTGGTGGATGCGGATCGAACCGCCGCCGAGCTCCATGCCGTTGAGAACGACGTCGTAGTGCTGGCCGCGGACCGCCTTCGGGTCGGAATCGAGCAGGCCCGCATCCTCCGGCACCGGCGAGGTGAACGGATGGTGCGTGGCCGCGTAGCCACCGCGTTCCTCGTCGTAGGACATGAGCGGGAAATCGACCACCCAGAGAAAATTCCACTGGTCGGCGCGGATGGTCATGCGCCCGCGCTTCACGAGCAGCTGCGCGGCTTCGAGCCGGATGCGGCCGAGAATCGCGCAGGCGCGCTCCCATGGGGCGGCGGCAAAGAATACCAGATCACCATCGACGAGGCCCAGCCGCTTGGTCAGCTCGGCCTTCTCTGCCTCGGAGAAGAATTTCACGATCGGCGACTTCCATTCGCCGCCCTCGACCTTGATGAAGGCGAGGCCCTTGGCGCCGAGGGATTTTGCGATCTCCTCGAGCGCGCCGATCTCGCCCTGCGTGATGTCGGCGAGACCCTTCGCGTTGAAAGCCTTCACCGAGCCCCCCGCGGCGACGGTCGAGGCGAAAACCTTGAAGCCGGAGCTCTTGAAGGTGTCGCTGAAATCCACCAGTTCCATCCCGAAGCGCGTGTCGGGCTTGTCCACGCCGTAGCGGTTCATCGCATCCTTGTAAGCCAGGCGCGGGAACGGCGTCGGCAGGTCGTGGCTAAGCACGTCTTTCCAGACTTTTTTCAGCATGCCCTCGAAGAGCGCGTAGATGCCCTCGCGGTCGATGAAGGAAACCTCGACGTCGATCTGCGTGAACTCCATCTGGCGGTCCGCGCGCAGGTCCTCGTCGCGGAAGCAGCGG
>CAYZGG010000177.1:0-4430 GCA_964477955.1 uncultured Opitutaceae bacterium
CGCACTTGGCGCCGACGCCGTGCGTGCCGCCGGAGAACTTGTAGCCGCCCTGGCCATATTTGCCGCCGGAGTGCAAGGTGGTGAGCACCATCTCGACGCCGGGAATCTTGTACTGCGGATGGATGTCGACGGGGATGCCGCGGCCGTTGTCGCGGATGCTGATCGAGCCGTCGATATGAATGGAGACCTCGATCTTGGTGCAGTAGCCCGCGAGATGTTCGTCGACGGAATTGTCCAACACCTCCGAGACGCAATGATGCAGGGCGCGTTCATCGGTGCCACCGATGTACATGCCGGGCTTTTTGCGAACGGCCTCCAGGCCCTCGAGTTTGCCCAGTTTCGAAGCGTCGTAGGATTCGGCGCCGGCGTTGATTTTCTCTTGGTCGGAAGCTTCGTTTTGATCGGGCATTTAGAGCGGAAAAGGGGAAGTAAAATGTCAGCGAAAAGCGCCCGGCTCACAAGGGTTTTTTCGCGGATTCAAAAGATAATTCGATACGATTTAAGTCATTTAAATGCAACGAGAAGCAACTGATTTATATTTTGGATTTTTGGAAGATTTTCCAATTGGGGAAAATCGCCCGAATTCGGGCCTGATTTTCGACGAGAATCCGGGATTTCCGGATGAAACTTTCATTTGACCGCGTTTACCCCGCGCCCAATCTCGGGGCATGACCGTCCTCAATCTCGCCCCGTTGCGCGTTCTCCAGGATTGCGACATGAAACGGCTGGCTGTGGAGCAGCAATTGAAGGCGGTGCCGCGGGACATCGCGGCGATCGAGGCGAAAATTGGCGCGGAAAAACAAGCCATCGAAGCCGCCAAGGCCGAGTGGCACGGACTGGAGTCGCAGAAGAAAATTTTGGAGACGGAGATTCAGGGCGCCGAGCAGAAGATTGCGAAATACCGGACGCAGCAGCTGGAGGTCAGGAAGAACGACGAATACCGCGCGCTGACGCACGAAATCGAGACGACGCAGACGGCGGTGGGCGGTTTTGAGGAGGAGGAATTGAAGGTCATGTTTTCCATCGACGAGGCGAGGAAGCGCTTCGCGGCGGCCGAGGCGGGGCTGAAGGCCAACATCTCCGGCTACGAGGGCAAGATCCGCGCCTTGCGCCAGCAGGAGGGGCAATTGCAGGCGGAAGTGGTGGCGGCGACGGCGGAGGTGGCGGTCGCCCGGCTGGCGGTGCCCGAGGACCAGGTGAAGATCTTCGACCGGCTGGCGCGCAAGCCCGGCCATCCCGTCTGCGTGCCGGTGAGCGGCGGGCGGTGCGGGGGCTGCCACATGAAGGTGTCGGCCAACATCGAATTCGAGGCGCGCAAAGGGGAGAATATTGTGACTTGCGACCAGTGCGGCCGGCTGGTTTACTGGCAGTTCTAGTTTCGGAGCCAGACCTTCGCTCCGAGGTTCATTGAACAACGGAGAGGAAAGTCCGGACACCACAGGGCAGGATTCCGCGTGAAAGCGCGGGCGCGGCGCGTCAAGGCGCCGTGACGGACAGTGTCACAGAGAACAAACCGCCCGGGACGATTCGCCGCGAGGCGGCTCGCTCCGGGCAAGGGTGAAAAGGTGGGGTAAGAGCCCACCGCGCCGGAGGCAACAACGGCGGCACGAAAAACCCATTCCGGTGCAAGGCAACATAGGCGGCTGGACGGCCCGTCCGATAGCCGCGGGTATGCCGCATCCCGTGCGCATCCGGCGCAAGCCGGGCAGCGGCGGGGCAGTTCCGTTTCGGCGGGGCTGAGAGAAATGAAGGTCACCGCCGGTTTCGGCCGGCGGGACAGAATCCGGCTTATCGGCTTCGATTCTAGATCCTATGCGGGGCGCGCTGCGAAAACGGCGCGCCCCGCGCCATTTTCAGGCATGAACCGGCGCAGCCTGCCGCGTTAGACGGCGGAGAAGACTCGAAATGGGTGGGACGGAGCGGCCCGCTCCGCCGCGGCCCTTCGACGAGACTCAGGGCTTTTAGGTTGTCGAATCGGCGCTCCGGGCCGGAGCGCCCTATCACAGAGAACATGCGGAAATCTGCATGGCATTTTTCCGTGAGGGCGCAGCAAGACTGCGCCCCTACGATTCAGGCAACCCCGGCTCAGAGCAGCCGGCGCAGGTATTCGCCGTAGGAGGATTTGCCGAGCTTCTTGATGTTGGCTTCCAAGCCGGCGCGGTCGATCCAGCCTTTTTTGTAGGCGATTTCCTCGAGGCAGGCGATTTTCAAACCGGTGCGGTTTTCCAGCACGTGGACGAACTGGGCCGCCTCGACGAGCGAGTCGTGCGTGCCGGTGTCGAGCCAGGCGGTGCCGCGGCCGAGGAGCTCGACGTGCAGTTTGCCGGCCTCGAGATAGAGGCGGTTGAGGTCGGTGATTTCAAGTTCGCCGCGAGCCGAGGGCTTCAGGCCGCGGGCGAGGCCGACGACGTCCTGATCGTAATAATACAGACCGGGGACGGCGTAGTTGGATTTGGGCAGCTTGGGCTTTTCCTCAAGCGACAGCACGCGGCCGTCGGGGGCAAACTCGACGACGCCGTAGGCGGTGGGATTGGCGACGTGATAGCCGAAGATGGTCGACCCGGTGGGGCGGGCCGAAGCCTGGGCAAGCGCATCGGCGAAATTATGGCCGTAGAAAAGATTGTCGCCCAGGACCAGGGCGGAAGGCTCAGCGCCGGTCAGGAATCCGATGTCACCGGCGATGGTGAAGGCCTGGGCCAGGCCATCGGGGCTGGGTTGTTCGGCGTAGGAGAATTTCAACCCGAGGTTGGCGCCCTCGCCCAGAAGTTTTTGGAAAAGAGGCAGGTCGGTGGGCGTGGAAATGATCAGGACTTCACGGATGCCCGAGAGCATCAGGACCGACAGCGGATAATAAATCATCGGCTTGTCGTAGACCGGCATGAGCTGCTTGCTTACGGCGATGGTCAGCGGATACAGGCGGGTGCCGGAGCCCCCGGCGAGGATGATGCCTTTGCGGTGCTGCGCGCCAGGTGAGGGGTGATGGGTCATAGGTTATAGGTTATAGGTCAGGTCAGGTCAGGTCAGGCTGCGGGCTTTAATCAGTGAGCCAAGCATACGGCCGATTTCCGCACAAGTGGCTTCGATTGGATCGTAGTCTGCCTTCGACAGGGCACCGATGTCACGGGCGATTTCGAGCTGTGTCCGCAGTTCTGCCAGCGATCCCTTGGCGATGTAGAGGAATCGGACGGAATCCTTGTTGGTGTCCCTCTCGTCACCTTCGGCGATGTTGGATGGGATTGAAACCGCAGCCCGGCGGATCTGGTCCCGCAACCCGAAGTCGCGGGAAAGCGGTCCACTTGAAGACAGATTATAGATGGTTACGGCCAGCTCCTTGGATCTCTGCCAGACCCGGAGTTCACGGTATCCTTCGGCTCCCATAGCCCATGACCTATCACCCCTGACCGGTGCCCAGCCGCTCGCGGGCGTATTTTTTCGAGGTGATGTCGGAAGCCCAGTCGCGGTGCGCGAGATACCAGTCGACCGTCTTCTCGATACCGGTGTCGAAATTCTCCTTCGGCTTCCAGCCGAGTTCGCGGCGAATTTTGGCACTGTCGATGGCGTAACGCCGGTCGTGGCCCGGGCGGTCGGCGACGTACGTGATCTGTTTTTCGTAGGCCTGGCCGTCGGAGCGCGGGGATTTTTTATCGAGCAGGGTGCAGATGCGTTTCACAATCTCGAGGTTGGGGCGCTCATTGAGGCCGCCGACGTTGTAGGTTTCGCCGACGCGTCCCTGTTGCAGGACGAGCCAGATGGCGGTGGCGTGGTCCTCGACGTAGAGCCAGTCGCGAATCTGCTGGCCGTCGCCATAGACGGGGAGCGGTTTGCCCTCGAGGGCGTTGAGGATCACCAACGGGATGAGTTTTTCCGGAAAATGATACGGGCCGTAGTTGTTCGAGCAGTTCGTGGTCAGCGTGGGGAAGTGGTAGGTATGCTGAAACGAGCGGACGAGGTGGTCGCTGGCAGCCTTCGACGCGGCGTAGGGCGAGTTGGGCTCGTAGGGGCAGTCCTCGTTCCACGGGGCATCGCCCGCGGCGAGGGTGCCGTAGACTTCGTCGGTGGACACGTGGAGGAAGCGGAAGGCGCTCTTGCGGGGTTCGGGCAGCTTGCTCCAGTGCAGACGGGCGCAGTTAAGGAGGCGGACGGTGCCGATCACGTTGGTCTGCACGAACGGTTCGGGCGAGTCGATCGAGCGGTCCACGTGCGATTCGGCGGCGAAATTCACGACGGCATCGATCTGGTGTTCGGTCAGCAGGCGCGCGACGAGCACCGGGTCGCCGATGTCGCCGTGCGCGAAGACATAGCGGGGGTCGGCGGCGAGGTCGGCGAGGTTGGCCGGATTGCCCGCGTAGGTGAGGGCGTCTAGATTGACGAGCCGGGCGAGCGGGGAGTTTTTTTCCGTGAGGCGCTGGCGGATGAAATTGGAGCCGATG
>CAYZGG010000178.1:0-4428 GCA_964477955.1 uncultured Opitutaceae bacterium
CTGCACGAGATTGTGCAGGTTGGCGGTGTCGAGCTGGTCGAGCCGGCCGAGGACCTTGTCGAGCGAACTGTGTTTTTTCACCGACATGAAAGAGAATTCTGGGACCTTTCCGGCGACATCCGCAAGTCTGGGAGCAAACCGCGCCCCTTCATTCAACCAAAAAGGGACATCTGCCCCTCGGCGTCGCGCGGCCGGGCGAAGAGCTTGCGCAGGAAGCTGTCGCGATGCGCCGCACAGCGCCCGCGTTTGAGCACAAGCTCGCGGTGCTCCTCGGTGCCGTAGCCCTTGTGCTGCGCAAAACCGTAGCCGGGATACTCGACGTCCAGCCCGTCCATCAACCGGTCCCGCGTGACCTTGGCGATGATCGACGCCATCGCGATGCAGAGCGAGCGCGCATCGCCACCCACCACACCCTGGTGCGGGTACGGGAAATGCCGCAGCGGCAGGCCGTCGACGAGGATCCGGCCCGAGACCACCGGCTGAAACGCCGCCTTCTCGGACTCGCTCGCGAACAGGTCGGGCTCCTCCTTGAGCTGAAACGCGGACGGCGGATAAATCCCCTCGAGCGCGCGCCGCATCGCCAGCTTCGTCGCGCCGAGGATGTTGAGCGTTTCCACCTCCGCCACGCTGGCGCTGCCGTGGTTGGCATGGATCAGCCCCTCTCCGGCCAGTTCTTCAAATTCGTTCCACAGCTCCTCGCGCTGGGCGGCGGTCAGCTGCTTCGAGTCGTTCACGCGGCCGGATTTCGCCACGGCCCAGCGGCCCTCGAGGAAATCGCGGTTGACGAGCACCGCCGCCGCCACTACCGGGCCGGCGAGCGCGCCCCGCCCCGCTTCGTCCACGCCGATCAATCCCTCGAAGCCGTAAAGTTGCTTGAGGTCGAAAGCGCGGAGCTGCCGGCGTTGGGGCATGGCGTGTTTGTAAGGCCCGGCGGCCCGCATGCAAGCGCTGCGGTGGTGGAAAATGACGCCCCGGCCACCGGCGTGCCTGTCTCGCTTTTCGCGGAAAGCCGGTTTCACTGCCCTCGCCATGACCGCGCTCGAAAAAATGGAATTCCTCAGCTATGTCGTCACGGTGGTGGGTCTGCCGCTGGCCATCCTGACCTACGTGCTCGAACAGCGTCGGGAGCGCCGCAGCGAACGGGAGGAGATTTACCAGCGGCTGTCCGACGAATACCGGGAGTTCCTCAAGCTGGTTCTCGACAACTCCGACCTGCACCTGCTCCGGCGCGAAGGCGCGGTGCCCAGCCTGACCGAGGAGCAAAAGGAACGCCGCCACACCATCTTCGGCATTCTGGTGGCGCTCTTCGAACGCGCCTTCCTCCTGGTCTACGAGGATCGAATGGACAAACAGACGCGCCGGATGTGGCAGTCGTGGGAGGACTACATGCGCGAGTGGGTGCGCCGGGCGGACTTTCGGGACTCGCTCGCCATCCACCTCGACGGCGAGGACGAGGAGTTCATCCACTATATCCGCCGCCTCGTCGAAAGAGAACGACGCTGAGGCGTGGCGCCTCGCCCGGCCCCGGCAAAGTTACCGTTCGTTCAGGTCCCGACCCCTACACGGCAGCTGTGCGCGCTGAAACCGGCGCCGAAGCTCACGAGCCAGAAATCGCCGTCGGGCCCGGGCGTCGCGGTCTTCAGCGTCTCCTCCAGCGCAAAGAGCACTGACGGGCTGCTCATGTTGCCGAAATCCCGCAGGGTGCGGAGGCTGGCCGCAAGCGAATGCGGCGCGACCACGGGCGCGAGGGCCTCGAGCACGTCGCGCCCGCCGGTGTGCGTGATCACGCGCGAGACCGGCCGCGGACCGCGGGCCGCCCACAATTGCGCGACAGCCGCCGCCGCGGTCCCGGGCACCGCCCGGTCGAGCAGATTGCGAAGTTTTCCCTCGCGTTGCTCGAAACGAAGTTTGTCGCGGTCCTCCGGCCGGTGCAGCGTGTCGAATCCGAACACGCGCAGACCGCCGGGGCCGGGAGTCGAACGCCAGACCGACGCCGCCGCACCGTCGCTGAAGAGGCAGGCGCTGACGAGCACGCCGGGGTCGTCGTCGAGATAGAAGGCCGCCGAGCAGATCTCGACCGCCACGCAGGCGATGACCGCGTCCGGTTGCGCCGCGAGCAGATGGCCGGCGGCCCGGAGCATCGGGATGGCCGCGCCGCAGCCGAGGCCGGCCAGGTCCTGCAAAAACGCATTCGAACGGATCCCCAGTTGCTCGGCCACGTAGCTGCTCACGCCCGGACAAAGGTAGCCGGTGCAGGTGCAGATGAACAGGGCGTCGACCTCGGCGGGGGTCACGCCCGCCCGCGCGAGGGCGCCGGTGAGCGCCCGACCCGCCAGGCGCGGCGCCTCGGCCCGGAACCCCTGGTTGAGCTGGTCGGAACCGAGAGTGAAGACATTGTCGATGTCCGGCATCGCAAAATGGCGCGTGCTGACGCCGTGGTCGCTGCGCAGAATGCTGTGCAGAATCATCCGTGATCGCTTCGAGAGCCGCGCCACTGCACTGGAACGCTGCGCGATTTCCCAGCATTGCGGTTGCGTGAATTGCGCGGGCGGGACAGCGGTGACGAGGGAATGAAGGAACATTATTTTAAATGGACTGGGGCGATCGGAATTGTAGGGCGGGGTGGGTTGCAACGTTCAAAGCGGGGTCGGCGCCCCTACAACCGCCAGAGAGCGGTGACAACGGGCGAATTGAGCGCGCAATCCCATGGTTCACGTTCAATGCAGGCCGGCGCAGAGCACGCCGAAGGGGACAAGCCGGGAACTCCATCCACTCGTCCGCTGAACGGAGGTCGAGTTGGGGCCCACCTCTACGGAGGGATCCACATGGGCGAGGGCCGCGAATGGTTTCATGTTGATCGCTCTTATAACCGGTCTCCCTCACGGAGGGTGGTGAGCTCGCGCCAGTTGAGGCCGAGGTCGACGATCAGCAGGGAAGCCAGGGTGAAGGCGATGACGCCGACGGCGGCGAAGGTGTCTCCGAGGTGGCTCCAGTAGCGGGGCCAGAGGTTGAGCACGCGGCTGGAAACGAAGGTAAAGGTAACGGCATAGGAGCGCGCCATCCATTGGCGATGCTGGACGATCTGGCGGTGGCGCGCGGCGAGCAGCGCGGCTGTGGTGCAGACGATCCAGGCAGCCGCCTGCATGGAGGTTCCGGGCAAGCCCGGACGGCCGGCGGCGAGGGCGACTCCGGTTGCGGCGCCGATAAAGACGGAGATGACGTAGATGCGACCGAGAACGCGATGGAGTTGAAGATGCCGCTGGCGTATCCGCGAGGAGAAATTGATGGGGCCGATGAGGAGAGCAAGAATTGCGGAGAGCGTGTGCGGGATGAGCAGATGGCGGTCAGAGATGACCTGCAGCCGGTAGGCATGGTACATAGGGTAGTCCATGACCAGAAGGACTTCTGAGGTGATGAAGACGAAGAGCGTGGTGAAACCAAGGCCGATCCAGAGAACGGTCTTGAATCTGGAACGTGGGGCGGTGGGCGCAGGCAGTGTGGAAGTTGTCATGATTCACCTCGCAGGGGGATGAATTTGATGAGGGTTGGCGCAAGGGGCAAGCGGCGCGAGAGGCTTCCTGTTTCTTCGACTCCCATACATGAATGAGAAACCCTGGAGGCTAAGTCCGTTTGATTGCGAGCATCCGGTAGCCGCCGAGCAGCGTCTGGGTGCAGTGGATGCTCCACGTCGCATCGTCCAGGCCCAAGGCGGTGGGCAATTCGTCGCCCAGGAAACCCGCGGCGATACTGACGAGCGCGTCGTGCCTGGTGACAAAATTGGCGCCGAGAACCGGGCCCAAGGCCGCGAACATTCTCCGGCTCAATCGGCTGCGAGTGGGCTCGCAAGCGCAGATGATGCGCGGGCCCCGGTTCAATTTGCGCCCGAGCTGCCAGAGTTCAGCGTCGTTCAAATGATGCAAGACGAGGTTGGCGACGACCGCCTGATAATCCGCGTAGCCGGCGAAAGTGCGCAAGTCTGCCTGATGCCAGACGAGGCTGGAGGGCGAAGCCGGTCCCGGCCAACGGTCCAACCCTGCGGCGGCAATGCCGCGGTCCGCCAGTTTCTGGCAAAGTTCACCGCCGCCCGCGCCGATTTCGACCAATCGCTCCTGGTGGCGCAGCCGGGGCTGCACGGACCGGATGATCCAGCGATGATTCCCCATCATCCAGTTGATCACGCGCAAATCCCGCCGGCTGCGACGAGCGTCGGTACTTTCGGGCGGGAGTGTGTCCAGCAACTCCGGCTGAATCAACCGGTCTGCGTCCGAGAGCATAAACGGCGTACCGAAAAGGCCGGCAAGATTGTTTGAGCGTCAGGCTTCATAGGCGTACACGGCATTCAGGCGCAACTTCTCCGTGTGCGACAAAACCAGGCGGGTGACAAAGTTGCGCCCGCTAACCATCCACCGATTCTCCCATTGGCCGATC
>CAYZGG010000179.1:0-4388 GCA_964477955.1 uncultured Opitutaceae bacterium
CAACCTTATCCCAAATCCAGTCCTCAGCCTAGGAGGTCCCCGGCCGGACGCTTACACTTGCCGGTACCGGCGAGGCTGACGAAACGTTGCTTCTCTTCCATGGGGGTTACTTGGTTCCAGGGCATAGCCCCGAAAGTGTAACCCATGTCCCCGGACAACCTGTTACCTATGTCCCCGGATCATACCATCCCCGGTCCGCTGTCCGTCAAATCAGGGCAACCCTAACGTGACGTCTTCAGAGGATCCTGCGTCGTAGCTCTCGTCATTACGACCCTGTCAACAAGGCACCCGGTCGGACACATACCGTGGTAACACGCCCCCGCATATTCCACTCTCCATGGTCGCGCCATACCCGCAGACGAGGCCGTCTTTAACTCAGCTTGTCAAGAGTCAAGACGTGACGTCTTTAGATCGATCCCAAACGCATGCAGCACCCAGCCCGATTTCTCGCACGCCTCGAACACGC
The DNA here is from genome assembly GCA_964477955.1 of uncultured Opitutaceae bacterium. Classification (GTDB taxonomy): domain Bacteria; phylum Verrucomicrobiota; class Verrucomicrobiia; order Opitutales; family Opitutaceae; genus Didemnitutus. The sequence goes on from CAYZGG010000179.1 coordinate 467, forward strand.
ATTGCTCGAAGGCTGCTTTCGCCCCCTCCGACTGAAAGATGTCCCCGCGGTAATTGCCGCGGTTGATCACATGATAACAGGCCCCGGGGAATTCCAATCGCAGCTTGCGCGCCATGGTCTCATGCCTGCCAGATCCGCTGGCTCACTCAAGGTTCAAATGTACAGCCTGACCCCTTTTGCCTGGCCCCGGAGCGACGCTTACTTCATACCCTTCATACCAGCCTTTCTTTTCCAGACCAAACGTGCGATGGATTTGAAAAACAGGTACATGCCCCCCCCATTTACGACCGCCATCAAAAGCCAGAGAACTAATAAATCTGCTGTATTTGTACCCCACAGACGTTGATTACCTAACGCCAATAGATTTCCCATGGGAGACAAATGAAGAACTTGCCAGCCTAAATCTGTAGATGGGAAGCCGTATATGAGTAGTCCGAACACAGAATTCTGAGTGGCCATTCCTTTCGGGTTGAAGACCAGCACCAGCAAAAGCCAGATTGTTCCAACGGTAGAGTACGTCAGCCAAACTACTAACGGGAATTTATTCTTCATATAAAATCTTCATTATAATCCCTTGAGAAGGGTTACGGAGGCTCCATTTGCTTGTGGAGCCTGTTTTGAGAGACGAAGCAAGGTTTTGATAAAATCATTTGGCCAGACATTCTCACCTATATCAAGTCCCCCAGATGTCACCGCGCGCGAGACCGAAAGTGAACATTGTGTGCCAAAAATTTCATGTCCCCCGGGCAATATCTCTGTATCCCATGTTTCAGTTCTAAAGAGCTGATCAAATGCGACATCTTGATAAGCTTTTGCGTAAGGCAAATATACATCGAATACATAGTCGGCTGGTCGCCCTTCTTGCGCAATTGTTTCGCTTAAGGTTAAGAATCGATTATTAGGAATACTGCCCCGATCGAACGTCGTATCGGTAGGTCCTCCGGGACCACGTGGAAATTGACTTAAACTCGCGATTTTTGAATAAGCGGCGATGTGACCTGGAGACCACCTCCAATACCGCGACTCCCATCCCATCAAGGTCACGTGCACTCCGACTGCTCCAGTTCCCTGCCACCACGGCACAACGTATCTTGTAGTCGATACTTCGAGATCGGGCAAGCGTAACGGTGCCGGCCTCCACCCGATGTCGGTAAAATTGTCGTCGTTCGAAGCGTAGCCATAATAAGGATTGTTTAATATTGTGTCGTTGTAGGCAGCTATTTCCGAGTTTGATGGTGCGGGAGGTGTGCTAGTTCCCTCTGCAACCCCTGAGATAATGCCCTGCACAACCACGGCAATCGCCGCCCCGATTACCCCTGCCTTAAATGACGCACCGAGACTGGCGCCGTTGAGCAAGGCACCGTCGAACCCCGATATAAATCCGCCGGCGGCTGATCCGACTTCTGGTCCTGCAAAATAGCTCACAACCGCTCCGACAACCGCTCCCTCTACCGCCGGTGCAGTCTTGCGGTAGAAATCCGGGGCGATCCAATAGAGGGGATTGGTGTAGTGTGGCAGCATGGCCGCAAACCGCAGATTCCTGGAAGAAAATGGATTGAGTGGGTTCTTGTTCGAAAACGGATTGATGTAACTCCAAAGCTTGCTCCAAAAGCTGTTGCCCAGAACGTCGAAATGGTTGATGCCGTCGTTGCCGCAAAATCCGTAGAGATTGTTGCCACCGGCCTCCTCGATGGGATCGCGGTTGATGAACCGGCCGAGGGCGGAACTGTAGTAGCGGTTTCCGTAATTGACCAAGCCGGTCTCTGAATCCGTAAACTTGGTCGAGAACTTGAATACGTTGTCAGCAACCGTGACGTCGTAGGCCTCGCTGCGCACAGCTTCGCCGAAAGGCCCGTATTCATACGCGGCGGCGACAGTGCCATTGGAGTCTATCAGAGCGGTGACGTTGCCATTGCCGTCGTATTGCGGGAAATAATTCGTGGTCGTCAGGTTGCTCCCGTTGTAGGCATAGTTGGTCAGCTCCAGGAGGGCACCGACGCCCCCTGCGCCGCCCAGGCCCCAGGCGTAACTGCGCAAAATTTTGCCGAACGTGTCGGTCTCAGCGACGAGGTTCCAGCCATCGAAAATATACCGACGGTCAAAGGTAATGCTGCCGGAACGAGACACCTGCTTCTCGACCCGGCGGTTGAGGTAGTCGTAAGTGAACGACAGCGAAAGATTGGAAGTCGAGAAGCCGGCGGGCAGCGTGTTGGTCATGCTGCTCAGGCGGTTCTCGGCATCGTAGGTGTAGGTCCAGATTCCGTCGGAAGTCAGATTGCCATCGGCATCGTAGGTGAAGGTCTGATTGGCCGCGGGAACGAAGAAATCCCGGTTGACGGTATTGCCCGGGGAGCCGGCCATGGTGGCGGTGATAGACACGGATCCCTGAGCCGGACCCGCCAGATTGTTGGCCGGAAAGACGTCGAGAGCATAGTTCCGGTCGAGCTTGTTCACTGCGGTGCTTGCCGGCGCGGTGGTACTGGCGGTGATGGTGGCGGAAGCGCTGGCATTCCCGGTGATCCGCACGGTGTCGTTGGTCCGGCTCGAATACTGATTGAGGCTGTTGGCGGCATACGTGTCATCGCTGCTGGTACCGGTCTCGCCTGCCGAGATGCGGTTGCCCATGGTATCGTAACTGAAATTGTAGTTGTGGCCCGGAATCCGGGTTCCACCCGGATTGGGGGTGCCGGTAGACATGCCCTGGCTCTTCAGCTGGCCGTAGCCGTCGTACGTGAATGAATCGTAGACCGAGCTATAGCTGGCGCCGGAGTAGTAATCGTTGAAAGCGGTCCCGCTCTTCTGGGAAGAAGTGCATTGCCAAAGAGAATTGTAGACGTAGTCGAACTGACTCCGGGTAGCAGAGCCCCATTGGTTCTTAATCTCGGTCAGCAGATTGCGCTTGGGATCGTAGCTGCGTGTGACCCCGTAACTCGGAAGGAGAGGAATCGCGATGCTTTGAACCAAGGGAGCGTTGGATAGGTAAGCATAATTGAAGGTAAGCGCGTTGGCGCCGTTCTGGGCAGTGCTGGCCAAGCTCGAATAGTGACCCTGGGTGTTGAAGCTATAAGTCTGAGAGAGATCTGCGGAAGCATTGCCGCTGTTGCCCAATTGAAAGCCGCTGGACCGGCCCGGAAGCTGCCCATCACTGTTGTATTTTTGGGTAAGGATGCGACCGGAGTAGAAACTCGCATCGAGGCTGATGCTGCTGAGTTCAAGAGGGACGCTGGAATTGGTGTAATTGAAGGTTCGCGAACCGGCGGCGTCGGCGACTGTACTAAGCTGGCCAGTGCGCGTGTAGGTGTAATCGACCTCGTGCGTGCCGTCGCTGTACTTAACATTCACGAGACGGCCCGTGCCGTTGCTGGCACCCAGCGTCGTGAAGGTATCGTAGGTGTAGTTGGACGAAACACCCCGGGCCCAAGTACGACTGAGGGTCTGGCCGACGACATTGTAGGTGTAGCTGATAGCCTTGCCGGCGGCATCTTGCTTGGTGCTGAGCAGCCCGCTCGGACCATCGAAAGTCCAGGTGGTCGTGTCGGCCGACGGTGGGCTCGAGGGCCAGGTGCTGGAGGCGAACGCCGTGCCGCCCGTGCGGTAGGTACTCATCGAAGTGCGTTCGCCAAAGCCGTTGTAGCCGAAGGAAACAGGCTGCGTTTTCGTGCCCCATTGGTTGGTCACCTGCCCGCGTTGGTTGTAAGCAGTGTAGCTGACGAAATTGCCGGCATCGGTAACCGAGGTCGGCTGACCCAACGTATCATAGGCAAAGGTGGCTACATTGGCCGAACTGGCATCAGTCACACGGTACACCATTTGGGTTCCTGCGACGTAGGAAGTCGTGGTGGTATTTGAGCGCGAGTCGGTCACGGTCGTCGGCCGCTCAAGTCCGTCGTAGCCGAAGGAGGTCGTCAGGCCATCGAAGCCG
>CAYZGG010000180.1:0-4230 GCA_964477955.1 uncultured Opitutaceae bacterium
AGCGGAACGAGCGATGCGATGGCCTATTCTTCCAGCCAAACCGGTTCGCCGGATACGAGACTAACTATTACAACTACTACGGCTGGCCCAACTATTGGGAAGGCGAGGGCCTGTGGGGCGCGGGCGATTATCCCGCGTTCACGCCGGTGGACCGTCCCTATGATTTCCAGTCCTATGACTATCCCCGCTGGGATGACAAGGTCATCGGCTACCTCCAGACTGGACAGGTACTCCTGAAACCTCCGACGCCCGCCCGCTTCCGAGTCGTCGTCAACCAACTCACTGAGTGGGGAACCTCTTTTGACCTTCCGCACCTCAAGCTAGCCTATTTCGGCACCCGCGTCATGGCCAAGCCGCAATACGATTCGATAATAAATCTCCTCAATATTTTTTCGCAGCACCTCGCGGCCTTGAGCAACCGAGTGATGATCGAGCAGACGGCGGCCGAGGCGCCGGTCATCATCCGGGCGCGGGCCTACATTTCCGAGCACCACGGCGAAGCGATGAGAATGCGCGTTGTGGCCCAGGCGGTCCACACCAGCACGTTCTATTTTTGCAAAGTTTTCAAGCGGGCCACCGGACTGACATACACCGAGTACGTTTCCCGGGTCCGCATCGAGTCCGTGAAGCGGCAGCTGCTCGATCGCCACCTCCGTGTAAGTGAAGCGGCCTACGCCGCCGGCTTCCAGTCGCTTTCGCAATTCAATCGAGTGTTCCGCCGAATCGAGGGTGAGTCGCCCTCGCATTATCGCGACCAGCTTCACACTCCTTTGGCGATATCTGCCCATTTCGCTCCTCGGGCGGCTTGATGGAATTCACCTCGCGAAAGAAAATAACCTCGGCGCGAGCCACCGCCTTACGCAACGAAAATGGAAACGGTCATGATCAGCCGGGAGATACGTCTCGCTTCTCGACCGAAGGGCATTCCCACCGCGAGCAATTTTCTGCTCGCGCAGAGCGAGGTGAGGCCACCGCAGGATCAACAGGCCATGGTTCGTAATCTCTTCATGTCGGTGGACCCCTACATGCGAGGCCGTATGAACGAGGGGAAGTCATATGTCCCGTCATTCGAGTTGGGCGAGGTGCTCGATGGGGGTGCCATCGGGGAAGTAATCGAATCGCGTTCCAACGAATTCCGACCCGGTGATATCGTCACTTCCAACTATGGATGGCGGGAGTATTTCGTGGCTGCGCCGAAGGATCTGCACGCGGTTCCCCGTGAACTTCAGCCACTCTCGGTCTATCTTGGCGCGCTTGGCATGACCGGCATGACTGCCTGGGCCGGGCTGAATCTGGTGGAGGTCAAGGCCGGCGATGTGATCTACATTTCCGGGGCGGCCGGCGCAGTCGGAAACGTCGCCGGGCAACTCGCGAAATTGCGCGGGTGCCGCATCATCGGTTCCGCAGGCTCAGTCGAGAAAGTCACGTTTCTGCGTGAAGAATGCGGGTTCGACACTGCGTTCAACTACAAGGTCGGACCAGTCGTCGACCAATTGAAGACCGCGGCTCCGGACGGCATTGATGTTTATTTCGACAACGTCGGCGGAGAATCCCTCGAGGCGGCGCTTTCCGCCTTGCGGGTGCATGGCCGTATCATTGCCTGTGGTGGCATCTCCGGCTACAACGCTGAGAAACCGCAGCCCGGACCGGCCAATCTGTTCAACGTGACCACCAAGCGACTCACGATGAAGGGCCTGATTGTGCGCGATTGGATGAATCGGCGCGACGAATTCGAACGGGAAGTCGGCGGTTATTTCCGGACGGGTAAGTTGAAAAACAAGGAGACCATGGTCGAGGGCATCGACCAAGCGGTGGGTGCATTCATCGGACTATTTGCCGGAAAGAATTTCGGCAAGATGGTCGTGAAATTGGGAAAGTCGCCGGAATACCGATGAATACCCCAGGGGCCTGCCCTGCAGCCCATAATGAAAATCCGGACAAGAAATAATTTATGACTGCTCATCAACTCTTTCAGCCTTTCCGGCTCAAATCACTCCAGCTCAAGAACCGGATTGTTATGGCCCCCATGACTCGGTCGTTCTCTCCCGGCGGTGTGCCAGCGGCGAACGTAGCAGATTATTATGATCGTCGCGCCACGGGAGAAGTCGGTTTGATCATTTCGGAGGGGACTGTGGTCAACCGTCCGGTAGCCTCCAACGATCCGGATGTGCCTCACTTCTTTGGCGAGAAGCCGCTCCTCGGCTGGAAAGCCGTGATCGACAGGGTGCATGCCGACGGCGGCGTCATGGCGCCGCAGCTTTGGCACATGGGCGTCGTCGCCCCAAAGAATTCCGCGTGGCTGCCTCCCGCGCCCTTTGAAGGCCCTTCGGGTTACGTTGCGCCGGGAAAAATCGGAGGCGTCGCCATGACCGGACATGATATCGCTGACACGATCCATGCCTTTGCTGAAGCCGCGGCACAGGCCCAAAAGCTGGGTTTCGATGCGGTGGAGATTCACGGTGCGCACGGCTATCTGATCGACCAGTTTTTCTGGCACCCGACCAATCAGCGAACGGACTCTTACGGCGGAAAAACACTGGTCGAGCGGACCCGCTTTGCCGTGGAATTGATTCAGGCGGTGCGCAGCGCCACCGGTCCGGAGTTCCCCATCTGTCTTCGCATCTCGCAATGGAAACTCCAAGACTATGCCGCGAAGCTCGCCACCACTCCTGACGAGATGAAGGCATGGCTTGGGCCTTTGGTGCAGGCGGGGGTCGATATCTTCCATTGTTCGCAGCGCCGGTTCTGGGACCCGGAGTTTCCCGGTTCCGATCTGAACTTCGCGGGGTGGGCCAAGAAACTGACCGGCAAGACATCGATCACCGTCGGTTCGGTCGGACTTACGGGAGATTTTATTGCGGCCTTTGGCGGCGAAGCCTCCGCGCCAAGCTCACTGGATGAACTCCTTCGCCGTTTTGATCGCGGAGATTTCGACCTGGTGGCCGTGGGCCGCGCGTTGCTGGCCGATGCTGACTGGACGCGGAAAATCGACGAAGGGCGATCCTCCGAATTGCATGGTTTCACCAAGGACGCCCTGGCCACGCTCGACTGAGCACCCGCTCGACCAACGCGCGGCATCGTGAAAAAGAACCATCAAGTAGGGCAACAGCCCATAGGAGAAAGAGACCTACCGCGAGGAACGTGAACCAGATTGCATGATCACGGAAACCGCGAATGGGACGGCCGGCGGCGCGCCTGATCGACGAGCTGCTCGGTTTCGTATTAGACCACCTATGCATTTGGACTATCGAGGTCGATTCGACAGATAGGGCACGACCGCTGGGCGCGCCGTCAGGACATTCGCGGACGGTCCGGCGGTCTGTCCCTACCGATGCTGCCGCGTCAAATTATAAATCCTATGGGAGGGCTGGTATCACCCCTCGTGACCCTCGTCTTCCTTCGGAGATTTCAGAAATTGGTGCCCTTCCGAACCCGGAACCGGATCCCAGCCTCTGGCTTCCGGCAATGAGTCGAGCAGCGCGTCTGGCCGATCCCAATCGGACTCGTCCGTCAATTCCCGTCTGGCCTGCTCATAGTCGGCCGGCGTCACCTGCGCGCGCACATGACCGGCGATCGACGCCAGTGCTTGTGCGCGTTCGTGCACCCGCACACGGGATAGCCGGCTGCCCCCAATGGATTCCTTGGTGGAGGAGCTTCGGGCCATATCCTGTGAGAGCATGGAGTGCAAAGAGCGCGCAGGCATGCTTGCTCTCAAGCAGGCAGCGGCCTCCGTCCAGTTGTCGAGATCATGGCCGGGCAGATAGTTGCTCAGCTCATAAAGGTGGTAGGCATACGCACGGATGGTGTCCTGACTCGGCTCTAGGGGAGGACCGGCTGACGCGGTGGGTTGACGCCCCACCGCTGGCGATGTTCTTGCCATACGATTTTGGCAGACTCCTGCGCGGAGACGACTATAGGCGGCGATGTTGTCGGACGCCATGGGGTGGGAACCTACCGGCAGTCATTTTGGCGCCGGATGAGGTATTGATGGGAAGCGAAAAAGTGGAGTTCGTTCTGCCCCAGCCGATCCAGCGCACTGCTGTAGGGTTATGCCCCATTAGCAAACGCTCGGTAAGGCCATAGCATGGGCGCATTTCCGCCCCCAATGAAAACCCGGATAGACGCCGCAGAAGACGGCTTGGATACCCACGACAACGGGCAGCCGAATGCCGCGTCACAAAAGAGCCCCGACCTGGTTTGGTTCAAGGATTCCCGCGGAGTCTATCTTTC
>CAYZGG010000181.1:0-3855 GCA_964477955.1 uncultured Opitutaceae bacterium
TGTAGAAATTGTGCCTGGGGCAGGCGTCATACCCAACGCAGAGCAGGATGCAAGCATCATGCTCAAGGTCACCAATACCGGTAAAACTCGTAGAAACAACCGTTTCATAATATTCTCCTTTATCAATTCTGTACCAAAGTCCGGCTTTGGTTTCATCTGAAAATAGATGGGGGACGTTGGAAGGAAAGGGATTGCCCTGCCGGCCTTAGCGATCAGGACCAGCGTCTGTGCCCGGGAAAGCCGGCAAAGACTCGATCTGGTGCTTTTGGTTCAGGCTAGAATATCCATAAAATCATCATAAGACAAACATTCCCCGGCTACATCCTGCAACTGGGGAGTTCTGTTATACGCCACTTGGGGGAGACAAATGAAAAGAGATCAGTTGATGAATTGCTGGCGGAGAACCAGAGAGTGTAGTGGACCCCAAAAGTTGGACAGTTTTTTGATGTGCCTTAGCTGTTGTGTCGAAATATATTGCAGCGGACCTATTGGTCTTGTGGCTAGCCTATTATTCACAATGTTTTCACCGCTGCAATATAAATTCTCCATGTCTGCAATACAATTGGGGCTAGCTAGTTCGTGTCGGAAAATTCAAGTCTGAACTTTAACATTTTGTCGTTTGCGGTGGCGTCGGGATAGTGCCCGAGCGATAATCACTAGATTGGCAACGAGGATACCCATACCAATCCAACGCTCGAAGCCCACTTCTCCGTGAGCAGGGCAGCGCCGTAATTGCACAGTGCGTTTCACGACACTAATGGTTCGGAGAGCAGAACCACTTTGCGACCTTCAATCCCGTTACGAAAACACTGAGCCTGCTTGAACCAAGGTTGCTTTTCATAGGCCATCCGCTCGGGACTGCGCTCTCCCGTTTGTGGAATGGCAATTTCTTCGACTCCTAAATGCCGGGCCAAGCTTTCATTCTCCGGGGAGAAGAGACCGCGATCGCCCGCCCGTACACGAGGAGCGTGACCAAAGTGTTTGCCATGCTGTCGGAGCATGGGCGATAGCATGTTGGCGTCTGGAGGATTGCCGAGAGCCACGACTTGCCAATCACTGATCAGGCCATGTTCGACTTCGGCATAGTTGACCTTATGTCCGAACTCGGTCTCATGCGGTTGCGGTTTGCCACGGCGGATGATTTGCGTGTGTGGCTCCCACAGACTGGCGACTTTTTCTAGTGCTGGAACACTCTCGCCCTTCAGCACACGCCGCGTCGCTTGGTTGATCACGCGCTGGATCAAAGGCTGGAGTTCGTTGATTTGTAAAACTAAGGCGTGTGCAGTTTCATTATTCTTCTGTCTGCTCAGTTGCTCTGCAGCTTGGCTGGCTTGTTCCAAACTGGCGCTGGCGATCTCGATCAATTCGGCATACCGCTGGGTGATGGCTGCTTTCTTGACCTGCCGGTGGCGTTCTTGCTTGGGAGTGGAATGACTCCACTGCCCAATGAGCCGTGCCCTCCGACGCGCACTCCGTACCCGATTGCGACACACTCCGCAGTTGAGCAACTTCTTGGATAACAGAGGTGCAGAACATTCTAACCACCGACTCAGGATCCGCACTCCATCCAAGAGTAGCCCGCTGTCTGTTGGATAGCGAATGTTCGTCTCCGTCACACTGGCATCCAACCGCAGCTTATAACCGTGCGTGAGATTCTTACTCTGCGCCAAGACCAGCAGACGCTCGTTGATCCGATGCTGCGTCGGCACTCGGATGAAGCGTTCGAGATCATTCAATGTGCTGTGATCCGGCACGCTTTGATCATAGACCCGCACCCAACCACGATAGCTGGAACTATCTCGCACTTCCTGTTCGACCTGTCGATATGACCATTGCTTCCGCCGCCGTAGCACCATCAACCGCAAAGTGACTTCGATTGGCACAGGATGGCGTCCAAGCTTCGAACGTTTGTAATGTTGAGCCAAGTCACATCGCACCAGTCTAAACAGTTCCAGATCTTCCATAATCCAGTCCAGCTCTTGCAGGATTGGATCGCTGAGGCTGACTGGAGCAACGTTCGCAGGACGCGCATATCGGTCTATAATGGTTCGGTACTTCAGAACCATAATCATCGCGGGCCTCCAAGGGTGAGATTTGTATGTCGCAATACAGAATCTACTCCCTTCGGCGGCCCTTTCATAACTTTAGATTTTAAGGTTCAGATTTGCATTTTCCAACACGAACTAGCTAGACTTCTCAGTGAGTAAAATTCATAGGGACGGCAACTTAATAAAAGTTACCTTTTCTGTAACCAACAATATTATTGAGCTTCACCAAAGTTGGTTAAGGGAAAGGCCTGCATGGTGAAAGAAGGCAAGCAGGAGATCGGGACGTCGACGCAGGCGAGCAAAGCCGCGATCTAGGGTTTGTCGGATCTCAGGGGTCGAAAGGAAAACAGCATTGGTGAGGCGGCATTTGACATTGCCATGGCAGAACTCTTCTGGATTCAGCTCCGGGGCATAGGCCGGGAGGAACTCAATATGAATTTCAGGATGCTGAGCCAAATAGTGCTTTACGGACCGGCTCAGATGGGTTCGCGAGTGATCCCAAATCAGAATAAAGGGTCGACGGAGATGACGCTGAAAATGTTCCAGTCCTTCGATGACTTTCTCTGAATTGATGGAGCCTTTGAAATGCCTTTTGAAGACCTTGCCGGTGATGGTCAGGCCGACCAGGGTCGAGACCTCTCGACGATATTTGCCCAGCCGCTTCAGGAAGGGGGGATGTCCTTGCGGCGCCCACGTACTGCCGACAGCTTCCGAAAAGGAAAGGCCAAATTCGTCTTCAAACACGATGTCGGCGCCGAGCCGCCGAGACTTTTTTTATCCTGGGCCAATCTTGGCTCAGCCAAGCCCGGATGAGCTCCTCGTCGCGCTCGATGGCTCGGGTCTCCGGTTTCTGCACGCTCCAGCCCAGATCGTGCAGCAGGCGGCTGATGTAATTCGAATGATAAGTCACTCCAAACTCTCGCTCGATGACTTGTTGGACCCGGGCCTGCGTCCAGCGTTCCGTTTCAAACCCGGCGGCTCGGGCTCCCTTCTGCAACTTCTTGAGCAAAGCCTTTTTGTCCTTCTCGCTCAAACCCGGCGGTCGGCCGGAGGCTTTGTGCTCCTCCAAGCCCGCAGCACCATATTTCTGCAGGAGGTCTTTCCAATGACTCACGCTGGCCTCGCTCACGCTTAGTTGACGTGCAATTTCAGCTTGGCTCATTTTTCCGGACCGCAAGAGCCGTACCGCCTCTTGCCGCCTTTCTGTCATCTGTGCTCGGGTTAGTTGCTTGGGATGCCATCTCATGCACTCTATCTTAACCGATTTATATGAAGCTCAATAGGCGTCTAACAATAAAGAAAGCCAGAGCAATCGTGAGTAATAGACCGAAGATTTCAACAGCGATGTTGCGAAAAATTCCGGCGCGGTTGATCTTGCCCGAACGATAGCTCTTCACTTGCCTTCGGACGATGAACACAATGACCGTGCCGAGACTGACCAGAAGCATGGCAATCGAGAACGCGCCTGACATGCTCGGTATGAAGAATACAACTGCAAGCAAGATGAGCAACAGCGAGATGGAGATGATTATCCAGCGAGATTCAAAAAAGGCAATCATTGTTTGCTTTCTACGAACTGGGAAAACCTCTTTAATGAATGGTCAGCCATCCGTAAACGGTGATACGGCCGCCCATGTTAGGTCCAGCGAGAAAATGAGTGATGGAATTATCGTGAGTAGACATCGAAAATAAGCCAAAGTTATCGGCGTTAGGGTCCTTTCCAAAAAATACCGTCCACTGATCGTCGGGTGAAATGTCAAGTAAATAGGCAGATCCTCCGGGGGTTATTGTTCTATTCGTGTTGGTT
>CAYZGG010000182.1:0-3602 GCA_964477955.1 uncultured Opitutaceae bacterium
CTAGAGCATTTCAAATAAAACTATAGCCACAAAGAAGGGATTGTGTTAAGGTTTGGGCATGAAGAAGACCCTGTCAGTGGACCTGCGGGAGCGGATCGTGGCGGCCTACGACGCGAAGGAAGGGACGAGAGAAGAGGTGGCGAAGCGCTTCAAGGTCTCAGTAGGCATGGTGAAGAAGCTGCTGGGCCAGAGGGCGAGAACCGGAGACCTCAGGCCGCGGCATCGGTTTTCGGGACGGAAAGCGCGACTGCTGCCGGAGCATGGCGCGGAGCTGAAGCAACTCATCGCCCAAGAACCAGACCTCACGCTGGCCGAGATGAAGGGCCGCTTGGAGTTGGACTACACGGTAGCGGCGATCCACTGGGTGGTGAGCCGACTGGGACTGACCTATAAAAAAAGACGCTCCATGCGGCCGAACAAAACCGGCCGGACGTGGCGCGGGCCAGACGCCGCTGGCAGCGGCGCCAAGGTGCCCTCGACCCGGCGAGGCTGGTCTTCATCGACGAGTCGGCCGCCAAAACCAATCTAACGCGGCTGCGCGGTCGTGCGCCCAAGGGCGAGCGGCTGGTCTGCCACGCTCCGCACGGCCACTGGCGAACCACCACGATGATCTCTTCGGTGCGGCTGGACGGGACCAGCGCCTGCCTGACCATCGAGGGCGCGACCGACACCGAGGTCTTCCACGCCTACGTGCGCGAAGTGCTGGTCCCGGCGCTCAGAACGGGGGATATCGTCATCATGGACAACCTTGGCGCCCACAAAAATGACCGCACTCTGGCGCTCATTGCCCAAGCCGGAGCCGAAGTCCGCTTCCTGCCCGCGTACTCGCCCGATTTGAACCCCATCGAGATGATGTGGAGCAAGGTAAAGTCGCTCCTCCGCAAAGCTCAGGCTCGCACGCACCACGACCTCCTTCTGGCCATCGCGGCCGCGCTCCGCGCCGTCACCGCCCAGGACGCCCTCGGCTGGTTTGCCGCTTGTGGCTATAGTTTTATTTGAAATGCTCTAGAGACTCGAAGCCACCGCCACGGCGGCGGGCGTGCGGACGTACGGTTCCTCGCGCAGGTCGACGGCCCGGCGGCCGCTCAGGAGCTGCACCCAGCTCTGCGCGCAGGCCAGCACCACAAGGATGACGAGGCCGAGGAACAGCCCAGTTACTCCCGCATCGATGTAATTGTTGACCATCAGCTGGTGCCAGTGGTCAACCTGGATCGCGGTGCCCGTGCCCTCGGCGAGCAGGTCGCGGTAGCCGTGAGCGGCGCTCAGAAAACCGAGCAGCGGGCTCGGCGAAAAAATCTTCATCCAACCGGCCGTCATCGTCACCGCGAGCAGCCAGACCAGCGGTGCCAGCGTCACCCACAGATACCGGGTCCGGCCCATCTTGATCAGCACCGTCGTGCCGAGCGCGAGTGCGAGCACGGCGAGCAGCTGGTTGGCGATGCCGAAGATGGGCCAGAGGGAATTGATGCCCCCGAGCGGATCGATCACCCCCTGGTAGAGAAACCAGCCCCACAGGCCGACGAAGGCGAGGCTGGCAACCCAATTGCCAAGGGACGAATGCGTCTGCGCGAGCGGTTTCCAGACATAGCCGAGCAAATCCTGGATGAGAAACCGTCCGATGCGCGTGCCGGCGTCGAGCGTCGTCAGAATGAACAGCGCCTCGAACATGATCGCAAAATGATACCAGAGCGCCGCCGCGGTCTTGCCGCCGAGCACGCGTGCGAACATGTGCGCCATGCCCACCGCAAACGTCGGCGCTCCACCCGTGCGGCCCACCAGCGTCTTCTCGCCGACCGAGGCGGCCAGATCGGCCATCTGCTGCGGCGTGACCGGATAGCCGAGCGCGGTGATCTTCGCCGTTACCGCGGCGACGTCCCCCTTCATGTTCACCGCAAAATACTGTCCCGGCTCCATCGCGCAGGCGGCGATGAGCGCCATGATGCCGACGAGCATCTCCGTGATCATGCCACCGTAGCCCACGGTGCGGATATGGCTTTCGCGCTCGAGCAGCTTCGGGGTCGTGCCCGAGGCCACGATGGAATGGAAACCCGACACCGCCGCGCACGCGATGGTGATGAAACAGAACGGAAACACGGGACCCGCGAACACCGGCCCGGAGCCGTCGATGAACGGCGTGATCGCCGGCATCTTCAAGTGCGGCGCCAGCACGATCACGGCCACGCCCAGCAGCGCGACGCAGCCGATCTTCATGAACGTGCTGAGGTAATCGCGCGGCGCCAGCAGCAGCCAGATCGGCAGCACCGAAGCGAGGAGCGAGTAACCCATGATCCACCACGCGAGCGTCGTGCCCTGCAGCGTCAGCCAGTTTTCCACCGGCGTGCCGTGAATCCATTGCCCGCCGGCAACCGCCAGGAGCAGACCGGCGGCGCCGAACGCGCTGACGAGCCCGATTTTGCCGGGCACCCAGGAACGCAATGCCACCCCCATCAGCAACGCGAGCGGGATGGTGGCCGCAATGGTGAACAGGCCCCACGGACTCTCCGCCAGCGCCTTCACCACCACCAGGCCGAGCACCGCGAGCAGCACGACCATGATGGCCACGATGCTGACCTGGGCCAGCAACCCGGCAAACGGCCCGACCTCCTCGCGCACCATCTGGCCGAGGGATTTGCCCCCGCGTCGGACCGAGCAGAACAGGATGATGCAATCGTGCACCGCCCCCCCGAGCGTCGCGCCGACCAGGATCCAGAGCATGCCCGGCAGATAACCGAATTGCGCGGCGAGCACCGGGCCGACCAGCGGCCCCGGGCCGGCGATCGCGGCAAAATGATGCCCGAACACGATCCACTTGTTCGTCCGCACAAAATCCCGGCCGTCGCCATGCGTGACCGCCGGCGTGGCCCGGGTTTCGTCCAGCGTGAACACCCGGGCCATCAGCCAGGCCGAGTGAAACCGCCAGGCCACCGCAAAGACGCAGACCGACGCCACCACCAACCAGAGCGCGTTGACCGGCTCATGGCGGGTCCAGGCGAGCACACCGAAACAGGTCACCCCGAGGGCAACGACGCCAAACCAAATCAACGCGCGGAACCAGCCTTGGGATCGTGGAACAGCCATGGGCGGGAAAGTGACGGCGAGCATACTCGATTTGTCGGGGCGGGCTAGAAAATTTGGACGCCGGCCCCTTCTATGACAGTCCTCTGTCCCGCCCGGGCGGTGCGCCCCGCCGGAAGCGTCGGCGCCGTCCGGCAATTTTCTTTGCTTTGGGCCCGGGCTGCCTATCTGTCAAGGGATGCACCCCTACCTCGCCGAACCCGGTCGCTACGACGCCATTACCTACGCCCGCTGCGGCCGCAGCGGCGTGAAGCTGCCCCGCCTCTCGCTCGGCCTGTGGCACAATTTCGGCGGTGTCGACCCGCTGGAAAACCAGCGCGCCCTCCTGCGTCGGGCCTTCGACCTCGGCATCACCCATTTCGATCTGGCCAACAACTACGGCCCGCCCCCCGGCTCCGCCGAGGAAAACTTCGGCCGCCTGCTGCGCGACGACTTCGGCCCGTACCGCGACGAGCTCATCATTTCGACCAAAGCCGGCTACGGCATGTGGGACGGCCCGTACGGCGACTGGGGCTCGCGCAAATACC
>CAYZGG010000183.1:0-3594 GCA_964477955.1 uncultured Opitutaceae bacterium
GGCTGGCCGACGAAGTTCGTTATTCGATCCTGCCGGTTTTGATCGGTGACGGGATTCCGTTCTTCGGGAAGCTCGACCGAGACGTCGCCCTTCATCTCGCGGAGGTCAAAAGTTATAAGATCGGCATGGTGGCGCTTTGTTACCAAGTGCGAACTGAAATGAAAAGGCCAAGCTCCGAAGCGCCGGTGCCGACGCCTTTGTCCGTCACGCCCGCGGCTGGCGCACCCGGCGCGCCGGATCCAAGGGCGGCCCATCGGTGACGGTGCGGAAACCTGGACCAAATCTACGGCCTTGAAACCTTGCCGGCACGGTTGTGGATGAGGAGGCGGTAGGTGCTGGCGCGGTCGCCGTCAGCTGAGCGTCACGACCAGCTCAGGTCGGTCTTGGAAAGCGGGAGGGAGCGGATGCGCTTGCCGGTGGCGGCGAAGATGGCGTTGCAGAGCGCCGGCGGCAAGGGCGGCAGGGCGGGTTCGCCCAGGCCGGTGGGCGGGAAGCGGCTGGGGACGAAATGCACATCGACCTGCGGCGGGACGTCGTTGATGCGCAGCAGCGGATAGTCGTTGAAATTGTTCTGCGCCACGCGGCCGCGGTCGATGGTGATTTCCTGCATCAGCGCACTGCTGAGTCCATCGATCACCGATCCCTGGACCTGGCTTTCCGCACCGCTGAGATTGATGATGGGGCCGACATCGGCGGCGACGGTGACCCGGTTGACCCGCAGCATGCCGTCGCGGGCCACGGTCACCTCGGCGACCTCGGCGACATAGCCGCGATGGCTGAAGTGAAACGCGATGCCCTGGCCGGACCCGCGCGGCAGGGACTTGCCCCAGCCGGATTTTTCGGCGACCAGCTGCAGGACGCCTTTCATGCGCTGGGTGTTGTAGGGCACGTCGTGTCCGCCCAGGCCTGGCACTTCCCGGTCGGGCCCGAGCAGGGCGAGCCGAAAGGCGAGGGGATCCTGTTTGGCGGCGTGGGCGAGCTCGTCGATGAAACTCTGAAAAACAAACGCCAGCGCGTTGCTCCCGGGCGCGCGCAACGGTCCGGTGGGGATGTTCGTGTTGAGCACCGACTGTTCGAGGCGGAAGTTGGGCAGGAACCGGCCGGGGAATTCGCCGGGACTCATCTGTGCGCTCGAACCGGTCTCCGTTTCGGAATTCAAGCCGATCGTGATGAAGTGGTCATGCCAGGCGACGAGACCGCCCGCGGCATCGATCCCGCCCTTGAGGTAGTGCCAGCCCATCGGACGGTAGAAGTCGTGCTGCAGATCGTCTTCACGGGTCCAGATGACCTGAACCGGGCTGCCGATTTTTACGGCGATGGCGGCCGCCTCGGCGACATAGTCGTTGCTCAACCGCCGACCGAACCCGCCGCCGATGCGGGTGAACCGCACTTTGATTTTTTCCTTCGGAATATTCAGGGTCTTGGCCGCGATCTCCTGCGCGCCGCCGGGCGTCTGCGTGGGAGCGATGATTTCGAGGCCGCCGTCGGCGGTCGGAATGACCAGGCAGTTTTGCGGTTCGAGCGTGGCGTGGGAAATGTACGGATAGAAATAGGTGGCCTCGACCTTCGTGGCGGCGGAGGCGAGGGCGGCGGTGACATCGCCGTCGTTGCGCAAAGTCTTGCCCTCCTTGGCGGCGAGCTGTTCGGCCTGCGCGGCGAAACCCTCGCTGCTTTGCGTGGCTCCGGCGCCCTCGTCCCAGACGACCCGCAGCTGGCGCCGGGCGCTGAAGGCGGCCCAGGTGGTGTCGGCCACGATGGCGACGCCGGAAAGCAGTCCGGAGTAGTTGCCGGTGCCGGGAAGGATGAACGCGTCGCGCACGCCGGGGAGCGCTTTGATCCGGTCGAGGTTGGCGCTGACGGCCTTGCCGCCGAACACGGGGCATTTGACGTAGACGGCGTGCCGCAGGCCCGGAACTTTTTGGTCGATGCCGAAGAGCGGCTGACCCGTGACGATGGCGGGGTTGTCGACGCCGCCGACCCGCGAGCCCAGCAGTTTGAATTCGCCGGGATCCTTCAGCGTCACGGTCTTTTCGTCCGGCATCGGCAGCGCGGCGGCCTTGGTGGCCAGTTCGCCGTAGCCCAGTCGCCGGCCCGTGGGACGGTGGATGACGGTGCCGGCCTGAGCCTGGCACTCGCCGACCGGCACGTTCCAGATCGCGGCGGCCGCCGACACGAGCATCGTGCGCGCGACGGCGCCGGCGCGGCGCATCGTGTCGTAATTCATCGGGGTCGAAAGGCTCCCCCCGGCGAACTGCGAACCGAACTCCGGTGCGAGTGCCGCCTGCTCGATCTTCACTTTCGAGAAATCCACTTCGAGCTCCTCGGCCACGATCATCGGGAGCGAGGTCTTGATTCCCTGGCCGACCTCAGGATTTTTCGCCATGATCGTCACCAGGCCGTCGGGCGTGATCTTGATATAGGCGTTGGGGGAGAAGGTGCGCGGGGAGTCGGCGGTGGCTCCCGGGAGGAGCGCTTCGGCCCCGTGCAAATAGTAGCTCAGGACAAAACCGCCGCCGGCCAAGGCCGCCACACGGATGAAGTCGCGCCGGGAAAGGGTCGGGGTGTTCATGACGCGACTCCGTTCGTTGTGCCGGCCGCATCCTTGATCGCGGCCCGGATGCGCAGATAGGTCGCGCAACGGCAGAGGTTGCCCGCCATGGCCCCGTCGATGTCGGCATCGGTGGGATGCGGATTGTTTTTCAGCAGGGCGGCGGCGGTCATGATCTGGCCGGCCTGACAATAGCCGCATTGCGGAACATCGTGGTCACACCAGGCCTTTTGCAACGGATGGGTGCCCGCGGGATCGAGGCCCTCGATCGTGGTGATTTCCATGCCGCCGACGGTTGACACCGGCGTCTGACACGAGCGCGTGGGGACCCCGTTGAGATGGACAGTGCAAGCGCCGCAATAACCTCCGCCGCAACCGAATTTTGTGCCGACCAGTTCGAGGTTGTCGCGCAGGGCCCAGAGCAGAGGGGTGTCCGCAGGGACGTCCAGCGTACGGGCCTGCCCGTTTACTTTCAGGGTATAGGAGGGCATGGGGAAAACGTCTCGTCCAGAATGCCCAATCTCCGCATCCCGTCAAATGCACAGATCGGACCGGCGCAAATTAGAAATTGATCTAACGAGACCGGCCTCGGTTCAGGGGGGCGGCCGCAGAAAATTCTCGTAGTCGGCCGGCGTGTCGAGGTCGTTGGCGGACTCCAGCTGAACCGTGACCACCTCTCTGCGATGCGTCTGGAAGAGCGCGCGGGCGCCGGTATCTCCGCGCAACGCCCCCAAGGCAGGGAAATGCCGGGCGGAAAACAGCGCGGGAGGCATCGGGACGCCGTGGTGTTCCGAAGCCACGATCGAGCGCCCCGTCTTCGCGTGGGCCGCAATCAGGCGGGCAAGGTGAGCGGCAGAAACATCCGGCTGGTCAGCGAGAACCACGATCACGGCGTCGACTTTCGGCGCGACGGCGGCGAGTTCCTTCATGCCGGCCCGCAATGACGAGCCGAGGCCCTCGGCCCAGCCGGCGTTGACGACGGTCCGAAGCGGAAGGCCGTCGAGGGCAGGCAGGATTTCCTCGGCGTGGGCGCCCAGCACGACAAT
>CAYZGG010000184.1:0-3566 GCA_964477955.1 uncultured Opitutaceae bacterium
CGCCGCGGCCGCTGGTGGCGTTGACGACGTCGATTTCCATGCCGATGAGGCCGCGGGTGGTGATGACGGCCTCGATCATGGTGGAGTGCGCGAGCTTCTCCATGTTGGTCAGGCGGCCCTTGCGGTTGGCCAGATTCTGCATGATGGCGCCGACGCATTCGTCGGGCACCTCGATCCAGACGGTCTCGTACGGCTCGTGGCGCTGGCCGTCGACGGTCTTTTCGATGACGGTCGGGCGGGAGACGAGCAGTTCGAAGCCCTCGCGGCGCATCGTCTCGACGAGCACGGCGACCTGCATGGCGCCGCGGGCCTTCACATTGAAGATGCCGGCTTTCTCCGTGTCTTCGATCTTGATGGAGACGTTGGTCTTCAGCTCGCGCATGAGGCGCTCGCGGAGCTGGCGGGAGGTGACGAGCTTGCCTTCCTGGCCGACGAGCGGGCCGTCGTTGACGCAGAACTGCATCTCGAGGGTCGGCGGGTCGATCTGGGTGAAGGGCAGGGCGTGGCCGGCCTCGTCGGCGGTGAGGGTGTCGCCGATGTCCACATCCTCGAAGCCGGAGAGCCCGACGATGTTGCCGGCGACGGCGGAGTCGGTCTCGCGTGTGCCGAGGCCGGTGAACTCGAAGACCTTGGTGATCTTGCCGCGGACACGCTTGCCGTCGGAGTGACGCACGACGAAGACGGTGTTGCCGACGTTGGCGGTGCCGCCGAGGATCTTGCCGACGGCGATACGGCCGACGTAGTCGCTCCAGTCGATGTTGGACACGAGCATGTGGAACGGCTCATTGGGCTTGGCAAAGGGGGGCGGGATGTGCTCGATGATCGTCTCGAAGAGGGGCGTCATGTCCTTCTTTTCCTCGCCGAGCTGGTACATCATGTAGCCGTCGCGGCCGGAGCCGTAGACCACGGGCGCGTCGAACTGCTCTTCGCTGGCGTTGAGCTCCATGAGGAGCTCGAGCACCTTGTCGTACATCTTGGCCGGGTCGGCGTTGTCGCGGTCGATCTTGTTGATGACGATCACGACCTTGAGGCCGTGCGCCAAGGCCTTGCGGAGGACGAAGCGGGTCTGGGCCTGCGGGCCGTCGTAGGCGTCGATGACGAGGAGGACGCCGTCGACCATGCGGAGGGCGCGCTCGACCTCGCCGCCGAAGTCCGCGTGTCCGGGGGTGTCGACGATGTTCACGATCTTGTCCTTCCAGTGGACGGAGGTGTTCTTCGCCTTGATGGTGATGCCCTTTTCCTTTTCGAGGTCCATGGAGTCCATGGCGCGTTCCTCTACCTGCTGGTTGGCGCGGAAGACTCCGCCCTCCTTGAGCAATTTGTCCACGAGGGTGGTTTTCCCGTGGTCAACGTGGGCGATAATGGCGATATTGCGGATGGTCTGGTTCATGTCCAAGCGAGTCCTTTGAAGGCGTGTAAACGGTCACGGTGCGGTTCGCGGCGGGGCTTGGCAAGAAGGAAGCAATCGGGGAAACGAGAACTTTGCGCGGCGGTTTCCGCCCGAGCGGTTGGCTTGGGCGCGAACCGGGATTTCACCCGGGTAATTCCTTCTCCTTCCGGGCTTATTGAACTTCCCGCTCAACCCTGCCGGCGTCAAATGGGGGCGCAGTCTTGCTGCGTCTGCTCGGTTTTGAAGCTCCTTGGAGGCTGCAAGACTGCGCCCTCCGACCGATTTGGCGATGACCTCGGCAAGGGGCTTGCGCAAGTCTTCCCGCTCTTTTGTCCCGGAGCTGTCCGGTCCCGCTAAAATGGTCTTGGTTGCCGGCGGACGGTAGTTTACTCGGAAGTGTGCAAACGAACTCCGGGGTAACTGCGGGTGGAGTGGGAGCGTCACCTTTGACGTGCCGAATCCATCCTTATGCGTTCACTGGCTGTGGCTGACGAGACCTTCGATCTCGCGGGTTGTCTCGACCGCGTTCGCCAGGGCAACCAGGCGGCGGCCCGGGCTTTGGTCGACCATCTCTATCCGCTCGTCATCCGCATCGTGCGCGCGCACCTGCCGCGCCGGGTGGCCGAGGAGGATCTCGCCCAGGATATCTTTCTGAAGATGTTCAGCCGGATTGAACAGTACCAGGGCAACGTGCCGTTTCCGCACTGGGTGTCGCGGATCGCGGTCACCACCTGCATCGACCAGCTTCGTGCCCAGAAACGACGGCCCGAATGGCGTTGGGCCGACCTGTCCGAATCCGAGGCCGAGGTGCTCGACAACGTGCTCAGCGACACGCAGACCGAAGTCCCGGGCGATGCGCTGGCGGCGCGCGAACTGGTGAACCGGCTCCTCGACCAGCTCAAACCCGAGGACCAGCTGGTGATCCGGATGCTCGATCTCGAGCAGAAAAGCATCGCGGAGATCAGCCAGCTTACCGGCTGGGGCCAGTCTTTGATCAAGGTGCGCGCTTTTCGCGCACGACGGAAGTTGCAAAAGTTCTTCCGGGAACTTAACGAAAAGGAGTCGTCATGAAAAACCCCGAACAATCCTGGCAGCGGCTGGCGGCCGCGGCCCGTGCCGCGGAGGGCCCGCGGGACGAAACCACACCCCTCGGCTTTGCGGTCCGCGTGGCGGCGCTGGGCGTGGCGGCGCCCCGGCCCGGTGCGTGGGAGAAATTTGCTGTTCGCGGCCTGCTCGCGGCCTGCGGTCTCTGCCTGGCGGCGATCGCCCTAAACTATTCCGGGTGGAGCTCCGACCGCGACGACGACGTCGCTTCGGCCGACACGGTCGGCGAAATACTCGATCTCTCGTCCTGATGAACAAGCCGTGGAAGTTTTTTTTGCTGCTGGCCGGTATTTTTCTCGCGGGGGTTGTCGCCGGCGGCTGCCTGACCATGCGTTTCGGCCGGCATTTTCTGCCAAGGCGCCCGTCGCTTGAACAACAAGGGCCGGACCGGCTGAAACTGTTGACGGAAAAATTGAACCTGACCCCGGAGCAGCAGGAGAAATTGCGGCCCATTTTGCACCGCGACATGCAGGACCTGGCCCGGATTCGCAATTCCAGCATGACGGAGTCGCGCCGGATTTTCGAGCACATGGACCAGGACGTGGCGGCCGAGCTCACGCCGGAACAGAAGCCGAAGTTTGACGAAATGATTCGGGAGCGGCGGGACCGGTTCCAGCGTTTCTTAAGGGAGCATCCGCCCGGGACGCGCGAGCGCCCCCCTGGCGGGCCGGCCGGTCCACTGGAAGAACCTCCCGGGCCGCCACCGCCGCCCGATGCTCCGAAAAACGTCCCTTCCGGCGGCACCTGAGCGGGACGGGACGAAATGGTCCGCGCTTAAGCGACCCAAGGCGTGGAGTTTGGGACCGAAACCGGCGGGTGCTTTGATTTTGGTTGCGCGCGGGTCGGAGCGACCTACGGTCCGCCTTGGCCAGGTGCCATGCATGGGCAGGCGCGTGAACCCCGCCAGGACCGGAAGGTAGCAACGGTGACGACGTTCTCCCAGTGCCGTGGAGTGCCTGGCCACTTTTATTTTCCAGTGGATCCAATCCCCCGAGGCTTGCTTCGGCTTGCTTGACTTGTAGGAGCCTGCTTGCAGGCGACTGTCAGGGCGTGGCACGGGTCTCCCGACCCG
>CAYZGG010000185.1:0-3501 GCA_964477955.1 uncultured Opitutaceae bacterium
GCGCGCCGATGATGGGCGAGTCGCCGCTGGTGCGGTAGAGCGTCTGCTTGATGGCGAGGACGTCGGGATCGTGCGCCGCCTGGTGCACGAATTCGACCACCGGGTTGAAGGACTCGTAAGGGTGGTGCAGGAGGATGTCGCCCTGCTCGATGGCCGCGAAGATGTTGTAGTCCCCCTGCAAGGCGGGGAGCTCGACGGGGGCGAAGGGCGGGAACTTGAGCTCGGGTCGGTCCACCAGATCGGGCAGGCTCATCATGCGCACGAGATTGAGCGGGCCGCCGAGCTTGAAGACCCGCTCGTCGTCGAGCTGCAGGTTTTCGCAGAGGAGGTTGAAGACGGGTTCCGGCACGTCGGATTCGATTTCGAGGCGCACCGCGGCGCCGCGCCGGAGATTGCGCAGCTCCTCCTCGATCTTCTTGAGCAGGTTTTCGGCCTCCTCGTCGTCGATGTAGAGGTCGCTGTTGCGGGTCACGCGGAAGGCGTGGGCGCTTTCCACCCGGTAGCCGGGGAAGAGGTCGCCGGCGCAGAGCTTGATGATCTCGCTGAGAAAGATGAAGCAATGCGGGCCCGCCTTGGCCGGCGTGATCTGGACCAGTCGGGGCAAAATTCGCGGCACGGGCAGGATGGCCGTCAGGCTCTCCTGCTCGGGCGTGTCGGGATTGTCGACGGTGACGATGACATTGAGCGTCTTGTTGGCGATCTGCGGAAACGGATGGGATTGGTCGATGGCCAGCGGGGTGAGGACGGGATGGACCTGTTTCGTGAAATAGTCCTGCAGCCAGGTGCGTTCGGCGGCGGTGACATCGGCGGCGGTCTTGAAGGTGATTTTCTCCTTGGCCAGCGCGGGGACCAGCAGCTCGTGCCAGCAGGCGTACTGCTCGTCGACGAGCTTGCGAATTTCGGCGAAGGCCCGTTTCAACTGTTCGCGCGGCGTGAGGCCGTCGATGCTCGGGTCGACGCCGGCGGAGTCCTTTTGCTGGAGGAGGCCGGCGATGCGGATCTCGAAGAACTCGTCGAGGTTGGAGCTGACGATGGCGAGAAACTTGGCGCGTTCCAGCAGCGGATTGGCCTCCGTGCGCGCCTGTTCCAGCACGCGGCGATTGAAGGCCAGCCAGCTGAGTTCACGGTTGAAATAGCAGGCCTTGGTTCCGCCGGCCGCCGCCGGGATGGACTTGCCGGCCTTGGCGGTGATTTTGGTGGAGCGTTTGGAACGTTTGGTGCCGGTCATGGGAAGTGGGCGTAGCTGCTATGCGCTGGATACAACTGGAACCAGTGAGAAGCAGTTCCGTCACCAGATTGTAACCTATGCCGCCTCCGCCGCAAGGGCCGCCGCAAAAAGTCACCGAACTCCGCTCGGCGACTTTGTCATTGTCGCAAAACCACTTGCGATTGCTGATCGCGGCGCACTTCTCCGAACGGGTTGGTCAGGCCTCGACGAGGGTGATATCGGGCTCGAAACTGACCGCGAGGCGGTAGACCTGGCCGGGGCGCATGATCAGCGGGTGATCGCGCACAAACATCTGGATGTAGTGGATCTTGCCGTAATTCGTGCGGTAAACCGGATCGGCAGTGACTGTCTCGGTTTCCTGCCAGTTGGCGTGGAAATCGTCCTTGAGCACGGAGCAACGATGCCCGCCGGGTCCGAGCACGGGCGATGAGCCAAAGCGGTAGCGGGAATGCGGGGCGCCGATGACCAGCGCCATGCGGAACTTGTCGAGCTGCACCTGGTTCTTGACCGTGTAGGCGAACTCCGCGGCGACCTTGCTGCCGGTGAAGGTCCACTGCACTTTCACGCTGCCGAGGCCGCGGACGAGTTCTTCCTTGGTATTGATGAGCTCGGGCTGTTCGTAGCGAAAGAAAAAGGAGTTTTTCAACCCGAGGCCGGTCACGCATTTCTGCCCGTAGATGGCCGGGATGGTCACGTTATCCCCGAAGGTCAGCTCGGGGATCATGATCGGCAGGTAAATGTTGTTGGGCGAGTCGAATACGCCAGGGCTGTGCGGGAACGGCAGGTTGTCGGCCGTGACGTTGCCGCCGGAGCTGACCAGCGGGAGCTGCACATGCAGGCCGGATTCGGCGTCGCGGTAGAGAAACAGGCCCTGCTCCTTGCGGTTGGACTTGTCGTAGATGACAAAACGGCCGCTGGTGCGCGCGGGCTCGGCCTTGATGCCTTCCGGCAGCTGGACGGTCTTGGCGAGTCGCGCCCACTGGCAGAGGTAGCGCGCGGCGTCGAAATTGGCCATGCGCGTGGTGTGCGTCGCGTAGGCGGTGCGTTCTTCGTCGCGCACGTCGAGGAAGCCATGCTCCTGGTCGAGGTACGTGTGGAAGAAAAAGTAGAACAGCCGGCGCAGGATGTCGAAATACTTGTTCTTCTGGTCCTCGGGAACCCAGCCGTCGCGGAGGCCCTGCAAAATCAGGCTGATGCAGTGCATCTGGCCGTAGGCACCGGCGGCCTTGCCGTAACCCCAGCCGAGGCCGTCCGCCCGCACGAGGTCGGGCATCATCTTGAGATACTTTTCGGCGTAGGTCCGGAGGGTGGGGAGCTTGCGCTCGCGCAGGGCGGAGTTGGCGTGGAGCTGCAGGGCGGAGCGGATGAAGCTGAGCGTCATCACGCCGTAGAGATTGAAATGTCCGCCGAAGCCGGGCTCGGCGTCGTCGAAAAATCCCGTCGAACTGGTCTGTTCGATGCGCTCGACCATGCGCTCGATCAGGCGCGAGGTTTCATCCTTCTTGGACAGACCGAGGCTGAAGCGGCAGACGGCCTTCGCGATGTTGAAGGCCTGCCAGTAATTGTCGTAGTCGCTGCGATGGAGCAGCTGCTTGTCGAGGCGCTGGCGGGTTTCGTCGACGAGGCGTTCCCAGACGGGGTTGCGTTCCTTGGAGGGGCCGAAGGCGAGGAGACCGAGCGAGGCGTAGGCCAGGCCGTTCTCGCCGGCGGGCTCGGTGAAGACCTGGGCGGTGATGCAGCGCGCCGCGAGGTCGATCAGGTCGTAGCCTTTGAGGGCGGTTTCGCCGGTGGCGCGGTAGTATTCACCGAGGGCGTAGGCGACGTGGCCGGGCTCGTCGGTCCGGGCATTCTCACTGCCGATGGGCGTGAGACTGCCGTCCGGGTTGATGGAATCAAGGTTGTGGCCCAGGATGGAACGGGCCATGTCGAGGCATTGCTCGGAAAAGCTATTCATTCAGCAAGATATCAGAGTGGCGGGAGCGGGGGGCGGCGCGCAAGAAGGAAGTTAGCGGGCGATGAGTTTGACGAACTCGGCGTTGGTCTTGGTTTTCGACAGGCGGGTGATCATGGTCTCGGTGGCTTCCTCGATCTTTTGCTGCACGAGGGCCCGGCGGAAGAAATGGACGCCTTCGAGCGTCTTGGCGTCGAGGAGCAGTTCCTCCTTGCGGGTGCCCGACGAGGCGATGTTGACGGCGGGCCAGATGCGCATCTCGGCCGCCTTGCGGTCGAGGACGAGCTCCATGTTGCCGGTGCCCTTGAACTCCTGGAAGATG
>CAYZGG010000186.1:0-3500 GCA_964477955.1 uncultured Opitutaceae bacterium
AGCCGGGCGATTTCGTCGAGACTGGTTTCGGCGAGATCGCGAACCACGAGGTCGGCCCCGTTTTCACGGAGTTCGTCCACGTTATTTTCCCGCGCCACGCCAATGACGAGCCCGAAGCCACCCCGGGCTCCGGCCTGCACGCCCGATACGGCGTCCTCCACGACGATCGCGCGCGCGCTGGGCACGCCCAGATGGCGCGCCGCGGTCGTGAAAATGTCCGACTCGGGCTTGCCCTTGAGTCCCAGTTTCTCGGAGACAATTCCGTCCACGATGGAGCCGAAGAGCGAGGCGACGCCGGTCTTGCCCAAGACGAGGGCGGCATTTCGGCTCGACGTGGCCAGGCCGAGGAGGAGGCCCTGCGCCCGCATCGCGTACAGCAGGGCAATCGTCGAATCGTAGACCGCCACGCCCTCGCTCTCGACGATCCGATTGAAATGGGCGTTCTTGCGGTTGCCGAGGCCGCAGACGGACTCGCATTCGGGCGGATCGTCGGGTGAGCCGAACGGCAGCTCGATCCCGCGGGATTTCAGGAAAGCCTCAACGCCCTGGTAGCGCGGACGGCCATCGACGTAGGTGCGGTAGTCGTGCGCATGGGTGAATTCCTCGAAGGGCAACCGACGCGTCTCGGCGCGCGCGCGAAGGTATTCATCGAACATCCGTTTCCAGGCCAGTGAGTGCACGGTGGCGGTCTGCGTGATCACGCCATCCATGTCGAAAATCGCCGCATCGAATTCCCGGGGCTGAGCGCCAACCGCGCCGTCGTGCGCCCGAAACGGCGCACCCGACGGGCGATCGCGGCGGGGCCCGGCGCTGTCCTGCGAAGCGGAGGACTCGCTGGTCGAGGTCAAGGATGGGAGTGGAGTGAGGTTTCGCAAAGTGAGAAGCGGTGCGCGAGAGAACGGCTCTCTCACACGAGCGCGTTTTCGCCGGCACCGCGTGGTTTCAGTCGCCGGCCGCGGACGGCGGGTGCCGTCACGTCGGACCTGGACCTCCCGAAATCGCGCCGGGCGGAGACGCCCGGCGCGAAATCAAGGCGATTAGAATTCGAACCGATTGGTGAGCGTGAACTGCTGCGTCGGACCGATCCGATAGAACGCAGGTTGCGCCACACCGTTTACCGGTGCCTGATAGCTGATCGGAATCAGATAATCCCCTTTGCCGACGTTGCTAACGTTGAGCTGAATACTCCATTTGATATTCTTGGTGAGCTTACGGTGATAACCAACCCAAAGGTCGAAGTAGGTCTCACTCGGGCTATAATACGGCTTGGTCGTGTCGGCGGGGTACGGAGGTTGATTCGCGGCGTTAGGAATCGGGGGATAGCCGATAATCTCGCGGCTTGTATAACGCAGGCCACCACCAACATTAACGCCTTTGAGGAAGCTGTGATCAAAGTCATAGTTTGCCGTCAGATTATAGCGCCACTTGGCGAGTTGCGAAGCCGCGACGCCTTGCTGCTGCAGGAGTTCGGCGTAATAGGTGCCCAACGGAGCGAAGCCATTGTAATTGTTGTAGTAGGCCATGGCGACGTTAGGAACACTTGGAGCGATATTTTCGCCCCAGAACCACTGCTGAGAGCCGCCGGGGCCTGCAACATAGGCCGCCGTATCCTTCATGAATTTGGTCAAGGCCGGGTCACCGACTTGCGTGACGACCGCATCCGTTTCTGTCGCGTTGAATGCGAGGCGCAACCCCTTAACGGGGCTGGCGTCGAGCTCGATCTCCCAGCCCTTGGACTTGGAGTCTTCGGTAACCGCGAAGTTAGTTTCGCCCGGGAGGCCCTGCAACTGGTTACGCGTGTCAAGGCCGGCCTGCACTTGAGCCAGACTACCCATGCCCCAATTCTTAAAGAAGTTAGGGAAATCAGCGTCAATCTGGGCCTCCCATGCCCGCGTGGCTGCGGTCGAGTTAGCCTGTAGAGTCGCCATATTCTGAGTGTAGGTATCAACACCGTTAACGTTTTCGAAGTAATACCCCGAGCCGCTTACACCACCGGTATTGGCTGCCTGGCCGATGACCGGATGGCCATCCGGGACGGACGTGGGTCCTGCTTGGAGCGGGGTGGACTGGTCAGTGTGATAATAAAAGACGTTGCCGTAGTACGCCGAGAAGCCGACGAAATTAGCCAGTGATTGGCTGAAGCTTTGACCGTTGGGATTCACACCGTTCGTAATATTGGTCACGAAGCGATTGATCTTGAGGGAGTACTTGCCGTCACGCGTCTCGATCCGAATGGAACGATCGATGGTCTTGCCTCCCGGAGGCGAGACGGGAGACCCGTTAATGTCGACGCGGGCTGAGTCTGGCTGGAAGTTGCTCGAGACGTTGTAGCCCAGACTGATATCGACGGGAAGTTTTCTGGCAAAATCTCTCACGCCAGGGAGTTCGCCAAGGTGTGCCACAATACTATAGGAGCGGGATTGAACTTCTACCCGGCCCTGCGCGTCTGGTGAAAACCCGATGTTACTGAAGTTGATGTTTTGCGCGTCGTTCGCATCGCCAAGAGTGGCGGAACTAGCCCAGCTCTTGTTGATATCTTTGCGCCAGCCATAGATACCCACAAGCGCGTCATCCAGCCACTTACCCTCGTAGACCAAAGACTGAGAGGTTGTCACCGAGCGCGTCATTGCATCGGAAGTCGCCAAGAGGCGGCGGTTAACGGAAGGGTTGGCTTCGGAATTGGTAATACTCAAGGTCTGCTGGCCCGCCCAGCCAACGTAGTATGCAGGGTTTGTCGGCCCCAATGCTGCGTTCGCCGGGTTCGGAGTGAAATCGAAGTAATTGATCGACTGGCTACCGATCGTCGGGGTGCCGGTGATCCTGGGAATATTAGCCCCCGCGAGCGACTTGCCAACCAACGAGCCGCCCAGATAAATGACCTCTTGCGGTGCCACATTTTGGAAGTTACCACTGCTTAGCCCGTCCATTTGCGCGGCGAGTTGAGTGTTTGCGCCGAGATAACCATATTGCTGCCAATTCATGGTGTCGGTGGTTAACTTCGCTTCGTCCACCAAGCCGGTCAGGGTTTGGACGCCGAGGATCTTTTGCCACCATTCATGGCCGTCCTTCTTGAAATCGTGTGTGACAAAGGCCGTGGCGCGCTTGTCTTCGCGATCGTTGATCTGATTGAAATTGGTTGCAAAGTTGTTGTTGAGGACGAACGGGCGGCCATAGTTCGGATTCGGGGCGGCGTTCGTCGGGGGGCCGTTAAAAGGCCCCGTCACGGTGCCTCCGCCGGGCGATTGGTTCAGGGTCGACATGACGTCAATGTACAGGGGGACGGCACCGCCGAGGGGGTTGAGCTGGCCGTACTCATAGTGTTGCTTGTTGTAATCAAGGGAGAAGCCAACCTGGTCATGAAGGAAGGTTTGCGTCAGATTCGCCGTCCCCGACCAGAAATGTTGCCATTCCGATTTCAAGTTGCCGTCGATCAAATTCTTGTAGAAATTGAAGACCGAAGGATCGGTCATCGAGGTATCCGTGAAGAGGCCACCGTTGGA
>CAYZGG010000187.1:0-3363 GCA_964477955.1 uncultured Opitutaceae bacterium
CCGCATCGATGTGCGCGGCGATGCCGATGTTGCGCGTCCATTCGAGCGGGAACGGACGGTCCTTCGCGTTGGCCGCGGCGACCTTGGCTTTGTCGGTAACGACAGTTATTTTGGGAGCTTCGACGGACATGGGGTGGCTCCTTACCAGCGGAGATGGGCGAAGGCGCGGTTCGCCTGGGCCATCTTGTGGGTGTCTTCCTTCTTCTTCACCACCGTGCCGGTGTTGTTGTAGGCATCGATGATCTCGGAAGCCAGGGCCTCGCGCATGGCGATGCCCTTGCGGGAACCGGCGGCGGTCACGATCCAACGCAGCGCCAGCGATTCCTGGCGTTCAAAGGAGATTTCCACCGGCACCTGGTAGGTGGCGCCACCGACGCGGCGGCTCTTCACTTCCAGCTTGGGGCGGGCATTTTCCAGCGCGCCCATCAGCAGGTCGACCGGATCGCCCTTCTGCAGTTTCTCGCTCACGCGCTCGAAGGCGCCATAGACGATGCGCTCGGCAATGGTCTTTTTGCCGCTCTTCATGATGACATTGATGAGGTGCGTCACCAGCGCGCTGTTGTAGCGGGCGTCTGGGGTGGTGGCACGGTGCGTGGCTCTGCGACGGCGGGACATGGTGGTGAAAAGGGAACGACGGTTACTTGGCGGCCTTCGGGCGTTTGACGCCGTACTTGGAGCGGGAGCGACGGCGCTTCTCGACGCCGGTGGCGTCGAGCGTGCCGCGAACGATATGATAACGGACGCCGGGGAGATCCTTCACACGGCCGCCGCGCACGAGCACGATCGAGTGCTCCTGTAAATTGTGACCTTCGTCCGGGATGTACGAGATGACCTCAACCCCGTTCGTGAGACGAACCTTGGCCACCTTGCGGATGGCGGAGTTCGGCTTCTTCGGCGTACGGGTCATGACCTGCACGCAGACGCCGCGGCGGAAGGGATTACCCTGCAACGCCGGCGCCTTGGACTTCGCACGGACTTTGCGACGTCCTTTTCTCACGAGTTGGTTGATGGTTGGCATGTGGTTGGAGTGAAGGTTGGAAAGGGAAAAGGTGCGGAAATTACCTGACGAAAAAATGCCGGCAAGCACTTTTTCGCGCTTTGATGAAAAACACGGATTTTGGGAGCGGAAGCGCCCAAAGCCGCGGCGTCAGGTGCCCTCACAGTTTGGCTGCAAAGGCTGTTTATGACGAAAATGGAGGATCAGCAAATCATGCCGCTTCACTCCACTTCAAGCGCGAAATGAAATATTTTCGCGCGAACCCCGCTTTATCCCGATTCCCGCCGGAAACTCTCAAGAGGAATCAGCCGGCCCAGGCGAAAACGAACGGCACGAGGACAGCAAAAAGGCCGGTGGTAAGCCGGCCTGAGAGGGAACTTGAGGATGGAATCTCGAATTTACTCTGCGGAAGCGAGGGCGACTTTCCATTCGGATTTCTCACCGCCCGCGACCTGGTTGCTGTGCCGGGCCAGTGCTTTTTGGAAAAACGCCCCTTTCAACGCCTCGGGGAACGCGTGCTGCAGGGTCTCGACGAAGTCCCGGTCGGTGTTAGGAGCAACCAGATAGATCACGTACTTGGAGTCGCCCGAAGCCGGAACGGCCTTGAACCTGATAAAGTCGCTGTTCAACAGGGCCGAGGGAAGGCTCGCACCAATGAAGACAGCAAAGTCGCAGCCCCCGTTGGACAAGCCATTTACGGCGTCGGGCGACGTGCCAATCACTGACTTGACCGGCACCGGCATCCTGCATTGGCGGCTGATCTCGTAGCCAAGGCTCTCCGTAAACGCTGCATTTAATTGTCCGTTGACCGGATTGCTGCGGTCACCGTTGATAATAGCGACCTTGATGGCGCGCGAAGACTCCACGCGGACGACCGGCATTGAGTCCGAAGCCTGGGCGGTGATCGCTGAAACCGCCAGGAGGAGAAAACTGACGATGATTGAATTTTTCATGGGGATTAGGGTTAAAAACTATTGCTGATATCACCCGCTACTCTTGAAAACGCCAGTACATCACGATCAATGTGGGTGTTTTTACCCATTACTAACCAAATTATCCCTAAACAGAACGTTTGCAATATAAAGAATTCAAAAGTAATAAGATATGAATACTATCGCATTTTATATAACGTCAATTCAGCGATTTATCGCGAAAATTAGCGCGAGAAATCCCGATTTCAACAGGGTGTAATACCCTATACGCGATCGTCGCGAGGTTATCACCGCGAGGGTGGGATGGAAAAACTCGGGTCGGGACAAAAAAAACGCCCGGCCATTTGCAGGCCGGGCGATAACGCATCAGGAGCTAGGCTCTACTGACACGTTTTGGCGGGAGGAATTTCAAGAGGCCACGTTTTCAGAGGGAAAACAAGGCAAAATGGAAGCTTGCCGATCTTCAGTTTGTAATCCCGAACGCCACGAATCCAGGACGAGCCCCAGTACGGTCACCCTGAAGATTTAAGTGATGCCGACGTTCGGAACCCCTCTGTTCTCTGTGCGAGCCCCTGTGTCTTGAATTAAATCGGATCGCTCCAACAGATCATTTTCACAGGAGGACGCAGAGGAAACGGAGGAGGGGAAATGATCCAGGCGACAGATCGCGAAATACGAACATCTCACTGCACAAATTGCCCCTCGTGATTTCTTCCGCGAAGTTGGAATTTCGAAAGGCGCGATTGTCATCTCCCAACGTAGCTGAAACCCAATGGTCCCGGCCGAACTCGTGCAGTTCAGAACAATCTCCCTGTGAACTCGCTCTCCCGGATGGTGGCGACCGCACTCCGGCAGCCTGATACAGTCCCGCAATGAAACCGGCCCTGGAGGTCCGGTTCCACCTCATTTCAACTGCAGGTTCGCGGCTCAGAAAATAAAAAGCCGCGGATTTTCGTCCGCGGCTCGAATCAATCGGGAAGCAGTCGATCTCAGCTGGCCTCGGCCGCCGTGGTCCGCGGCGCTTCGTCCATCGGAATCTCTCCACCCAGCGGCAGCGTGACCTTGAGCTTCTTGTAAGCCGGCAGGCCGGTGCCCGCCGGAATCAGATGGCCCATGATGACGTTTTCCTTGAAGCCCGTGAGCGAATCGACTTTGCCGAGCGTGGAAGCATCGGTGAGCACCCGGGTGGTTTCCTGGAAGGACGCCGCCGAGATGAAGCTTTCGGTTTCGAGCGAAGCCTTGGTGATGCCAAGCAGAATCGGCTCGGCTTCCGCCGGCTTGCCGCCCGCCGTGTCCAGGCGCTTGTTTTCGCGCAGGAACGTCGTGCGGTCGATTTGCTCGCCCCAGAAGAACTCGCTGTCACCCGGATCGGAGATGCGAACCTTGCGGAGCATCTGGCGGATGATGACCTCGATGTGCTTGTCGTTGATCGAC
>CAYZGG010000188.1:0-3345 GCA_964477955.1 uncultured Opitutaceae bacterium
CGTCAGAATGGTCACCATTACGCTCGGTCAATGAGGCGTTCGATCGGACGCATACCGGCAAGTTTACGGTGACCGAGTTGTGCGCAGACTTTAAGGTCAGTCGGAAGACCGGCCACAAGTGGCTGGGTCGTTACCGGGCGGAAGGAGCGTCCGGTTTGCGGGAGCGCAGTCATCGGCCGCATGGTTGCGCGCATCAAAGGTAAGCGTCCGGTCCGATGCCTCGGCGGAGAGAGCGTAGTGGTGACGATTCCGACGTAGAAGCGATCCGACCTACAACGAGGTGGTCACGATTACGACGTAGGCTACGGAGCTTGCCAGCGAGCGGGAGTGAGCGCCCCGACATCATCCTGGTTGGTCATCCAAGGCATCACCGGATAAATCGTAGGGCGCAGACTTGCTGCGCCTGCCCGGATTCGGAAATCCCTGGGCGCAGCAAGAACTGCGCCCCTACGTCGGCCGGATGCGAAATCTTTCATTGCCTTCGCTCCGCGGCATTTTCAAATTCGCGTCTCCACCCGATGTTGCCAACCGAAGACTCTGTCTCCCCGCCTGCAGTGCGCCCGATCCGGAAGCTCATGGCGGCCAACCGCAGCGAAATCGCCGTGCGCATCTTTCGCGCCGGCACCGAACTTGGCCTCCGCACCGTGGCGGTGTTCGCCCAGGAAGACCGGCTGAGCATCCATCGCTACAAGGCCGACGAGGCCTATCAGGTCGGGCAGGGGAAGGGCCCCGTCGCCGCCTACCTCGACATCGAGAGCATCGTCGCGGTGGCCAAGACCCGGGGGGTCGACGCGATTCATCCCGGTTACGGCTTTCTCTCGGAAAACGCGGACTTCGCCCGCGCCTGCCAGAAGGCGGGGCTCATTTTTGTGGGTCCCCGGCCGGAGCTGTTGGAAATGATGGGCGACAAGACCGCGGCGCGCGCGCTGGCGAAAAAGATCAACGTCCCGGTGCTGCCCGGCACGGAGGAACCGGTGACCGACCGCGAGGAGGCGATGAAGATCGCGAAGTCCATTGGGTTTCCCCTCATCATCAAGGCGGCTTTCGGCGGCGGCGGGCGCGGCATGCGCGTGGTGCACAAGGCCGGTGACCTCGCCGCCCTGCTCGACGAGGCGCAGGGCGAGGCCGGCCGCGCCTTCGGCAATCCCGCCGTCTTCCTCGAGAAATACATCTCCCGCGCCAAGCACATCGAGGTGCAGATCCTCGGCGACCAGCACGGCAACGTCATCCATCTCCACGAGCGCGACTGTTCGGTGCAGCGCCGGCACCAGAAGGTGATCGAGGTCGCCCCGAGCTACGGGCTGCCCCCGGCGGTCGTGGCCGAATTGTGCGACGCCGCCGCGCGGATGGCCCGCGCCGTCCGCTACGACAACGCCGGCACGATCGAATTCCTCTACGATCTCGACCGCCACGATTGGTTCTTCATCGAGATGAACCCGCGCATCCAGGTCGAGCACACCGTCACGGAGGTCATCACCGGCCTCGATCTGGTGCGTGCCCAGATCCTGATCGCGCAGGGTTACTCGTTGCATTCGCCCGAGGTCGGCATGCCGGTGCAGGCGGAGGTGCCGCGCAACGGCTACGCCATCCAGTGCCGCATCACCACGGAGGACCCGGAAAACAAGTTCATTCCCGACTACGGCCGCATCCTCGCCTACCGTTCGCCGGGCGGGTTCGGCGTCCGGCTCGACGGCGCGATGGGCTACTCCGGCGCCGTGATCACGCCGTTCTATGATTCGATGCTGGTGAAGTGCATCGCGAGCGCCCGGACCTACGAGATCGCCATGAAACGCGCCCTGCGCGTGCTGAGCGAGTTCCGCATCCGGGGCGTCAAGACCAACATTCCCTTTCTCGAAAACGTTCTCTCGCATCCGCTCTTCCGCTCCGGCGAGGCGACGACCACGCTGATTGACACCTCGCCCGAGCTCTTCACTTTCAAGCCGCGCCGCGACCGGGCCACCAAGCTGCTCAACTTTTTGGGCAACGTCATCGTCAACGGCAACCCGCACGCCAAGGGCTTTCGTCCCGACAAAACCTTTCTTGTGCCCATGCCGCCGGCCGGCGGGGTCGGCGAGCCCGCGCCGGGCACGCGGCAGCTCCTGCTCGAGCTCGGCCCGCGGAAATTCGCCGCGTGGACCCTGAAACAGAAGCGCCTGCTCGTGACCGACACGACGTTCCGCGATGCGCACCAGTCGCTCATGGCCACGCGGGTGCGGAGCTACGACATGCTCGCCTGTGCCAGCGCGCTGGCCCGCCAGACCCCGGGGCTGTTTTCACTCGAGATGTGGGGCGGGGCGACCTTCGACACGGCGATGCGTTTCCTCAACGAGGACCCGTGGGACCGCCTGCGCCAGCTGCGGGCGCGCGTGCCGAACATCTGCTTCCAAATGCTTTTTCGCGGCGCCAACGCGGTCGGCTACACCAATTATCCCGATCACATCGTCGCCGGTTTCGTGCGGCATGCGGCGGCCTCGGGCATGGATATCTTCCGGATCTTCGACTCGCTGAACTACCTGCCCAACCTGCGGGTCGGCATGGAGGCCGTCCAGGACACGCATGCCGTCTGCGAGGCGGCGATCTGCTACACGGGCGACATTCTCGACGATCGTCGCGACAAGTTTTCGCTCAGCTATTACGTGAAGCTGGCCAAGGAGCTTGAGCGCATGGGCGCCCATTTTCTGGCGATCAAGGACATGGCCGGATTATGCCGGCCCTACGCGGCGTACAAGCTCGTGAAGACCTTGCGCGAGGAGATCGGACTGCCGATCCATTTTCACACGCACGACACGAGCGGCATCGCCGCCGCCTCCGTGCTGCGCGCGTCCGATGCGGGCGTGAACGTGGCCGACCTCGCGCTGGCCTCGATGAGCGGCAGCACGTCGCAGCCCAACCTCAATTCGGTCGTGGCCGCGCTCCAGCACACGCCGCGCGACACGGGGCTCGACCTCGACCAGCTCAACGCGTTTTCGGACTACTGGGAGCAGGTGCGCGAGATCTACCGGCCGTTCGACACGGCGCCGCGGACGGGCTCGGCGGAGGTCTATCTGCATGAGATGCCGGGCGGCCAGTATACGAATCTGCGGGAACAGGCCGTCTCGATGGGCGTGTCGCACCGGTGGCCGGAAATCGCCCGGACCTACGCCGAGGTGAACCAGCTCTTCGGCGACATCGTGAAGGTCACGCCGTCGTCGAAGGTCGTCGGCGATCTGGCGCTTTTCCTTTTTTCGCGCGGCATCAAGCCGGCGGACGTGGTCAACCTCGATCCCGGCGCGACGCCGTTTCCCGAGAGCGTGATCGACATGCTGATGGGCGGTCTCGGCTGGCCCGAGGGCGGCTGGCCGGAAC
>CAYZGG010000189.1:0-3162 GCA_964477955.1 uncultured Opitutaceae bacterium
CCAGCATCGGTTGGCAGAAATCCATCCCTATGATCCTCGTCCGCCCCGACAATCCGGCCGCCAATGCGAAGGCGACATCTCCACTTCCGGTGGCAAGGTCCAAGATGTCGCGGGGATGGATATCATGGACCGCGCGCACGAGTTTTCTCCGCCAGAAAATATCCATCCCGCTGCTGAGCAAATGGTTGGCTAAATCGTAGCGTTGCGCGATGCGGCCAAACATCGCCTGGACTGCAGTCGGATCAGGCATGTCAGGGTCAAACGCTTTACAAGGCTTTGCGATTGACGCAAGCACGCGCTAGTGAATTATTTGTACCGCGAGCGAATCGCGTAACCTCAACCCCGCCCACTCATGTCGACCAACCTTACCAAACGTGAAATCGTATTGGAAATATACGAAAAGACCGGGTTTCCCCAAAAGCAAATCCAAGACACCGTGCAGATGACGCTCGATATCATCATGGAAGCACTGGCGATCGGGCGTAATGTCGAACTGCGCAACTTCGGTGTACTCGAAGTCCAAGTGCGCAAAGCCCGTGTCGGCCGCAATCCCAACAAACCGGAAACCGAGGTGGTCATCCCGGAACGCGCGGTGGTGAAGTTCAAATCAGGCAAGATTCTCAAGCAGAAGATCAAGCAGCTGAATATCGAAAAACTGAAGGCCAATCCGCCGCCGGCGGCGTCGTCAGAGTAAGGGCGCACCCGCCCTTCGCCCGCACCTCCACATGGCCGGTTTTCAGTCGCTTCCGGGCTTTCGGGAATTTTACCCGGAGGACTTGTCCCGCCGTCAGCATATTTTCCAGGTGTGGCGCCAGGCCGCCCGGAGCGGTGGCTTCCAGGAGTACGACGCCCCCGTCCTCGAACCGCTCGAACTCTACACGACCAAGTCCGGCGACGAGATCGAAACCCAGCTTTTCGCGTTCACGGACAAAGGCGGACGCGATGTGTCGCTCCGCCCGGAGATGACGCCCACGGTCTGCCGCATGGTCGGCGCCAAGGCCGGCTCGCTCAAGCGCCCGATCAAATGGTTCAGCATCGCGGAATTCTATCGCTACGAACGCGCCCAGAAAGGCCGGCTCCGGGCCTTCCATCAGTTCAACGCCGACATCTTCGGCGAGCCCGGTCCCGAGGCGGAGATCGAGCTCATCGCCCTTCTCATCCAATGTCTGAGCGGTTTCGGCCTGACGAAGGACGATTTCTCTGTCCGGCTCAGCGATCGCGATCTGTGGTTTTTTTATCTGGAGGCGCTCGGTTTTTCGGATGCGCAGGCGCGCGCGCTGCTCACGGCCATCGATAAAATCGAAAAAATGGGCGACGACGCCTTCAAGGGCTATTCCGAAACACACGGTTCGTTGGAGGAAGGGAAGAAAGCCAAAATTCTGGAGTTCCTGAAAATCAGGGATCTGCCGGGATTGGAATCGACCTTGGCCGCCCACGGTTCGGACAAGCTCGCCGCGCGTCTGGCCGAGTGGCGCAAGGTGCTCGATGGCCTGGCCGCGATGGGCGTGGCTGATTTTGTCACGGTCGACCTCAGTGTCGTTCGCGGACTGGCTTACTACACCGGTTTTGTGTTCGAGGCCTTCGACCGCAAAGGCGACCTGCGCGCGCTGGCCGGCGGCGGTCGCTACAACGACCTCGTCAAGAAACTGGGCTACGCCGACCTCCCGGCGGTCGGCTTCGCGATCGGGGACGTCACCACCGGACTTCTGCTGGAACAGCGGGGACTTATGCCGGCCTTTGCAAACGCACCGGATGTTTACGTCGTCATCGGCGGTGAGGCGGAGCGCCGGATCGCCTTTGCCGACATCCGCGCCCTGCGCTCGGCCGGCTGGCGCGTCGAATATCCCTTCAAGGACGCCGGCTTCGGCAAACAGTTCAAGTCTGCGGCCGAATCCGGGGCCCGGCTGGCGCTGATCTACGGCAGCGACGAGCTGGCCAAGGGGGTGGTCAAGATCCGCAACATGACTGATCGCTCCGAGCGCGAGGTGGCGCGTGGGGAAGTTGCCGCGGCGGTGCGCAACGCGTTGCCGGCGAAATAGCCTGCGCCATGGCCTCGGGCATTCTGCGTCTGGTGCTGGGGCTCGCCGTTCTCTACGCGCTGCTGGCGATGTGGGGTCACTTCGCCTCGTTGCGGATGATTTTTCCAAAGCCACCGGTGAGCTACGTGCTGACCCCGGACTATGTTGTGCTGACCGCGCCCGACGGTGTGAAACTCGCGGCACGGCACTGGCCCAATCCTCGCGCGAAATACACGCTGCTTTTTCTGCACGGCAACTACGAGGACCTGGGCAGCATCGGCGCATACCTGCCACAGTTCGTCCGGGCGGGCTACGCCGTCTTCGCTTTCGACTACCGGCACTACGGACAAAGCGAAGGCACGCCGACCGAGGCCAATACCTATTCCGATACGCGCCTGGCCTATGACTATCTCCGCACCAACCTCGGCGTGCCCGCCGACCGCATTTTGATCTACGGCTACTCCGTGGGCAGCGGCCCGGCCGTTGAGCTCGCGCTGCACGCGCCCGCGGCGGGTCTGGTCCTGCAAAGCCCCTTTGTCAGCGCCTACCGCGTAATGACCCGCGTGCCGGTTTTCCCGGGCGACAAATTCGTGAACCTCGCCAAGGTCCCGCGGCTGCAGCTCCCCGTCTTCGTGATTCACGGAACGGCGGACCGGACGGTCCCGTTCTGGCACGGCGAGGCGCTGTATGCCGCGATCACGGCGCGCAAGTCGAAGTATTTTGTGGAAGGAGGCCCGCACAGCGGGCTGCCGGATTACGCGGGCCCGCGCTTCTGGGACGAATTGCGGAAATTCACGGACTCGCTGTGAAACAGAAAACGCAGGCGGTATGAGGTGGAGCCGGACCTCCGGGCCGGCTTTCTTCGCGAGCACGTCGGCCCGCCCGGAGGTCGCCCCCACCCGCCTTCCCGCGCGGGCCTCCGCCCGCTTCTTATACCGACTCCGATTCGGTTTGAGCCTTTTCCTTTGTGGGCGGGGTGCCCTCACCCCGCAGTGGATGCCTCGCGGGGTGAGGGCACCCCGCCCACAGTCCAAGAATCCGAATCCAAACAGTAACTGCTATCACCAGATCGGCGCGGGCAGGTCCTTCGGGCGGGGCAGGCCGAAGGCATCGTAGAATTCGGGGAAGTTTTGCACCGGGCCGA
>CAYZGG010000190.1:0-3036 GCA_964477955.1 uncultured Opitutaceae bacterium
GACGTTCATCTTGGCGCCCTGGCCGTTGCCCGCGGCTTCCTGATAATACATTTGCGCGAGAAAATAGCAGAGGTCCCGGGTGGTGTGGTCCTCGGAATAGGGGGGCGTGTGCGCGTCGGAAATTTGGAGGCCCTGCTCCATCGAAATCCGGGCATTCTTGTAGTCGCCCTTCAACAGGAGAGCCTGGGCCTTGAACTCGGTGAGGATGGCATAGTCGTAGCTGCCATGATCCGCGGTTTTGGCCAGCTGGGCGTCGATCTCGGCGATCGTCTGATCGTAATTCTTGGCGTCGAGGGAGGTCTTGCTTTTGGTCAGGACATCCGCGGCATCGTCGCTGAGCTGGTAATTGCGCTCCGGGGGTTGTTCAGCCAATCCGGTCGCAGTCAGCCACAAAAGGGCGCCGAGGGCGACAAAGGAGCGGGCGGTTGTCGAAGAGAGCTTCAGCATGTTGGGGCTTAATTGTCGGCGAGCGTGAAGGGGATGGTTTGACTGCAGATGGTGCTGACCGCACGTCCGCCTTTTTTGCCGGGTTTGAACTTCCATTTCTGGACGCCCTGGATCGCGGCAATTTCAAATTCACGCTGGGTGGACTTAACGACCTCGATCTGGACGACATCGCCCTTGTAATCGACGATGAACTTGAGCGTGACCTCGCCGGTGATGCCGGCGCGCTTCATTTCAAACGGGTAAATCGGAATGGGCTGCACGCGTGCCTCGGGTTTCTGGTCGAGATCGCCGATGTTGAACAGATCCTTCATGCCGGCGCCGAAGTTCGTGCCCGGCTTGACCACCGGGATGCTGAAAGCGCTCTTGTCGGTCGTGAGGCCCGGGGGGGGCGGCGGCTGCACCTGCTGCACGAAACTCGTCACGGTGACGACGCTCGGGAGGTCGACCAGGCTGGGCGGGGCGAGCTGGTTCTGCGGCTGGTCGTCGGCGATTTCATGGACGTCCTCGTCCTTGTCTGGCGGATCGGGTGGGAGCACCATCTGGATGACTTTTTCCTGCTCAACCTTTTCCTTCTTGGGGACTCCGCCCTTGAAAATATTGCCACCGAAAAGGAATCCGCCGTGGATCAGGACG
Organism: uncultured Opitutaceae bacterium; assembly: GCA_964477955.1. Classification (GTDB taxonomy): domain Bacteria; phylum Verrucomicrobiota; class Verrucomicrobiia; order Opitutales; family Opitutaceae; genus Didemnitutus. The sequence goes on from CAYZGG010000190.1 coordinate 1,081, forward strand.
GAAACGAGAAGTCCGACGATGAGGTCTTTGCGCATGATGGTTCCTCCTTATTTGCCCGTGGCGCGGGTGGTGGTCTCCACCGAGTATTGGGTGATGCCGGACTCGCGAATCTTGTCGAGGACGGTGACGGTGTCGCCGAACCGGGCTTTTTCGTCGCCGGCCACCAAAATACGGCGGTCCGCTTCGGGCGTCTGGGAAATGTAGGCAGCAATCCGGACGCTGACTTCGCTCATGTCGATCGGCTCGCGGTTCCAGAAAAGCGAACCTTCGCCAGAGATCTGCAATGTAACAGTGGTGTCGTGCGGATTGGGATCGACATGTTGAGCGGATGGCAGCTGCACATCCACCGATTGGATGCGGTTGAGCGAGAGGGTGAAAAGCACGAAGGTGGCCAGCAGAAAGAAGATGACGTCGATCAGCGGGATGATCTCGATGCGCGCCTTCTTGCGGGGCCGGAGTTGGATTTTAGAACCTTCCATGGGAATTCGGGCTTTCAGTAATTAGACGGGGCAGGGCGGGTTTTCTTAGGACTATTTTTGCGCAACCTGCGTTTCGATGAAGATCTTGGTAAAGCCGGCTTTACGGGCATTATCGAAGACGTAGAGGGCCTGCGCGTAGAAAGCCCGTTTGTCGCCGTTGATCAGGATGCGTCCGTCCGGTTCCTGGGCATGGAATTGTTCCAGGCGGTGGAGAAACTCATCGAGGGTGATCAGCTCCTTGTCCCACGCAAGCGAGCCGTCTTCCGTCACCGAGACGGTGTGCGTGCCCTCGGGGTCGCGCGGGATGCTGGTGGACGACGTCGGCAGGTGGACGCTCACGCCGTTCGACTTGTTCAGCGAGAGCGTGAAGAGCACGAACGTCGCGAGCAGAAAGAAAATGACGTCGATGAGCGGGATGATTTCAATCCGCGCGCGTTTGACGCCGCCTGGGCCTGTACCGCCGCCACCGTGCATAAATTAGGAGGGTTGAGGTTGGCTGTGCGCCGACCGGAACCGCGGTTAGCGGCCGGTGGTGTTGGTGTTGGCCTTGCTGATGATGATTTCGAGCGAATTGGACGCGTCCTCGACCTCGTGGCGGGCTTCTTCGACGCGGGCATTCATATAGTTGAAGGGGAGGAGGCCGGTGACGGCGATCAGAAGGCCGCAGGCGGTCGCGATGAGCGCTTCGGCGACGCCGCCGGTGATCTTGCTGGCCGCGGCGCCGATGTCGCCGCCGCCGAGGGCGCCGAAGGTGCCCATCATGCCGGTGACCGTGCCGAGGAGACCGAGGAGGGGGGCGGCGGTGATGCAGGTGTCGAGCGTCGGCAGACCCTGCTGGTAGCGGAGCAGTTCCTGGTTGGCCGCGCGGGTGAAGGCGTTGGCGAGGGAGTGCTCTTTATTGGTGAGGGCGTAAACGAGGATGCGGGCCACGAAGTCCTGGGACTTCTTGCCGAGCTCCACAGCGCCGTCGATGTCGTTTTGTTCGACGAGCTCGAGGATCTTCTCGACCACTTCCGGCTGCCGGCGGGAATTCTCGCGGACGATGAACAGCACGCGCTCGATGGCTACGGTGATCATGATGAACGAGACGACCAGGATGGGCCACATGACGATTTTACCGGCATGGAACAGTTCCATGGGACTCATCGGGCTACCGTCAGGATTCGTGAGAAGAAGCGCGAGGGGCAGATGTGAGGTGATCATAGTGCGATCGAGGGATTGGGATTTAAGCGAGGTTGAAGTTGCGGGAGGGTAAAAGGGGACGGGCCGTCAGGAAGCTTTTCCCATGCCACACGTCAGGCGGCACCGGGGGAAATACGAAAGACGTGTTTTCAGAGGGGGGAACACTCAAGGGGGAAAAGAATTTTGTTGGGAATAGCTTTCAACTGTCAATGCACTTTGTATGAGCGGGGATTTTTCTGGATGGCTGCCCGACTAGGACTCGAACCTAGACAAAACGAGTCAGAGTCGTTTGTGC
>CAYZGG010000191.1:0-3017 GCA_964477955.1 uncultured Opitutaceae bacterium
CTCGTCCCTTCCTTCGCGTCGTAGGCCGCCACGATCCGCTCCCGCAGGTCCACTGGCAGTGTCTTCTTCATGCCCAAACCTTAACACCAATCCTTCTTTCTGGCTCTAGTTTTACTTGAAATGCTCCAGCCACCTTTTCCTTGGGAGCCAAACCAAATATCAGCCAGGCGACTGAGGCTTCCAGACAATTTAATTTGCAGAATATATTATTGAATAGGCACTGATAAAATGCCGCAGTCAATTTGCCCTATGGCCATAATATCCCGCACTCAACAGATAGTTTACAGTCTGCTTATTCTTGTCGCTGGCACGGTGATTGCCCGGGCGCAAACGGCGCCGGTTTTCACGAGCCTGCCGTCCAGCGTGAATATCGGGAGCGGGCAAACAGCGGGGTTTAACGTTTCGGCGACTGGCGCTCCCTCGCCGGGTTTTCAATGGCAGCGACTCGCAGTCGGAAACAGTTCCTGGGCAAATTTGACCGATTCTGGCGCATATTCCGGTACTGGTACGCCCAGTCTCAGTGTTTCCGGTACGACCACCGCGATGAGTGGCGATCAATTCCGCTGCATCGCGACTAATTCCGCAGGTTCGACCACGAGTTCCTCTGCTACGCTGACGGTTAGCCCAGCCACCGCACCCGTCATTTATGGTTTGCCGGCCGGTCTCACCTTGGATTTCGGCGCCAGCTTGAACCTTTACCCGTCGACCGCCGGGGTGACCCCGATGACGTTTCAGTGGTACAAGAACAACGTCGCGATCACGGGCGCCACCAATCAATATCTGTACATCAGCGGCGTTGCCGCAACCGATGCCGGTCAATACAAGCTGGTGGCGACCAATCAGGTCGGGACCGTGACCAGCGCCGTAGTCGTGGTGACTGTTAACCCGCAGGCCGCACCCTTCATCTTTGGCCTGCCCGCCGGCCTAACACTCGACCTGGGCGCGTTCCTTTCACTCTCGGCAAATGTCGCCGGCACGCAGCCCATCACCTTTCAATGGAAGAAAAATAACGTCGCCGTCACCGGTGCCACCAGTCCATTTCTGAACTTGAGCAGCGTCGCCGCTACTGATGCCGGACAATACACCCTTACGGCGACCAACTCGACGGGCACGGTGACGAGTTCGCCAGTGGTGGTCACGGTTAATCCGGCCCTTGCTCCCGTAGTCGGCGGTCTGCCCCCGAGTGTCACGCTGGACTACGGAACTTCGCTCGGTCTCTATTCGCAGATCGGCGGCACCCGACCAATGACTTTTCAGTGGTACAAGAATGGCACTGCGATCAACATGGCTCTCGGGCAAAGTTTCACGATCAATTCCGTCACGACCGCCGACAATGGCCAGTATACGCTGACCGCCACCAACCTCCTGGGCACGACGACCAGCAATGCGGTCACCGTAGCCGTCAACCCGGCGGTGGCCCCTACCATCGGCGCTCTGCAATCGAACGTAACACCGGACTTTGGCGCGTCGCTCAGTCTCTACCCGCAGGCCAGCGGCACCCAACCGATAGCCTTTCAATGGTACAAGGACGGTGCGGCGATTGCCGGCGCCACCGGGCAGTATTTCTCGATCTATTCCACCGTGGCCACGGACAGCGGCCAGTATACGCTGACCGCCACCAACCTGGTGGGCGTCACCACCAGCAATCCCGTTACCGTAACCGTCAACCCCCCGGCTGCGCCGACGATTGGCAGTCTGCAACCGAGCATGACGCTCGACTACGGCGCGCAGCTCAATCTTTCCCCGCAGGTCAATGGGGCGCAGCCGATGACTTTTCAGTGGAAGAAAAACGGTGTGGCCATCACCGGAGCCAAGGGATCATATTACTATATCCCTTCGGTGACCACAGCCGACGCCGGCCAATACACGCTGGTCGCCACGAATCGGGTGGGTACGGCCACGAGCAACACGGTCACCGTGAGCGTCAACGCGGCGGTTGCGCCGACGCTCGGCGGTCTGCAACCGAGCGTGACGCTGGACTACGGCACGTCGTTCAATCTTTACCCGTCGCAAGTCAGCGGCACGCAGCCGATGACTTTCCAGTGGTACAAGAACGGCACGGCGATCGCCGGCGCCATGGGACAGTATTTCTCGGTCTATTCCGCGACCACGGCCGACAGCGGTCTGTACACGCTGACCGCCACGAATCTGGTGGGTGCGACTACGAGCAATACCACTACCGTGACCGTTAACGCGGCGGTTGCGCCAACCATCACGGGCCTGGCACCGAGTGCGACGCTGGACTACGGCCTTTCGCTCAGTCTTTCCCCGCAGGTCAGTGGAACCCAGCCGATGATTTTCCAGTGGAAGAAGAACGGTACGGCGATTACCGGCGCCGCGGCGCAGTATTTCTCGATCAATTCCGTGACCACGGCCGACAGCGGTCAGTACACGCTGACCGCCACCAACCAAGCGGGCGCCACCACCAGCAATGCGGTCACGGTGACTGTCAACCAGGCCATTGCGCCCGTGATCACTGGTTTACCAACTGCCCTTAGTCTCAATTATGGTGATAGCATCAGCATCCCGGCGACCATCACGGGTACCCAGCCAATGTCACTGCAGTGGAGCAGAAACGGCGCCGTGATTCCCGGGGCCAATATGAGTTATTTTTCCAAGACCAGCGCGATTCCTGCAGACAGCGGCCAGTACACGCTGAAGGCAATCAACCAAGCGGGAACAACGACCAGTACAACCGTAACGGTCTCGGTCAACCCGGCAGTGGCCCCGGCCATCCTGACTTTGCCCACAGTGCTTACATTAAACTACAATGACCCACTGTACTTGGCTCCGATCATCACCGGTACCCAACCGATGTCGTTGCAATGGATGAGAAATGGAGTGGCAGTTCCAGGTGCCAATTCAATCCAACTGAATATCGCTGGCATGACCCCGGCGAACGCGGGGCAATACACGTTGGTTGTCACGAATGCGGCTGGAACGACGACCAGTTCGGCCGTCTCGGTGACCGTGAATCCGGCAGTCGGCCCGGCGATTTTCGATCTTTGGTTGGCGAT
>CAYZGG010000192.1:0-2949 GCA_964477955.1 uncultured Opitutaceae bacterium
TGTCACCTATGCGGTGAGCACAAAGTGTTACCTATGCGGTGAGCACGTGCCCCGCTGGGCGCGCCGTAACGACATTCGCGGCGGGCCCGGCGGTCCCGCCCTACCATTGCTGCATCAGGCGATTGGCATCAGCCAACCGCTCCTCCGTCCCCACCTCATTTGTTGCCCGGTTTTCGCGACTGTGATTGCATCTCTCCACCGGCTCGGACCGTAAACTGGACATGACCCCGAATTCCGCCCCTCCCCCTCTGGCGCCAAGTGGTTCGCGCCACGTCCTCGTCACCGGCGGGACTGGCTATCTGGGCCGGGCGTTGCTGCCGGCGTTGCTGGCGTCCGGTCACCAGGTGCGGGCGCTGGTGCGACCGGGTTCGGACCGGAATCTACCGGCCGGGGTGGAAATTGTCCGGGGCAATCCACTTGAACCTGGAGACCTGCAGGCGGCCCTTGCCGGGGTCGACACCTTGGTACATCTCGTCGGCGTGCCGAAGCCGGGTCCGGCCAAGGCGAAACTGTTTCGGGCGATCGATCTGGTCTCGATCCAGGTGGCCGCCGCCGCCGTGGCCCGCGCAGACCCGCGCCCCCATCTCGTTTACCTGAGCGTGGCGCAACCCGCACCGGTGATGCGCGCCTACGTCGCCGTGCGGCAGGAAGGGGAGGCGTTGCTCGGGTCGCTCGGGCTCGACGCCACCTGCCTGCGCCCGTGGTATGTCTTGGGGCCCGGTCATCGCTGGCCCTGCCTGCTTCTGCCGGTCTATGCCTTGTTGCGCCGGATTCCCGCCACCCGCGCCGGAGCCGAACGGCTCGGTTTCGTCACGCTCAGGCAGATGGTTGCAGCCCTCGTCCAAGCGGTGGAACACCCGGCCCAGGGGGTGCGCGTGATGGAAGTGCCGGCCATCACGCGCGCGGGCGAAGCCGGCGTCTGAAATCGCCTGTTACTTGATGCTGAGCAGCTGAACCTCGAAGATCAGCACCGAATTCGCCGGAATGCCCGGCCTCTCCTGCGCACCGTACGCCAGATTGGGCGGGATCGTCAGCTTCCACTTGTCGCCGACCGACATCAATTGCAACGCCTCGGTCCAGCCGGGGATCACACCCATCACCGGAAAACTGATCGGTTGGCCGCGTTGGATGGAGCTGTCGAAGACCGAACCGTCAATCAGGGTGCCGTGATAGTGCACCTCAACGGTATCGGACGTCTTCGGCTTCGGCCCCGTGCCCTTGGCCAGCACTTCGTATTGGAGACCCGAGGCCGTGACTGTGACGCCCGGTTTGGCGCGGTTTTTCTCCAGATAAGCCTTGCCGTCCGCCAGCTGCTTCTCTCCCTCGGCCGCACTGGCCGCCATGGCTTTTTGCCGAATCTCGTTGATCGCGGCCTGGATTTCAGCCTCGGGGTAACGCGTCGGCTTGTTCGCGAGTCCATCGTCGATTCCGGCGAGCAGCGCCTGGTGGTCGATCGTCACATCGTGCTGCATGGCCAGATTCTTGCCGAGGTTGTGACCCACGCCATAACTGACCCGCTGCTCGATGCTGCCGGACCCCGTCGGCGGCTGGGCGGCTGTCGGGGCCGGGGCGGCTGCCGCAGCGGGAGCCGGAGCCGGAGCCGGTTTTTCGGCGGCATCCTTGGCCTGCTTGTCGCAGGCGGAAAACACCAGAACAAGCCCGGCCAGAGCCAGGCGGGAGAAAATCGAGGAGTGCGGTTTGCGGGATGGAGTGAAGAAGTGCGTCATGGGAGGCCAGACATCAACACAGACCCCGGGAGCAGGGCAAGCCAAGGATGGCCGGAAATCCACCGGTCGAGAAGCAGGCCCAAGCCAGCGCTGGTTTATTCCTTGGCGACCCGGGGGTGGCCGGTCCACGGTGCACTCCGCCCGCCAGAATATGCCCCCACCCACCGCCCACCTTCGGCCATCCCTGATCGACCTGCATGGCGTGACGCTCGTGCGCGGCGACCGGCCGATACTGCGCAACCTGAGCCTCCAAATCGCTCGTGGCGAGCATGTCGCCCTTCTGGGCCCAAACGGCTCGGGTAAATCCACTCTGATCAAGCTGATCACCCGCGAGCTCTACCCATTGGACCGCGGCCCGGGCTTCCGTTCCCAGGTGTTGGGCCGCGACGACTGGGATGTCGGCGAATTGCGCGAACATTTCGGCATCGTTGCGCTCGATCAGCTGCAGAATCTTTCCCACGAGGTCACACTCCGGCAGGTGACGGCGCGGGAACTGGTGCTCTCGGGCTTTTTCAACAGCCTCGGACTCTGGCCTCACCACCGCGTCAGCCCGGCCCAGGAACGTCAGGCCCGCTTCCTCCTGCAATTTCTGGAAATCGACCCCCTGGCCGACCGGCCGGTTTCGACCCTGTCGTCCGGCGAACAGCGGCGCGCCATGATCGGCCGGGCCTTGGTGCACGATCCCGAAGCCCTCATTCTCGATGAGCCCACCAACAGCCTCGATCCCGGCGCCGTCGTCGAACTGCGGCGACTCCTTCGCAAACTCGCTCAGGCGGGGCGGAGCCTGATCCTCGTGACCCATCACGTCGCCGACATCATTCCGGAAATCGAACGCGTGATCCTGTTCAAGCACGGCAAAATCGCAGCCGACGGGCCGAAAGCGAAGGTGCTCACGTCTGCCATCTTGTCGCGGCTGTTCGGCACCCGGTTGCGCGTAGTCCGGCGCCGTGGAAATTACGAACTCGCGGTTTGAAGCGTCCTCGCCCGATTGGTGTCGGTCGCACGTAGGGGTGTAGGTGCGAGCTTGTCTCGCCACTCTTGTTGCGCGGCAAGCGCGCAACCTACCGCTGAATGTCGCCCGCCTCGGCCAACTCTGCCGTCCCCACACAGAGATTCCGCTTCGCCCGACCTCGCCAGATCCACAGAAATCTGCTATCCGGCACACGCGCCTTCAGCCTTCAGCCTTCAGCCTTCAGCCTTCAGCCTTCAGCCTTCAGCCTTC
>CAYZGG010000193.1:0-2901 GCA_964477955.1 uncultured Opitutaceae bacterium
TCGATGAAGTAATAGTTACCCTTGGCATCGACGAGGAATTCGATGGTCCCGGCGTTCTCATAGGCGGCCGCCTCCGCCGCCTTGACGGCGGCTTTGCCCATTTTCTTGCGCAGGTCGGCGCTGAGAAACGGCGAGGGAGACTCCTCGATCAGTTTCTGATGGCGGCGCTGGACGGAGCAGTCGCGCTCGCCCAGATGGAGCACATGGCCGTGGGAATCGGCGAGGATTTGAAATTCGATGTGCCGCGGGTTCTGGATGTACTTCTCGATGTAGACGGCACCGTTGCCAAAAGCTTTTTCGGCCTCGCTCCGGGCCGTATGGTATTCTTTGGCGAAGGAAACGTCGTTGTGGGCGATGCGCATGCCGCGCCCGCCCCCGCCGGCGACGGCCTTGATGATGACCGGGTAACCGATTTTGCGCGCGGCCTTGACGGCATCGGCCTCGGATTCGACGGGACCGTCCGAGCCGGGGACGATCGGGACGCCCGCCTTGCGGACCGTATCCTTGGCGATGGATTTGTCGCCCATCATCCGGATGCTTTTCGACTTCGGGCCGATGAATTTGATATTACATGACTCGCATTGCTCGGCGAATTTGGCGTTTTCAGACAAAAACCCATAGCCCGGGTGGATCGCATCGACATCGGCGATCTCGGCGGCGCTGATTATCCGGTCGGAGCGCAGATAGCTGTCGGCGCTTTTGGGGCCTCCGATACAAATTGCCTCGTCGGCAAGTTGAACGTGGAGAGATTGGACGTCGGCCTCCGAATAGACAGCCAAGGTCTTGATTCCGAGCTCCCGGCAAGCCCGGATGACGCGGAGGGCGATTTCACCGCGATTGGCGATGAGAATCTTCTGGATCATAAGGTGAAAAAATGAAGCCGGACAGAATACTGCCCGGCCGGTGGAGTAAGGATGGCTCAGGCCGACTTAACTTTGAAAAGTCGCTGGCCGTATTCGACGGGCTGGCCGTTTTCAACCAGCACTTCCACAACGGTCCCCTTGGTTTCCGCCTGAATCTCGTTCATGATCTTCATCGCTTCGATGATGCACACCACGGTCTTCTCTTCGACTTTGGTATCCACGCTGGCAAAGGACGGGCTATCGGGCGAAGGGCTGCGGTAAAAGGTTCCGACCATCGGAGACTTTACATAGGAAAATCCGGACTCGTCGGCAGACGGCGAAGCAATTGCCGGAGGGTTCAGGGAACTTCCGCTGACACCCGAGCCCTCGGCCGGCCCCGTGCGGGCAAGCGAACCAATTGCAGGCGACAACGAGCTCACCACAGGTTGCTCACCCAAGCCACGCTTGATTTTGATTTTAAAACCCTCCTCCTCGATTTCGAATTCGGTGAGTTCGGAGCGTTTAATCAGATCGATGAGCTGCTTTACTTGCTTGAGATCCAACGGTTGGCCTTGGTTGAGTTTGGTCGGTGTGTCTTGTTAGTGCCGTTTATGAGCCGGACGTTCAAAAGTAGTTTGATCCCTGACGCAATCATGGAAAAAGCAGGACGAACAAAAAGCGTAAATACCTGCTAAAACTTGTAAAAATTAGCCGGTAATGGTCGGCATAGTGATTAAAATGGCCAAAAACTCCGGTATTTTAGCGCTAGGATGTTTCGAAAGAGACGCCGATCTTCTCAATCATCTCGAATACCGCTCATGTTTCGTAGGGTGGAGTATTCAATTGGAATTGGTGTGGTTTGTAAAGCCAACGATTACGGAAATGCACATTCAAATTTGCGTGCAGGCCGCGGTGCTTTTCAAATTTCGAACTGCTGATGGACACTCTCTGCATCTGTACGTTTTGCCGAAAGGATGATTGCGCCTGTGCGGTCCGTTTAATCGGAACTCCCGATAGCTTGGTTGGTTTCGCCAAAACGTTGGTTGGAAGCTGGCGATGCGACTCGAATCAGCAGTCGCGTGTCGGACGCGCAGGCATCAAGTGGTACATCAGGGGTACGGGCCGACTCGCCTATAAAAGAGATCATGGAGAAAACTGAAAATCGAGTGGGTATTCAATCCGGCACAGGATTGGCGGGTAACGAATGTCGGGCCGCCGGCCGACGCAGGGACCTGCCTCGGACACCCCCCCCCCCCGGGGGGTGTTTGGCGTCAAGCGGGTCTGCCTCCAGGCGGCACCATTCTTCCCGCAATGAGGTCCCAGGGCGCTTTGGAGCAGGCTACAGGGGCTAAATCGACCGGCGGGCTGATTCTCCAGCGGGAGGGCCCGCGGGACCAGGTGAATTCGAGGTTTTCGCAGGTCGGCGGAACGGCCGGCGGCGGGCGCGACGGAGGAGTTTGGGCCCGCACGATTTCAATTGAACAGCAAGCCCATGGCCGGCGCCCGGGCAGAACCACGATTCTCCTGTATTATAAAAACGAATACAATCGGTCTACCGTCGGGTCGTGAACCGAACAGCAGGCGGAGTGGAGAAAAATCGGGATCGCCCGCCGCAAAAGCTTGTTTATAAATCATTCTCTATAAACAATTAATCGTTTCATCTGGAATTTTATTGGGAAATGACTTGATCCCGGGGCGCCCGGTTGCATTTTTCGCCCTCCCGCTTGATTGTTCTCTGCGACTGACGTCGCGGAGGCGGCAAGAGGGCCAGGTGGGCGGTCGTTCCTTCGCAAAACTTTTTTGGAAATATTTCGGAAAAGAGTTGACGGAGAAAAACGAAAATGTCTCCTTGGAAACCTTTCCCTCAAAGGGAAGTGGTTCTTTGAAATTTACTTTGTGCGATTGATTGGGACCCCCAATCAAAATTCAGAAGCCGCGGACTTCGGTTCGCGGCAGTTTAAGTTGAGTAGTTCATGAATCACTAGGATTCGTGACTCTCTGATTTTATCGGAGAGTTTGATCCTGGCTCAGAATGAACGCTGGCGGCGTGGTTAAGACA
>CAYZGG010000194.1:0-2830 GCA_964477955.1 uncultured Opitutaceae bacterium
GGCGCCGTTCATGAACCAGATGAGGTGCTCGCCGGTGGACGGATTTTCCCAGAGGATGTCGGGTTGGCCGTCCCCGTTGAAATCCGTGGACGGAAGACGCACCGTCAAGCTCGCTGCACTGCTGGCGACCGAGCCGGCAGAGTTGGTTGCCATCACGGTGTAGCTGCCGGCATCGGCCAGGCCAACGTGGACAATACTGTACGAATTGTTCGTGGCTCCGGAAATGGCCGTGCCGTTCTTCTGCCACTGGTAAGTCGCTGCCGGCGTCCCGCTCGCCGCCGCCGTGAACGTGACCGGGCGGCCCACAACCGCAGTCTGACTCGCCGGCTGCATCGTGAACGATGGCGCCGCGCTGACCGAGGGAGTAGATGCGGTGATCGTATTCGAATTCACTCCTGGGCCTCCACTATTGTAGGCCCGGACCCGGTAGTAGTAAGTTGTACTGGCCGTCAGACCCGTAACGATCTTGTTGGTAACGTTACCTACGTCGAGATTCTGGAAGCCGCCGACGAAGTTGCTGAAGGTATTGTTGGAGGACACGTCGAGCTGATAGCCGGTTGCGCCGGTTACGCCTGTCCAATTGGTCGTGAATCCGCTGCTGGTGATCGCGCTCGCCGCGTTTGCGGCCGGCGCGGCAGGCGGAGAGACCACCGCGATGGTCGGGATCACGAACAGCGTGATGCTTTGGGAGGGAAGCGTAGCTGCAATCGCGTTGTTCGCCACATTCACGTTGGCCAGGTGCGAGATGGAAGTCTGCGAGGCGGAATTGATCTGCCAGGCCTGCGCGGTTCCGGCCGTCGAGAAATTCGCCAGGTTTATGGTGACGGGAGTGGTGCCCTGCTGTTTGTTGATCACCATCACGGTCAAGGCGCCGTCGGAACTGCGCACGGCGGCGAAGGACGAGAGATTGTCGGGATTCGCCACCGTGGCGGTGACACTGGTGTCGCCGAAGGTGGAGTTGTTGCCGTCGTAGTTGCGGTAGATCTGACTGGCGAGATAGGTGACGAAGTAGGTGGTCGGCGTCGTGCTCGTGTCCTTCGCCACCGTCCACCGGGTCGCCAGGTCCAGACCCTCGCGGCCGTAGATGCCGAGTACGTCGGCCTGGGTGGTGGCGCCGTTGAGGTTCGCCTCGTCGCCCCAGTTGTACTCGGTGAAGCCGAGCTTGAGCCAAGGCGCGTACTGTGCAATCCACGCCTTCAGCGTCGGAATGTAGTTCACGGTCCGGCCGTTTATGCCAATGTCGCCGTACCAAGACAGGTCGGTGAAGCTGGGGTCCCACAGAATGCGCGTCTGGCGGTTGCGGGCCTGCTGGCCAGCGGTGGAGTCGTCGCTGCCGCCGGGACCGTCGGTGTAAGCATGGACGGTCAGCACGTCGATCAACTGCGTGCCGGTCTGTTGCTTGTAGGCAGCGAGCTGTTGCAGGAGCCAGGGATAATAGTAGGTGTTGGAATGGGCGGCGTAATCCGAGCCCGCGCCCGTCCCACCGGACTGGTCCTTGCCGCTGAAGTACATCGCCCACCAACCCCACTCCTCCGGTCCGGCGATTTTCGCCGTGGGGTCGGCGGCACGAATGGCGGACGCGTAGGCGACGATCTTGTTATAAATCTCGCTATATGTCTCGGGGCTCGGATGGACGTCCCGGTGCGTCGAATGCCAGATCGACGGTTCGTTATCCAGAATGTAGTATTTGATCCCGGTGGAAGTCGTGGCCGCACCGTACGTGCTGACGAAATGCTGCACCCAGGCTTGCTGGATCGCGGTGCTATTGGCCACGCCGGTGTCCAGCGGATTGTTGCCAGTGATGTTCTTGCCGGTCGCGGTGCTGACCCCGTTGCCCGCGTCGGAATTCCATGGATCCGTGCCCTGCTGCGCGCCATATTTCTTGACAGAGAAACCCTCGAGCGTGCTCCGCCCCGGTCCGAGGTTCGCCAGGTAGTCGATCATCGGGATAGTAAACATCGGTTCCGCACCGTTGCCCGCCCCCCGGCTGGTGGTCACAAAGGCGTCGGCCGAACCGCCGGGGGTGCCGCTGCCATCGGAGTAGGTTTCGAAATACCAATCGGCGGCGGCTGAGTGCGCGTCAATCTGCCAGTTATAGCGGCTGGTGGCGTTGCCGCCCCAGCGGTTGAGAGTCGGGTTCAACCTCGCCATGTCGGTGGCGTCGCCATAGGCGATCCCGTAGATGTTGGGATTGATCGGATGGCGGTTGACCGCAGCGTCAACGCTCACCGAAGTCGCCGGATTTTGCGCCAAACCATGCGCTGCGCCAGTAATTGCGATTAGCAGCAGTTTGGTGACGAGCTGTTTCATAGTATGCGTACCTTCGGGCTAGCCTCACTATCTTCCCAATGAAGTCTAGACACTTTCCGTGGATTTTTGAAACGGAAGTCCGAGAAGTCCGCTCGAAGGAGAGTCTCTTTGATAGGAGATTTACTATCCGTATGGTTTGACGGGCCGTCTCCCTGAGATCTGGCGAAAATATGGGGCCAATAGGCTCGGGGCGTTGAAACGGCTGGCCAAGACTCTACCTGGAGACGACTTCCGGATTCGCGAATGTCTCGTCGGAATTTGGCAGTGGCGTAGGATCGAGAGACGCGGTGGCTTTAAAGCCGGTCTGCCGACCGAGAGTAGTTGAGCATGAAAGCAACGATGGCCCTACTTCGGAGCCGGTTTGCGGCGGGACCGAGGAGGTGGCCGTGCGGGGAACGTTTTCGCGGAGTTCTTCGAAATCCGTTGTCTCGGGATGCTCGGTTCGGAGCCAATCGATGACTACTTGGCGACCTGCCAGGCGGTGGGCTCGGAGCCGAGGTCGGCCCAGCCCGCGTAGGTG
>CAYZGG010000195.1:0-2825 GCA_964477955.1 uncultured Opitutaceae bacterium
CCGCCTGGCATGTCGCCGCCGCCGCCGACTTCAACGGCGACGGCCAGCCCGACATTCTCTGGGAAAATCCGTCCACCGGCGAACACCTCATCTGGTTCATGAACGGCGCCGCCTTCGCCGGCAGCTGGGCCGACCTCGGCTCCGTTCCCACTGCCTGGCATGTCGTCAGGTAGCCTTCGATTGACTCCTGACCAAGTGCCCGCAGGACGCAGCCCCTGTCCCGTCCGCGTCGGCTGCGATCACTGCCACCGTTCTTAGGCCCCTCCGGAGAACCGGCAACGAAGTGGCGTCGTATCGATCCTCTTAGCTCTGGATCCAATGAGATATATGGCCGAACCGGCCGGCGAGGTTTTTGAAAGCATCAACCGATGTTGCCCAAGAGGAGAAGATTGGATGCGAACCGGTAAATCCCGCATCAAAAACCCGCGAGAGAGGAACGGATCGGCACAGGAGGAATCTGATGCTTTCGTGCTCCCGATCCATGCACCCAAGAACGGTTTGTCCGCTCTAACTCGGAAGTTGTCGGCCACTATTTTTTTCGCCGTCTTTCTTGATCTGACTGTTCTGCTTTCCGGCCAGATACCGTCAGCCTGGCAGAGCCGTGGAGTGGGTGCCGGCGGCGCCCTGTACGCGCCGTCGATCAATCCGGTCAATGATCGCGAATACTACGTCGCTTCGGACATGAGTGAGCTTTATCACACGACGGATTTCGGAAATTCTTACTCCATCGTAAATTTCCAGCAGGTGCAGGGAGGGCACGAGTCGGCGGTCCGTTTCACGAGCAATCCACTTGTCGCCTACTCCATCACTTACACCGGCGGAAACAACGCCCTGCCGTGCAAGACGACCGACGGCGGAGCGACGTGGACGGTGCTGCCCGGCAATCCGCTGCCCTACGACGACACCTACAGCATCTGGGCCGACTACAACAATCCCAACCGCGTGGTCATCGCAGGCTATTCGCAGATCTATTTCTCCACTGACGGCGGTGGCAGCTTCACGCCCTTGACCGTGACGATGGACACCTCGAACGGCGCGCTTATCTGCGGAGCATTTTTTGACGGAAACAACCTCTACCTGGGGACCAACGCCGGTCTGCTGGTCTCAACCAACGGCGGCACCTCGTTCGCCAACGCGGGCACCCCGGGCATTCCGGCCGGGGAACTGATGTATTCCTTCGCCGCGGCGAAAACCGGAAGCCAGGTGCGGTTCTTTTGCCTGACCCTGCGGGCCTCGTACCCGGGATACGATCCGGGCGACTACTACGGAAATTTCCGCGGTCTCTATTCGCTCGACAACGGAACAGGGAGCTGGACTGCGAAAATGACTGGAATCGACTCCAGCAACGATTTCCTGATGACGGTAGCGATGGCCGGCAACGACATCAACACCGTCTATGCCGGCGGCGGCGGAACGGCGGGCGTGCCGGAAGTCTTCAAGACGACCAATGCCGGAGGCTCATGGACGAACACCTTTCGTACGGCGAACAATCAGAACATCATCACCGGCTGGTCGGGCACCGGCGGGGATCGCGGCTGGGGCTATGGGGAGGTGGTTTTCGGACTGGCCGTTGCGCCCAACAATTCGGCGAAAGCTCTCATCACCGACTATGGATTTGTCCACCGCACCAGCGACGGTGGCACGACCTGGCAGCAGGCCTATGTCAGCACGGCGGATCAACATCCGGTCGATACGACGGCGATCGCCAGGGGTTCCTACCACAGCATCGGACTCGAGGACACGTCCGCCTGGCAGGTGTTGTGGAGCGATGCCCAGCATCTGTTCGCCGGATTTTCCGACATCAAGGGAGTCCGGAGCGTGGATGGCGGCGTAACGTGGTCGCTTGGTTACACGGGGGACAATGCGAACACGATGTACCGGTTGGTGAAGCTGCCGGCGACCGGCGCCCTCTACGCCGCGACCTCGGACATCCACGACATGTATCAGAGCACGCGGCTGGCCGACAATCCCCTGAACAATGCCGATGCCAATGGAAACATAATCGTCTCAACCGACCAGGGTGCCAGCTGGCAGACGGTTCACAGTTTCGGACACCCCGTCTTCTGGCTCGCACTCGATCCCACGAATCCAAATCGCATGTACGCCAGCGTCGTCCACTCCACAGCCGGTGGGATTTTTGTTTCGAGCAACTTCCAAAACGGCGCCTCTTCCACCTGGACCAAGCTGTCGAATCCGCACCGCACCGAAGGGCACCCCGCGAGCATCGTCGTGCTCAATGACGGGAAGGTGGTCTGCACGTACTCGGGACATCGTACCACCGCGTTTACGGCAAGTTCAGGAGTTTTCATCTACGATCCAACCGCGCAAACGTGGAGCGACGTCTCCGATCCCGGCATGCTCTACTGGACGAAGGACCTTGTCGTGGACCCGGCCGATGCGACCCAGAACACCTGGTACGTCGGGGTTTTTAGCGGATGGGGTGGCCCGCCGAACGGACTAGGCGGATTGTATCGGACCACGGATCGGGGCGCGCACTGGGCCAAGATCAACTCTCTCGATCGCGTCACTTCACTCACGTTCAATCCGGTAAATTCCAACGAAGCGTTCCTGACGACGGAAACGGACGGTTTGTGGCATTCATCCAACATTCACTCTGCATCGCCAGCGTTCACTGTCGTGGCAAACTATCCGTTCCGCCAACCCGAACGGGTCTATTTCAACCCGTACAATGCCAATGAAGTCTGGGTGACAAGTTTCGGCAATGGCTTGATGGTTGGATATCTCGCAGTTTCGTCCGCCCCCGTTTTCGTACAGCAGCCGTTGAGCCAGACGGCGGTTGTGGGCCGCCCGGTCACGTTCACGGC
>CAYZGG010000196.1:0-2796 GCA_964477955.1 uncultured Opitutaceae bacterium
TAGCAGGTTGTTGAAAAAGTCTCACGAAAGTGTGAACCCGGTGCAATGGATTTGCGTCCAAGGAATATGCGAGGAAAACCCCAAGCCCAGCCGGACTTCCTGATGATCATCAATCTGAACTCTTCTGTGCCTGCCGATCATCCGCTGCGTGCCATCAAGCGGCGCGTGGACACGGTTTTGCAGAAGCTTTCGCCCTTGTTCGACGATCTGTACGCCGAGATGGGCCGTGGCAGCATCCCGCCCGAGCAACTGCTCAAGGCCCGTCTGCTGACGGCTCTGTACAGCGTGCGTAGCGAACGGCTCTTCTGCGAGCAGCTTGGCTACAATCTGCTCTGGCTTTGGTTTTTGGATCGCGAGTTGAGCGAGGGCAGCTTCGATCACAGTGTGTTTGCCAAGAACTATGAGCGCGTGCTTTCTGCGGATGTGGCCAAGCTGTTCTTCGCCGAGGTGTACGATCTGTCGCGGCAGGAAGGATGGACCAGTGACGAACATTTCACTGCCGATGGTACGCTGATCGAATCGTGGGCCAGCCTGAAGAGTTTCGTCCGCAAGGACGGTGCGGATCAAAAGAAAGTTCAGGAGGCCAAGGATCAAGACCCCGGTAATCCGAGCGTCAACTTTCGCGGGGAAAAGCGTTGTAATGACACGCACCAGAGCAAGACCGATCCGGAAAGCGTGCTGTATCGGAAGGCGCACGGGAAGGAGGCAAAACTGTGTTTCGGAGGCCACATCCTGATGGAGAACCGCCATGGGCTGTGCGCGGAGTTCACGCTGCACGATCCCATCGGCGAGCCTGAACCGGTGATCGCGTTGCGGCAATTGGACGAACACGCCACGCTGCACCAAGGCACGGCACCTCAAACGCTCGGGGCCGACAAGAACTATCACCAGAAAGCGTTTGTCAGCGGCTGTCGGCAACGGAACATATCGCCCCATGTTGCCTGCAAGGATGGCGTGAAAGTCATGGGATTGGATGCGCGTACCACGACGAAAT
The DNA here is from genome assembly GCA_964477955.1 of uncultured Opitutaceae bacterium. GTDB lineage: Bacteria > Verrucomicrobiota > Verrucomicrobiia > Opitutales > Opitutaceae > Didemnitutus. The sequence goes on from CAYZGG010000196.1 coordinate 995, forward strand.
CGGGTTATCAGACCAGCCAACGGGTTCGCAAACGGGTCGAAGAAATCTTCGGGTGGATCAAGACGGTGGGTGGATTGAGGCGCAGCCGCTATCGGAGCCGAGAACGGACGCAGGCTTGGGGTTACTTTGTGGCGAGCACTTAACTAAGAAGTGCACCAGTGAATTGTCTGAATTCGACCTCTAAGATATGTTTTCCCTGCTGGTGTCGCCCCGTCCATTTATTGATGTTGTTATCCAAGTGCTGGGAAGTCTCGCCGCTATCAGGCTTGGGTCTAACGGCGTAACAGGTGAAGTGAAACGTCAATGGTGGTATCGATTGCCCCCAACTCTGCATGTCTTTGGCCACGATGTTGAGCATTGTGCCCAGTCCCGTACCGGACTTAACTTCGTCGACAATTAAGACATCCACAACGCCAATCCCACAAGCAATCGCTTGATCTCTAACAGGTTGTTGAAAAAGTCTCACGAAAGTGTGAACCCGGTGCAATGGATTTGCGTCCAAGGAATATGCGAGGAAAACCCCAAGCCCAGCCGGACTTCCTGATGATCATCAATCTGAACTCTTCTGTGCCTGCCGATCATCCGCTGCGTGCCATCAAGCGGCGCGTGGACACGGTTTTGCAGAAGCTTTCGCCCTTGTTCGACGATCTGTACGCCGAGATGGGCCGTGGCAGCATCCCGCCCGAGCAACTGCTCAAGGCCCGTCTGCTGACGGCTCTGTACAGCGTGCGTAGCGAACGGCTCTTCTGCGAGCAGCTTGGCTACAATCTGCTCTGGCTTTGGTTTTTGGATCGCGAGTTGAGCGAGGGCAGCTTCGATCACAGTGTGTTTGCCAAGAACTATGAGCGCGTGCTTTCTGCGGATGTGGCCAAGCTGTTCTTCGCCGAGGTGTACGATCTGTCGCGGCAGGAAGGATGGACCAGTGACGAACATTTCACTGCCGATGGTACGCTGATCGAATCGTGGGCCAGCCTGAAGAGTTTCGTCCGCAAGGACGGTGCGGATCAAAAGAAAGTTCAGGAGGCCAAGGATCAAGACCCCGGTAATCCGAGCGTCAACTTTCGCGGGGAAAAGCGTTGTAATGACACGCACCAGAGCAAGACCGATCCGGAAAGCGTGCTGTATCGGAAGGCGCACGGGAAGGAGGCAAAACTGTGTTTCGGAGGCCACATCCTGATGGAGAACCGCCATGGGCTGTGCGCGGAGTTCACGCTGCACGATCCCATCGGCGAGCCTGAACCGGTGATCGCGTTGCGGCAATTGGACGAACACGCCACGCTGCACCAAGGCACGGCACCTCAAACGCTCGGGGCCGACAAGAACTATCACCAGAAAGCGTTTGTCAGCGGCTGTCGGCAACGGAACATATCGCCCCATGTTGCCTGCAAGGATGGCGTGAAAGTCATGGGATTGGATGCGCGTACCACGACGAAATCGGGTTATCAGACCAGCCAACGGGTTCGCAAACGGGTCGAAGAAATCTTCGGGTGGATCAAGACGGTGGGTGGATTGAGGCGCAGCCGCTATCGGAGCCGAGAACGGACGCAGGCTTGGGGTTACTTTGTGGCGAGCACTTACAATCTGCTCAGACTGGCGCGATTGGAAGTGGCCAGCGCCAATTGAATCGTCCGAGATCGGTGAAATCGGCTGTGCAAAGCCGCCGCGTCGGCGGCCAGTAGAGCCAGCATGCCGACACCGTTGGTGGCTGGAGTGTCTCAGCCATGCCGAATTACGTCGAAGGAGTCGAAACCAAGTCATTCAAATGTCGTAATTGCAAAAAACACCCGTTGTTCAACAGCCTG
>CAYZGG010000197.1:0-2783 GCA_964477955.1 uncultured Opitutaceae bacterium
CAACCTGAGCCCCCCGAGCCGGCGGCCACCCTCCGTCCTTTGCGCCCGTGACACCGGCCCTTTCCAGTCCGTCCTCCGCTGGGGTGGCCGCGGCTTATTGCTGACGTTCGACAGAATTATGAAGCTTCTGCTCCTTTTCTTCCCGCTGTTCGCCGTCGCTGCTTGGGCGACTCCTCCAAGTGCAGATCATGGCGCGAACCAGGATGCTCCAGTTCAACTGGCCCCATTCATTGTCACCGCGATCTCGGACTCCCAGCTGTCGTTCGGTTTTAGTTTGCGGATCGTCCGCCTGATGCCGGCCGACAGGGTGATGGCGATGTTTGTCGAGCGGGTCAAGGAGGGGACGGATGCCGATCGAAAGGGTCTCAAGGCTGGATCCCGGGTTCTGACGATCGACGGGCGCCCGGTCGATGAGTTCGACGCGACGTTCGCCAGCGGAAGTGATCTGTGCCGCATATTCATCGGCCGCCCCGAGCTCGCGCACGTCACAATCGAGGTCTTGCCGCCCGGAACGAACAAGACGAAAAAGTTCAAGATCGTGCGCCGGACCCTATTCGTCGAGCTCCCGAAGATCGGAGGCTTGCCGACCAACTGACCATGGGCACAGAACCGAACTCACTATCCGAGCCGACGTCGCCCGGTGTCGCACCTCGTACAGAGGCACCGTCGCGTCACCGGGCGGCGTGGCTCATTGCCAAACATTAGGCCGCGATGCCACGTCTCGACAGCCCCGTACTGTTTTTGGCGACTGCGAACGCCGAACAATCGCGAGATTTTTATCAGCGCGTGCTCGGTTTGGATTTTGTCGCGGACGAGCCGCCAGCCTTGGTGTTTCGGATCGGCCATTCGATGTTGCGGATTCAGAAGGTCGAACGCGTCCAGGCCGCTCCCTACACCGCTTTGGGATGGGCGGTTTTGGATATTCGCCAGGCAGTGCGGCATCTGCGTGCAGCAGGAGTTTTATTTCAGCGTTACGGAGGCATGAAACAAGACGACGATGGTATATGGCCTGCGCCCAGCGGTGCATTCGTGGCTTGGTTTCTCGACCCGGACGGCCATGTGCTATCGTTGACGCAATTCAAATGAAGCCATGGCCCAACACGACACCACGGCCAACGACCGTGTCCGTCACGCGTCGTGCTGACGCGCGTTCGGAGCCGGACGCGGTCGCGGCAGAGCTTTAACGTCGAGGGGAAAAATGAAGCTATTTTGGCGAGAGGCCTCTGATTCCGATCTCGGCTTACTCGCCGAATGGAATCACCGTCTCATTCGAGACGAAGGACACCGGAATCCGATGACCGTGGCTCAGCTCGCGGAGCGGATGAAGAAGTGGCTGCAGGGCGAGTATCGCGCAGTTGTCTTTTCCGACGATGAGCCCGTTTGCTACGCACTCTTCAAAAAAGAGGTCGAGCTGGTTTATTTGCGCCAATTCTTTGTGCGGCCTGAGAAGAGGAGAGCCGGCATTGGCCGGGCGGCATTTTCGATTTTGCGGGAGCAGATTTGGCCGGCAGGTGTTCGGCTGACGGTCGATGTTTTGTGCCAGAACCAGGGCGGTATCTCCTTTTGGCGAAGCGTTGGATGTCGCGATTACTGCCTTACATTGGAAATCATGCCATTACCAAGAACGAGCCGGATCGGGTATTCCAAGGCCGGGCGCCTCCGGCATTCGGGGGGCCATAGCCAGAACCGAGCGTATTTTTAGATCCTAGAACCGAGCGTATTGTTCAGAACCGAGCGTAATTTTTGATCCACGGTTGGGACGGACTTGCCCGGGTGGGACGTCACAATGCGCGTCGTTTCTGCGCAGTGCAGCGAGTCGGGCCCCGACAAGTCATGGGCCTGAGGGCACTTGCGCAAAGCCGCGCACGGGCACGCCCGATGCAGGTAGGTCGGCAACTTCAATAAAGGAAAACCACACTATGAATCGCTTCATTCGCTACACGAATCCCCGCGGCACGAGCTTCCTCCCGGTGCTCGCGAACCGCTCGCTCTGGTCCGGCCTCGAGTCGGAAATCGACCGCCTGTTCGCCTCCTCCCTGGCGGATTACTCCGCCCCGGCGCCGGCCGGCCAACTCCCCGCCGACCTCTACGAGGATCAGGACAACACCTACGTCCGCGTCGAACTGCCGGGCGTCAACCGTGACGCCATTAGCGTCGAAATCGTCGAGAGCTACCTGAACGTCAGCGCCACGCGCAAAGACGGCGAGTTCTCGATCGATTTCTCGCGGTCGGTGTCCATTCCCGACTCCGTGCAGACGGACAAGGTCACCGCCGTCTATGAGAACGGCGTCCTCACCGTCACCCTGCCCAAGCAGGAACAGGCCAAGCCGCGCAAGATCAACGTCACGGTCAACTGAGACCCTCACCCCTTACAAAGGAAAAACCAATCATGAATATCTTCAATCAAATCGCTCCCCGTCTGACCCGCGCGTTCCCGCGTTCCCGGGCTGAAAACTCCGCCGCGGAGTCCGTCCCGGAGTTCACCCTCAAGCCGGCCTACGAAATCAAGGAAAACGCCGAGGCTTGGAACCTGACCGCCTACCTCCCCGGCGTGGCGAAGGAGGGCCTCGAAGTGTCCGCCGAGGACGGTCGGATCACTGTCCGGGGCAATCGCGCCTGGCGGAAGCCGGACGCCTGGACCCAGCTCTACCGCGAATCGGCGGAGGTCCCCTATGAGCTCGTGCTGGAGCATGACAACACCGTGAACGCGGAAAAAATTGCCGCCGAACTGCGGGACGGAGTTTTGCTGATCTCGCTGCCGAAAGCTGAGGCGGTGAAGCCCA
>CAYZGG010000198.1:0-2713 GCA_964477955.1 uncultured Opitutaceae bacterium
GGAAGAACTCCTCCTGGATGCGCTCCTTGCCGGCGAGGAACTGGACGTCGTCGAGAAGAAGGATGTCCACGTTGCGGTAACGCTGGCGGAACTTGGTGAGAGCGTTTTCCTGGATGCCGTGGATGAACTCGTTGGTAAATTTTTCCGTGGAGAGGTAGGCGATGCGGGCCTCGGCATTGCGCTGGAGGATGTTGTGCCCGATGGCGTGCATCAAGTGGGTCTTGCCGAGGCCGGTGGCGCCCTGGAGGAACAGGGGGTTATAAGCCTGGGCGGGGGCCTGGGCGACGGCGAGGGCGGCGGCGTGAGCCAGCTGGTTGTTGGGGCCGACGACGAAATTCTCGAAGGTGTTGCGCGGGTTGAGCGAGTTTCCGGCGGCCGAGCGCTCATCGCTGCGGTACGGGCGGGCTTTGACGACGGCCCGTTGGCGCGCGGCGGCGTCGACGCGGCCTTGGGGCGGGGTCGAGCCGGTTTCCAGTTTCCGGAGGCTTACGTGGATCGAATGGCCGGCGGAGAGGCGGAGCCGCTGGGAAATGAGGTCGAGGTAATTGTCGTGAATCCAGATCGCGGCAAAATCATTGGGCACGCCGAGCACGAGGGCCTCTTCCGAGGCTTCCAGGCAGGTCAGCGGCTCGAACCACATTTGAAAGACGTCTTCGGGGAAGAGTCCTTTCAGGTCGCATTTGACGGTCTCCCAGAGGCTGACATGGAGCGAAGCGGAAGGCATGGGGTGGGGTGCGCGATCGGGGTTGTTCACAGCTCCCGGAACGGCCCTTGCAACGACCTCCGCGTCGGAATCAAACGGCAATCTTTCTGAGGGAAAATGGGTCTGTGACCGGGCGGGTGGCGAACTGGCGGAGCCGTTCGCGCAAGCCTCTGGCGGGTCAGGGTCTCGGGAGGCCCCAGAAAGTGCGGTGTTGATGGTGCGCAGCGGAAGCGGCAAAGAACGTCGGTAGCAGCTCGGTTAAAAGTGAATTCAGATATAACGTGAATCAAAAAATGCGTTTCAAGGTCAACTTTCCCCCAAGTTCTTCACAACGGGGTGAGCATAACTTTTTTAAAAAAAATGTTGCACCGAAAGAGACGAAAGCGGGGAGCATTTTCTCCTCTGAGGCAACTTTTGGGGTGAAAGCGCTTCGCAATTTATGCGGAGTGCGCGCGGCCTGAAGCATGCGGTCCGCCAATCAGGATTTTTTTTCGCCGCCGGCCCATTCCTTCCGGAAAACGCCGCGGCGCGAGAATTTTTTTTGCGTTCAGGCCGTGGCGGCGTGATGCGGCTCGGGATCGACCCACTTGCCGTGCTCGCGGATGAGCGCGATCAGGCGCGCGTCGGCCTCGGCCTGCGGGAGATTATACTGCACGCACTGTTTGCCGACGTAGAGATTGATCTTGCCCGGGGCGCCGCCGACGTAGCCGAAATCGGCGTCGGCCATTTCGCCGGGTCCGTTCACAATGCAGCCCATGATGGCGATTTTTACGCCCTTGAGATGGCCGGTTTGCGCGCGGATGCGCTGGGTGGTCGTCTGCAGGTCGAAGAGCGTGCGGCCGCAGCTCGGGCAGGCCACGAACTCAGTCTTGGAGATGCGGGCGCCGGCGCCCTGAAGAACGTTGTAAGTGAGTTTCGTGGCGCGCGCGGCGTCCGCTTCGGTTTCGATGCTGACGAGGTCGCCGACGCCGTCGCAGAGCAGGGCCCCCGTGAGGAAACTCGCCTCGAGAAGTTTGGACAGGAAGCTGTTGTCCCCCTGCACGGCGGTGGTTGCGGTGTTGCGGATCCAGACCGGGGCGCGGGAGCCGGCGGCGCGGAGCGATTCGACCAGCCGTCGGTACGCGCCGGTGGCGTGCCCCGCCACGCTGGCACCGGGCTCGGACGAAAGCGTAAAAATCAGCTGGGCGTCGCCGAGCTCGCGGAGTGCGGGCACGTAGCCGGCGAAGTCCTCCGGCGCGATTTCAACACTGAGGAACTGTCCATGACGCCGGACCAGGCTCACAAAAGCGGTCAAGGTTTCCGTCTCAGTCGCGGCAAACTTTCGCACGAGCAGGAGCCGGCCCTGGCTCAGCCCCAGCAAAGGCTGCAGCACCTCCGGGGACAATCCCGGCGCAAGCTCCAAGGCGAGAAAATTGACCGGCAGTGCGGTCCGGGCCGCCACCTCGCAGAGCGTGGCCAGGTCGCCGGCGGAGCCGATCGATACCAGCAATCCCTCGACCGGAGTGTCCTTGAGTTTCGGCGCGGCGAGTTGCGCGGCGGTTTCGGCGAGAGCGGCCACCGAACCGGCGCGCACGATCACGCGCGGCGGCTGCTCCGGGCCGACGACGCAGTGATCGGAAAACTGGAGGGTCGTCGTCTCACGACGGGTGAAATGATAGGGATCGAGGGCGTCTTGGTAGGGACGGACCGCCGGGCCGTCCGCGGGACGCGGCGCGCCCGGCGGTCGCGCCCTACCTTCATCCCAGCGGCTCATCGCCTTGCTGGCGATCGCCTGGGCGACGGGGATTTCGTAAACCGAATCCTCCGTCAGCGAAACGCGGATCGTGTCGCCGAGCCCGTCGAGCAACAGGCTGCCGATGCCGATGGCGCTCTTGATCCGGCCGTCCTCGCCGTCGCCCGCCTCGGTGACCCCGAGGTGCAGCGGGTAGTGCATGTCTTCGCGGGTCATGCGTTCCACCAGCAGCCGGTAGGCCTGGATCATGACCTTCGGGTTGCTGGCCTTCATCGACA
>CAYZGG010000199.1:0-2712 GCA_964477955.1 uncultured Opitutaceae bacterium
ACCAGGTCGGCGTGCCGAAGATCGTCGTCTTCCTGAACAAGGTCGACCTGATCGATGACAAGGACCTGCTCGAGCTCGTCGAAGAGGAAATCCGCGACCTGCTGACCAAGTACAAATTTGACGGCAAGTCGGCCAAGATCATCCGCGGCTCCGCCACCGCCGCGCTCGAAGGCAAGCCCGAGGGCGCGGCCGCCATCCAGGCGCTGATGGAGGCGATCGACAGCGAAATTCCCGAGCCGCAGCGCGAGATGGACAAGCCCTTCCTCATGTCCGTCGAAGACGTCTTCTCGATCACCGGTCGCGGCACGGTCGCCACCGGCCGTATCGAACGCGGCATCTGCAAGCTTAACGACACCGTTGAAATCGTCGGCCTCAAGGACACAACCTCGACCGTCGTCACCGGCATCGAAATGTTCCGCAAGCTGCTCGATCAGGGGCAGGCGGGCGACAACGTCGGCATTCTCCTGCGCGGCATTGAAAAAGAAGGCATCGAGCGCGGTCAGGTCATCGCGGCCCCGAAGTCCATCACGCCGCACAAGAAGGCCAAGGCCGAAATCTACGTCCTCTCGAAGGACGAGGGCGGCCGCCACACGCCGTTCTTCGATGGCTACCGCCCGCAATTCTACTTCCGCACGACGGACGTCACCGGCGTCGCCCACCTCCCGAAGGGCGTCGAGATGGTCATGCCCGGCGACAACATCACGATCGACGTCGAGCTCATCGCCCCGATCGCGATGGAGAAATTCCAACGTTTCGCCATCCGCGAGGGTGGACGGACCATCGGTGCCGGTCGCGTGACCGAGATCGTCGAGTAATCGACCAACAACCTTCCGACTCACGCGCCGGGGTCCCTTTGCGGGGCTCCGGCTGCGTCGTCTAAAAGAAATAACCACAGGGGTGTAGCTCAATTGGTAGAGTAGCGGTCTCCAAAACCGTTGGTTGGGGGTTCGATTCCCTCCGCCCCTGCCACCAACCATTCGCTTCCGCCTCCTCCGCAAATCCCATGGCCAATCCCTTCCGCAGCGCCCGCATCTTTTTCGGTGAACTCGTGGCTGAGTTGAAGAAAGCCAGCTGGCCGACCCGCGAGGAGCTCAAGGATTCGACGATCGTCGTGATCGTCGCCTGCCTGCTCCTCGGCCTGTTCACCAGCATCAGCGATTTTGCGATGTATCACGTCGTGGATGTGGTGACCCTGCTGGTCAGCCGCTGACCCAAGCTCCTTCCGACGATGACAGCTACAAGCACGCCGACCGGCGCCCAATGGTTCGCCCTTCACACGCTCTCCGGCCAGGAGAACAAGGTGAAGACCTATCTCGAAAGATTCCGGAAGGCCGAGGAGCTCGAAGACCATATCTTCGAAGTGCTCCTGCCCACCGAGACCGTTTCCGAGGTCAAGGCCGGCAAGAAGTCCACGAAAGTCCGCAAGCTCTACCCGGGCTACGTCTTCGTGAACATGAAGCTCTACGACGCCGAGGCCAAGGTCATCATCAAGCCGTTTTACTTCGTGAAGGACGCCGCCGGGGTCATCGGGTTTGTCGGCGGCGAGCATCCCGCGCCGCTGCGCCAGACCGAGATCGACGAGATCAAGGCCCGCATCGAGGCGGCCACCGGCAAGGAAGTGCCCAAGGTTTCCTTTGAGGTCGGCGAAGAGGTCAAGATCACCGACGGGGCCTTCGCCAACCTGACCGGCCGCGTCGACGAGATCGACCCGGCCCGCGGCAAGCTCAAGATTTCCGTTTCCATTTTCGGCCGGTTTACGCCCGTCGAACTCGAATACTGGCAGGTCCAGCGCGCCTCTGAAAGCTGATCCGCCGCCCTCTACCAACCAGTCCTCCGCCCAAACCGAAAACTTACCATGGCCAAAAAGATTCAAGGCTACGTCCGCCTCCAGCTTCCCGCCGGTGCCGCCAATCCGGCCCCGCCCGTCGGCCCCGCCCTCGGCGCGCAAGGCGTCAACATCATGGGCTTCTGCAAGGAGTTCAACGCGAAGACCAAGGACCAGAACGGCATGATCATCCCCGTGGTGATCACCGTCTTCTCCGACAAATCCTTCACGTTCATCTGCAAGTCGCCCCCCGCCTCCGTCCTCCTCAAGAAGGCCGCCGGCGTCGCGTCCGGCTCGGCCAAGCCCAACCAGGACAAGGTCGGCAAGGTCACCAAGAAGCAGATCCTCGAGATCATCAAGATCAAGAAGGGCGACCTCAACGCCAACAGCGACGAGGCCGCGGTCCGCATGATCGCCGGCACCGCCCGCAACATGGGCATCGAGGTCGTCGACTGATTTCACCCAACCCAAACCGCTCACCGCGGGAGTCCCGTCCGGGACGTTCGCACCGCAAGGAGTAGAAAATGGAAAAACGCAGCAAACGCTACCAAAGCGCCGTCAAGGTCGCTGATCTCAACAAGGACTACCCGCTGAACGAAGCGGTGGAAATCCTTTCCAAGTTCCCGAAAGCCAAGTTCGACGAGACCGTCGAGCTCGCCATCCGGCTGGGGGTCGACCCCACCCAGGGCGACCAGATGGTCCGCGGCACCACGCCGCTGCCCAACGGTTCCGGCAAGAAGATCCGCGTGCTCGTCTTCACCGACGATCCGGCCAAGGCCCTCGCGGCCGGCGCCGACTTCGCCGGTCTGGCCGACATCATGACGAAGATCAACGAGGGCTGGCTCGACTTCGACGTCGCCATCGCGACCACCGAGGCCATGAAGCAG
>CAYZGG010000200.1:0-2677 GCA_964477955.1 uncultured Opitutaceae bacterium
TGGTCGCCCGCCTGGCCAGCTTCGACGCCGGCTACGTGAAAGAACAGGTCCTCCCGGAATTGCGGCAGGATTTCTCGGCCCTCGGCATCAGTTTCGACGAGGTGCTCCAGCAGTACGGACTCACGACCGAGAACCTCATTCCGCTGGTCCGGCGGGCCTTTTATGCCGGCTATGGCGCCGCCCTGCTGCTGACCGCGTTCTACCAGGGCGGCATGGCCCTGTTCTACCTGCGCAAAACCCCACAGGTCACTGCGGCCATCAAGGAGCTCCACAAACCAACTCTCTGGGACAAGCCGCCTCCTCCGCCTCCCCCGGGTCCGCCGACCTACACCCTGCGGCGCACCGGCACCCCGCCGGTGCAACCGGTGAACACCGGCCCGTACTTTCCGCAGGACGTCATCATCAAGAAGCGCGACGGCGGCGCCCTCACGCGCGAAGAACTGGAGTTTTTCGTTCGCGGCGTGGTCGACGGCCGATTCACCGACTACCAGGCGACCGCGCTGCTCATGGCCATCTATTGGCGCGGGATGTCCGCCCAGGAAACCGCCTGGCTGACCGACGTCATGCTGCGCACCGGTGAACTCATCGACCTGCGGGAGCTTCCGGGCTACAAGGTCGACAAGCACTCCACGGGAGGCGTGGGCGACAAGGTTTCGCTGATTCTGGCGCCGCTGGCCGCCGCCTGCGGGCTCAAGGTCCCCATGATGAGTGGCCGCGGGCTCGGCCACACCGGCGGCACACTCGACAAGCTCGAGGCCATCCCGGGCTTCCGCGTCAAGCTCGGCGTCCCCGAATTCGTCCTGATCCTCGAACGTGTCGGCTGCGCCATGGTCGGCCAGACCTCGCACGTGGCCCCGGCCGACCGCAAGCTCTACGCGCTGCGCGACGTCACCGGCACGGTCGAAAGCATTCCGCTCATTTGCGCGAGCATCATGAGCAAGAAGCTCGCCGAGGGCATCAACGGACTCGTGCTCGACGTGAAGTTCGGCAAGGGCGCCTTCATGAAATCGAAGGAGCGAGCTCGCGAACTGGCCGAGGCCATGGTCGCCATCGGCCGCCTGTCGGGCAAACCGGTGCGCGCGCTGTTGACCACCATGGATGAGCCGCTCGGCCGCGCCGTCGGGCACGCCACCGAGGTGATCGAGGCCATCGCGTGTTTGAAAGGCGGCGGACCTGCCGACTTGATGGAGGTCGCCGCGGCGCTGACCAGCCACATGCTCATCCTGGGCGGCGTGGCGCGCAACGAGGAGGAGGCCCGGAAAAGAATCAAGGCCACCATTGCCAGCGGTCTGGCCCTGCAGAAATTCCGCGACCTCTGCGTCGCGCAAGGGGGCGATCCGCGGGTCATCAACGATCCGTTGTGGCTGCCCACCGCAAAATTCTGCACCGAGGTGGGCGCGACCGCCGGGACTCATGGATTCATTGCCGAGGTCGACGCCCTCAAGGTCGGCCAGGCCGTCATGGTGCTGGGCGGCGGGCGGGCGAATGTGAACGACAAGATCGACCACGCCGTCGGCGTCTCCAATCTCGTGAAAATCGGCGAGCCGGTCGCGCCGGGCACCCGGCTTTTCACTCTGCACGCCAATGACGAGGCCCTGGCCGTCCGCGCCGAGAAACTCCTGCGCGAGGCCATCAAGTTCGCCGAGACGGCACCCGACCCCGTGCCGCTGGTGCAGGATTTGATCCAGTAATCCGGTCCCGGCCATCGGCCTCAGCCCCGCGCGCGACCGCCTCCAAGGGGCCAACCTCAAAACCGGGGAGACAGGAAACGACTACGCGGATGTCGCAGCCGTCCCGAGGACCGTATTCGGTCCTTTGCACCGACGTGAAACAGGACGCGCTGATCAAAAATCCTCTTCAGTTTCGATCTGAAAAAGGACCCTTGAAATCAGCCCATAACGATTTCTAATCCTGTATTGTCTCAAGATTAAAAATTATAATCATCCAGGATTCTCCTCTCTCCGCGTTGGTTGGAAAAACGTGGCCGACTGCGCATAAAATGTCCGCCCCGGGCCGCCTCCGCAACAAACGCGCAGCCTTGGTCAAAAAAAGAGACTGCTTCGGCGTTGTGCTTTGCCCGCCGCTTTTCATCGTGGGCCTGACTTACCTCCCACGCGTCTTATGACAAGTCACCCGTATGCGTTTCTGGCGCTTTTTCTCGGCGTCGCGCTGGCCTTCCCCCTGGCCATGCTGGCCGTGGCGCAGCTGTGGGTGAGGTTTTTCCAACGCGCGAAACCCGGCCCCCTCAAAAACGCCACCTACGAATGCGGCCTGGCCCCGACCGGTGACTCGTGGATCCAGTTCAAAGCGCACTATTACCTCTACGCCATTTTCTTCCTGATCTTCGATGTCGAGGTGCTGTTTCTCCTCCCCTTCGCCGTGGCTTTCACCGCCCTGCCTACCGGCGCCCTCGTGGCCATGCTCGCGTTCATCCTGCTACTCGCCGAGGGGCTGGTCTGGGCCTGGCATCGCGGCTACCTTGAATGGCAATGAGCGACGAATCCGCCAGTCCCCCGGCTGCCCCCACCGACGCCGAACGCGATGAGCTCCGGCGCCACGGCATTCTGCTCACCAGCCTCGAGGAACTCCACAACTGGGGCCGGAGCAACTCCATCTGGCCGCTCCAGTTCGGCCTCGCCTGCTGCGCGATCGAGATGATCGCCACCGCCACCGCGCG
>CAYZGG010000201.1:0-2600 GCA_964477955.1 uncultured Opitutaceae bacterium
GTGTTTTTCATCAGCATCGCGACGGTCATCGGGCCGACGCCGCCGGGGACCGGCGTGATTTTGGAGCAGAGGGGGGAGACACTCGGAAAATGCACATCGCCGGTCAGGCGGTAGCCGGACTTCTTTGTGGCGTCGGGGACCCGGCTGACTCCGACGTCGATCACCACGGCGCCGGGCTTGACCATGTCGGCGGTCACGAACTCCGCCTTGCCGATCGCGGCGATGAGCACGTCGGCCTGGCGGGTCATGGCGGGCAGATTGACGGTCTGTGAATGGCAGATCGTGACAGTAGCGTTGGCCCACGACTTGCGCTGCACGGCGAGCAGGGCGGCCGGTTTGCCGACGATGAGGCTGCGGCCGAGCACGACGACGTGCTTGCCGTTGAGTGAAACGCCGCTGCGGCGGAGCAATTCCATGATTCCGGCAGGCGTGCAGGCGACGAAACCGGTTTCGTCTTCCTGCGCGAGCTTGCCGAGATTCATCGTGTGGAAGCCGTCAACGTCTTTGTGCGCGGCGATGCGGCGGAAGACGGCGACCTCCTCGATGCCCTTCGGCAGGGGCGACTGCACGAGGATGCCGTCGACGCCCGGATCGTTGTTAAGGCTGTCGACCAGGGCGAATAGCTCGGTCTGCGAGATAGTGATCGGAGGCAGGATCAGGCGGCTTTCGATGCCGATCTCGGCGGCCATGGTCTGTTTTTTCTTCACGTACGAGACGGAGGCGGGGTCCTCGCCGACGCGGACGAGCGCGATGCACGGTCGGCGGCCGGGCAGGGCGGCGACCTCGGTTTTCAGTTCCGCGACGATGGCGGCGGCGATCTTGTTTCCGTCAATGAGTTCCATGGAGGGGCGATGCTGCGGGCTTGAAATCGATTTTTCGAGAAAACTTTCGGGGGTGCGGCCGGAGCGGGCCGCTGGGCGACGTTCGCGGACGGCCCGGCGGTCCGTCCCTACCTAACTGGCGGGCAGCCGGGACCCGATTTAAACGCGGAGGGCGCGGAGAGCGCGAAGGAAATGCCGGGCTGAATTCCAGCGGGAATGGCCACAGAAGGCGCAAAAGGCTCAAAACGGAAGATTGAGTCAGGTAGTCGAGGAGAAAGGTAAAGGCAGTTTGGTGGAACCTGAACTCCGTGCCGGTCAAGCCCGCCCGGAGATCGGGCTCCACCCTGGGCTTCTGGCTCGAGCGGTATTCATGCGGTTGAATCGTCATTTCGCTCCGGGTTGCTGCCATCGTCCGTTGTAGGGCGGGGTCGCTGACCCCGCCTTGCTGCGAGAATATTGCCTAGGTCGAGGCGGGGTCAGCGACCCCGCCCTACATTTTCAACTGCGCGGAGCCGACTGAGAGTCTCCGCGTCCTCCGCGTTAAACAATTTTGGCTTACTTGCGCTGGATCGACTGGGCTTCGATCACGAGGTCCTTGCCGTCGACGGTATTGCGGATCGTGCCGTTGATGACGACGACGAGGCCCGCGTAATTCTGGATCTTCTCGTCGAGGAGCAGGCTCCGGGTGTCCACATAGGCGAAACGGTGGCCGTCGGAGTCGTTGAGCTGGTAATCGTAAAGCGGGTTGGGGTTGACGATGGGGCGCCGCGCGGAGGTGAAGGTGCCGGAGAACAGTCGGGGCAGTTCGGCGCTGTTGGGCGCGATCGGAACCTGCCGTCCCGGGGTGTTGGGATCGACGGGCGGCACCGGCGTGGACACGGCCTGCAGGGTCGGCTTGTTGTCCGCGGGGGTGTTGGCGATGGCGCCGGTGGCGACAAAGCCCTGGAGCGTCTTCGTGACCTTGATCTGGCAGAATTCGCCGTGGAGGCCGGTGACCTCCGTCTTGTCGTCCTTCTGCGCGATCGTGAGCACGGTGGAGGTCTTGTCGGGGGCGGTGTAGATGCTGGCGCCGGGGTGGACTTCGAGGGCCTTGGTGATGTCGCGGTTGCGGGCATAGCCTTCGAAGGTGCCGGTGGTCTCCACCCGCCGCCAGCCGGCCGGGGCGTCGCCGGTGTAGACGATGGTGTTGCCGCTTTTGAGCCGGACGAGCACGGGCGACTTCGGGTCGGGCTGCATGAACACGGCCGTGTCGGCCGCGAGGACGTCGGCGAGGACCCGCGTGGCGGTGAGCGCGGCGGCAAGGAGCAGGATTTTAGTTTTCATCGGAAGTGGTGGAAACCGGGGTGCGCCAGTGGGGGCGCGGCGAGAGGAACAGGGAGGCGATTTCCTTGGTAGAAAGTTGTTTCACGCCGCGCAAAGGAATTCCGCGCAGGGGGAAGGCGCCGATCTGATAGCGGCGGAGGCGTTTGACCGGGTAGCCGAGGGCGAGGAACAGCTGGCGGATCTCGCGCTTCTTCCCGTGGTGCATATGGACGTCGAGGTTCGCGGCGGTCTTGTCGGCGCGCGGGTTGACGAGGGCGGCGCGTTCGACCTTGAGGTGCTCGCCCTCGATGACGATGCCCTTGAGCAGCTGGCCGAGGCGTCCGGCGGGAAACGGCTCCTCGAGGGTCACGTGGTAGCGTTTCACGACGTCGTTGGACGGGTGCATGAGCTTGTTGGCCAGCTCGCCGTCGGTCGTGAGGATGACGAGGCCCTCGCTGTCCTTGTCGAGCCGGCCGG
>CAYZGG010000202.1:0-2579 GCA_964477955.1 uncultured Opitutaceae bacterium
GCCGGCTACGGCATGTGGGACGGCCCGTACGGCGACTGGGGCTCGCGCAAATACCTGCTCGCCTCGCTCGATCAGAGCCTGAAGCGCATGGGCCTGGACTACGTCGACATCTTTTACTCGCACCGCCCCGATCCGGAGACCCCGATTGAAGAAACCATGGGCGCGCTCGCCGACGCCGTGAAATCCGGCCGCGCCCTCTACGCCGGCATCTCCAATTACAACGCCACCCAGACCCGCGCCGCGGCTGCCGCGCTGAAAAGCCTCGGCGTGCCGCTGCTCATCCACCAGCCGAAGTACAACATGTTCGAACGCTGGGTGGAGCCTGAGCTGCTCCCGGCGCTCACCGAGATCGGCGCGGGCTGCATCCCGTTCTCGCCGCTCGCGCAGGGCCTGCTGACCAACCGCTATCTGCAGGGCATCCCCGCCGATTCGCGCGCCGGCCGCCCGACGGGATTTCTCAAGGCCGCGGGGATCACGCTTGAGGTGCTGGCCAAGGTCCGCGCGCTGAACGAGGTCGCCCAAAACCGGGGCGCCACGCTCGCCCAGCTCGCCACGCTCTGGCTCCTGCGCCGCCCGGAAATCACCACTGTCCTCATCGGCGCCAGCAAGGTGGCGCAGATCGACGACATCCATGCCGGCCTCAAGCTCGCCCCGCTCTCCGCCGACGAACAGGCCCGCATCGAAACCGTCCTCGCCGCGCGCTGAACCGCGCCCGCCCGTGAAGTTCCGCGCCGCGGCGTTCTTGCTCGTCCCGCTCCTGGCGGGAGCCGTGGGAGCCGCGGCTCCCTCCACAACCGCCGCGCCGGCCACTGTGGCCACACCCGCCCATGCCGCCGCACCGGATTCAGTTGCGCCCGCGTCCGTTGCGCCCGCCGACCTCCGCGCGCTCGCGGCCGACGCCGACCGCGAACTGCGCGGCAACATCCTCCCGTTCTGGCTGAAGAACGCGCGCGATCGCGAACGCGGGGGATTTCACGCGTTCATCGGAGAGGATATGACGGTGCGCGACGATCTGCCGCGTGGAGCCCTGCTGACCTGCCGAATTCTCTGGGCGTTTTCCGCCGCCTACCGGAAATACCACGATCCCGCCTATCTCGAGATGGCCCGCTTTGCCTACCGGGATCTTGTCGACCATTTCATCGATCGGGAGGCGGGCGGGCTGTTCTGGACGATCGGGTCCGACGGCCGGCCGCTGGACGCGCACAAGCAGATTTACCTCCAGGTGTTTGGCATCTACGGCCTGACCGAATATTACCGCGCCTCCGGAGCGCATCCGGCCGATGATCGCGCGGGCCCTCTTGACCAGGCCATCGCCCTTTACCGGTTGATCGAAAAGAACGCGAGCGACCCGACGAACGGCGGTTATTACGACTCGCTCAACCGCGACTGGCAGCGGGAACAGAGGTCAAAGGACAACGTCCTCGGCGAGGCGCCGAAGTCACAGAACTCCCACATCCACATTCTCGAGGGCTTCACCAACCTGCTGCGCGTCTGGCCCGACCCCGGACTGCACCGGCGCCAGCAGGAGCTCGTCGAGCTGATGTTGACGCGCATCCTCAATCCGCGCACCCACCATCTTGTGCTGTTCATGCAGAACGACTGGACGCTGATCGGCGACGAGATTTCCTATGGCCACGACATCGAGCTCAGCTGGCTGTTGGTCGAGGCGGCGGAGGTTCTCGGTGACCCGGCGCTCGTCGAGCGGGCGAAACAGGAGGCGGTCGCGATGGCACAGGTTACCGAGGCGGAGGGGATTGACCGCGACGGCGGCGTGTTCAACGAGGGCAATCCGCGCGGTCCGACGAACACGACCAAGGAATGGTGGGCGCAGGCCGAGGCCGCGGTGGGGTTCCTCAGCGCCTACCAGATTTCCGGCGACCCCGTGGAATTTGCCCGCGCCCGGCGCAGTTGGGAGTTCATCCAGGCCAAATTCGTCGATCGGGAGCAGGGCGACTGGCACAACCTCCTCCGGCGCGACGGTACTCCGATCCTCAACTCCACCGCCCGCAACGGCGCGATCATTCCGACCGCGAAACAAAACATCTGGAAATGCCCGTATCACAACAGCCGCTGCTGTCTGGAGTTGATCGAGCGCGTGGACCAGCTCATCACTTCTGCCGGCAAATAGTGCAATGACGGCTTGGTTGCCCTGTCGTTTTAACCCGCAATGTTCCGGCCGGGCTGACCGGTAGGGGCCGTTGCCCCCAGCAGCCCTCCGGAGTAGCCCAGGCATCCTTGCCTGCTTGCAGTGCATAATTTTTCCCAAAAAAGAATGGCCACAGAAGGCACAGGAGGCGCAAAAACAGCCGAAAGGTACCCGACGAAGCCAACACAATCACCCGGCCAGCAAATCGGGTGCGCGCGAGAATTCCAACAATTCCACTCCGCGCTCTCCGCATCCTCCGCGTTTCAATTGCATTTCTGCCGGGAGGCTCGCGATTTACAGACCGAGGGGGTGGGGGCGATCGGAGGCAGAAAATCCTTGCATGACCCGGGCGGGAACGTAGGGTCCCCCGTTCTGCGACTGGGTCCCCATCGTCTAGCCCGGTTAGGACACCACCCTTTCACGGTGAGAACCG